>CAZYUL010000180.1:0-1513 GCA_964650715.1 uncultured Gemmatimonas sp. | reverse complement strand
CCTTCGGCCGCTACGGCTTCAACAAGTCGCACTCGGTCGCCTACTCGATCCTCTCGTACCACACCGCGTACCTCAAGACGCACTACGCGCCGGAGTTCATGGCCGCGCTGCTCTCGGCCTGCATCGGCGACACCGACGCGGTGGTCAAGTACATCGGCGAGGCGCGCGACCTCGGCCTCGAGATCCTCCCCCCCGACGTCAACGAGTCGGGGTGGAAGTTCACCGTCGTCGGCGACACTCGGATCCGGTTCGGACTCGGCGCCATCCGGAACGTCGGCTCGAGCGCCGCGGAGTCCATCATCGGGGCGCGCCGCGAGAAGCCGTTCACCTCGCTCTACGACCTCTGCGAGCGGGTGGACCTCCGGGTCTGCAACCGGCGTGTGTTCGAGGCGCTGATCCACGCCGGCGCGCTCGATTCGCTCGACGGGCACCGGGCGCAGTTCGTCGCAGCCCTCGACGGCGCGATGCAGTCGGCCTCGCTCACGCAGGCCGAGCAGGCGACGGGCCAGGGCTCGCTCTTCGGCGACCTCATGGCCGCAACGGCCGAGGGGGCGGGTCCCGCGCAGATCACGCCGGTCCTCCCGAACATCCCCCCCTTCTCCGAGGGCGAACGACTCACGCAGGAGAAGGCGATCCTCGGCTTCTACATCTCCGGCCACCCCCTCGAGCCTTTCCGCGCGGAGTGCGAGCTCCTCGCGACGCACACGGTCGCCCAGCTCGGCAGCTGGACGCCGGAGCCGATCGCGATCGGCGGGGTCATCACGGCGATCCGCCGCCAGCTCAGCAAGAAGAGCGGCGCCGAGTTCGCGCGGCTCCAGGTGGAGGACTTCGCCGGCTCGGCCGAGATCCTCGTCTTCCCCGAGGCGTGGGCCGCGATCTCGGACCGTGTGCGGACCGACGTGCCGGTGCTCATCCGGGGCGGGTACTCGCGCCGCGACGAGGCGGCCGACAATCCGACCTTCATCGTCGAGAGCATCACCCGGCTCGCCGAGTTGCGCGCGACGGGGCAGTTCGCGGTGGCCCTCGACCTCGACCCCGAGGCCGGCCTCCCGGCGGCCGTGATGAAGGACATCCGCGCCGTCGCCGACGCCCATCCCGGCTCGGCCCCGCTGGAGCTACGTTGGAGGGGGAAGGATGGGAGCCCGGCACGGCTCCGGTCGGCGTCGCTGAAGCTCTCGACCGCCGGTCCGGCCCTGCTGGAGCTCCGCGCGCTCGTCGGTCCGGAGCGCGTGCGACTCGTCCGGGGAGGGTGACGGTGGGCACCAGCGCACTCGAATTCGAGAAGCCGATCGCCGAGCTCGAGCGGCAGATCGAGGCGCTCCGCCGCACGGCGGAGGAGCGCAAGCTGGACGTCGCCCCCGAGATCGCGCCGTTGCAGGAGAAGCTCGACGCGATGCGCCGCGATGTCTACCGCAACCTCACGCCGATCCAGCGCGTGCAGGTCGCCCGCGCCGCGAAGCGCCCCTTCACGCTCGACTACCTCCGGCTCGCCTTCACCGACTTCATCGAGCTG
>CAZYUL010000179.1:0-1559 GCA_964650715.1 uncultured Gemmatimonas sp. | reverse complement strand
CCGCCTGATCACGACGTCCCTCCCAGGCGAACTACACAGACAACTGCACTTGACCGCCGACGCGTGAGTTGTACCGAGATTCAGGTGGCCGACCGCATCGATCGCGCCACCTGACATCTGTCACCTCCCGCTCCTGACGGATCGCAATGGGACGCGACCCGCGGCACCCCTACCCTGAGGGCACAGATCCGCACGCTCTCACCCCAGGGACGCCACGATGCCACTCGCCCGCTCGCTCCGCCTGTTCGTTGCCGCCGCCACCGCCACCGCGGCCTTCGCCGATCCCGCTCTGGCGCAGCCCGTATCGCCCGCTGCCGCGCCGACCCTCTTCCGTGCCGTCCGAATCTTCGACGGCGAGCGGACCCTCCCCGCGCAGGACGTCCTCATCGCCGATGGTCGCATCGCCCGCATCGGGTCCTCGATCGCCGCCCCCGCCGGCGCGGTGATCGTGGACGGCGCGGGGAAGACCCTCCTCCCCGGCCTCATCGATGCCCACACGCACGTCTGGCCGGGCTCCCTCGAGACCGCGCTCGTCTTCGGCGTCACGACCGAGCTCGACATGTTCTCCGACCACGCCGCCGCGCGACGCTTCCGCGACGAGCAGGCCGCTGGTCGCGCGGGTTCCCGCGCCGACCTCCGCTCGGCTGGCATCCTCGTCACCGCACCCAAGGGACACGGCACCGAGTACGGGATGCCGATCCCGACCATCACGGCGCCGCACGAGGCGCGGACATTCGTGGATGCCCGCATCGCCGAGGGTTCCGACTACATCAAGATCGTCTACGACAACGGTCGCACCTACGGGATGAGCCTCCCGACCATCGACCGCGAGACCCTTCGCGCGGTGATCGCGGCCGCGCACGCGCGAGGCAAGCTCGCCCTCGTCCACATCGGCGACCTCACCAGCGCGCGTGAGGCGATCGAGGCCGGCGCCGACGGCCTGGTCCACCTCTTCGTCGATTCCGCGCCCGACGCCGCCTTCGCCACCCTCGTCGCGAAGCGCCGCGCCTTCGTCATCCCCACGATGTCGGTGCTCAAGAGCATCTCCGGCACCTCGGCAGGCACGGCGCTCGTCACCGACGCCCGCCTCGCCCCCTACATCGCCCGCACCGACGGCACGATGCTGAAGCAGGCCTTCCCGCGCCGGCCCGGTGCTCCCGCGACTTCGTACGCGGCGGCGATCGAGACGGTGCGTGCGCTCCATCAAGTGGGCGTCCCCATCCTCGCCGGCACCGACGCCGGGAATCCCGGCACGGCCCACGGCGTCTCCCTGCACGGCGAGCTCGCCCTGCTGGTCGAGGCCGGTCTCACGCCAGCGCAGGCTCTCGCCGCCGCGACGAGCGTGCCCGCGCGGCTCTTCGGGCTCGGCGACCGCGGCCGGGTCGCCGTCGGCCGTCGCGCCGACCTCCTCCTCGTCGATGGCGACCCCACCACCGACATCACGGCGACCCGTGCGATCGCCGGTGTCTGGAAGGCAGGCGCGCGGCTCGACCGCGCCGCCTTCGCCGCCACCATCGCCGCCGCGGCCGAGGCGGCCGCCGGCGCGCCGGCCGGCGCGG
>CAZYUL010000178.1:0-1606 GCA_964650715.1 uncultured Gemmatimonas sp. | reverse complement strand
GGGCGTAGCTTAGCCCGGTAGAGCGCCTGCTTCGGGAGCAGGAGGTCGCTGGTTCGAATCCAGTCGCCCCGACTGAACACCCTCGTCACACGAACGCCCCCGGCCACTCGGCCGGGGGCGTTCGCCGTTCGGCCATCGCGTGCTCCCTCAGCGGCGGACCGCTGCGTCGCGGAAGGTCATCTTGTTCTGCTCCCACGCGAACCGGAGCGACGCCGCCCCTTCGACCGCCGCGATCGCCGCCTGCGACGACTCCAGCGGCACGTTCAGCGAGAGGCGCCGGTCGAGCACGGCGGAGTCCCGCACCGCGATGTCCACACCGTACCACCGCCAGAGTTGCTGGAGCGCGCCGCCCACCGTGACGTCCCGCAGGATGAGCTTGTCCTCGAGCCACGCGAACGCCTGCGCGGCCTCCTCCTCCGTCGCGACCCGGACGCTGCTGTCGCGCGTGATGACCACCGTCTCCCCCTCGCGCACCGTGCGGTCCCCCTCGGGAGACGCGACGTGCACCGTCCCCACCCTCGCCCGCACGAAGCGCAGCATCTCGTCCGGGTAGTCGCGCACCGCGAACTCCCCCGCCTCGGAGTGGACGTTCACGTCCCCGAGACGGATCTCGAGCGGCCTGTCCCCTCCCTCGGCGACGACGAACGACGCGGTCCCCGTCGCGGCCGCGGTGCGGTACTCGCTCCCGAACCCCTTCACGACCACCAGGCGCGAGTCGGCGCCGATGCGGGCCTGGCTGCCGTCGGCGAGGGTGAGCGACCCGACCTGCCCTGCGCGCGTCGTGACGGTCTGCGCGTCGGCGGCGAGCAGCAGCTGGTTGACCACCGACCGCTCGCTTGCGCGGTTCGCCCACTGGTAGCCGATGAGGAGGCCGACCACGCCGACCCCCGTGAGGATCGCCGGCGTGCGCCACGGGCGACGCTCGGCCACGTGCGCGATGTGCTCCGCCGCCTCGTGCGCCGCGTGCTCGCGCAGCCGCTTTCGCCGGGACTCGCGGTCCTCCTGCGGCGTGTGGAGCACCGTCGCGATCTCGGACCAGAGCTGGTCCACCGAGGGAGGCGCCGGCGGCACGTGCGCCGCGACCCCCTCGTTCTTCTCGAAGCGGTGGACGGCCGCCATCCGGGCGCGCACCGAGCGCGCGCGCTGCCGCAGCTCCTCGTTGATGAAGCCCTCCACCTCGGCCGACGTGTGGAAGCCGTCGCGTTCCTCCCAGAGCTCGCGGATGGTGAAGGCGACGAGGCGGGGCGCCGCCGCGGGCTCGCTCCGGAGGCGCTCCTGCGCCCGCGCGAGGAGCACGTTGTAGTGATCGCGGAAGATCCGTTCGAGCGCGCGCTCGTCGCCGGCGTTGAGCGCCGCGATGGTCGCGGCGTCGATCGGTGCGAAGGGCTCTGACATATGGACCTCGGCGGGTCGGGGTGGGGAGCCGGGCCTGACACCGCAACGATACGGCCGCCGGGGCGGCACGGCATCGGGACGGGCCCGACCCGCGTGTCGGCGGAACCTCTCGTCGGCCTACCCCGGCCCCCCGACGGCGGCTAGCTTTCACGGTTCGCGCGAGTAGCTCAGCTGGATAGAGCGTCGGCCTCCGGAGCCGAAGGTCGTGGGT
>CAZYUL010000177.1:0-1829 GCA_964650715.1 uncultured Gemmatimonas sp. | reverse complement strand
CGGCAGTGGCCGATCGTGTCGTGGCGGTCGGCCTCGATCGCCACCTTGATCTTGGTGCCGACGCCGTCGGCGCTCGCGACGAGCAGCGGCTTCCGCGCGCCCTCGGGGACGCGGAACATCCCGCCGAACCCGCCGAAGCCGCCGCGCGCGCCCGCCGTGAACGTGGACTCCACGAGGCGCTTGATGCGGTGCTTGGAGTCCTCCGCGGCCGCGATGTCCACGCCGGCCGAGGCGTAGGTGAACCCGTCGGCGTTCACGCGATCAGCTCCTGGTCGAAGGTGACCAGGCGGTGGAAGTCACCGACGCGGCGGTCGATGTCGGCGCGGGTGATCTCGAGCAGGCGGTTGATCGAGAACCCCTCGACGACGAACGATCCCATCGCCGAGCCGACGATCACCGCGCGCCGGAGGTTCGCGTCCGAGAGGTCGCCGGTCCGCGCGATCCATCCCATGAGGCCCCCGGCGAACGAGTCCCCGGCGCCCGTGGGGTCGAAGACCGACTCGAGCGGGTAAGCCGGCGCGAAGAAGATGGTCTCCTTCGTGAACATGAAGGCGCCGTGCTCCCCCTTCTTGATCAACACGGTCCGCGGCCCGCGCGCGAGGATCCAGCGCGCCGCCTGCACCAGGTTCGCCTGCTCGGTCAGTTGCCGGGCCTCCCCGTCGTTCAATGTGATGAGGTCCACCCGCTTGAGCAGCTCGAGCAGGTCGCCGCGGCGCGACTCGATCCAGAAGTTCATGGTGTCGCAGGCGACCAGCCGGGGCTGCCTCACCTGGCGCAGCACGTCGAGCTGCAGGCGGGGATCGATGTTGGCGAGGAAGACGTACTCGGCGTCGACGAACTGTGGCGGCAGCTTCGGCCGGAAGTTCGAGAAGACACCGAGCCGGGTCTCCAGCGTCTCGGCCGCGTTCAGGTCGTGCCGATAGCGTCCGCGCCATCGGAACGACTCCCCGCTCGCGCGTTCGAGGCCGGCGAAGTCCACGCCGCGCGCCTTCAGGGGCTCGAGCTTCTCGACCGGGTAGTCGTCCCCGACCACGCCGACGAGCTGGACCGGCGTCTGGTGCGACGCGGACGCGGAGAAGTAGTTGGCCGACCCGCCGAGCACCGCTTCGGCCTTGCCGAAGGGCGTCTCGACGGAATCGAGCGCGACGGAACCGACGACGAGGACCGGCACTCTTGCGGCGGATGGGAGGTGGATGGTGGTCGGGGGGCGCCGGGGACCGCCCGGCGCTCCGCCGCTGGGAAAGCTACGCGCTCACATCCGCTCGGGCGCGCTGATGCCGAGCAGCGTGAGGCCGTTCGCGAGCGTGATGCGCGCCGCCTTCGCGAGCGCGAGACGCGCCTCCATCACCCGCGTGTCGTCGATCAGGACGTGGTGCTTGTGGTACCAGGTGTGCACGAGGCGGGCGGTCTCCAGCAGCCAAGTCGCGATCCGATGCGGCTCGAGCGCCTCGGCAGCGTGGTGCAGCAGCGTGGGCCAGTCGAGCAGCGCCTTCACGAGCTCACGCTCCTCGGGCTGGTCGATCGCGCCCCAGTCCACGCCCTCGCCGGTCACGCGGGCCTGGTCCACCGCGCCGACGCGGAAGATCCCGCAGAGGCGAGCGTGGGCCATCTGGATGTAGTAGACGGGATTCTCCTCGGACTGCGACCGCGCGAGGTCCACGTCGAACACGAGCTGCGAGTCGCCCTTCCGCATCAGGAAGAAGTACCGCACGGCATCGCGCCCCACCTCGTCGATCAGGTCGCGCACCGTGACGTAGCTGCCGGCCCGCTTGGAGAGCTTCACCTCCTCGCCGCCGCGCATCACGGTGACCATCTGGTGCAGCACGTAC
>CAZYUL010000176.1:0-1906 GCA_964650715.1 uncultured Gemmatimonas sp. | reverse complement strand
GGATGGGACCGTTCGAGCTGATGGACTTCATCGGCAACGACGTGAACTACGCCGTCACGCGGTCGGTGTTCGAGGCGATGTCCTACGATCCCCGGTACCGCCCGTCGGTGATGCAACGACGGCTCGTCGAGGCGGGCCTGCTCGGTCGGAAGTCGAAGCGCGGCTACTATGACTACCGCGACGGTGCGGCGGCCCCCACGCCGGCGAAGGACGAGACCCTCGGTCGCGTGATCGTCGACCGCATCGTCGCGATGCTGGTCAACGAGGCGGTGGATGCGCTCCACCTCCGCATCGCCTCCGGCGAGGACCTCGAGACGGCGATGACGAAAGGCGTGAACTATCCGCGCGGCCTCCTCGCCTGGTGCGACCTCATCGGCGCCGGCACCGTGCTCGCCACGCTCGAGGCGCTGCAGGCGGAGTACGGCGAGGACCGGTACCGTCCCAGCCCGTTGCTCCGGCGCGTGGCGCGGGGCGGGAGGTTCGTCCCGTGAGCGACGCCGACACGCTCGCGCGCGCCGTCGTCGAGCGGATGCTCGCCCGCGACGCGTACTCCAAGTGGCTCGGGGTCGAGCTCGTGGAGGTGAAGGCCCAGCACGCGGTCGTCCGCATGACGGTCCGCGAGGAGATGGTGAATGGCTTCGGCGTCGCCCACGGCGGGATCGTCTTCGGACTCGCCGACAGCGCCTTTGCCTTCGCCTGCAACTCCAACGGGGAGATCGCGGTCGCGGTGGACTGCCACGTGAGCTTCCCCGCGGCCGTCCGCGCCGGTGACACGCTGACCGCCACCGCGGTCGAGGAGACCTCCACCAACCGCCTCGGCTTCACCGAGGTCACGGTGGTCAACCAGTTCGGCACCACCGTCGGCCACTTCCGTGGCACCGCGTACCGCACCCAGAAGCCGCTCCCGGCATGACCACCGCCTACCTCGTTGACGGCATCCGCACCCCGATCGGGAACCTCGGGGGCGCTCTCGCTGCGGTCCGAGCCGACGACCTCGGCGCGCACGCGATCCGGGCCCTCCTCGCGCGCCACCCGTCACTCGCTCCCGCTGCGATCGACGACGTCGTGATGGGTTGCGCCAACCAGGCGGGGGAGGACAACCGAAACGTCGCGCGGATGTCGCTCCTCCTCGCCGGACTCCCGGTGACGGTCCCCGGCGAGACGGTCAACCGTCTCTGCGCGTCGGGACTCAGCGCCGTGGCGAACGCCGCGCGCGCCATCAAGGTCGGGGAGGGCGATCTCTACATCGCGGGCGGCGTCGAGTCCATGACCCGGGCTCCCTACGTGCTGTCCAAGGGCGCCACCCCCTTCGCCCGCGACATGCAGCTCTTCGACACGAGCCTCGGCTGGCGGTTCGTGAACCCGGCGATGAAGGCGCTGCACGGCACGGACTCGATGGGTGAGACGGCCGAGAACGTGGCCGCGCAGTACAAGGTGAGCCGCGCGGACCAGGACGCGTTCGCCCTCCGCTCGCAGCAGCGCGCGACCGCGTCGCGCGCGAGCGGCCGCTTCGCCGAGGAGATCTCGCCGGTGGGAATCCCGCAACGGAAGGGACCGGCACTCGTCGTGGAGCAGGACGAGTTCATCCGCCCCGAGTCCACCCTCGAGGTGCTGGGGAAGCTCAAGCCGGCGTTCCGGCACGACGGGCAGGGGTCGGTGACGGCGGGGAACAGCTCGGGCCTGAACGACGGTGCGGCGGCGCTCCTCCTGGCGTCGGAGTCCGCGCTGGGGACGCATCGGCTCACGCCCGTGGCGCGGGTCGTCGCCAGCGCAGCGGCGGGCGTCGAACCGCGCATCATGGGGATGGGACCGGTGCCGGCGACACGCGCTGTCCTCGCGCGCGCGGGACTCACGAGGGAGCAACTCGACGTCATCGAGCTCAACGAGGCGTTCGCGGCGCAGGGAC
>CAZYUL010000175.1:0-1960 GCA_964650715.1 uncultured Gemmatimonas sp. | reverse complement strand
CGCCCCCGCAGAGCTGACGGGAGGACATTCGGAGGAGTATGGTTGGAGGATGCCACGGTATCTCCCTCGCTGCGCCTCCGGGCAAACGCTCATCTGCGCGCCGATAGTGGCGATCTTCCTCGGGCTCGTCGGATCGTCCGCGCGCCTCGACGCGCAACCGCCGCAGGGCCTGGCGGCGTCCGCCCTCGCCGACACCTCGTTCCGCTGGGTGCGGGACTCCGTCCCCGGCATCCGCGCCTACTTCCTCCGCGGGACGTATCCGTTCACGCACCGCGACAGCCTGCGCGCCCGACTCCCGCGCGCCCTCGAGGAAGCGCAAGTGCTGCTCGGCGCGCCACCGCTCCCCGGCCCCCTCGATGTCTTCTACGTCGAGTCGCGGGAGCAAATGCGGTCGCTCGTCGGAGCCGCTGTCACCGGTTTCGCGCACACGGCCGCGAGGGCGGTCTTTCTGGTGACAAACCCCGATTGGCGAGTGTTCGACCGGCACGAGGTGATGCACGTCGTCGCCGCGCAGGCGTGGACGCCAATCGGCGGCCGGAACGCCTGGCTGCAGGAGGGGCTCGCGCAGGCCGCGGACGGACACTGCGGCGGATACACAAACACCGCGGTCGCGGTGGCACTGGCAGCGCGGGACGGGTGGATTGACCTCGGCACGCTCATCGGCCGATTCCGCGAGCAGTCTGACCTTCGCGCCTACCTGCAGGCTGCCTCATTCGTCTCGTTCCTCTTGCGGCAGGTGGGACCGGAAGGAATGCGGTCGCTCTGGCTCGCCGAGGTGACACCGGCCACCGAACTCGGGGGCGCGACGCTCCTTGATTGGGAGCGGCGATGGCGCTCGTCGCTGGGCGCCACCGAGGCGGTTCCCCCAGCGACGCTCTTGCGGATCGACAGGGACGGCTGCGGCATCCGCTAGCGGTTGATGGGGCGCTCGCTCAAGTGCGGTTGACGCTTCCACCTCCCAAGGCTCGAGAAACGGCCCCCCCGGTACTTGCGACAGTCCCCGGGGAGCACAGCAAGCGTCAGGGCGGACAGTTGCGAGCCCCTCCTGAAACTCAGTCCCCACCGCACCCGTAACTCTCCTTAGCACCTAAGGAGAGCCAATGCCCCCCGCCGAACTCCTCCCCGGCACCCTCGACGTCCTCATCCTCAAAGCCGTATCCCTCGGCCAGCTCCACGGATACGGCATCCTCCTCCGGATCCAACAGATCTCCGGCGGAGCCCTCGTCATCCAACAGGGCGCGCTCTACCAAGCGCTGGCAAGGCTAGAACACCGCGGCCTCCTCGACACCGAGTGGGGCACCTCCGAAAACAACCGCCGCGCCAAGTACTACCGCCTCACCCCCGCGGGCCGGCGCACGCTCACGGAAGAGACCGCGAGCTGGAAGCGCCTCGCGGAAGCCCTCGCTCTGGCGCTGGCCGCCAAGCCCCGGGAGGTCTGAGCGATGTTCGCTCCACTGGTGGCGCGGCTGCGCTCGCTCTGGCGCGGGGTCTCGGGGACGCAGCAGGTGGACGCGGACCTGCGCGAAGAGTTCCTCCATCACATCGAGATGCACACCGCGGACCTGATCCGCGAGGGAGTGCCGCCTGCCGAGGCGGCGCGCCGGGCGCGAGCGGAGTTCGGAAGCACGGACTACGAGCTCGGCGAAGTGCGCAACGCGCGCGGCCTGGCGTGGTTCGACCAACTCCGCTTCTCCTGGCTGGACCTGAAGCTCGGCGGGCGAATGCTCCTGAAGTACCCGGTGCTCACGATGGTCGGGGGCCTCTCAATGGCCTTCGCGATCTGCGTGGGTGCGGGCACCTTCGAAACAGTGCGGCAACTGCTGGTCCCGACCATCCCGCTGCCGGCCAGCGATCAGATTGTGGTGCTGGAGAACTGGGACGCGGCAGCGAACAAGCCGGAACGCCGCGCCACGCACGACTTCCTGAACTGGCGCGAGTCGCTGCGCTCGGTGGACGACCT
>CAZYUL010000174.1:0-1991 GCA_964650715.1 uncultured Gemmatimonas sp. | reverse complement strand
CGGCACGCCGACGGCCCCCGCGGCGCCCGCGTCGATCACGCGCACCGGGGTTTCCTCACCGACGAGCATCTTCGCCTCGCGGTTGTCGAGCGTCACGATGGACGGCTCGGCCTGGATGTCGGAGAGCGACGTCTCGCGCAGGGCGTCGAGGAACGAGGTGAGCGAGTACTTCCCGAGCGCCGTGGAAAAGATGAGGTTGAGCGCCGAGCCCTGCTTGTACTTTCGCTGCGCGTTGGAGACGCCGGCGAGGGCGTCACCGCCCAGCTCCACCTGCGACTCGAACTGCCCCGGGGCGTTCTGCCCCTCGGGGATGCGCGGCAGCAGCGTGTTGAAGAAGGTCCCGCTCGACCCGAGGTCGTACGACAGGCCGAGCTGCTCGATCTGCGTGCGCGACACCGAGATGATCTTGGCCTTGAGCGCCACCTGCGGCGTGCGCACGTCCAGCCCCTTCACGTACTGCAGGAGGTTGGGGAGGCGCGAGGAGACCTCGGTGATGATGAGCGAGTTGGTCCCGCTATCGGCGGCGACGGAGCCGCGGATGATGCAGCCGTTCGCCCCCGGCGCCGCGCCCGGACCGGCCGAGTTGGAGGCGCCCTGCGGGCATTCCTTGTGGAGGAGCCCCTGCACGGTGGGGACGAGCGAGGAGGCCGAGACGTAGTTGACGTTCACCATCTGCGTGGTGACCGGCTCGCTCGACTGCTTCTCGAGGATGTTCTTGTAGCTGTCGACCGTGATGATGCCCGAGGTCTCCTCGCTCGCGGCGAGCCCCTGCGCCTCGAGGATCGCCTTGAGGGCGACATCCCACGGCTGGTCCTTGATCTCGGCGGTGACCGTCCCGGCCACGTCCTTGCCGACGACGATCGTGCGGCCGGAGAAGGTGGCGAAGCCGGCGAGCACGTCGCGGATGTCGGCGTCGGACCAGGTGACGGTGATGCGCGACTGCTGCACCGCCACGGCCACCGGCAGGGCGGCCGGCGTTGCAGCGGACGGGGCCGGGCGCGCCGACTCGTCGGCACGGGCCAGGATCGCATCGACGCTGGTCGCGGCGGAGTCGGCGTTCACCGAGTCGGCCACCGAGCCGGTCGCGACCTCGGTGGTCACGCGCTCGGCGCGGGGCGCGCTCACCGGCGGGGCGGCGATCGCCTCGGCGAGCAGGGCGCCTGACGAGTGCCAGGCGGCGAAGCTCGCCGGCCCCTTCACCGCCACGCGGACCATCCCGTCCTCGCGCGACACCGCGTAGGCGCGCGGCCCGTCGATGTCGAGGACGATGCGGACCACGTCGGCGCGGTACTGCGACGTGCGGATGTTGGTGATCCCGCCGCGGGCGACCCGATCGTAGGCGTTGCCGATCGAGCCGAGGCGCGCCCCCGTGATGTCGAGGACGATGCGGTGCGGCGTGGGGACGGTGAAGTCCTGCACGGCGATGGGGCCGGACACGGCGATGATCAGGTCGGCCTGCCCGTCACCCGGGACGAGCGACAGCGCCGTGACGGCCGCGGCATCGCGGACCGCCTCGGGACGCGCGGGGGCAACCGCGGTATCGTGATGCGCCGCACGCGCGGCATACGCAGGCGTCGCGCCGATGAGCAGCGCGACGGCTGGCAGCGCGGCCAGCGTCCAGACTCGCGTCATTGCTTCCTCTCTTTGTTGGAATCCCCGAGCGCCAGCGTCTCCTGCCGGCTGTATCCGAATTCTTCGATGGTGAACACGAGCGCGCGCGGCGTGATGGACGCCACGCGCATGCGGCCGAGCGTGTGCCCGACGCGCACGCGGTACTGCTCCTTGGTGCCCAGGTCGCGCAGCACGGCAATGGAGTTGCGGCCGGCGGCATCGTAGGTGATGCCGACGACCTTGAGGTCGCTCACGAGCGGGCGCAGCTCGCTGGTGCTCATGAGCGACACGAACGGGTCGCGGCGGCCGCTGCGGTCATAGGCGAAGGTCTCGCGCTCGAACGCGGGCGCGCTCCCTTTGGCCGCGGCGGTGGCGACCGC
>CAZYUL010000173.1:0-2007 GCA_964650715.1 uncultured Gemmatimonas sp. | reverse complement strand
GGTGCTCTTCCACGTCACCAACCTCGAGCAGGACTGGGACGTGCCCCACGGCTTCGCGATCCTCGGGGCGACCAACGCCGAGCTGCTGGTCATGCCCGGCGAGACGCGCACGCTGAAGTGGATCCCCCTCAAGCCCGGCGTCTACCCGATGTACTGCACCGACTTCTGCTCGGCGCTGCACCAGGAGATGCAGGGATACGTGCGGGTGTCGCCGGCCGGCTCGGCGGTGGCGCTCAAGGGCACGCTGGGCCGGATCCAGCGCGCGGCCTCCGGCGGACAGTGAGGCGATGATGACCGCCCGTTCACGTCTCATCCTCGCGGCGGCGGCGCTCGTGATGACCGCCGCCTACATCCTCCCCCTCTGGCGCGTGGACCTGATCGCGCCGCAGTACCCCGAGGGACTCGGGATGCTCATCCGCATTGACGGCGTGGACGGGCTGAAGGAGAACGACCTGCACAGCATCAACAACCTGAACCATTACATCGGCATGAAGGCGATCGAGCCCGACGCGATCCCGGAGCTGCGGTGGATGCCGTGGATCCTGGCCGGGCTCATCGCCGGGGGGTTGGCGGTCGCGGCCGTCGGCCGCCGCCGCGCGCAGCACGCCGTCGGCCACCTCCTCCCGGCGGTCCACGGGGGCGGGCGCGGGGGCGACTGGCCCGGGGGCTACGACTACGGCCACGACCTCGACCACCAGAACGCGATCATCAAGATCCCGGGGATGACGTACCAGCCGCCGCTGATCGGCCGGAAGAAGCTGCTCAACTTCACGGCGACGTCGTGGCCGTCGAGCGGCGGGATCGCGCTCGCGTTGGCAGCGGGTGTCGTCGGGGTCGTGATCGTCACGACGGCGCGGCGGAAGGAGGCGTGATGCGGACGCGCCCGGCGACGCTGCGCATCGCGCTCCTCGTCGCGCTCCTCGCCCTCGCCGCCTGCGGCGCGCCGGGCCCGCGTGAGGTGGTCCTGCACGAGGACACCTGCGGGTACTGCCGGATGGAGGTCGCCGACGCGCGGTTCGCGGCGGAGGCGATCACCGCGACGGGGCGGATCCACGTGTTCGACTCGGTGGAGTGCCTCGCCGGCTACGCGCGCGGCGCCGAGCCGGGGAGCCTCGGCTCGCTCTGGGTGACGGACTTCGAGCGGCCGGGCAGCTTCACCGCGGCGGCCGATGCCGGCTACCTCGTCGAGAGCGACCTGCGCGGCCCGATGGGGAGCGCGGTCGCGTTCGCGACGCCGGAGTCGGCGCGCGCGGCCCAGGCGCGGTTCGGCGGACGGGTGATCGCGTGGGCGGCGCTCCTCGCCGACAGCGCGCGCACCGCGCACGCCGGGCACTGACGTGCGCGCGGCCGCCCGTGTGCTCGCCTCCGGCGTCGCCCTCGGCGTCGCCGTCGGCATCGCGGCCTCCGCGCCGGCGCAGGAGCTCGTGGTCGGCGCCGGCGGGCACGCGACGCTCGGCGCCGCGCTCGAGCACGCGACGCCCGGCGCGACGATCCGCATCACGGCGGGCACCTACCGCGAGCCGACCGTCCTCGTGCGGATCCCGCGCCTCACGATCGTCGGCGAGGGATGGCCGGTGCTCGACGGCGAGGGGCGGCACGAGATCGTCATCGTCCACGCCGACTCGGTCACGATCCGGGGCGTCGCCTTCGCCAACACCGGCGTCTCGCAGATGGAGGACCGCGCCGCCGTCCGGGTGATCGAGTCCCTCGACTGCCGGATCCTCGACAATCGCTTCACCGACGCGCTCTTCGGGATCTACCTGCAACGGTCCGTGGGCTGCGAGATCCGGGGCAACGCGATCCAGGCCGCGGGCGCCGAGGAGACGCGCAACGGCAACGGGATCCACCTCTGGAACTCGCCGGCGACGCGGGTCATCGGCAACACGGTGCGCGGCCAGCGCGACGGCATCTACTTCGAGTTCTCCAAGGGCGCGGTGGCGATCGACAACGTGAGCGAGGGGAACCGCCGCTACGGGCTCCACTTCATGTTCTCCGACTCCTGCCGCT
>CAZYUL010000172.1:0-2024 GCA_964650715.1 uncultured Gemmatimonas sp. | reverse complement strand
CACGGCTCCTTCGCCCGCACCGGCGAGGGCCACGGCACCGACAAGGCGATCGTCGGCGGCCTCCTCGGCTTCCGCCCGGACGACGAGAGGCTCCGTGACTCGCTCACGATCATGGAGAAGGAGGGACTCCCCTACCGCTTCGAGAAGACGACCCTCGGCGACGAACCCGAGGTGCACCCGAACTCGGTGCGCATCACCGTCCAGCGGCAGCACCGCGAGCACGTGATGCTCGGCGCCTCACTCGGCGCGGGTCGCATCCGCGTCAGCCGGATCGACGGCTATCCCGTCGAGGTGGACGGTTCGCACCACACCATCGTGGTGGTGGCCGAGGACATCAAGGGCTCGGTCGCGAAGATCGCGGGTCTGCTCAGCGACGACGGGGTGAACATCGCGACGCTGCGGCTCACGAGGAAGCATCGCGGCGGCGACGCGTTCATGGTGATCGAGGTGGACGAGCGGCCGGCCGACAAGGTCGGCGAGGACCTCAAGGCCCTGCCGTGGGTCCGCTGGACGCACCGCATCGACAAGGTGGGTGGCTGATGTACCACGCACTGCACGACGCCATCCGCGATGCCGAGTCGCGCGGGGTGTCGCTCTCGACGGTCGCCCTCGAGATCGAGGCCCGCGACCAGGGGCGTTCGATCGCCGACATCCGCGCCGCGCTCGGGCGCGCCCTCGGTGTGATGCGGCACGCAGTGGAGCAGGGACTCACCGGCGACCTCAAGTCGAACTCCGGCCTCGTCGGCGGCGACGCCGCGAAGCTGCGGACCGGTCCCGCAGGACCGCTCTCGGGCACGGTCTTCCGCGACGTGCTGATGCGCGCGCTCGCGGTGCAGGAGGTCAACGCGGCGATGGGAGTGATCGTCGCCGCCCCGACGGCGGGCGGCGCCGGGGTGCTCCCGGCGGTGCTGCTCGGAATCGCGGAGCAGAAGGGGCTCGATGACGCGAAGCTCGTGGATGCGCTCGCCACCGCCGGGCTGATCGGTGCGGTCGTCGCCCAGCGCGCCTCGCTGAGCGGCGCCGAGGGAGGCTGCCAGGCCGAGACCGGCGCCGCCGCGGGGATGGCCGCCGGCGCGGCGACCGAGATGCTCGGTGGCACGCCGACGCAGGCGGGTCACGCTGTTGCGCTCGCCCAACAGGGCACGCTCGGCCTCGTCTGCGATCCTCTCGGCGGACTGGTCGAGTTGCCGTGCGTGTTCCGGAACGCGACCGGGGCTGCGATCGCGCTCGCCGCGGTCGAGATGGCGATGGCCGGGATCACCTTCGCGATCCCCGCCGATGAGGTGATAGACACGATGGGGGACATCGGTCGGGAGATGGATGTGCGGTACCGCGAGACGGCGGGCGGGGGACTCGCCGCGACCCCGACGGGCCGGCGCCTCGCGCGGGAACGCCTCGTCCAGATCAAGCGCAGCTGATCCGACCGTGCACCTCTCGCCGCTAACCCCCCACCCCGACTGGCGTTACGCCGCTCCGGGGTGAAACTTTCCGAGACACCGCGCGCGTACGCGAGGTCGTCAACCTCACCCCGAGGTCCGCAATGGTCACGCCGGAGCAGATCGAAGGCTTCCTCGGTCGCCTCGCCAACGAGGGCGCCAGCTACGCTGAGGTCGAGCCTGGGCTGTGGACGGTCCAGCCGGGCGGCGATTTCGACTTCACGGTGGTCATTCACCATTCACCGCCGGTGGTCGTCCTCAGGGTGAAGGTGATGGCGCTGCCGAAGGACGCCAACGCCCTCTGCCGACGCCTCCTCGAATTGAATGCGACCGACCTCCTGCACGGCTCCTACGGGATCCAGGGCGGCGAGGTCGTGCTGACCGAAGCGCTCGAGCTCATGCACCTCGACTTCGAGGAGTTCCTCGCGAGCTACGAGAGCATCACCCTGGCCCTCGCGTCGCACCTGCGCGAGCTGGCTGCCTTCCGCGAGGGCCGCTGACCGATGGGCATCTTCGACCGCCTCTCCACGTTGCTGAAGTCGAACATCAACGACCTGATCTCGCGCGCCGAGAATCCGGAGAAGATGC
>CAZYUL010000171.1:0-2066 GCA_964650715.1 uncultured Gemmatimonas sp. | reverse complement strand
AGGCGCCGCCCCCCGCCGCCGCTGCCGGCCCGTCGCCCGCGGGCCCGGGTCGCCCCAGGCCGCAGCCGGTGGTCCCCGGCGCACCCCGTCCGCGTCCCGTGACTTCCGGGATGCCACTCCCGCCTCGCCCGATCGCCTCGGCCACGCCCGGGGGCGGGCTCGGTGGGGGCCGTCGCGAGGACCGTCGCGGTGGCGTCGGTGCCGGGACCGGTGCCGCGACGGGCGCGCCGTCCTCTGGACCGCGGCGCGGCAAGAAGGGCAAGCGCGTGGATCAGGAGGCGGTGTCGGCGAACATCTCGCGCACGATGCGCGCCCTCGAGGGCGCCCCCGGCAAGCGGCGTGGGCGTCCCGATGAGAGCGCCCGCGAGGAACTCGAGGCGATGCGGGCCGAGATCGCCGAACGCGAGAAGACCACCATCCGCGTGAACGAGTTCATCACCGTGAGCGAGCTCGCCGCGAGCATGAAGGTGCCCGCGACGCAGATCGTCTCGTTCGCGTTCAAGCACCTGGGGCTGATGGTCACCATCAATCAGCGGCTCGACTTCGACCAGATCGAGCTGATCGCGAGCGAGTTCGGTTTCAACGCGGTGCGCGAGGAGGAGTACGCGGCAGCCCCGACCGAGGAAGCGAAGGACGACGCCGGCGACCTCCGGTCGCGGCCCCCGGTCGTGACGATCATGGGGCACGTGGACCACGGCAAGACCTCGCTGCTCGACTACATCCGCAAGGCGAATGTCGTCGCCGGCGAGGCCGGTGGCATCACGCAGCACATCGGCGCGTACCATGTCACGCTCGCCGACGGCCGCACCATCACCTTCCTCGACACGCCCGGCCACGAGGCGTTCACGGCGATGCGCGCCCGCGGCGCGCAGGTCACCGACATCGTCGTGCTCGTCGTCGCGGCCGACGACGCGGTGATGCCGCAGACGGTCGAGGCGATCTCGCACGCCAAGAACGCCGGCGTGCCGATGATCGTCGCGATCAACAAGATCGACCTGCCGAACTCCAACCCGATGAAGGTCCGCCAGGACCTCCTGCAGCACGGCGTCGTGCTCGAGGACTTCGGCGGTACCACGCTCGCGACGGAGATCTCGGCGAAGAAGGGCACGAACGTGAAGGACCTGCTCGACCAGATCCTGCTGCAGGCGGAGATCCTCGACCTCAAGGCGAACCCCGACCGCCGTGCCACCGGCTCGGTCGTCGAGGCGCAGCTCGACCCAGGGAAGGGCGCGGTCGCCACCATCCTCGTGCAGAACGGAACGCTCCGCGTCGGCGACGACTTCATCTGCGGCCTCCATTCCGGCCGCGTCCGCGCGCTGCTCGACGAGCGCGGGAAGCCCGTCAAGGAAGCGGGACCGGCGATCCCCGTGCAGGTCCTCGGCCTCACCGGGGTCCCGATGGCCGGCGACCAGTTCATCGCGGTCGCCGACGCGTCGGAAGCGCGCGAGATCGCCCAGCGGCGCGAGCGGCTCGATCGGGAGGCGAAGAGCCGGCGCACTGCCAAGGGCGCGGTCTCGCTCGAGGACTTCATGTCCCAGGCGGGGACCGACGGCAAGCGTCAGCTCAAGCTCCTCATCAAGGCGGACCAAGGGGGGCCGGCGGAAGCACTCGCCGACGCGCTCCAACAGCTCAGCAACGAGGAAGTGCAGGTCGAGGTGGTCGCGCGTGCGGTCGGCGCCGTCACCGAGAGCGACATCCTCCTCGCCAAGGCGTCGGGCGCCATCATCATCGGGTTCCACGTGCGCCCCGACACCAAGGCGCGTGCCGCCGCGGACCGCGAGGGCGTGGACATCAAGCTCTACCGCATCATCTACGAGGCGGTCGCCGACGTGCGCGCGGCCCTCGAGGGGATGCTGCGGCCCGAGCAGAAGGAGGTCGTCTTCGGCGAGGCGGAGGTCCGCGAGACCTTCAAGGTGCCGAAGGTGGGCGTCATCGCCGGCTGCTTCGTGCGCTCCGGCCTCATCAACCGCCAGGGACGCGCCCGCGTCGTGCGCGACGGCGTCGAGGTGTACGACGGCACCCTCGGCTCGCTGCGCCGCTTCAAGGACGACGTGAAGGAGGTGAAG
>CAZYUL010000170.1:0-2215 GCA_964650715.1 uncultured Gemmatimonas sp. | reverse complement strand
CCGATCGGCTCCTTCATCTTCCTCGGCCCCACCGGCGTGGGGAAGACGGAGACCGCGCGCGCGCTCGCCGAGTTCCTGTTCGACGACGAGCACGCGATGGTCCGGATCGACATGTCGGAGTACATGGAGAAGCACGCGGTCGCGCGGCTCATCGGCGCGCCGCCGGGCTACGTCGGGTTCGAGGAGGGCGGCCAGCTGACCGAGGCGATCCGCCGCCGGCCATACGCGGTGCTGCTCTTCGACGAGATCGAGAAGGCGCATCCGGACGTGTTCAACATCCTCCTCCAGATCCTCGACGACGGGCGCCTGACCGACTCGCAGGGGCGCACCGTCGACTTCCGGAACGTGGTCGTGATCATGACGTCCAACGTCGGGTCGAGCTGGATCCTCGAGCACGCACTCGACGACTGGGCGAAGGTGGAGACGCAGGTGACCCAGGCCCTGCGCACCCAGTTCAAGCCCGAGTTCCTCAACCGCGTGGACGACATCGTGATCTTCCGCCCGCTCGGGGAGGACCAGATCGGCCACATCGTCGAGCTGCAGCTCGCGCGGCTCCACCGGCTGCTCGCGCCGCGGAAGATCACCCTCACGCTGACAGACGAGGCGAAGCGGTTGATCGCGACCGAGGGGTATGAGCCGGCGTTCGGAGCGCGGCCGCTCAAGCGGGCGATCCAGCGGATGCTCCAGGATCCCCTCGCACTCGCCTTGCTCGAGGGGCGGTTCAGCGACGGGGATTCGATCCGTGCGAGCGCCGAAGGGGACCGCATCGTGTTCGCGACCACGTGACCCGGTCCGTGAGCGGTCCCGTGACCTTCGCTTCGCGCGCCGAGGAGGACGGCTGGTGGATGGGCCAGGCGCTCGAGGAGGCCGCGAAGGCTGCGAAGGCCGGTGAGGTCCCGGTGGGCGCCGTGCTGGTGCACAACGGGACCGTCGTCGCACGTGGCGCGAACGCGATGGTGGCGGTGAACGATGCGACGCAGCATGCGGAGATGCGCGTCCTCAAGGCGGGGGCGTACGCGGTCGGCGACGCGCGCCTCTCGACGGCGACCCTGTACGTGACGCTCGAGCCGTGCGCGATGTGCGCCGGCGCGATCGTGCTCGCACGGGTCGGCCGCGTGGTCTTCGGGGCGTGGGACGACAAGGCTGGGATGGCGGGATCGATCCATGACCTGCTGCGTCACCCGAGGCTGAACCATCGTCCCGAGGTGCTGGGCGGAGTGCGCGCCGAGGAGTGCGGCACGCTCCTCAAGGGGTTCTTCGAGTCGCGCCGCGCCGGCTGATTCTTGCCTGAGGCCTGCCGGTCCGATTAGCTTCCGGCCTCCGTACCGCGGGGCCGCCGTCGGCGAATCGACGTCTGCCGACTGCATCCCGGACAGGTGGCCGAGTGGCTGAAGGCACCGGTCTCGAAAACCGGCATACCGGCAACGGTATCGAGAGTTCGAATCTCTCCCTGTCCGCTCGCCGGACCTGCAGGATGGATGCGCTGGCGCTCCGGCCCGGCGCATCGTCGTTTGATGGGACCTCGTCGTACCGGCCGCGCGGGGTAGCTCTCGGGACGGGTGGCCGAGTGGTTTAAGGCGCACGCCTGGAAAGCGTGTGTGCGTTAACAGCGTACCGCGGGTTCGAATCCCGCCCCGTCCGTGCGAACGGCAGGCCCAGCGGGCCTGCCGTTCTCCATTCGTGCCCCGGAGTTGACGACTCCTTGACACCTCCCGGCAAACCTTCTCCCGCACACCGGTGTCTATCCCAGTGAACGCAGGAGCAGAGCACATGGACCCCAAGGTGACCAGGATCTCAGACAAGCAGGTGCAGCTCTTCGACGAGCAGGGGCGATTCCTCGGCGTCATCACCCGGCCCGTCGTCCTCACGGACGTGCTCGGCCCAGGCCGCGAGAAGGTGTACCTCGCGCGCCACCGCGCCGAGGATCGCGCCCCGCAGGCTGCCTGACGGCTCGCGCCGCTCCCATCCACAGGGGAGCTGGCGCATATTTTGGGGAATGTCCGCCGCCCCCTCCGTCGTGCTGAACGCGCGCGCCGTCGCGCGCACGATCTCCCGCATGGCGGACGAGATCCTCGAACTCAACGACGGCTCCGACGACCTCGTCCTGGTCGGCATCCAGCGTCGGGGCGTGCAGATCGCCGATCGCATCGCCGACGTCATCCGTGACCGCGAGGGGGCGGACCTCCCGCGCGGCGCCCTCGACATCACGCTCTAC
>CAZYUL010000169.1:0-2239 GCA_964650715.1 uncultured Gemmatimonas sp. | reverse complement strand
CTGATCGGCGACGCCGACGGCTTCGCGCCCTGCACGCCCGCGGGCGTGCAGGTGATGCTCGCCGAGAGCGGCGTGGAGACCTCGGGGAAGGAGGCGGTGATCCTCGGTCGTTCGACGATCGTCGGGAAGCCGATGGCGGCCCTGTTGATCCAGAGCGGGAAGGGGGCCGACTGCACGGTCACCATCTGCCACTCGCGCACGAAGGACCTCGCCGGTCACACGCGGCGCGCGGACATCCTCATCGCCGCGATCGGCCGCCCCGAGATGGTGACGGGGGAGATGGTGAAGCCGGGGGCGGTCGTGATCGACGTCGGGATCAACCGCGTGGATGACCCCACGGCGAAGAAGGGGTACCGGATCGTCGGCGACGTGAAGTTCGACGAGGTGAGCAGGGTCGCCTCGCGGATCACCCCGGTGCCCGGTGGCGTCGGGCCGATGACGATCGCGATGCTCCTCGCCAACACGGTGCGCGCGGCACGACTCGCGCACGAGGGCGGCGCGCGCGCGTGACCGGCCCCGGCGCCTCGGCCGCCGAACCGGTCTCCGTCTCCTGGCTCACCGGCGAGGCGAAGGCGGTGGTCGAGGGCGCCTTCCCGGCGCTCTGGATCAAGGGCGAGGTCTCGGGCTTCAAGGCGTACCCGAGCGGACACTGGTACTTCACGCTCAAGGACGAGACCGCGCAGGTCTCGTGCGTGGTCTGGCGCAACGCGGCCGGTCGCCTCCCGGCGAAGCCGACCGATGGGATGCAGGTGATCGTCCGGGGGCAGCTCACCGTCTACCCGGCGCGCGGGCAGATGCAGCTCTCGATCACCGCGCTCGAAGCGGAGGGCGAGGGGCTCTGGAAGAAGCAGTTCGACGAGCTCAAGGCGAAGCTGGAGCGGGAGGGACTCACCGACCCGCGCCGGAAGCGGAAGCTCCCGCGCTTCCCGCGCACCATCGCGGTGATCACCAGCAGCGAAGGAGCCGCGCTGCGCGACATCATCGCCGTCGTCCGACGCCGGCACGCGGGGGTGGACCTCGTGCTCATCCCGGCCCTCGTGCAGGGGGAGGGGGCGCCGGCGTCGCTCGTCGCCGCGCTCGGCACGCTCGCGCGCTGGGCCGCCGCGGGCGGCGCCGCCGGATTCGCGGCCCCCGATCTCTGCATCATCGGACGCGGCGGGGGCTCGCGCGAGGACCTCTGGTCGTTCAACGACGAATCCGTCGCGCGGGCGATCGCGGCGTCCCCGGTGCCCACGATCTCCGCGGTCGGGCACGAGACCGACGTCACGATCGCCGACCTGGCCGCCGACCTGCGCGCCCCGACCCCGAGCGCCGCCGCGGAGACCGCCGTCCCGGTGCTCGACGACGTGCGGGAGACGGTCGCGCGGCTCGCCGGCGTGATGGCCGACGCCCTCGAGGAGCGGGTGATCCACGAGCGGCGCGAGCTCTCGCGTCGCGCCGAGGGGCTGGCCCTGCGCGCCCGCCGCGTGAGCGAGCGTCGTCGCGCACGCGCCGAGCAGCTGGTCGCGCGCCTCTCCCGCTCCGCTCCCCGGGCGGTGGAGCGGCGCCAGGCGCTCGTCGCGGCCCACTCGGGCCGCCTCCACGCGCTGTCGCCGCTCAAGGTGCTGGAGCGGGGCTTCGCGGTCGCACGCGGGGCCGCCGGCGAAACCCTCGCGACCCGCGCGGCGTTCACCAAGGGCACGCCGTTCGACCTCCTCCTCCGTGACGGGCGCGTGCGCGCCACGACGGAGTCGGTCCACGCCGACGGCCCGCACCTCCCGGAGTCCCGATGACCTTCGAACAGACGCTCGAGCGCCTCGAGGCGATCGCCAACCGGCTCGACCGCGACGACATCCCCCTCGAGGAGGCGCTGAAGCTCTTCGAGGAGGGGATCGTGCGGCTGCGCGAGGCCTCCGCGGCCCTGGCCGACGCCGAGGGCAAGGTGAAGACGCTGATCGAGCAGGCCGAGGGCGTGTTCGAGGCGCGCGAGTGACCTCCACCGCGCTCGCCGTGGACTTCAGCGCCGACCGCGATGCCGTCACGCTGGCGATCCGCGATCTCGCCACGCGGTATCTGGCGGATGCGCGGGGCGCGGTGCCGGACGCGATCCGGTACGCGCTCGCGGGCGAGGGGAAGCGCCTGCGCGCGGTCCTGGTGCTCGCGGCGTTCCGCGCGGCCGGGGGCCGCGGCGAGGCGGGCGCGCTGGCGGCCGCCGTCGAGGTCGTGCACGCCTATTCGCTCGTGCACGACGACCTCCCCT
>CAZYUL010000168.1:0-2300 GCA_964650715.1 uncultured Gemmatimonas sp. | reverse complement strand
ACCGCCCCGACATCCACACCGCGGATCTCACCGATCTCGGCGCGACCGATCGGCTGCCGGTAGGCGATGATCGCGAGCGTCTCGAGGGCTGCCGCCGAGAGACGCTGCGGCCTCGAAGCGAGCTGGGCCCGTTCGATCGCCTCGGTGTACTCGGGGCGGGTCAGGACCTGCCACCCCGCGCCCACCTCGACAAGCTCCACGGCGTGCCCGTCCACGTCGTAGTGCTCGCGCAGTTCGTCGAGCGCCGATTGCACCGCGGCCGGCGAGGCCTCCGGATCGAGCGCCGCGAGTTCCTCCGTCGGGATCGGACGGGGGCTCGCGAAGAGCGCGGCCTCAAGCAGCTTCGCCAGCGAGTTCACGACGGATCTCCACGTCTGCGAATGGTCGGGGTTGGATGAGATGCAGTTCGTTGCGCCGCGCGAGTTCGAGCAGTGCGAGGAGGCCGCTCAGGACCTCCCACGGCTCGGCGTCCGCGCGCACCACGTCGCGCCAGCGGGCGCTGGCCCGCAGGGCGAGGACCGCGCGGACGAGGGTGATCGCCCCGTCCACGTCGATCGCGCGCGGCACCACCTCGTGCATCGTGGGCTTCCGCGCGGCGCGCAGCACCCGGTCCACCGCGACGAGCAGGTCGGCGAGCGACAGTGCGAGCGGCGCGGGCGGTGGGGCGGCCGGCTGCTGGAGGAATGCGCGGTGGAACCGGTTGCGCCGATCCTCCCCGAGTCGCTCGAGGACGTCCACCACCTCCCGCATCTGCTGGTACTCGAGTAGCCGGCGCACGAGCTCGGCGCGGGGGTCCTCCCACCCTTCCTCCCCCTCCTTCCTCGGCAGCAGCATCTGCGCCTTGATGCGGATGAGTCGCGCCGCCATCTCGAGGTACTCGGCCGCCTCGTTGAGCTGCAGCGCGTGCATGCGCGCCAGGAACTGTTCGCAGACCCGCGCGACGGGGATGTCGTAGATGTCCACCTGCTCGTCTCGGATGAGCGAGAGCAGGAGGTCGAGCGGTCCATGGAAGCCGGAGAGCTCGACGTGGAACGCGGACTCGGGAGCCGACACCACCGGCGGGCCGGTCACGGACGCCACATCGGGAGCCACCAGCCCCAGGCGCCACTCACCTGGAGCGGCGCGAGGAGGTCCGCCGCGAGGGCGCTCAGGATGAAGACCGGACTCAGCCACCAGTAGATCACCGGGGACCGCATGAACAGCAGCAGCATCAGGATCAGGATCCCCGCGCCGCCGATGCGCTGGTAGGCGATCGACCACTTCGGCGGGAGCAGGTACTTCATCACGTGCGACCCGTCGAGCGGCGGGATCGGCATCAGGTTGAAGAACGCCAGCAGCAGGTTGAAGTAGATCCCGGCGGCGCTCATGACCTGCAGGAGGAAGACCGAGCGCTCGAGCGCCGGCGCGACGCGTCCGAGGAACCCGACGGCGGCGAACACCAGGACGAGCACGAGCACCAGCGCGAGGTTCGTCACGATCCCCGCGAGCGACACGATGATGTCCCCGCGCCGGAGGTTCCGGTAGTTCCTCGGGTCGACGGGGACCGGCTTCGCCCCGCCGAAGATCATCCCCGAAGAGAGGAACGTCAGGAGCGGGAGGATCACCGTCATGAAGGGATCGATGTGCTTCAGCGGATTGAAGGTGACCCTGCCGAGCTGGAGCGCGGTGGTGTCGCCCTGCTTCAGCGCCGCGTATGCGTGCGCGTACTCGTGCGCCACCATCGAGAGGAGGATGACCGGCGCGAAGAGGAGGAACCGCTCGAAGCTTTCCAAAGGGAGGGCGCGGCTGGAGTGAGGCCCGTCACGGGCAGTCGGGGCGAAAGGTAGACCCCCGTCCGCACCGAGTCAAAGTACGGAGTTCGCTTGACTTAGCTCGCTTTCGGCCCTAGGCTTCCCAGCCTGCGTGGCGGTGCATCCGCGACGCCTACACACCCTTGGGAGAGTCAGTCAGTGCCGAGAATCGCGTCCGCGAAGAAGAACATGCGCAAGAGCCGTGCAGCGACCGCGCGCAACCGGTCGCAGCGCGCCGCGCTCCGGACCGCCATGAAGACCGCGAGCAGTTCGACCGCGTCGAGCGCCGACAAGGCGCGCGCGGTGCAGCTGCTCGACCGGGCGGCCCGCAAGGGCCTGATCCACAAGAACAACGCCGCTCGTCACAAGTCGGCGCTCGCGAAGAAGGGCTGAGCACCGGCCCCCGGATGCCGAAGCGGGGGGGGCGGGACCGTCGGGCCCCCCCCGTCCACAAACGGCGGCCCCCCCCCCCCCGCCCGCCGGGGCCGAGAGGGGGGCCCCCGCAGCCCC
>CAZYUL010000167.1:0-2396 GCA_964650715.1 uncultured Gemmatimonas sp. | reverse complement strand
CGCTCGCGTTACTGACGCTCGCGTTACCGCCGCTGGCGTTTCGGCCGCTGGCGCGAGCGCCGTTCCAGGCTGCGGCGGCGGCGCGTTATGGCCGCTCCACGCCACAGCCGCGCGAGGCTACAGCCGTTCCAGGATGAAGTCGGGGGTGAACTGCTGCAGCCACGACGCGAGGATCGTGAACTGGTTGGTGATCATCAGGATCCCCACGAGGATCATCACGGCGCCGGCCGCGCGCTGCAGCAGGAGCATCTGCCGCTTGAACTTCTGGAAGAAGCCCATGAAGCGGTCGACGGCGAGCGCGGAGAGGATGAAGGGGACGGCGAGCCCCATGGAGTACGCCGTGAGAAGGGCGAGGCCGCGCGGCAGGTCGGCTTCGCTCGACGCGAAGATGAGGATCGAACCGAGGATCGGTCCGATGCACGGCGTCCACCCGGCACCGAAGGCGATTCCCACCAGCACCGTCCCCAGGTAGCCGACGGGCTTGTCCGCCAGGTGCATGCGGCGCTCCTGCGCGAAGAAGCCGATGTTGAGGAGCCCGACGAGGTAGAGCCCGAAGACGATGATGATCCCGCCGCCGACCTTGGTGATGAGGTCGCGCTGCGCGAAGAGCGCGCGCCCGAGCACGGTCGCCGTGGCGCCGAGTGCCAGGAAGATGAGGGTGAAGCCAAGGACGAAGAGCAGGCCGTGCACGAGCGCCACGCGCTTGCGCTCCGTCACGTCATCGAAGCTCAGTCCCGTGATGAAGGTGACGTAGCTCGGGATGAGCGGGAGGACGCACGGCGAGAGGAACGAGATGAGGCCGGCGCTGAACGACAGCAGGACTCCGATCGAGGCAGGCTCCAAGGGGCAGGTTCCTGAAGACGAGAAGACGAGAAGACGGGAGAAGGGACAGCCTCGGTCAGCGCGCGCGTGCCGGCCGGGGCGAGGCGCCTCGCTGGCAGTCGCCGCAGACGCCGTAGATCACGAGGCGGTGGCGTTGTCGGGCGTAGCCGTGGGCTTCGGCCACCAGGGTGGTCATCCGCTCCAGGCGTTCGTCGCGAAACTCGCGCACCTTGCCGCACACGGTGCAGAGCAGGTGTTCGTGGTGGGGAATGTCGCCCGCGGGCTCGTAGCGGCGGAACCCCTCGCCAAAGTCTCGTTCGACGAGGAGTGCGCTCTTCACGAGCAGGTCGATGGTGCGATACACGGTCGCCAGCCCGATACCGCTCCCGCGCCCCTCCAGCTCGGTCGCGACCTCATCGGCCGAGAGGTGGCGCTCCGACCCGAGGAGGATGCGGGCGATCTCGAGGCGTTGCGAGGTCACGGGGAGCCCGTGCTCGCGCAGGTACGCCGCGAACGGGTCGGTTACGGGGTCGTGGCCCACACCGGTGCCTCGAGCGCCGCACGCAGCGACTCGCCGGAGAAGTGCTCGGGGTCCGACGCCTCACCGGCGCGCTTGGCGACGCCTCGCGCCACGCGTTCCACCGTCTCGAGCGGAGCGTCGGCCTCGTGCGTGATCTCCACATCCCACTTGCCGCGGTCGGGCCCCTTGATCGCCAGGCGGTAGCGCGCCGTGAGGACCGCGTAGCGCCGAGGCAGCGCGATGGCCACGTGAGGTGCGACGTCGGTTGTGATGTCTGGGGCGACGGCAGGTGCCTCATCCGTCGAGTGCGTCGCTCCCGCGCCCGCTGTGTCGTCGGTGGCGACCGCCCCGTCTTCCGCGACCATGGAGGGCGACTGAAGCGCCAGGATGTCTTCGAGCGCGATCGACTCCCCTTCTTCCGGTCGTTGGAGATCGTCGACCGCCTGCGCGGAAACGTCGCGCTCGACCGACACGACGATCTCGGTGAGTTCCTCGTCGAGCGCGTCGGCCACTTCGTGCTCACCCGTGGTGTCGGCCAAGGGGATGAAGGAGACGGGGACGGGATGATCGTCACCGCCGGCCCCCTCCTCGTCCTCCACGGCCACGTCGGTGTCGACGAGGTCGTGCACGGCTGGCGGAATGGTCGCCGCGAGCGGAATGGTCGCGTCCACCGACTCGGCCGCGTCGACGGGGACGGGCGAAGCGTCCCGCGCGCCGACCGAATCCGCCTCCGGCAGCTGCACGGCCACGACGGCGACGCCACTCTCGATGCCGCCCTGGCGAATGGCGGGAAAGAGTCGCAGCTCGACGATCTCGCCCCCGGTGGGGACGCGCTCGACGATGGCGGAGAGGAAGCGGCGGGTGGTGTCGTTCATCGGCTCGGGGACCAATCGGGACGGCGGTGCTGCGGTTCCGGGGAAGATCGCAGGGGTGAGGGGGTGGGAGAACCCACGGGGGGGAGGGGACGGTGGTGGGGGACGGAGGTGGGGGACGGAGTGTGGGGACGCAGGGAGCGGCCGGAGGTGGGGGACGGAGGTGGGGGAGGGAGGTCGGG
>CAZYUL010000166.1:0-2433 GCA_964650715.1 uncultured Gemmatimonas sp. | reverse complement strand
ACAGAGTGATCAATTGAGAGGCTCTGAAAAAATAATCCTGCATTCTGAAAATCTCCGGTGCGGTGGCGGATCCGGCCGCCGAGCTACGTGAACCTCTCGGCGATCCCGAAGATGGTGGAGGGCCACCTCCTCTCCGACGTGATCGCCATCAACGCCTCGATCGACATCGTGATGGGGGAGATCGACCGGTGAGCCACGGACCCTCCGCGCCGACGACCTCGCCGGCGCACGGCACGCACTCGCACGAGCCGTACGCGCCGGTCTTCGCGCCGGGCTCGGCGCGCTCCAAGGAGCTCGCCGACCTGATGACGCGCTATCCGGACAAGCGCGCCTGCCTCCTCCCAGCGCTCTGGATGGTGCAGCAGGAGCGGGGCTGGATCAGCGAGGAGGCGATGCTCGAGGTCGGCGAGCAGCTCGGCTGCACCGCCGCCTACGTGAAGGGCGTGGTGACCTTCTACACCATGTACCACCAGCACCCGGTGGGCAAGCACTTCATCCAGGTGTGCACCACGTCGCCCTGCCTCTGCGCCGGCGCCGACAAGGTGGTGGAGGCGTTCCTGGAGCAGACGGGATGCAAGGAGCTCGGCCTCACCTCGCCGGACGGGAAGTACACGGTGATCGAGGTGGAATGCCTCGGCGCCTGTGGCTTCGCGACGCCGGTGCAGATCAACGAGGAGTACGTCGAGAACGTGACGCCGGAGAAGGTGCCGGAGATCCTGGCGGGGTTGAAGTGACCCCACACCTCCCACCTCACACCTCCCACCTGCCGTCATAAATGGGCTTCCCCCACAAGAGTCACCCCCGCGAGACCCCTGTCCTGAGCAAGTACTTCGGCGATCCCGAAGCGCGCACGCTCGAGGGCTGGAATGCGCGCGGCGGCTACAAGGCGCTGCAGCAGGCCCTGCACATGGATCCGGGCGCGATCGTCGAGATAGTGAAGGCATCGGGCCTCCGCGGGCGCGGCGGCGCCGGGTTCCCGACCGGCCTCAAGTGGTCGTTCATGCGGATCGGCGACGGCAAGCCGCATTACCTCTGCTGCAACGCCGACGAGTCCGAGCCGGGGACGTTCAAGGATCGCGAGATCATGCGGTGGACGCCGCACGCGTTGATCGAGGGGTGCGCGGTGGCCGCGCACGCGATCGGCGCCGAGACGGCGTACATCTACATCCGCGGCGAGTTCACCGAGCCGATCCGGGTGATGGAGAGGGCGCTCGAGGAGGCCCGCGCCGCGGGGATCATCGGCAAGAACGCGATGGGCTCCGGCAAGCGCGTGGACGTCTGGGTGCACAAGGGGGCGGGGGCGTACATCTGCGGCGAGGAGACCGCCCTGATGAACTCCCTCGAGGGGAAGCGCGGGAACCCGCGCATCAAGCCCCCCTTCCCGGCGGTGAGCGGACTGTTCGGGATGCCGACGACGATCAACAACGTCGAGACGCTCGCGGCGGTCCCGCACATCCTGAACAACGGCGCCGAGTGGTACAAGGCGATGTGCCTCGGGAACCCGAAGAGCACGGGGAGCAAACTCTTCTCGGTCTGCGGCAACGTGGCGAAGCCCGGCAACTACGAAGTGGTCATGGGCTTCCCGTTCAAGGAGTTCCTCTATGACCTCTGCGGCGGACCGCCGGCGGGCCGGAGGTTCAAGGCGATCATCCCCGGCGGCTCGTCGGTGCCGGTGATGAACATGGAGGAGGCCGAGTCCTGCGTGATGGACTACGAGGGCTTCGTCGAGAAGGGGACGATGCTCGGCTCGGGCGGCGTGATCATCTTCGACGACGCGCAGAGCATGCCGCGGCAGTTGGCGCGGCTCGCGCGGTTCTACGCGCACGAGAGCTGCGCGCAGTGCACGCAATGCCGCGAGGGGACGGCGTGGATGACGAAGATCCTCGAGCGGATCGTCGCCGGCCAGGGGACCTACGAGGACCTCGACACGATCTTCGACCTCAGCGAGGCGATGACCGGGAAGACGATCTGCGTGCTGTCGGATTCGTGCGGCGCGCCGGTGGTGAGCGGGATCAAGAAGTTTCGCGGCGAGTTCGAGGCCCTGATCAAGGGCAAGCGGACCTCCACCGTCGCGGTGGGAGCCTGATCGCATGACGGCGACCGCGACGAAGATGGTGAACCTCACGATCGAGGGACGGAAGGTCACCGTCCCCGAGGGGACGATGATCCTCGAGGCCGCCAAGCAGGCCGGCGTCCTCGTGCCGCACTACTGCTACCACCCGGGCCTCCCGGTCGCCGGCGTGTGCCGGATGTGCCTGGTCGAGGTCGAGAAGTCGCCGAAGCTGATGCCGAGTTGCGCGACGGCCGTCGGCGAGGGGCAGGTGGTGCACGTGCACTCGGAGAAGGCGCTCGAGGCGCGGAAGGGCGTGCTCGAGCTGCTGCTGATCAACCACCCGCTCGACTGCCCGATCTGCGACCAGGCCGGGGAGTGCG
>CAZYUL010000165.1:0-2492 GCA_964650715.1 uncultured Gemmatimonas sp. | reverse complement strand
TCACCACGAGCGGGATCGTGAACGACGCGAACTCCCCCGCCAGCACGAGGAAGACCAGCGCCGCCGAGAGGACGGCGACGAGCGTGAGCTGCTCGGTGGTGCGGCGCTGCTCGACGTCCGCGCCGGTGATCTCCCAGGTGAGTCCCGCCGGCGGGGTCAGCTCGGCCAGCGAGCGCTCCACGTCGGCGGACGCCCGCGCCGTGCCACCCCGCTCGATCAGCCCCTCGACCACGCTCACCGGCCGCTGGTTCACCCGAACCACCTCGATCGGGGCGCGGACCTCCTTCCAGCGGACGAGGTTGGAGAGGGGTACCCCCTGCACCGGCGTCTGCAGCGCCACGAAGAGATCCTCGTTGGCGTTGCCGGCGAACCGGACCCGGATCGGTGTGCGGCGATCGGTCTCGCGCAGTTCGCTGGCCTCGACGCCGCCGAGTCCCCCTTGCAGGGCACGCTGCACCTGCTGGACGGTGATCCCCCGTTCGGCCATCCGCATCCGCTCGAGCTCCACCTCGATCTGTGGCTGCGTCGTGCTGAACGCGTCGCGCACGTCGGCGAGTGTGGGGAGGGCCGCGAGTCGACGGCGCACGGAGTCCGCCCACTGCTGCGATTCCTCGAGGTTCCGAGCGCTCACCTCGACGCGCACGAGCCGTCCCTCGCGCCCGATCAGCGAGCCGAACTCCGACTGACCCGCGAGGTCGAGCGCGAGCGCACCCGCCGCGAGGTCGGGGACCTGCGAGCGCAGCGAGGCCGCGAACTCGGCGGCATCGTCCCCCGCCGGCACCGGGATCAGCAGCTGTGCGGTCGCGCTCGTCCCCGGCTCCGCGCCGGCGAGCACCTCCTCGTCGGTGGCGATGCCGATCCGGGAGTAGATCCCGCTCGAGCCGAGGCCCTTGGCCGCGGCTTCCACGCGCGCGGCCTGCCGCGTGGTCTCCTCGATCGCGGTGCCCTCGGGGAGTTGCATCGCGGCGACGACCATCCCCTCATCCACCTGCGGCAGGATCTCCTTCGGGAGCTTCCAGACGGTGAGCACCATCAGGACCGTGAGGGCGACGCCCACGCCGAGCATCGCCTTCGGGTGCCGCAGCGACCACTCCATCCCCCGCTCGTACGCGTCGGCGGCGCGCCGCCCGAATGCGTCCAGTCTCCCGAGCATCCCGCCGTTGGAGCCCGAGACGGCGTGGCCGCCTTGCTCGGGGGCAACTGCGGCCGCCGCAGCGGCCGGAGGCGCGCCCGCCGCCCGCCGCCGCCCGACGATCATCACCGGCATCAAGGTGAGCGCGAGGATCAGCGACCCGCCGACGGACATCACGACGGCGAGACTCAGGTCGCGGAAGAGCGCCGCCGCGAGCCCCTTCACGAAGATGATCGGCCCGAACACGAGCAGCGTCGTGAGCGTGCCGGCGAGGAGCGGCCCCGCGACCTCGTCGGTGGCCGCGATCGCCGCCTCGTCCGCGGCCTCGCCGGTCGCCTCGCGCCGCCGACCCGCGGCATCCGCGACGACGATCGCGTTGTCCACGAGCAGGCCCACGCCGAGCGCGAGGCCGCCGAGCGAGAGCACGTTGACCGTCACGTCGAACAGCTGGAGGAAGACGAGCGCGATCAGCACCGAGAGCGGGAGGATCACGGCGATCGCCAGTGACGAGCGCCAGTCGCGCAGGAACAGGAGGATCATGACGAGCGAGAGGATCCCGCCGAGCACGATCTCCTGCCCCAGGTTCGAGAGCGCGTCCACCACGAAATCGGCCTGCGCCGCGACCACGTGCATCCGGATCGCGGGGAACTCGTCCTGCAACTGCGCGATGACCTCGCGCATCCGCGCCGTGACGGCGACGGTGTTGGACCCGGCGTCCTTGTAGACCACGAGTCCGACGGCGGCCCCCGCGTCGAGCCGCGTGAGCGTACGCGGCTCGGCGACCGTCGAGGTGATCGTGGCGATGTCGGCGAGCCGGTAGCCCGCGCTCACCGGCCCGATCGGTGTCTGCGCGATCTCGTCGAGCTGCCGGAACTCCGTCATCGCCCGCACCGAGAAGCGGAACTGCCCGCGGCGGATCGTGCCGCCGGCGCCATTCGCGTTCGCGTTCTGCACCGCCTGCGCCACGTCGTTCGTGGTGAGCCCGAGCGAGCGCATCTTGTCGGGGTCCACCTCGATGCGCACCTCGTCCTCGGGGGCGCCGGTGACCGCGACGCTCGCCACCCCGGCGATCTGCTCGAGGCGCCGCGCATGCACATCCATCGCGGTGCGGCCGAGCAGCCGCAGGTCATTGAGGCCCGTGAGCCCCACCACCGCGATCGGTCGCTCGCCGGGGTCGCTGGTGAGGAGCGTCGGTCGCTCGGCGGTGAGCGGCAGGGCCGAGCGGGCCTGGTCGAGCCGCTCGCGCACCGTGAGCACCGTCGTCTGCATGTCGGTGCCCCACTGGAACCGCGCCGTGGTGACCGCCTCGCCGTTCCGGCTCACCGAGCGCAGCTCGACGATCCCCGGCGTCGCCGCGATG
>CAZYUL010000164.1:0-2660 GCA_964650715.1 uncultured Gemmatimonas sp. | reverse complement strand
GTGGTACCTCGAACTGCTCAAGTACATCAAGCGGAACCACCCGATCCACGTCCACGGCTTCTCGCCAAGCGAGGTGGATTTCTGGAGCACGCTCTACCGGATGGACGCGCGGACGGTGATCCAGGAGCTCGTGAAGGCGGGTCTCGACTCGATCCCCGGGGGCGGCGGCGAGATCCTCGTCCAGCGGGTGCGCGACGAGGTCGCGAAGAAGAAGGCGGGGGCCGACCGCTGGCTCGAGGTGATGGAGATCGCGCACCAGGAGGGGCTCAAGACCTCCTGCACGATGATGTACGGCATCGGGGAGACCGAGGCGGAGCGCGTCGAGCACCTGCTCCGGCTCAAGGCGCTCCAGGATCGAACCGGTGGGTTCACCGCGTTCATCTGCTGGCCGCTGCAGCCCGAGAACACGCCGACGATGAGCCACATGCCGAAGACCGACGCGGTCACCTATCTCCGCACCACGGCCTTCGCGCGCACCGTGCTCGACAACATCCCGAACATCCAGGCGAGCTGGGTGACCATGGGGATGAAGGTCGGACAGACGGCGCTCCACTACGGCTGCAACGACTTCGGCTCGCTCATGCTCGAGGAGAACGTCGTCTCGGCTGCGAACACGACCTACCGGACGAGCATCGAGGAGATGGAGCGCCTCATCCGCGAGGCGGGGTTCACGCCGCGTCGCCGGCGGCAGGATTACCAGCTCCTCGAAGCGGCCGCGGCGTGACCGTCCGGGTCGGGATCGGATACGACTCGCACCGGTTCGCTGAGGGACATGGCGTGATCCTCGGCGGGGTGCTGATCCCCGCGCCGGTACGATGCACCGGTCACAGCGACGCCGACGCCGTCTGTCACGCGCTCACCGATGCGATCCTCGGCGCCGCCGGCATCGGCGACATCGGGGAGATGTTCCCCGACTCCAAGGAGGAGAACGCGGGACGCGACAGCATCGAGATGCTTTCGCTCGCGGTGGCGCGGGTGCGGCGCGCCGGCTGGCGGCCCTCTCAGGCCGACATCACGGTGATCGCGGAGTCGCCGCGGATCGGTCCGCACCGCGAGGCGATCCGCGAGCGGCTCGCCACGGCGATCGGAACAGCGCCGGCGGACGTGATGATCAAGGGGAAGACCAACGAGGGGATGGGCTGGATCGGGCGCGGTGAGGGGATCGCGTGCATCGCGGTCGCGACGCTGGCGCCGGTCGCCAGCGGCTGACGTGGGTGGCTTCCTCGCCTGGCTCGCGGGGGTCCCGCTCGCGGCGCTCTACGGCTTCCTGTTCATCGCGACCTTCGTCGAAGGGTTGATCCCGCCCACCCCGGGCGATGTCGCCGCCGCCTTCCTCGCCTTCCTCGTCGCGCGCGACGGCGGGAGCCTCACGCTGACGGTCGCGTCGGTGACGGCAGGGAGCATCGGCGGATCGTTCGTGATGTGGGGCATCGGCCGCCACTTCGGTGCGGCGTGGCTCACCGAACGGTTCCACCGGCTCGGTTGGAGGAAGACGGAGCAGCGCGCGGAGGACGCGGAGCGACGCGTGGAATCGGCGTATCGACGCTATGGGTGGGTCGCCCTCTTCGTGAGCCGTTTCGTTCCCGGGGTCCGGGGCGTGGTCCCTGCCGTCGCCGGCGCGCTCCGGCTCCCGTTCTGGGAGGTCTTCCTCATCTTCACCGCCGCCTCGACGATCTGGTACGGGGTGATCGGATGGATCGCGTTCCGCGTCGGCACCGACTGGGAGGCCGTGCGCGCCGCGATCGCGGCCTTCGGCCAGGATGCCGGGTTGGCGGCACTGGCCGCCGCCCTCGTCCTCGTGCTGGTGCTCCTCAGGCTGAGGCGCCGTGGACCTCGCGCGTAGCTTCCTCCTCGAGCGGTTCGACGAGTTCCTGACGCTCGAGCAGGGAGCGAGCGCGCGCACCAACGAGGCGTATGGCCGCGACCTCGCCCGCCTCGCGGCGTGGGCGGGAACGCAGGGCGTGGAGTCCCCCGAGGCGCTGACTGCCGCGCAACTCCGCGAGTTCGTGTACCACCTCAAGGACCTCGGGCTCTCGCCGTCGAGCATCCGGCGCGGGATCTCGGCGATCCGCACCTGGTTCCGGTTCCTCCTCGCCGAGGGGGTGGTGACGAAGGACCCGAGTGAGCGCCTCGAGACGCCGCGGAAATGGCGCGTCCTCCCCGAGGTGCTCTCCGCCGCCGAGGTCGAGCGGCTGATCGGCGCCATCTCCCTCGACGATCCACTGGCCTTCCGCGACCGTGCGATGCTCGAGCTCGCCTATGCCGCGGGCCTGCGCGTGAGTGAGTGGATCGGCATCGGTGTGAAGGACGTGCTGCTCGACGAGTTGGTCGTGCGGGTGTTCGGGAAGGGAGGGAAGGAGCGGCTGGTGCCGATCGGCCGGCCGGCTGCGGGTGCCGTGGGCATCTACCTGCGCGAGCTCCGCCCGCGGCTGGAGCGCGGGAAGGGGAGTGGGAGGCTCTTCCTGAACGCTCGCGGCGCGCCGCTCTCGCGGATGGGCGCCTGGAAGATCCTGCGCAAGTACGTCGAGCGCGCGGGGATCACGAAGCCGGTCACGCCGCACACGCTGCGGCACTCGTTCGCGACGCACCTGCTCGAAGGAGGCGCGGACCTGAGGGCGGTGCAGGAGATGCTGGGGCACGCCGACATCTCGACCACGCAG
>CAZYUL010000163.1:0-2669 GCA_964650715.1 uncultured Gemmatimonas sp. | reverse complement strand
TCTCGGTGATGTAGCGCGTCTGCTTGTCCTTGTCCTCGTACTGCCGGTACTCGATGGAGCCCTCGACGTAGATCTTGTCGCCCTTCTTGACGTACTTCTCGATGACGTCGGCGAGCTGGGGGCCGCGCTCCGACTTCGCGTTCCACGCGAAGCAGCGGTGCCATTCCGTCTTCTCCTGCTTGTCGCCCCCGGCGCCGGTCCACTGCCGGCTCGTCGCGACCGAGAAGTTGGCGACCTTGCTGCCGCCGGTGGTCGTCCGGACCTCGGGATCCTGCCCGAGGTTCCCGATCAGCGTCACGCGGTTCAAGCTGCGGCTCACGTTGCCTCCTGGTATGGGTCAGTCCGCGGGGGAAGGCTACGTGCGTCCGCTGCGGACCTCGAAAGCGAAACCATCCCGACGTGGGCGAAATCTAACCGCGCCGCATCACCACCGCGTCCTCGACCGGCGCGCGGTAGTAGCCGCGACGACGGCCGGTCTCCGCGAATCCACGCGAGCGGTAGAGCGCGCGCGCGGCCTCGTTCCCGGCGCGCACCTCGAGGTACACCGTGGCGCCGCCGCGCGCCTCGAGCGTCGCGAGGAGGTCGTCGAGGAGCGCGGCGCCGACCCCGCGCCCGCGCGCCCGCTTCGCCACCGCGAGGTTCGCCACCTCGGCCTCGTCGGCCAGGTGCCAGGCGATGCAGTAGCCGACCACTTCCTCGCCGAGGTTGGCGACGGTCGCGATGACCTGCGGCTGCGTGAGCATCCCGCGGAACGACGCGAGGCTCCAGGGATCGCCGAACGACGCGACCTCGATCGCGTGGATGGCCTCGAGGTCCTCGGGGCGCGCCGGCCGCACCGAGAGCGCCCGCCGTGCTGCCGGCCCCGGCGCCTCCGCCCGCGCCATCCGCGGCTAGCCCTCGACGCGCGTCACCGGGAGGGCGCGGCCGTGCGCCGCCTCCCAGCGCACCTGCGCCTCCGCCAGCCGGCCGTAGAGCGGCTCCCACGACGCGACATCCACCGGGCCACTCGCCCCCACGAGTGCGAGCATCCACGCGAGTCCGCGGGCATGCGGCTCCGCCGCGACCGCCTCAACCGGGCCGATGGGGGTACCGCCGAGTTCCGCCGCCCGTGCCGCGGTCTCCGACGCGGGGACGACGCGTGGAGGCCCCACCGTCGCGATCGCACCCTCGTCGTCCACGCGCACGAGCGCGAGGTAGCGCTCCTCGCGCATCGCATCGAGGGATGCCACCCATCGCGAGCCCGCGGCGCGCGCGTGCTCGCTGGCGGCGACGATGAGGCCGAGGGACGGCATGCCGAAGAGCGGGATCCCCAGCCCCTCGACCAGTCCCTTCGCCACCGCCGCGACGACGCGCAGCGAGGTGAAGCTCCCCGGTCCGGCCCCGCACACGACGGCGTCGAGGGACGCGAGGCGGTGCCCCGCCGCTTCGATCGTCCCGCGGACCGCGGGGAGGAATCGTTCCTCGGCATCGCTCCGCATCGCGACCTCGCGTTCGGCGACCAGCCGCCCGTCGGCGAGCAGCGCGATCGTCCCGGTGGTCGCGGAGGCGTCCACCGCGAGGACGAGGCCTCGACTCACCACGTGAGGCGCCGGACGTCCGGCCGGTCCGGCACGTGCTCCAGGGTGAGGTGCAGCGTGCCCGCGGGGAGCTCGAGACCCGCGCGCTCCGCCCATTCGATGAGCAGGATGCCCTTCGTGCGGACGAGTTCGTCCCAACCGAGTTGGGGGAGCTGGTGCGGCCCCTCCAGGCGGTAGAGGTCGAGGTGATGCACGGGTCCCAGGGGCGAGTGGTACTCGTGGACGAGTGCGTAGGTCGGGCTCGTGACCGGTTCGAGGAACCCCATCCCACTCGCGATCGCGCGGGCGAGGGTCGTCTTCCCCGCCCCGAGTTCGCCGTGCATCGCCACGCACGCGGGAAGGGCGAGCTCCTTGGCGAAGGCCTTGCCCCAGGCGACCAGGGCCTTCTCGTCGAGTTCAGCGACGGGCACGCGCCACCCGTGGGGTTCCCTGGCCCATCGCCGCCTTGAGGTCGAAGAGTTCGTCTCGCAAGCGCGCCGCGGCCTCGAAGTCCAGTGCCTTCGCGGCCACGCGCATCTCCTCCTCCAGCTTCGACACGAGCCCGGGCAGGTCGTCGGTGCCGTAGGTGCGCTGCGCCTCCGCCACCTTCCGTGCGGACTTGCCGCGTGCGCGGTCGGCGTCGCGCGCCTCGGTGCCCTCGCGGGCGTCCGCGACGCGCGTCGAGAAGCGCACCTGGTCCACGCTCTTGGTGACCCCCGCCGGGATCACGCCATGCGCCCGGTTGTGGGCCTCCTGCAACGCCCGGCGCCGGGAGGTCTCGTCGAGGCAGCGCTGCATGGACCCCGTGACCTTGTCGGCGTAGAAGATCGCGCGGCCCTCCACATGCCGCGCCGCGCGCCCGACCGTCTGGATCAGCGACCGGTCGGAGCGGAGGAACCCTTCCTGGTCGGCGTCGAGGATCGCGACGAGCGACACCTCGGGCAGGTCCAGCCCCTCGCGGAGCAAGTTGATCCCGACGAGCACGTCGAACTCGCCGAGGCGGAGTCCCCGCACGATCTCCATCCGCTCGATCGCGTCGATGTCGGCGTGCATGTAGCGCACGCGGACGCCGACCTGCGCGAGGTAGTCGGTGAGGTCCTCGGCCATCCGCTT
>CAZYUL010000162.1:0-2757 GCA_964650715.1 uncultured Gemmatimonas sp. | reverse complement strand
TACGCCCGCAACTTCCTGCTCCCGCGCGGCATCGCCTACGAGGCGACCCCGGGGAACAAGAAGCGCATCGCGCAGGAGAAGGAGCGGCTCGAGGCGGCGGAGAACGCCCGCCGCGACGCCGCCGCCTCGGTCGCCAAGCGCCTTGAGGAGGTCTCGCTGACCTTCTCGGCCAAGGTCGGCGAGGAGGGCAAGCTCTTCGGCTCGGTGACGGCGAACGACATCGCCCACCAGCTGCAGGCGCAGGGGTTCGCCGAGGTCGAGAAGCGCATGATCGACCTGCACGAGCCGATCAAGGCGCTCGGCGTCTACAAGGTGCCGGTCCGCCTTCACGCCGACGTGAAGCCCGAGATCAAGGTGTGGGTGATCAAGGCGTGAGCCCACGGCTCACGCACTGACCGCGGGGGGCGCCGGCGCGCATCTCCACCCCGCTCCTCCACACCGATCGGACCAGGTTCCAGTGAACGCTTGCCGTCGCGAGCGCGCGCTGGAACCTTTCTGCATCCTGCGGGTTCGCTCTCATTACACCGCTCCCTTGATGGTCACTGCCCCCGCCGATGTCCTCAACGCCGCGCGCCGAGCCGCCGCGATCCTCGCCGATCACAAGGCCCAGGAGATCGTGATGCTCGACCTTCGCACGGTCACGGACATGGCCGACTACTTCCTCGTCGCGAGTGGGACCTCCGACACCCACGTCCGCTCCACCGCGAACCACCTGATGGAGCAGCTCGATCGCGAAGGACTCCCGGTCGCGTCCGTCGAGGGGTTGGAGCAGGGCCGCTGGGTCCTGCTCGATTACGTGGACTTCGTGATCCACATCTTCCATCCGTCGCTGCGCTCCTACTACCAGCTGGAGCGGCTCTGGGGCGACGCCCCCGCCGTGCCCGTCCCCGCCTAGGGAGTCCCGATGCGTCACCTCCGGTCCCTCGCGCTCCTCCTCGTGGCCGCCGCGCCGGCGGTCCCGGCGCAGGCCGCGTACTTCGGCCAGAACCACGTCCAGTTCCGGAAGTTCAACTGGCAGGTGATGCGGACCGAGCACTTCGACATCCACTACTATCCCGAGCTCGAGGAGGCGGCGCGCCTCACGGGACAGATGGCGGAGCGGACGTACGCCCGGCTCAAGCAGGTCATGAACCACGAGTTCCGCGAGCGGAAGCCGATCCTCCTCTACGGATCGCGCACCGAGTTCGCGCAGAACAACGTCGTCGGCGACCTCGGCGAGGGCACGGGGGGCGTCACCGACGCTCTCCGCCAGCGGAACATGTTCTTCTTCGCCGGCGACCTCGGCGAGGCCGAGCACGTCCTCGCCCACGAGATGGTGCACGTCTTCCAGTACGACATCTTCTCGCGCGGCCGCGCGGGCGCCAACCTGCAGTCCCTCGCCCAGTCCAACCCGCCCCTCTGGTTCGCCGAGGGGATGGCCCAGTACCTCTCGGTCCGCACCCGACAGCCGTACGTGGATGCGATGATGCGCGATGCCGCGCTCAACGGGAACATCCCGACCGTCGAGGAGATGACGGACGACCCCAACCGCTACTTCCCCTACTCCTACGGGCTCTCGCTCTGGCAGTATGTGGGACGCCGGTGGGGGGATGAGGTCGTCGGCGAGATCATGCAGGCCACGCCGAGCCTCGGCGTCGAGCGCGCCATCCGCCGCTACACCGGCCTCGACCTCGAGGACCTCGGCGAGGAATGGAAGGAGGACCTGCAGCAGCGCTACCTGCCGCAGGTGGCGGAGATGGAGCGGCCACGCAAGGTCGCCAGCCCGCTCCTCAACGAGCGGCGCACCGGCGGCATCGTGCCGATCTACGTCGCGCCGGTGCTCTCCCCGGATGGCCGGCAGATCGCCTACATCTCCACCGGCTCGCTGCTCCGCGCCGAGGTGTTCCTCGACCTCTACCTCGCGGATGCGACGACCGGCAAGCGCCTCAAGCGGCTCACCAAGAGCACCCTCGACCCCGAGTTCGAGGAGCTCCGCTACGCGTACTCCCAAGGCGCCTTCTCCCCGGATGGCCGGCTCTTCGCCTTCACGGCGCAGCGCCGCGGCAAGGACGTCCTCTACATCTATGATGTGCGCCGGGAGCGGGTCGTGCGCCGGCTCGACACGCCGCTCCAGGCGATGATCGGGCCGTCGTGGTCGCCCGATGGCCGCCGGATCGTGTTCAGCGGCGCCGCCGGCGGTCTCTCCGACCTCTACGTGATAGACGCCGACGGACGGAACCTCACGCGCCTGACGTCCGATCCGTACGGGGACCACCAGCCGCAGTGGTCACCCGACGGCCGCTACGTGGCCTTCGCGAGCGAGCGCGGGCCGCAGACCGACCTCGCGACGCTGCGCTTCGGCTCGTGGCGGATCAGCCTCTACGACTTCGAGACGGGCACCGTCTCCGTCGTGGACGGACAGGACGGCAAGAACCTCAATCCGCAGTGGGCGCCGGACGGCCAGTCGGTCGCATTCATCTCCGACCGCACCGGGACCCCGCAGGTCTTCCTCTACGACCTCGTGCAGAAGGAGCACTTCCAACTCACGAAGTTCATCGGCGGCGTGCTGTCGGTGACCGAGTACAGCCCCGCGATGTCGTGGGCGCGCGATGCCGACAAGCTCGCGTTCACCTACCACGACAACAACGACTTCACGATCTGGAGCGTGGTGGACCCGCGGCAGCTGCGGAAGGCACCGTTCCGCGCGCCCGCCCCGGTGGTGGCAGCGGACGCGGCGGGCGGGGCAGCGCCCGGCGCCGCGGCGGCGCCGCTGGCAGC
>CAZYUL010000161.1:0-2829 GCA_964650715.1 uncultured Gemmatimonas sp. | reverse complement strand
CACTCACCGTCGGCGAGACGGTGCAGCTCGCCTACGCCGACCAGACCCGCACGCTGGACGCGAAGAAGACGGTCTGGGAGGAGATAAGCGGCGGCAACGAACTGGTGATGGTCGGCAAGAAGGAGATCAACAGTCGCGCCTACCTCTCGAGCTTCAACTTCAAGGGGACCGACCAGCAGAAGAAGGTCGGCATCCTCTCAGGGGGCGAGCGCAACCGGCTCCACCTCGCGAAGACGCTGATGAGCGGCGGCAACCTGCTGCTCCTCGACGAGCCGACCAACGACCTCGACGTGGACACGCTCCGTGCGCTGGAGGTCGCGCTGCTCGACTATTCCGGCTGCGCGGTGGTGATCTCGCACGACCGGTGGTTCCTCGACCGTGTCGCGACGCACATCCTCGCGTTCGAGGGGAACAGCGAGGTGGTCTGGTTCGAGGGGAACTATGGCGCGTACATCGAGGACCTGAAGCGGCGGAAGGGCGCGGACGCGGATCAGCCGCACCGGATCAAGTTCAAGCCGCTGGTGAGATAGCGAGGAGCGAGGAGCGAGGAGCGAGGAACGAGGAACGAAGTGCGAGGAACGAGGAACGAGGGTGAAGGGGAAGGGGCGCGGCGGGAGATCCCGGCGCGCCCCTCTCTTCTCCGCGCACCCTCCCTCGCGCTCAGCCCGGCGGCCTGAGCCGCGCGAGGCGGTCGCGGACCTGCCGCACCTTCGGCTGCAGCTCCGGCTCGGCGTCCTTCCACATCTCCACGAACACCTCGTAGTTCTTGATCGCGTTCGCGGCGTCGCCCTTGGCCTCGTACAACTCCCCGAGCCGCTTGTAGCTCGCGGCGAGGTAGTCGATGTCCACGTCCCCGTTCGGATCCCGCATCGCGGTGTAGCGCTCCAGCGCCGCGATGGCGGAGTCGGCCTGGCCCGTCAGGTCGTAGAGCCGGGCGGTCTGCCACTGTGCGTAGCGAAACTGGATCGCGAAGCGCCGGTCGGCCTCCTGGATCAGTGGCAGGGCATCGGCATACCGCTCCTCGGCAAGGGCCCGGTGCGCGGCGAAGAACGCCCGGGATCCGACCGAGTCGGCGGCTTGCGGGATCAGGAGTTCCTGTGCTCCCGCCTCCGCGGTCCTGGCGAGCGCCGGGTCGCGCGTGCGCGCGGCGAGGACCGCGAGGCTGAACCAGGGGCGCTCGGCTTCCGGGATCGCGCTGAGCGGATGGCGGGCGAGGGCACGGGCCGCAGCGGCGCGGGCCTCGGTCGTCCGCTCCAGCGCGCCCGACAGCATGAACGCGGTGTCGAGCGCGGCGTTCAGTCGGTTGGCCGGCGACGGGTCCGCCCGGAGCTCGGCGGTGCGGGCCTGCGCCCCGAAGCCGAGGGCCTCCCGCGGCCGGCCGCGCAGGTCGGCGATGACGGCGCGGGAGAAGGCGCTGTTGGTCGCACGGCGCAACGTCCGCGCATCCACCTGGGCGGCCCGCGCGATCGAATCGGCCGCATCGAGGTCGCCGATGCCGTAGGCGACATACCAGTCCGCCTCCCAGAGGTCACGGCTCTCGGGATACCGCGCGCGGAAGGCGTCGCGGGTGGAGTCGAGCACCGCCTCCGGCATCCGGAACGCGGCCTGCATCTGGATCAGGTTCGTGAAGGCACCGCCGAAGCTGCGCGGGAGCTTCGTCACGTGGCGATACAGTTCCATCGCCTTCTCGAACTCCCGCATCTGTGAGTACACGACCGCGGCGTTGTTGATCGCCGACGTGTTCACCGAGTCCAGCCGGATCGCTTGCTCGTACGCCGCGATCGCCTTCTGGCGGTCAGGTGATGGGCCGCGCGTGAAGTAATAGCCCTCCGTCAGGTAGCGCTCGGTCTCGGAGAGCCGGTCGCGGTGGCGGTACGCCGTCTCCACCGCTGCCAGCGCCCGCGTCCGTTCCCGGCCCTCGTTGCCGAGCAGCACCGCGATCTTCCGCCACGCCATCGCGAAGGCGGTGTCGATCGCCACCGCCTCCTGCAGCAGCTCGAGGCCGCGGTCGGAGTTGCCGAGTTCGTCGGCGGTGCGGGAGCCCTCGACGTACTTGCGCAATGCCGCCAGCGACGGCGTCGTCACGCGCTCGAGCGCCGAGCTGTTCCGGATGGACCGGAACGACTCACCGGCCTCGGCGCGGACGTCGCGCGTGAGCTTGCCGAGCGCCTCGAGGAGCTCGTCCTCGTTGCGCGCCGTCACGCGGAACTTCTTCAGGTCGGTGCCGTCGAGCGCGCCGACGAGCCGCGCCGAGACCACGTAGCTCGAGCCGAGCCGCTCGATGCCCCCGTCGAGCACCGCCTTCGCCCCCTCGCGCGTCGCGATCTCGCGGGCGAGGTCGAACTCGACGACGCTCTCCGTGTCGCGCCGCATCAGCCGGAGGATCTCGCGGAGGTTCGCCCGCGTCAGCACCTGGAACGCCCGCGATTGCGCGAGGTCGGTCCTGAGCGCCTCGGCGACCGTCGCCCCGAGGGTCGAGTCGTTCGCCGGGCTGCGGAAGTCCGCCACCACGAGCGTCTCGCGCGCGCCGAACGCTCCGCTCCCCCGCAGCGACCCGAACGGCCCGATCCCCGCCGCGCGCATCACCATGAACGTGATCACGAGCGCGACGAAGCTCCCGACGGCGATCCCGCCGCCGATCCAGGCGCGACGCCACGAGAGGAGCGGACTCGCCTTGATGGCGATCGTCGCCATCGTCCCCGCCACCTGCGATTGCGTGGTCCCGCCCGGCGTGAACTGCGGCGTGGCCGTGTACGCCTTGTGCGCGACCCGCTGCACGTACCAGGTCGCCACGATCACCGGGAGTCCCGCGAGCATCACGCCGAGCGA
>CAZYUL010000160.1:0-2854 GCA_964650715.1 uncultured Gemmatimonas sp. | reverse complement strand
GCGCGCGCCGGGCGCGACCTCGCCGCCGCCGCCGCCGAGCGCGCGGCCGCCGCCCGCGCCGACTACGAGCGGCTCGCGACCAAGGTCGAGGCGCTGGAGGCGGACCGCCGGCTGCACGACGAACTGCATCGCGCCTACTCCGACCTGCGCACCGACCTGAACTTCCAGCTGCGTCCCGAGGTCTCGGAGATCGCGTCCAACTTCCTCACCGAGCTCACCGACGCGCGCTACACGGAGCTCGAGCTCGACGACAAGTACCGGCTCCTCGTGCTGGAGGAGGGAGTCCCCAAGCCGGTCATATCGGGGGGCGAGGAGGACGTCGCGAACCTCGTGCTGCGGCTCGCGATCTCGCAGATGATCGCCGACCGCGCCGGGCAGGCCTTCTCGCTGCTCATCCTCGATGAAGTCTTCGGCTCGCTCGACGACGTCCGCCGGCAGAACGTGCTCTCCCTCCTCCGCGGGCTGAACGACCGCTTCGAACAGGTCATCGTGATCACCCACATCGAGGCGATCCGCGACGGGCTGGACCGGGTGATCGCGGTGGGCTTCGACGAGCGCACCGGCGCGGCGGTGGTCACGCGGCCCGAGGGCGTCACCGCGGAGCTCGCGGCGCTCGGCGCGGGGAGCGCGGCATGACCTCGGGAGGCGCGCGGGTCGCGGGCCCTCATCCGATCCGCGCGGGCGACCTCGCCGAGCTCAACACGCTCTTCAGCGACGCGTTCAGCGAGCGCTACCGGCGCGATGGCCTCGCGGGGGTGCGGGTGCCTCCGCTCAACCCGGCGATCTGGCGCTTCGCGATCGAGGGGGCGGGGGAGGGGGCGATGCTCTGGCGCGACGCGGCGGGGCGGATCGCCGCGTTCAACATCGCCCACGTCTCGGGGAGCGAGGGGTGGATGGGGCCGCTCGCGGTGCACGAGTCCCTGCAGGGACAGGGCGTCGGACAGCGGATCGTCCGCGCGGGGATCGAGCGGCTGCGCGCCGCGGGCGGCCGCGTGATCGGGCTCGAGACGATGCCGCGCACGATGGACAACATCGGCTTCTACGCCGGCCTCGGCTTCGTCCCCGGTCCGCTCACGATCACGCTCTCGCTGGATGCGCAGCCGAAGACCGACGAGCGACCGACGCTCTTCGGCGAGCTCGGCGCGGGTGAGCGCGGCGCCCTGGTGGCCGAAGCGGCGAGACTGACCGCCACGATCCGCGAAGGCCTCGACTTCACGCGCGAGATCGCCCTCACCGTCGCGCACGGGCTCGGCGACTGCATCCTGCTCCGCGACGAGGCCGGCGCGCTCGAGGGATTCGCGCTCTTCCACGACGTGCCGCTGGTGGAGGGGCGGGGCCGGGACGAGCTGCGCGTCCTCAAGCTCGCCCTGCGGGACGAGGCGGCGGTCCCGCGGGTCGCCGAGGCGCTGCTCGTGCAGGCCCGTCGCAGCGGCGCGCTCCGCGTCACGGTGCGCACGCAGGGGGAGTATCCCCGCGCCTTCCGCACCCTCATCGCCCGCGGCGCGCGGGTCCGCTGGACCGACCTGCGGATGACCCTCACGGGCTTCGGTGCGCCACCGCCGGCGCGGGGGCTCGTGCTGTCGAACTGGGAGATCTGACCGGCGACCGCCCTGGCTACTTCGCCGCGCCGGTCCGCGCGCGCTCGGCGCGCTTCACCGCCCCGAGCACGATGAAGAAGACCCCGAGCGTCAGCAGGAGGTGGATGACCCCCGGCGCGGAGAAGGCCCACACGCCCGCGGCCCACACGACGAGCATGGCGAGTCCGGCGATGGTCAGCAGGTCCATCCGGGAATGATACCGGCGATCACGGGATCGGGACAGGCGACGGACGCGCCGATTGACTCCCTCCCCCACGCCGCCCTATGTTCGAGGCAGTCCTTCGGGACCGGAGAGAATTCACTTTTTGAGCCGATAAGTCCTCCGAGCGGGAACCGACACCCCTGCAGACGTCATGCCCGGACGCCGGGAAGGCGAACGTAGGGTGAGGACCTCACGATTCGACAGGGCTTCAAAAAACCTCTCTTCGTTCCCAACCCTGCCGAAGCTCCGCCCGGTGCGTCCTGCCGGCGGAGCTTCGGTGCCTTCCCGCCCGAGACATGCCGATCGTCGCGATCACCCGCCTCGTCCGATTCAACGCCGCCCATCGCGTGTACAATCCCGCGCTCGGCGACGAGGAGAACCTGCGCCTCTTCGGCAAGTGCTCCAACCCGAACTGGCACGGCCACAACTACACGCTCGAGATCACGGTCGAGGGGGAGGTGGACCCCCGGACCGGCTTCGTGATGAACCTCGCGGACATCAAGCGGGTGGCCGAACGCGAACTCGTGGACGTCATGGACCACAAGAACCTGAACCTCGACGTCCCGTTCATGGCGGGAACCATTCCCACGACCGAGAACCTTGTACTGGCATGCTGGCGCATCCTCGCGCCAAAGGTCGCCCCCGGGCGGCTCGCCAGGCTCAAGCTCTGGGAGACGGAGAACCACTATGTCGAATACGACGGCCGCTAAGGCCCACGGGGCGGTGACCAAGCCGATCTCGGGCTCGGACCAGTTCGAGGCCGATCCGCCGCTCCGCGGCGACCGGCTCCTCGAGTTCGAGAACATCGTCCGCCGCGAGCTCGAGCTCATCGGCGAGGACCCCTCGCGCGACGGACTCCTGAAGACCCCCGAGCGGGTGGCGAAGGCGATGGCCTGGCTGACCCGCGGCTACGGCATGAACGTCGAGGACGTCGTCGGCGACGCCGTCTTCGAGGAGGAGCACGAGTCCATGGTGATGGTGCGCGACATCGAGCTGTACTCGATGTGCGAGCACCACATGCTCCCCTTCTTTGGCAAGGCGCACATCGCCTACA
>CAZYUL010000159.1:0-2952 GCA_964650715.1 uncultured Gemmatimonas sp. | reverse complement strand
CGCCTGGGAGCCGGCGCTCGCCGAGCACGGCGCGGTGCTTGTCGCCGAGCGACGCGAGTGGGCGGCGGCGCGGGGCGCGGAGTACACGCGGCTCTCGGCCGCGGTCGGCGAGCCGGGCCGGATCGAGCTCGCCTACGCCAGCGCCTTCGCCGGGGCCGAAGCGCTCCGCGACGAGCTCCTCGCGGCCCTCGAGCGGCAACGCGACCACGACATCCGCCGCTGCCTCACCCACGCGGGACCGCACCGCGACGACCTCGCCCTCACGGTGGACGGCCGCGAGCTCCGCCTCGTGGGCTCCGCCGGGCAGCAGCGCTCGGCGGCGATCGTGCTCCGGCTGCTCGAGGCCGCGACCCACCGCGACGCGACCGGTGTGACGCCGGTGCTGCTCCTCGACGATCCCTTCGCCGAGCTCGACCGGCGGCGCGCCGCCCGGATCCTCGAGCTCCTCGAGGGACTCGGCGCCGGGCAGTGCGTGCTGGCGGTGCCGCGCGAGGACGAGATCCCGCCCCGCTTCACGCGGCTCGAGCGGTGGCGCGTGCGCGACGGGGCCTTCGCCCGCGCGGAGGCCGCGTGAGGCGCGACGAGGACCGGCGCCCGAGCGCCCCGCGACCGATCGCCGATGCGCTCGCCGAGGTGCTGGCGCGGCGGGGACTCGACGAGGACGTCCGGCGGGCGGCGGTGCTCTCCTCCTGGGCGGCGCAGGTCGGCCCGCAGATCGCCGGCGTCACGCAGCCGCGACTCATCACCGAGGACGGCACCCTCGTCGTCGGCGTGCGGACGCACGCCTGGATGACCGAACTCTCGCTGATGGAGCGTTCGCTCGTGGCGAAGGTGAACGCGGGTGCGGCCGACGCGCCGGTCAGGCGGATCCGCTGGGAGCTGCTCCGCTAGCGCCGAGGAAGGCGGCGACCGACGCGACGCAGCGTTCGGGTTGTTCCTCGTGGGGCCAGTGGCCGGCGTCGGCGAGTTCGAGCACCGAGGCGTGGGGCCACGCCGCGCGGAACCGCGCGAGCGCGGCGGGCGGGAAGGCCGAGTCGCGCATCCCCCAGATGAGGTGGATCGGCACGTCGTGGAGGCGATCGAGGCGGCGCGCGAGTGAATCGCAGAACGCGGCGCTCCCTTCCATGGACCGGGCGAGGGCCCAGAGCACGCGCTCGCGCGAGTCGGCGTCGGGGAAGAGCAGGGTGTATGGCCGCCAGGTGGCGGCGGTCATCGTCCGCCGGTCGCCCCACGCCGAGCGGGCGATGGCGAACGAGAGGTTCAGGTGGCGGTACATCCAGCGGAAGAGCCGTCCGCCGGCGAGGGCGGCCATCCGCCGTTCGCGCGCCCCCGACGAGCCGAAGGCCCAGGCGAAGGAGTTGTAGAGGACGACGCGCTCGACCCGCGAGGGGTCGTCGAGCGCCGCGGCGAGGGCGAAGGGTCCGCCGAAGTCGTGGGCGACGAGGGTGTAGCGGTCGAGGCCGAGGACGTCGAGGAGCGCGGCGAAGCGTCGCGCGTGCGCCTCGGGGCGGTAGTCGGCGCCGGCGGGTCGCGGGGAGAGTCCGAACCCGAGGTGGTCGGGGGCGATGCAGCGGTGGCGGTCGCCGAGGGCGCGGAGGTGGTGGCGCCACTCGTAGGACCAGGTCGGCGTGCCGTGGGAGAGGACGACGGCGGGTCCGGTCCCGATGTCGGTCACGCTGAGCCGTTCGCCGCCGCCGAGGTCCACGAGGGTGGGGGTCCAGGGGAAGGCGTCGCGGTCGAGCCAGGCGGGGATCGGGGCGTCGGACATGGTGCACCGGGCGGAGGGGACGCATATTAGTCAAGCAGCGTTGACCGTTTTCGTCAAGGAGTATTGACCACATGCCCCGCCGCGCCCCGGCCGCCCCCCTCCCCGACCCCGCCGCCATCGCCGCCCTCCGCCGGCGCCAGCGCCGGAGCGTCGGCTACCTCCTCATCCGCTGCGGACAGCTCTGGAACGCGCGGGCGATCGCGCTCGTGAACGCCGAGGCGGGGCGCCCCCTCCTCGGCGAGGCGCACACCCGGCTCCTCCCGCACCTCCTCTCGGCGGAGGGGATCCGCGTGACGACGCTCGCCCGGCGGCTCGGGATCTCCAAGCAGGCGGTGCACCAGCTGGTGGCCGACATGCGCGCCGCGAAGGTGGTGCGGGTGGCGGCCGATCCCGCGGACCGCCGGGCGCGGCTCGTGCACCTCACGCCGCACGGGCTCGCGGCGATGGCCCACGGGACGGGGGTGCTCGAGGGGATCGAGCAGGCGGTCGCGCCGGCGTTCGGGCGCGACCGGATGGCGCGGCTCCGGAGCCTGCTCGATGGGTTGATGCCGCTCCTGTCGCCGAGCGATCCGGACGACGATTCTCGTTGATTTCACTCTGGCGCGGGCGTAAATTCCTCACCCAATGGCCAAGACGAACGACGCCGCCGAATCGCATTACGACGCGTCCGGCATCCAGGTACTGAAGGGCCTCGAGGCGGTCCGCAAGCGCCCCGGGATGTACATCGGCTCCACGAGCCACCGCGGCCTCCACCACCTCGTCTACGAGGTGGTCGACAACTCCATCGACGAGGCGCTGGCCGGGTTCTGCGACTCGGTCCGGGTCACGATCCACCCCGACGACTCGATCACCGTCGAGGACAACGGGCGTGGCATCCCGGTGGACGTCCACCCGACGGAGAAGCTGCCCGGCGTCGAGGTCGCGCTGACCGTGCTGCACGCCGGCGGCAAGTTCGACAAGAACAGCTACAAGGTGTCGGGCGGCCTCCACGGCGTCGGCGTGTCGGTCGTGAACGCCCTCTCCGAGATCCTCAAGGTCTGGGTGAAGCTCGGCGGGAAGGAGCATTACATGGACTTCGCGCGCGGCACCACGACGACGAAGCTCAAGGTGCTGGGGAGCGTGAAGCCGAAGGAGACCGGGACCAAGGTCTGGTTCAAGCCCGATCCGCAGATCTTCACCGAGCT
>CAZYUL010000158.1:0-3019 GCA_964650715.1 uncultured Gemmatimonas sp. | reverse complement strand
CAGGGTCTTGGCCAGGCCGGGCACGCCCACCAGCAGGCAGTTGCCGCCGGCGAAGAGCGCGATGAGCGCCTGCTCCACCACGGCGTCCTGGCCGACGATCACCTTGCGCAGCTCGGCGGTGATGCGGCCGCCGGCCGCGTGCAGGCGGTCGGCGAGGGCGCCATCATCGAGTCCGGCGAGGGGGTCTGCGGTCGCGGTCACGTGCGTCTCCGTGCTGAAGGGGTTCGCGCTCAGCGGCTGAGGGCGTAGATGATGTAGTTGATGCCGATCTTGTACGCTTCGTTCGTGATGTCCACCGGGTACATCCCGGTCCCCGAGTACTCCCACACCTCGGACATGTCGTTGTCGCGGTTCGCGATCGCGATGATCCGCTTCCGCGGGTCGTTCTCCTCGAACAGCGCCCAGTACGTCGGGAGCTGGTCGCCGTACGAGATCAGCGACTCGGGGTCGGGGATGCGGTAGAACGAGTCGAAGATCGGATGCGTGCCGTCCAAGCGCTGCCACCGGTGCTCCGGCAGCACGCGCCGCATCTGCTCCTCGAGGTTGTACCAGTCCCGACCCCGGAAGTCGTCGAAGATGATGAACCCGCCCTTGAGCAGGTATGCGCGCAGCGCCCGCGCGTCGGCCTCCGTGACCTGCCAGAAGCCCGGCTCCGACATGTACGACACCGGGTACTTGGCGAGCTCGGGGTCGCTGATCGAGAGCACCACGCTCTCCTGCGTGCGCGTCCGCGCGGCGGTGAGCTCGGAGAGGATCTTCGTGAAGTTCCGCTCGCCGCGCGGATAGTCGTGCGCCCAGGGCGGCTCGCCCCCGCCGCGCCCCCGTCCGCCGAAGAAGGACCCCCCGCCGATCCCCATCTCGTAGCGCAGGCGCGCGAAGGTGAAGCGGCCGTCGTACGGCGGGTTGTCGCCCGGCTCCTCGTACCGCCCGCCCCGCTCGCCGCGCTGGGCTGCGAGCGGCGCGGCCGCGGCGACGGCGGTCCACGCCACGAGGGCGATCCGACCCCACGCGCGCGCGCCCATCACCCGCCCTCCGGCGGCGTCCGCCGCAGGTCGAGCAACAGGCCCTGCGCCTTCTCGAACGTCGGCGCCTCCTCGAGGATCCCGAGCACCTCGCGGCGCGCGGCGGCGCGGTCCCCCGCGGCCGCGAGCGATCGCGCCAGCTGGTAGCGCGCCTCGAGCAGGTCGGAGGGACCGAGCGCGAGCACCGCGCGGCGCTCCAACACGGCACGTGGGTGCTGCCCGAGCCGCTCGTACGCTTCCGCCAGCTTCACGTGCGTCGTCGGGTCATAGGGCCAGACCCAGAGGAGCCTCTCGAGCGCCGCCACGGTGCCGGCGTCGTCGCCCGCCGCTTCGCGGGCCGCGACCTCGCGCAGCAGCGGCTCGAGCGCGGCATCGCTCGCCACCGTGTCCGGCGCGGTCCGCCCGCGGAGCCAGGCGTCCAGCCACCGGTCGAACCGCCGGTCCATCTCCGCCTCGCTCACCCGCAGCACGCGGTCGAACACCTCGGCGGTGCTCAAGCCGTCGCGCCAGCCGCGCAGCATCGCCGGGAGCGCCGGCGCTCCGAACTCGGCCTCGATCATCTCGCAGACCAGCGAGGCGTGGTAGTAGCTGAACATCACCTCCTGCGGGTCGCGCGGACGCACGAACCCGTCGTTCAACTCGCTCACCTTCCGCAGCTTCCCCTCGCGCACTGCGGCGACGTAGGGCTTGTTGAGCTGCGCTCCCCAGCCCGCGCGCGCGCGCCGCTCCTCGAGCACCGACACCCCCTCCGAGAACCACCGCGGCACGCGGTTCCCGGAGAGCCCCAGCGTGAAGGTGTGCGCGAGCTCGTGCCACGCCGTGGAGCCCCAGTTGAACGTCCCCGGAGGGCGCGCCGACGGCGCATCCATCGCCAACACGCGACCGAAGCTCACGCCCAGCGCGCCGAGTCCGGTGAGACCGACGGTGCGCACCGAGAAGTCGGCGTGCTGCCCGTAGATCTCCAGCCGCACGGGTGTCGGCGGCCGGTAGTCGTAGCGCGCGGCGAGCTTGTCGTACGCCTCCTCGAGCAGCGCCGAGAGGTACGGCAGCAGGAGGTCGGCCTCGCGGGGTGGCGCCACGAACTCGAAGCGACCCATCGGCACCGTGCGGAACTCCGCGAGCACGTCGAGCAGGTCGAGGGTGTTCTTGTGCCAGAGGTTGAAGGGATCGAGCGCGAACGCCGCCTCGATGAACCGGCGGCCATCGGCGATCCGCCCGCCGCGCAGGCGATTGGTCCCGAGGGCGCCGAGCACCGGCACCGACAGTGAATCGAGCGCGAGCCCCTCGGCGCTGAACCGCTCGGCGTCGGCGTACCGGCGTTGCCGCGCCGCGGCATCGGCGAGGGTGACGAAGAAGGTCGCCGAGCGCGGCGCGACCCGCATCGCCTGCGCGCGGGACTCGCGGAACGCGGCCGAGTCCCCCTGCGTCCACGCGACCGCGCCGATCACCGCCCACGCCTCCACCGCCGACGGGTCCACGGCGAGCGCGCGGCGCGCTGCCACCCGCGCCGAGTCGTCGCGTTCGGCCTCCAGGTGCTGCCGGGCGATGAAGAGATGCGCCCCCACCAGCGACGGATTCACCTCGAGCGCCGCGCGGGCCTGCGCGAGCGCGTCCCCCTCGCCCTTGAACTCCATCACGCGCGCCATCCCGAGCAGCGCCCAGGGATTCGTCGCATCGCGCCGCAGCACCCCGGCATACCCCTGCTCCGCGTCAGGTCCGTTGTACTTCTCCAATAGGAGGTCTGACGCCCGGATCGCCGCTTCGTGAAGGCTCGCGTCGGCCGCTGTGGCGCGGTCGAAGGCGCGGAGAGCGGCCCGGACCGCCTCGGCGTCGCCGGCCGAGACCACGAGGTAGGCGCGGCCCGCCGCGACGAGGTCGCGCGCGGGCCAGCTCGTGCCCGTCCGCCGGAACTCCGCGAGGAGCGCATTCGCCTCGTCGGAGGCCGCGCGGCGATCGCCGCGCCGGAGCGCGAGCTCGGCGAGCGAGGCGCGCGCCGC
>CAZYUL010000157.1:0-3044 GCA_964650715.1 uncultured Gemmatimonas sp. | reverse complement strand
GGGGCTCGATGCCGAACTTCTCGAGGTCCAGGGTCAGGTTGCCCTTGTCGAGGATGCGGAGCACGACCTTCTCGCCGAACAGCGTCGGCAGGGTCGAGACGCGGTAGTCGATGACCTTCTTCCCCATCTTGAGCTTGATGCGCCCGTCCTGGGGGACGCGCCGCTCGGCGATGTTCAGCGCGCTCATGATCTTGAACCGCGAGATCAGCGCCGGCTGCATCTTCTTCGGTGGCTTCATGACCTCTTGCAGCGCGCCGTCAATCCGGTAGCGCACCCGGAGATCGTGCTCGAAGCACTCGAAGTGGATGTCGGAAGCGCCGCGCTTCACCGCGTCGGTCAGGATCGCGTTGATCAGCTTCACCACCGGCGCGTCGTCCACGGCGGCGGCGAGCGCCGTCGCGGACATCTCCTCCTCCTTCTCCTCAACGACTTCGACGTCACCCTCGGTCTCCATCCCCTCGATCTCGGAGAGGAGGTCGGACATCTGCTGGTCGTTCGACTCGAACTGCTTCTCGATGACGTTGCGGAGCGTGAACTCCCCCGCGATCACTGGGAAGATGTCGTACCGAGTGATGAACTTGAGGTCCTCGATCACGCCAAGGTTCGTCGGATCCGCCATCGCGACCGTGAGCGTGCGCCCGTCCCGCTTGAGCGGAAGCACGAGGTTCTTCGTTGCGAGGTCCGCGGGGACCAACTTGATGATCTTCGGGTCGACCTCGAACTTCGAGAGGTCCACCGCCGGCATCTTGTACTGCCGGGCGAGGGTGCGCGTGAGCTCATTCTCCTGGATGAAGCCGAGCTTCACGAGATTGTAGCCGACCCGGGTGCCATTCTGGCGCTGCTCGTCGAGCGCCTTCTGCAACTGCTCGCGCGAGATCAGGCCCTCCCGCACGAGGAGGTCCCCAATCCGTTCACCGCCGGCCGACGCTGCGGATGCCATAGAGCGTGAAGGTGTCCGTCTGATGGCGAGAGTGTCAAGGATGCGCGCGTCCCTTGTGCGCGGTCGGGCCCATCTGCAAGTGACGACCGGACGATGAGAACGTGACAAACGGCGCGATCCGAGCCGCGAGCGCCGGTCCGATCCCCTTCACGCGCTGCAGGGCCTCGAGCGAACCGAACGCTCCGCGGTCGCGACGGTCCGTCACGATCCGCGCCGCGAGCGCGGGTCCGATCCCGGGCAAACGGTCGAGCGCTGCGGAGTCGGCGCGGTCGAGATCGATCGGCGAGGTACGCAGCGCCTCAAGCGGATCGGCACGAGGACTCGGCGATCCGCGCGCGCCGCGATCGGAACGGCCCGGTGGCGATGTCGGTGGCGCCGTCGGAGCCTTCGTCGGTGGCGCAGCGCTCACGGCGCGGCGCCCACCACTCGTGATCGCCGAGTCCACGCGCGCGATCTGCGTGGCAAGCGCGGCACGGTCGTCGGCCGAGGAGTCCGGCGCGCGAACGACGCGAGTCGCTCGAACCCCCGTCCCCAAGGCCGCGACCGTGGCGACGAAAAGCAGGGCGCGCCGTTCTGCGGGAGTAGGCACGCCAGACGATCGCAGGCTCAGGCAGCGGCGTCGGCACCATTACTGTGCATACCGTGACGGACGAGCGCGAAGCTGGTTGTGCTATTGATGGCTCTATATTGTCGTTTTGCTGGCTCTTCTTCGTGGCGATTACGCTCGAACTGCAATCGAGTCGACGCGAACGATCCTGATCAGCGGTCGGCCTCACGGATCAGCGTGACCGCTACGTCACCGACCATCTGCAGCGTCGCCTGCGACACCTTGTCGAGCGTGTCCTCCGTGGTGTGATGCCAGGCGAAGTCGAGGTCGATCACGTCGATCACCCGGAGACCTTTCTCGATCAGCGGCACATGGTCATCCGTGATCGGGCCGTACTCGCGATTGCGGAACGCGGCGCCATGCCCCATCCGCTGCGCCGTGCTCCAGACCCGTTGCACCACCTCGGGCGCACCGCGGATCGAGTGCGATTCCTGTTCGAACCGGGGATCGGCGTCGCCGACCATGTCCCAGAGCACGCCGAGGAGCGGCGCGTACCCCGGCTCCGGGAGCCGCTCCGCGAAGTAGCGTGAGCCGATCAGCACATCGGTATTGGTGTCGAAGCTCCCCCAGTCCTCGCCGTCCACGAGGAGGAGGTCCACGCCCACGATCGCCGGCTCACGCCTGAGGACGTCGGCCACGCCCAAGAGGATGGCCACGCCGGACCCCCCATCGTTCGCCCCGGGGACCCCGAGGGCGATCTTCGCCGGATCGCTCTCGCGGTCGGCCATCGGGCGCGAATCCCAGTGCGCGAGGTAGAGCACGCGACGCGTCGCGCCGGGCCGGAACCGTGCGAGGATGTTGCGCATCGGGAGCCGCTTGCCGTCAGCGGTCGTGTGCACCCACTCCTGCACCACGACGGTGTCGGCGCGCTCGCGCATCCGTGCGAGGAGCCAGTCGCCGGCAGCGCGGTGGGCCGGCGTGCCAGGGATCCGCGGACCGAACTCGAGTTGCGCTCGCACGTAGCCGAGTGCAGCCGCGCCGTCGAACCCCGTGTCGGCGACGCCGCCCCCGGCGCCGTCGGAGGCGCTGTCGGCGGCATCGGCGCCCCCGCATGCGCTCACGATGATCCAGGCGAGCGCCAGGGTGAACCGGCGCGGGAGGTGAGCGGGCATCAGTCGGGTTCTCCGGAGGGGCTGCGCACGGACGGGCGGCCGCGGGGTATCTCCACCGCCGGCGCGCTCTTGCCCCGTCGCTCGCGCGCGGTGGAATATACGGTTCCGACACGGCCCATGCCCCGCAACCCCGTCGCGTGAAGATCGTCCCCCGCTACATCCTCCGCGAGCACCTCGGGCCCTTGGTCTTCGCCCTCTCGGCGCTGACCTCGCTGCTGCTCCTCAACTTCATCGCCAAGCGCTTCGGCGAGCTGGTGGGCAAGGGGCTGCCCTGGTCGGTGATCGTCGAGTTCCTGCTGCTGTCGATCCCGTTCACGCTCGCGATGACGATGCCGATGGCGGTGCTCGTCGCGACCCTGCACACCTTCTCGCGGTTCGCCGCCGA
>CAZYUL010000156.1:0-3134 GCA_964650715.1 uncultured Gemmatimonas sp. | reverse complement strand
GAGGACTGCCCCGAGCGCCGCTACCCCGGCGTCTCGATCGCCGAGTGGCGCGCGATCCAGCAGCTCCCCGAGGTCGAGAACGCGATGGCCTGGCTCTTCGGCCAGTCCACCGTCACCTACCGCGGCAACATCGTCAAGAACGTCGGCTACGACGCCCAGAGCACCGAGTGGATCCAGACCGACCAGGCCGACATCGACCCCGGCCGCACCTTCACGGAGGCCGAGCACGACGCCGCCGCGCAGGTGGTGCTCGTGAACCAGAAGCTCGCCGACGAGCTCTTCGGCGACTCCGACCCGGTCGGGAAGGAGATCGAGCTCGACGGCACCCGCTTCAGCGTGATCGGCGTGTACCACACCAAGGCCGGGTTCCTCAAGTCGCTCGACGGCCGCGGCCCCGACACGCCGCGGATGGTGATGCCGATGATGACCGCCTGGCGCCGGATGGGCGTCTGGCGCCGGTCGATGATGGTGATGGTGCGCCCGCACCCCACGGTCAGCCGCGACGCGGCGATGGATGCGGTCACCGCCACCCTCCGCGGGATGCGCGGGCTGCGGCCCAGCCAGCCGAACTCCTTCTTCCTCGTCGGGCAGGACCGGATGATGGAGGTCTTCGACCAGCTCTTCGGCGCGATCTTCATGGTCGGGCTGGGTCTCTCCGCCGTGGGACTCCTCGTCGGTGGCGTCGGGGTGGTCGCGATCATGATGATCTCGGTGACCGAACGGACCCGGGAGATCGGGGTGCGCAAGGCGCTGGGCGCCACGCGCGGCACCATCCTCTGGCAGTTCCTCATCGAGGCCGCCACGCTGACTAGCGTCGGCGCGATCATCGGGCTCGTCATCGGCGGCGCCCTCGCCTGGGTGGTGCGGGCGAACACGTCCATCCCCGCCAGCGTGCCGCCGAGCGCGATCGTGATGTCGCTGCTCGCCGCCGCCCTCACCGGGGTCTTCTTCGGCATGCTCCCGGCCACGCGCGCGTCCAAGCTCGATCCGGTGGAGGCGCTCCGGCACGAGTAGGTTCGCACCGGCGCGGGCGGCGCCGGTGACATCCCGGGCGGTGCGCGGGCGCATGTTGCGCGCCGATGAGCCTCCCAGGGACCGACGCCACCGCCGCCGCGCTCGATCCGGGCCACGCCTTCCCGGTGGCCGTCCGGGTCGCCATGGCCGTCGCGACGGTCGTGGCACCAGCGATCCTCAGGACGCTGCCGGGCGCCGGCAGCGAGCATCTCGTCCTCGCCGTCGCGTCGGCCCTCGCGCTCGGCGCCCGGTCCGGCGACACCGGCGTCCGACATCGCTGTCGTCGTTGGCTCCGTGACTGCGTCCTCTCCGGCGCTGCCGTCCTCGCGCTGACGCTCGTCTGGTCCTCCCGCCGGACCGCGGCGCTGGAACCGGGGGCCGTCATCGCGCTGTCACTCCTCCTCGCCTCCGCCCTCGCCGAGGAGGTCGTCTATCGCGGCTGGATCCCGCAGGCGCTGTCGCCGGCCTCCCCCGCCCCACCGTCTTGTGCGACGGAGGCGCGGCGGGAGTGGACGCGGACGGCCGTGCTGTCATCGCTGGTGTTCGCGGCCGCGCATCCGGCCGCGCTGGGACCCGACGCCGACATCGCCAACGTCGTCAGGCACTTCGGGGTGGGGCTCTCCCTCTTCGCGCTGCGCGGCCGGGACGGCTCGATCGTCGCGCCGGCGCTCGCCCACACCGGCTACAACGCCGCGGTGACGCTCGCAATGCAATGATGCCGGGATGCGCGCGCGGAACCCGATACTGGCGGCCTCGGATGCACCCACCCACCCCACAACGACGAGGTCACCATGGGAACCAGGATCGGATCGTACCGCCGCCGGGCCGCAGCCGGATTCGCATCGCTCGCCGCAGGACTGCTCGCGATCGCCGGCATCGCGTGCAGCGACGCGCGGGAGGCGCCGACGGTGCCACGCGTGCCACCGCACGTGAGCGCCGCCTTGAAGGACCCACGGATCGGTGCGGGACTCCCCAGCGGCTTCCGCTTCACCGGCGTCGAGCACAACCGACTCACGCTCCTCACCCTGGCCACGCTCCGTCCCGAGTCGCGTGGGTTCCGCGAGCCCTCCGTTCGATGTGCCGCCATCCTGCGCGTGCTGAACACGCAGGCGCCGCGGACCGCCGCGGCCGCGGGCGTGCCCGCGCTCGCACCGGAGGTGCGCCTCGCGATCTCAGAGGCGCTTCGGCCGCTGCCGGGATGTCACCCATCGCCGTTCGTGCACACGAAGAGCACCGCGAACCTCAGCGTCGACTCGACCCTCGCGATCCTTCCCGCCGACACATCGTTCATCTCGGACCAGGCGTTCGTCGTGATGGACGCAGCGCTATCGCGGATCGCGTCCGCCACCTCCTTCAGCGCGGTGTCCGAGGCATTCGCCGACGCCACCGCGTCCGCCGCGCTCCTGGACGATGTGAGCGCCGCGGCGGTCTACGCGATGATCTCCCAGGCCCAGGGCTCGTACGTGCTTTGGGAACCGACTGGCGCGGGGTGGGAGGAGCTGGCACCTTCGGGCGACTATCAGAGCATCCTCCGCGCCCGCCTCTGGCAGCTTCCGTTGATCGATGCGGGCATCGCCGTCCTGTCCGCCGATGTCGCGGGCTGCATCGCGGCGATGCGCGTGTTCAGGACCCTGCCCGTGATCCAGGATCCGAGGCTCGTGGGCGCGGTGTGCGCCGCCGGCGCCGCCGCGGGGACCCTGTACGCGGGATACAAGCTCATGACCGCACACCTGTGAGGAACCGATGACCCGATTGCCGACCAGTCGGGCCCTGACCGTGCTCTCTGCCGTGGTGAGCGCGTTCCTGATGATCCACGGCGCCCTGAACCTCTTCCGGGTGAGTCCCATCCGCGATTCCCTGACCCTGCTCGGGATCGTGCTCGTTTCGGTCCTGGCGGCGTGGGGGATCATCTCGCTCCTGAGGCGCGGCTCGGCCTGACGAACCGGGGACCGAGGACGGCAGGGGCCTCGGGAGATCGCTCCGGGGCCCCTGCGCGTTCCCGATTACCTTCCATCAATGCGGTTCGGGGACGTCCTCGGCATCGCCTTCGCGCAGATCCGCGGGAATCCACTGCGGAGCTTCTTCACGCTGCTCGGGATCATCGTCTCGGTCGCGTTCCT
>CAZYUL010000155.1:0-3165 GCA_964650715.1 uncultured Gemmatimonas sp. | reverse complement strand
ACCACCATCGTCAGCGTGCTCACGATGTTGAACGCCGCGACCATGATGATCAGCGCCAGGATCACCGACATCCCGAGTTTCTCGAGCTTGAGCGCGCGGAAGAGCGAGCTGTTCTGCTGCTGCCAGTCCTGCGTCCGGTAGGGATAGCCGAGCGCGCTGTCGATCGCGGCCGCGACCTGCGGAGCGACCCACCGGTCGGTCGTACGGACCTCGATCCCGGTCACCGCGGTGTCAAGGCCGGCGAACGCCTGCGCCGCCGACAGGTCGAGGTACACGTAGCTGTTGTCGTACTCGTACATGCCGGTCTCGAAGATCCCGGTCACCTCGACATCGACGAAACGTGGCACCATCGCCCCGAAGAGCGGGCTCACCGCTCCGCCCTGCGCCGTCACGAGGGTGATCCGCCCTCCCGGGAAGGCACTGAGTCGCGACGCGAGCAGGCTCCCGATGATCGCGCCACGGTTCCCGCCGGACTGGTCACGGAAGGAGAAGTCCCCGGCGGTCGCGTGGTCGCGGATCCGCGTCACCTGCGCCGATCCCGAATCCCCGGGCAGGATCCCCGCGACGGTGATGGCCTCGGTGTAGTTGTGCGACGTCGTCGCGAGTCCCTGGTGGATCACGAACGGCGCGGCGTCCACGACTCCTTCGACCTCCTGCACCCGCCGCAGGGCGTCGCGCCAGGCGTCCATCCTGAGCGCCTCGCCGTAAGTGAGGACGCGGATGTCCGGGCTCCCCACCAGGATCTTCTCGCGCAGGTCGTTCTGGAGGCCGTTCATCACCCCCATGATCACGATCAGCGCGCTCACTCCCACGACGACACCGGCCACCGCGATCAACGAGATGAACGAGAGCAGGCGTGAACCGCGGCGGCTCCGGAGGTACCGCCAGGCGATCGCGACCTCGAGGGCCCGGGGTCCGGTCATTCGGGCCGCATCAGCGGGAAGAGGATCACGTCGCGGATGTGCGGGGTGTCGGTGAGGTACATGAAGAGCCGGTCGAGGCCGATCCCCACCCCGCCCATCGGTGGCATCCCATACTCCATCGCCCGCAGGTAGTCCTCATCCACCCCGCTCGCTTCGTCGTCTCCCGCGTCGCGGAGCCGCGCCGAGGCCTCGAGGCGCTCGCGCTGGTCGAGTGGGTCATTCAGCTCGGAGAAGGCATTCGCCAGTTCCTTCCCGTTGGCGAAGAGCTCGAACCGCTCGGTGAGCCCCGGCTTGCTGCGATGGCGCTTCGCCAGCGGTGAGAGCTCCACGGGATAGTCGAGCACGAAGGTCGGTGTCGTGATCCGCGATTCCACGTGGGCCTGGAAGAGCTCATCCAGCAGCTTGGGACGCGAGAGCTTCGAGGCCTCGTGCACCCCGGCCTGCTCCGCGGCCTTCCGCAACTGCGCGTCGGACAGCGCCCTCGCGTCCGGGACGCCGAGGGACTTCGAGAGCGACGGCACCCACTCGATCCGCGGGAAGGGCGGCGTGAAGGTCGGGACGGGCGCGGCCGCCCCACCGTCGGGCCGGCTCCGCGCGCCATCGCCGAGTACCTCGCGCACCGCGGCGGCGGCCGTGATCAGGAGCTGCTCGACGCGGCCCATCATCACCGTGTAGTCGGCGTACGCCTCGTAGAACTCCAGCATCGTGAACTCGGGATTGTGCGTCCGGTCGATCCCCTCGTTCCGGAAGTCATGCCCGATCTCGTACACGCGGTCGAAGCCGCCGACCACCAGGCGCTTGAGGTAGAGCTCATCGGCGATGCGGAGGTAGAGCGGCATCCCGAGCGCGTTGTGCATCGTCGTGAACGGCCGCGCCGTCGCACCGCCGTAGAGCGGTTGCAGGACGGGGGTCTCGACCTCTAGGTACCCGAGCCCGTCGAGCGCACGGCGGAGCGCGCTCGTCATCCGCGACCGGGCGGCGAAGTGCCGGCGCACCTCCGGATGCACGGCGAGGTCCGCGTAGCGCTGCCGCGAGCGCTGCTCCCCATCGGCGAAGCCCGAATGCCGCACCGGTCGGCCGTCAACGACCTCCTCCTTGCCGAATGGCAGGGGTCGGAGCGACTTGGCGAGCAGCGTGAACGAGTCCACCCGGACGGTGACCTCGCCGGTCCGCGTGCGGAAGAGCGGCCCGTGGACGCCGAGGACGTCGCTGATGTCGAGGAGCGCGAGGAGGGCGAACCGCTCGTCCCCGAGCTGGTCCTTCCGGAAGTAGAGCTGGATGCGCCCGGATCCGTCCGCGAGATGCGCGAAGACCGTCTTGCCGTGCCCACGCCACGCGACCACCCGACCCGCGACCTGCACGACCGGCGCATCGGGGGATGGGACCGACGGGATCGCGCCGTCGGCCGCTGGCGGAAGGAGAGCCGCCGCCTCCCCACAGCCGTGGGAGCGATCGAACGAATACGCGAAGGGTGCGACGCCGGCGGCGACGAGCGCGGCGAGCTTCTCGCGCCGCGCCCGCTTCACGAAGTTGAGTTCCTGCTCGCTCACGCGGCCGCTCCCGGCGCCGCCTGGCGCTTCAGGTAGGCCTCGATGAACGGGTCGATCGCGCCGTCCATCACCTTGTGGACGTCGGTCAGCTTGAGCTCCGTCCGGTGGTCGTTGACCATCGTGTACGGCTGGAACACGTAGCTGCGGATCTGGCTCCCGAACGAGACGTCGGCCTTGGTCGCGTCGAGCGCGGCCTTGGCGGCGGCCTGCTTGTCCGCCTCGAGTTGGTAGAGCCGGTTCTTGAGCATCTTCATCGCCGTCGCCTTGTTCTTGAACTGCGACCGCTCCTGCTGCGATGCCACGACCACACCGCTCGGGAGGTGCGTGATGCGCACCGCCGAACTGGTCTTGTTGACGTGCTGCCCGCCGGCCCCGGAGGCGCGGTACACGTCCACCCGGAGATCCTCGTCGCGGATCTCGATGTTGATCTCCTCGTTCACCACCGGATAGACGAAGACCGACGCGAAGCTGGTGTGTCGGCGCGCCTGCGAGTCGAACGGCGAGATCCGCACCAGCCGGTGCACGCCCGTCTCCGGCCGGAGGAACCCGAAGGCGTATGGGCCGCTGATCTCGAGGATCGCCCCCTTGATGCCGGCCTCCTCACCTTCGGAGAGGTCGAGGATCTCGACCTTGTACCCCTTCCGCTCGGCCCACCGCGTGTACATGCGCATCAGCATCTGCGCCCAGTCCTG
>CAZYUL010000154.1:0-3170 GCA_964650715.1 uncultured Gemmatimonas sp. | reverse complement strand
GAGGATCATGAAGGTCGCGGTGCCGTGCTCCCAGCACTCGCCGACGTTCGGGCAGCGGGCCTCCTCGCAGACCGTGTGGAGGTCCAGTTCCCGCATGAGGTGCTTGAGCCGGAGGTAGTTCGGACCTCCGGGTGCCTTCACCTTGAGCCAGCCGGGCTTCCGGTCGGGGAGGGGCTCAGCGCGATGCCGCCCCATGATCTGGTAGAGATGCTCGGCCATCGGGAGGACGGAGGAGGAGGGGGCGGGAACGCTCGGGGAATATCGAATGCGGCACTCTGCAGAGGTAGGGATGATAACCGTCTAAGCTGTATAACGACAGTTGTGGAGGGTCCACCAACAAGCCACGAAACCTTCCGCGCTCGTCCCGCGTAGTTCCGACAACCTCCTCGAGGCATGACAATGCTCCGCACCGTCTTCATGATCGGCCTCATCGCCTTCGCCGGTCTCTTCGTCCTCAAGCTCTTCTTCGGGATCCTCGGCGGCCTCTTCGGGCTGATCTTCTCGCTCCTCTCGCTCGCGATCCCGATCGCCATCGTCGGCCTCGTGATCTACCTGCTCCTCAAGGTCTTCGCGCCCGACACGGCGAAGGAGCTCCGCGACAAGTTCGGCGGCGCCTGACCCGCGACAGGACCCCGAACGACGAAGGCGGCTGCCCGAGAGGGGAGCCGCCTTCGTCAGTTCCGGGGGTCACGGGGAGCGCTCAGCCCTTCTCCAGTTCCTCCACCACGGCCCACGCCAGCAGCGGGATCATCAGCTCGTGGTGCCCCGTGATCTCGAAGCCCTCTCCGCCGGCGAGCACCGGCCGCTGCACCACGTTCACGCGTGGCCGATAGTGCCGCTGCATGTCGAAGTCAGCGGCGGTGAAGTCGGTCGGCTTCCCCCCATTCACGTTCCGCGCGACCGTCAGCGCCTTGAGGAAGACCTCGGGCATGATGACCGCCGACCCGAGGTTGAGCACGACGCCCCCGTTATGCAGGTCCTCGCAGGAGGCGGCGAGGCGCCGGAAGTCGCGGTGGCTGGTGTCGCCGATGGCGGCGCCGTCGGTCGCCGGGTGCTGGTGGATGATCTCGGCGCCGAGGGCGGCGTGGACGGTCACCGGGATCCAGTGCCGATGCGCCGCGAGGATCACCGAGGCCTCCGGGTGCGCGAGCGCGGGGAGGGCGTCGAGCGCGCGCGCGACCGACTCGCCCATCCCCCAGCCGTGCGCCATCCCCGCGGTGAAGGCCTCGTTGAGCCCGCGACCGGTCTCCTCCGCCATCCCGAACGACCCGTCCTTCAGCCCCGTCGCCACGTCCTCGGAGGTGCCACCGAAGCGGGCGATCTCGTAATCGTGGATCGCCGCCGAGCCGTTCATGGCCAGGTGGGTGACGACGCCCCGGCGCATCAGGTCGGCGAGGAGGGGGGCGATCCCGGTCTTCACGACGTGGCCGCCGAGCATGACGATGACGCCGCGCTTCTTCCGCGCCGCGCGCGCCACCGCCGCGACGACGCGCCGGAAGTCCTGCGCCTTGAGCACGTCGGGGAGCGCCGCGAGGAAGTCCGCGAACGAACGCCCCTGTCCCGGCGCGCGCGCGAACTCCTCGGCGCGGACCTTGTTGGGCCGGACGGCGATGGGGACGGTGCGGACGCGCGCCAGGTCCACCTCGCGTGGCGCCCGGCGCTCCGGGGTCATTCCCGGTCCCCGACCTCGGCGGTGTCGGCCGAGAAGCGGTACGACCGCAGGTAGAGGTTCAGCGAGCCGAACGAGAGCCGCGACTTCATCTGCAGCATCATCCGCTTGTCGTCATCGGAGAGCCAGATCTCGGCCTGGCCGCCCTCGGAGAAGATGCCGGTCGTCTTGATGATCGGCTGGACGACGATGGCGTCGAACGTCCCCGCCGGGACGCGGATGCGCTCGCGCCGGAGGACGCGGATGGTGACCGGGTTGCGGTCGGGCCGGAAGTAGCGGTTGAAGTCGTACGACTGACCGACCTCGAGCGGCACGGTGCGGATGAAGAAGAGGAACGAGCCGTCGTCGAGCGGTTCGCTCACCGAGGGGAGCTCACGACGCCGGCCGAAGGTCTCCTGGAAGACCGCGCGCTCGGGGAAGATCTCGAAGGTGCGGGTGCGCTCGCGCGAACCCTGGTCGAGGTCCTGGTGGTACCGCAGCGAGTTCAGCGTGGCGACATCCATCCAGCTCTCGTAGACGTCGTTCACCTTGTAGAAGAAGGTGCCTCCGCTGACGGTGAACCGGACATGCCACGCCGGGCGGTCGCGCACGGTGTCGATGCCAAGCACGCGCATGCGGCCGGTGCCGATGCGGATGGCGCCGAACTTGAGTTCGTAGACGAGGTTCTCGCCCTCGGCGAAGGGCACCGGGGCGCGCGTGACCGTGGCCGTCCCCTCCTGAGCGGACGAGGGGAGGGCGATCGCCCCGGAGAGTGCGGCGGCGGCGAGCGTGCGCACGAGGACGGGGATCACGCGGCGGTGCCGGCCCGCGGGCGCCGCCGCGCCCGCCAACCGGCGCGGAGCAGTGACAACGCATCCGGCCACGGGTTGCGGCGAGTGGCGCGCTGGCGCACGTCATAGCGTTGCGGCAGTTCGACGCTCTCCACGCGCCGCGCGTGCGGCACCGCCGCGCGCAGCAGGTCGAGGTTCACCTGCCACGGATCGCTCGCCGTCGTCGCGGGGAGGTCGCCGGACTGCTTGAGCAGGTCGCGCACCACCGCGATCCGGATCAGCCGGAAGGTCCCGAAGGGGTCCTTCACGCCGGGCACCGTCACGGCGGCGCGGATCGGCCAGAGCCGTGGCAGCCAGCTGGCGAGCCGGTGGAGCTTCCGCACCTCGGCGGGGGCGGAGTCCGGGAGGACGCGGTCGGCCGACACGATGTCGGCGCCTCCCTCGAAGCGGCGGACCAGCTCGGGGATCCCCTCGGGCTGGTCGGTGAAGTCGGCCTGCATCAGGATCACCGCGTCGCGTCGCGGATAGCGGGTGCGCCGCGAGGCCTCCCGCAGGAGCGCGTCGGTGGCGCGGGCATAGCCGATGCGCGTGCTCCCGCCGAGGATCGTCAGCGGCAGCGCCTTCCGGTACGGCTCAAGTACCTCGCGCGTCGCGTCGGTGCTGGCGTCGTCGTAGACGAGGATCTCGTACTCGCGGGCGTACTCCTGGAACACCTTGCGGATGCGCCAGAG
>CAZYUL010000153.1:0-3267 GCA_964650715.1 uncultured Gemmatimonas sp. | reverse complement strand
TCGAAGCTCGCCGGCGTGGTCTTGGTGATGTCGTTCGGGATCTCGTCGAGCCGGTACCCGACCGCCAGCTTCGTGCCGATCCGCGCGATCGCGAACCCCGTGGCCTTCGACGCGAGCGCGGAGGACCGGGAGACGCGCGGGTTCATCTCGATCACGATCATCTCGCCGTCGGCGGGATTGACCGCGAACTGGATGTTGCACCCGCCGGCCTCGACGCCGATCTCGCGGATCACGCGGATCGCGGCGTCGCGCATCACCTGGTACTCGCGGTCGGAGAGGGTCATCGCCGGCGCGACGGTGATCGAGTCGCCCGTGTGGACGCCCATCGGGTCGATGTTCTCGATCGAGCAGATGATCACGACGTTGTCCGCCGAGTCGCGCATCACCTCGAGCTCGTACTCCTTCCAGCCGAGGAGCGAGCGCTCGATGAGCACCTGCGAGATCGGCGATTCGTCGAGCCCGCGCCGCACGATCGTCTCGTACTCCTCGCGGTTGTAGGCGATGCCGCCGCCGGACCCGCCGAGGGTGAACGCCGGGCGGATGATCGCCGGGAAGCCGGTCCACTCGACGATCTCGAGCGCCTCCTCCATCGTCGTCGCGATGCGACCCTGCGGACACTTGAGGCCGATCCGCTCCATCGCCTCTCCGAAGAGCTTACGGTCCTCGGCGACGGCGATCGCCCGCGCGTTGGCGCCGATGAGCTCGACGCCGTGCCGCGCGAGCACCCCGCGCTCGTGCAGCGCCATCGCGACGTTGAGGGCCGTCTGGCCGCCCATCGTGGGGAGGAGCGCGTCGGGCTTCTCCCGCTCGATGATCAGCTCGACGAACTCGGGGGTCACCGGCTCGATATAGGTGCGGTCGGCGACCTCGGGGTCGGTCATGATCGTCGCCGGGTTGGAGTTCACGAGGATCACCTCGTACCCCTCCTCCCGGAGCGCCTTCGCGGCCTGGGTCCCTGAGTAGTCGAACTCGGCGCCCTGCCCGATGACGATCGGGCCGGAGCCGATGAGCAGGATGCGATGGATGTCGTTACGGCGCGGCATTCAGGAGGTCGTCGATGATGTCGGCGCGCGTGCGGCGCGGGGTCCAACCAGTGGTGCTGCGGAGCTTGCTCGAGTCGCCCACGAGGACGGGGACCTCGCCGGGACGCCGGAGCGTCTCGCGGGCCTCAAGGCGCGCCCCGATGCCGGCACGCGCGAGCACCTCGCCCGCCAGACCGCCGACCGTGACCCCCTCCCCGCTCGAGACGTTGTAGACCTCGCCCGCGCGGCCGCGCTCGATCAGCGCAATATAGGCGGCCACCACGTCCTCGACGTGGAGGAAATCGCGTACGGTGTCGGTGTTGCCGATCTCGAGGACGCCACCGCGCCCCTCGCGCAGCGCTCGCACCCGGGCCACGAGGGACGGCAGCAGGAACTCCCGCGCCTGGCCGCGTCCGGAGTGATTGAAGGAGCGCGTGGCGACGATCCGCGAGCCGTCGGCGCGCGCCGCCGCCAGCGCGAAGTGCTCCTGCGCGCACTTCGTGGCCGCGTAGAACGTGCGGGGGCGGAGGTCGGCCGACTCGCCGAGCGGCATCGCCTCCGCTTCGTGCCGGCCATATTGCTCGCCGCTCCCGATGACGAGCAGGGCCGGGTCGAGCGTGCCGGCGGTGCGGACGGTCCGGATCGCCTCCACCAGCCGCACGGCAGCCGTGACGTTCGTCTCGAGTGCGCGCATCGGGTCCTCGCCGGCCGCCGGCACGAACGCGATCGCCGCGAGGTGGAAGATCGCGTCGGGCTTCTCACGCTCGAGCAGTCCGGTGACGGTGCGCCGATCCACGCCCGGGCGCAGGTCCATCGACCGCCAGTGCATCTGCATCAGCTCGGCGGCGCTCATAATGCCGGGCTCGGGGGCGAACCCGATCGTCGTCCCGGTGACGCTCCAGCCGTCGCGCAGGAGCGCGCGGCACAACCACTGGCCGACGAACCCGCCGGCGCCGGTGATCAGGGCCCGTCGCACGTCAGGCGGGGGGTGGCGCCGCCTGCGCGTGCCGCGCCAGGTCGGCGTCCACCATCATCCGCACCAAGCCGCGGAACCGCACCGTCGGTTCCCAGCCCAGTTCGGCCTTGGCCTTCCGCGGATCGGCGACGAGCAGGTCCACCTCGGCGGGCCGCTCGAAGCGCTTGTCGCTGCGGACGTACGCCTGCCAGTCGAGCCCGACGTACGAGAACGCCTCCTCGCAGAGCTGGCGCACCGACCAGGTCTCACCGGTGCCGATCACGTAGTCCGCGGGGCGGTCGGCCTGCAGCATCCGCCACATCGCGTCCACGTAGTCGCCGGCGTAGCCCCAGTCGCGGCGCGCCTCGAGGTTGCCGAGCCGGAGTTCGCTGGCCTGCCCGAGCTTGATGCGCGCCACGGCGTCCGTGACCTTGCGGGTCACGAACTCGAGTCCGCGGCGGGGCGACTCGTGGTTGAAGAGGATCCCGCTGACGGCGTAGAGTCCGAAGGACTCCCGGTAGTTCACGGTGATCCAGTGCCCGTACACCTTGGCGACGCCGTACGGCGACCGGGGATAGAACGGGGTCGTCTCGGTCTGTGGCGTTTCCCGGACCATCCCGAACATCTCCGAGGATGACGCCTGGTAGAACCGCGCCTCGGGGACCACGCGCCGCATCGCCTCGAGCATCCTCGTCACGCCGAGAGCGGTGAACTCGCCGGTGAGCACCGGCTGGTTCCACGAGGTCGCGACGAAGGACTGCGCCGCGAGGTTGTAGATCTCGTCGGGGCGCACCTCGGCCATCGCGTCCACCAGCGACGTCTGGTCGAGCAGGTCGGCGGAGACGAGCTCGATGCGGTCGACGAGGTGGGCGATCCGCTCGTACGGCGTCGTGCTGGACCGTCGGACGATCCCCACCACGCGGTACCCCTTCTCGAGCAGGAGCTCGGCGAGGTAGGACCCGTCCTGGCCGGTGATCCCGGTGATGAGCGCGGTCTTCAAGCGGCTGGGGGAAGGTGGAAGGTGGAAGGTGGGAGGGTACCCGCCGGGTGGGCGATCCTCGGTCTCCCCCACCCTCCCTCGTGACGACGGGGGAAGCGCTCGCACGCTCCCCCCGTCGCGGACTGCACGTCGGGTGCCGTCAGACCGCGGCGGCGGTGCCGCGCGGGGCGCGTGTGACCTTCCCCGCATTGAGGCAGCGGGTGCACACCTTCACCTTCGTGATGGTGCCGTCGATGACGATGCGGGCGACCTGGAGGTTGGGCTTCCAGGTGCGGCGCGTCTTGTTGTTG
>CAZYUL010000152.1:0-3289 GCA_964650715.1 uncultured Gemmatimonas sp. | reverse complement strand
ATCGAGTACCGGCAGTACGAGGACAAGGACAAGCAGACGCGCTACATCACCGAGATCAACGTCCGGGAGATCATCCTGCTCGGCGGCGGTCGCGGCGGCGACTTCGATGGCGGGGCCCGGCCGGCGCGCGCCGCGGCGGGTGCCAAGGCAGGCGCCAACGCCGAGGGTTTCGAGGAGTTCCCATCGGCGATGGACGGGGACGACGACCTGCCGTTCTGACGGCCGAGCGATCCGACCCCGGTGGCGCGGCGCGCCACCGGGGTCCACGTTTCCCGGGTGGTGACTCGGTCGTCAGGTTTCGTGACCCCCGAGGGCCAAGGTGCCGGCTCGGGGTATTGCAGCGTCCGCAGCCCTCTCCTGCCATGCGCACGATCTCCCGCCCCCGTACGCTCCTCGCGATCGCCGGTCTCGCCCTCGTGCCCATCGTCGGGCAGGCGCAGGGAGAGACCCGCACCCACACCGTCCGCCCCGGCGACACGCTCTGGGACCTCGCGCAACTCTATCTCGGCGACCCGTTCCGCTGGCCCGAGATCTATCGGCTGAACACCGACAAGGTGCAGGATCCGCACTGGATCTTTCCTGACCAGGTGCTGCTGATCTCGGGGACGCCGCAGGAGACGCCGGGGACCCCGGCCGACGTGCCGGTGGCGGTCGTGGACACGATGGCGCCACGGGACACGATGGCGCCGATGATCCCGCAGGAGCCCGTGCGGCGCTCGATGACGATCTTCAATCCGGCGCGGTTCGAGGTGGTCCGCGCCGAGCGCCAGCAGCTCACCCTCGCGAAGCCGACCTCGGTCGTCCGCCCCGGCGAGTACACCCGCGCGCCCTTCCTCTGGGATCCCGCCGGACTGCAGGGGACCGGGAGGGTGGGGCCGGCGGTGGCCGTGGACGCGATCGGCACCGGACGCCTGGACCGCCCGGTGCAGGTCTATGAGCGGGTGTACATCGACCTGCCCGCGGGCGCGACGGGGGCGGTGGACGAGCGCTTCATGTCGTTCCGCTACGACGCGACGATCCCCGGCGAGGGTCGGGTCGTCGTCCCGACCGGCGTGTTCAAGGTCCTGAAGGCGGCCGAGGGCGGGCGCGCCGAGGCGATGCTCCTCACCAAGTTCGAGTCGGTGGTCCCCGGGCACGAGCTGATGCCCTTCGACACGTTGGTGATCACGCCGAACGCGGTGCCGACGCGCGTCGAGTTCGGCCCGAGCACCAGGCTGCTCTGGCTGTACGATGATCCCGTGATCCCGACGATGGGGGCGTACGCCATCCTCGCCGCGGGGGCCGCCGAGGGGCTCGTGCCCGGCGACCAGGTGACGCTGATGCGCGACCTCGGCGTGGACGCCAATGGTCGGCAGCTCCCGCCGGACGACGTGGCGGTGCTGCGGGTCACCCGCGTCACGAACTGGGGCGCGAGCGCGATCATGATCGGGCAGACCGACGGAGGCGTCGCGGCGGGGATGACCGGTCGCGTCACGGCGAAGATGCCCTGACGGGTGTGACGCGCGCGTCCAGCCGCCTACCTTTCCCGGATGACGACTCGACGCGCGCTGATCACCGGCGGTGCGGGCTTCATCGGCTCGCACGTCGCGGATGCCCTGATCGCTGACGGTTGGACCGTCACGGTCCTCGACAACCTCGCGAGCGGCAAGCGGACGCAGGTGCCGGCCGCCGCCGTGTTCGTGGAAGCCGACATCCGCTCCCCCGAGGCGGCCGCGACGATCCGTGACGGCGCCTTCGACCTCGTCTGCCACCTCGCGGCGCAGATCGACGTGCGCCGCAGCGTGACCGATCCCGCGTTCGATGTGGACGTCAACATCGGCGGCTCGGTCAACCTCATGCAGGCGATCAAGGTCTCCGGACGCCCGACGCGGATGATCTTCGCGTCTACGGGCGGAGCGGTGTACGGCGACTTCATCACGCCGCCCAACGTCGAGACCTACGCGAAGGACCCCGAGTCGCCGTACGGGATCGCGAAGTTCGCCACCGAGCTCTACCTCGCGTACTACGCCCGCGTGCACGGGCTCGACTATGTCGCCCTGCGCTTCGCGAACGTCTACGGTCCGCGACAGGATCCGCACGGCGAGGCCGGCGTGGTCGCGATCTTCTGCCAGCGTCTCCTCGATGGCAAGCCGCTCACCGTCTTCGGCGACGGCGGCCAGACCCGCGACTACGTGTACGTCGGCGACGTCGCGCGCGCCCACCTGCTCGCGGCGAAGCTCCCGGCCATCCCGGCGGGCCGCGTGGATGATCGCGCCTTCAACCTCGGCACGCAGCGCGAGACGTCAGTGCTCGAACTGGCCGAATCGCTGATGCGTGGCGCCGGGCGCCGCACCGCGCTCGAGCACGCGCCGGCGCGCGCCGGGGAACAGCGGCGCTCCGTCGTGAGTATCGAGAAGGCGAAGGCGGGCCTCGGCTGGACGCCGCAGATGCCGCTCGAGGAAGGACTCCGTCGCACCTTCGACTGGTTCGCCGCCCGGTGATCTTCGCGCAACTCGCCACCGCCGTCCCCTCCTCCCCCGTCGAGCTCGTCCTCCTCGCGACGCCGGTCACCAAGGCCGTCCTCGCCGTGCTCGCGCTGCTCTCGCTCGCCTCGTGGGCGGTGATGTTCGCCAAGTGGAGGGCCTTCCGCCGCGCCGAGCGCGCCGCCCGGCTCTTCGTGGACGAGTTCCACCGTGGCGCGCGGCTCGAGGCTGCCGCCTCGCTGGCCCGCCGCTCGACGCCGAGCGCACACACCCGCGTGCTCGATCGCGCCCTCCAGTTCCTGAGCGAGACGAAGATGGTGGCCGATGAGACCGGCGCCCCGGCGACGCTCTCGGCGGCGCAGGTGGAGGCGTTGCGGCTCGTCCTCGACTCCGAGACGAACGCGGAGCGCGACGCGCTGGGGACGTACATCCCCTTCCTCGCGATGGTCGGCTCGGTGAGCCCGCTCCTGGGCCTGCTCGGGACCGTGCTCGGAGTGATCTCGGCCTTCCTCGGCGTCGCGCGCGGGGGATCCGGGAACCTCGCGGCGGTCGCGCCCGGCGTCGCCGAGGCGCTGATCGCCACGGCCCTCGCGCTCGCGGTCGCGATCCCCGCGTACTTCGGCTACAACATCTTCGCCGCGAGGCTCAACCGGTTCGACGGCGAGCTCGACGGGTTCGGATCGGAGGTCATCGCGCTGATGGCGCGAGAGGGACGCCTCTAGCATGCGCCGCCGCGGCCGCGGGGAGCGGACCCCGCTGAACGCGGAGATCAACGTCGTGTCGCTGATCGACGTGATGATGCTCCTGATGATCATCTTCATGATCAC
>CAZYUL010000151.1:0-3299 GCA_964650715.1 uncultured Gemmatimonas sp. | reverse complement strand
CCGTCGCCGGCCACAGCGGAGGTGATCCGCTACGGGATCACGAGTCCCGACGCGCGGCTCGTCGCGCGCGACATCCGCCACGACGACGGTCGCACCACCTTCACGGTCGCATACGATGGCAAGGCGCTCGGCTCGATCACGCTCGGCGTCCCGGGGCTGCACAACGTGCGCAATGCGCTTGCCGCGATCGCCTGCGGGATCGGGCCCTGGATGCTCTCGACGAGCGCGATGGGGCGCGGACTCGCGGCGTTCGTCGGCGCGGAGCGGAGGTTCCAGCGCTTGGGCGATGCCGCGGGCGTCACAGTGGTGGACGATTACGCGCACCACCCGACCGAACTCGAGGCGACTCTCGCCGCGGCGCGCGAAGCGTATCCGGGGCGTCGCATCATCGCTGCGTTCCAGCCCCACCTCTTCTCGCGGACCCGGGACTTCGCCAAGGAGTTCGGCGCGGCGCTGGCCAAGGCGGACCTGATCGCGCTCGCCGACATCTATCCGGCGCGGGAGCAGCCGATCCCGGGCGTGACGAGCGCGCTGATCGCCGATGCCGCGCGCGCGGCGGGGAGGGCCCCGGCCTGGGAGGGCCCGCGCAGCGCGATGGCCGAAGGGCTCCGCGCGCTCGTGCGGAACGGCGACGTCGTGTTCACCGTCGGTGCGGGCGACATCACCAGGACGGGGCCGGAGCTCCTCGCGTTGCTGGGGAAGCGGTGACGGGGATCCCAGTACGGCCGGACGCGCCGAAGGTGGAGCTGCCGCGCTGGAAGAAACGGCTTCGCACGCTGCTCTTCCTCGGCTCCGCCGGCCTCATCGTCTCGTCGCCCTGGTGGGGCCGCGCGATCCTCCGCTCCATGGACTTCTTCAACGTCCGCCGCGTGGAGGTCGAAGGGGCGCGCTACGCGAGCGCCGAGGAGATCGTCGCCCTCATGCAGGTGGATACGACGGCCTCTCTCTGGGATGACCTCGACCCGGTCGCGGCTCGTGTGCGGGAGCACCCGCAGGTGCGCGACGTCCGGATCGGACGGCGGCTCCCCGGCACCCTCGTCGTGCGCGTGACGGAGGACCCGCCGATCGCGCTCGTGAACACCACCAGGGGAATGAGCGTGACCGACGCGGCCGGCCAGCCGCTGCCGGTGGACCCGACGCGCACCGACGTGGACCTCCCGGTGCTCGCGAGCCGCGACACGTTGCTGCTCCGGCTGCTGGCCGAGGCGCGGGAGGAACTGCCCACGCTCTACGCGCGGGTGAGCGAGGCGCGGCGCGGTGCGAGGGGGGAGGTGATCCTCGTCCTCCCCGAGCACCGGGTGATCGCCCCAGCCGACGTGAGCGTCTGGCGGCTCGCCGATGTGCTCGTGGTGGAAGAGGACCTCGCGAAGCGCGCGCTCAGGGTGGCCGAGCTCGACCTCCGGTTTCGGGATCAGGTCGTCGCTCGTCTTCCCTAAGCCATATGAACCTTGACCGTCTCGTCGCCGGACTCGACATCGGGAGCGCCAAGACCACCGCGGTGATCGCGGAGGTGGTGGGCGACCTCCCCAAGCACCCGACCGTGAACATCCTCGGCGTCGGGCAATCGCGCACGACCGGGCTCCGCAAAGGAGTCGTCGCCGACATCGAGGAGACCCAGCGCTCCATCACCAAGGCGATCCAGGACGCCGAGCGGATGGCGGGGGTGAAGGTGGACGTCGTGTACGCCGGCATCGCCGGCGAGCACATGCAGGCGATGACGTCCACGGGCGTGGCCGCGGTGACGGGCCCCGAGATCACCAAGGGGGACGTGGATCGCGCCAACGCCGGCGCCAGGGCGCAGGCGATCCCGCAGGACCGCGAGTTGATCCACGCGATCCCTCAGGAATACACAGTGGATCGCAACGTCGGCATCCGCGACCCGATCGGGATGATCGGCACGCGGCTCGAGACCGAGATGTACCTCGTGACGATCGGGTCGTCTCCGGCGATGAACCTGCGCAAGGCGGTGGAGCGCGCGGGGTACCGCGTGGCCGAGCTCGTGCTGGAGCCGTTCGCGAGTTCGCTGGCCGTCCTGACCGAGGACGAGCGGGAGCTCGGCGTCGCCCTCGTCGAGATGGGAGCGGGGACGACCGACGTCGCGGTGTTCCACGAGGGGAAGATCCGGCACCTCGCCAGCATCGGGTACGGCGGGATCAACGTGACGAGCGACATCGTGCACGGCCTCGGCGTGACCGCGGCGGACGCCGAGCGGCTCAAGGAGCAGTACGGCGCGGTGTTCGAGGCGCTGGTGCCGCACGAGGAGCGGATCCGGCTGCCGAGCACCGGGGCGCAGGGGGACCGCGAGATCCCGCGGTCGCTGCTCGCGCACATCATGCACCAGCGGACGCAGGAGATCTTCGAACTCGTGCTCGACGACCTCACGAAGGCGGGGCTGATCAAGCGGCTCGCCGCCGGCGTGGTCGTGACCGGGGGCGCGGCGGCGCAGCCGGGAACGGCGGACCTGGCGTCGGACGTCTTCGGGACGGGGGCCCGGCTCGGCGTGCCCGGGGAGTTCCTCGGCGGTCTGGCCGACTCGGTTCAGGCGCCGCGCTACGCGACGGTGACGGGGCTGGTGCAGTACGGCGCGCACCGGGTGGCGCTGGGGATGCGGACCGGGAAGGCGAAGCGGATCAGCTTCGCGAACGCGACGCCGTCAATGGACCAGCTGGCGGGACGGTTCAAGACCTGGCTGCAGGATTTCTGGTAGAACGGCAGGTGAGTGGTGGAAGGTGGACGGGGCGCTCCGGAGACTGCCGGCGCGCCCTTTTCCCTTTCCACCCACCGGTGGTCCCCAACGACTCCATCATATCACAAAAGTGTGCGCGATGAGACTTGGCGGGGATATCGCATTGTGCCCCAAGCGTTTCCCGCATCCCCGCGAGTCGTCCTCTGTATGTGCTCCGCCCTCGTGGCGGGTATATTCCGTCGCGCCCAAACCCAGCATCCCGCATCCCCTCACATGACCATCTTCGAGTTCGAGGATACCGCATCGCAGTCCGCCCGCATGAAGGTCGTGGGGGTCGGCGGGGGCGGCGGCAATGCGGTCAACCGCATGATCGAGGAGCACCTCGAGGGCGTCGAGTTCATCTCGGTGAACACCGATGCGCAGGCGCTCCTGAACTCCAAGTCCGACGTCAAGATCCAGATCGGCAAGAAGCTCACGCGGGGCCTCGGCGCCGGCGCCCGCCCGGAGATCGGGCGTCAGGCGATCGAGGAGAACCGTGACGAGGTCGCGCGCACGGTGCAGGGCGCCGACCTCGTCTTCGTGACCTGCGGCATGGGCGGCGGCACCGGCACCG
>CAZYUL010000150.1:0-3372 GCA_964650715.1 uncultured Gemmatimonas sp. | reverse complement strand
GCACGTACCAGGTCGCCACGATCACCGGGAGTCCCGCGAGCATCACGCCGAGCGAGCCGGGGAAGACCCAGTCGGGGAGGCCCACGACCTCCGTCGCCGCCCACGCCGTGATCGCGACGAGCACCGTCGCCGCCGCCCAGAGCCCGATCGCCTTGCCGAAGCGGATGCGTCCGCCGGCGAGGATCGCGGGGGCTGCGGTCATCGACCCGCTCGACGTGATGTTGTCGAGCACGCGGACGAGGTCGGTCGCCATCTGCGGGCGCGAGAGGGGCTCCTTCGCGAGGCACGCCATCACGATCTGCGCGAGCGCCTCGGGGACGTCGGCACGGAGCGTGCGGATGTCCTTCGGCGCCTCGCTCAGGTGCGCCGCCATCAGCTTCGCCGGCGGCAGCCCGTGGAACGGCGGGTGGCCGCAGAGCATCTCGTAGGCCATCACGCCGAACGAGTAGAAGTCGCCGCGGTGGTCGGAGTGCGGGTCGCCGGCGGCCTGCTCCGGCGCCATGTACGTCGGCGTGCCGATCGAGGTCCCCGCCACCGTCAGCGCCGTGCGGAACTGCACGTCGCCGCTCGACCGTGCCGCGCTCAGCGCCTTGGCGATGCCGAAGTCGGTGACCGTCGCGCTCCCCGTCGAGAGGAGGACGTTGTCGGGCTTGATGTCGCGATGGATGACGTTGTGCTGGTGCGCGTACGCCAGCGCGCGCGCCACGTCGCGCAGGATCCCGACCACTTCGCTGATCGTGAACGGACCCTGGCCGATCCGCTGCCGCAGCGAGTCGCCGTCCACGTACGGCATCGTGAACCAGGGGAGGCCATCCACGTCGCCGGCGGCGAGCACGGGCACGATGTGCGGATGCTGGAGCTGCGCGGCGAGGAGGATCTCGCGGCGGAACCGCTCCACCGACACGCCCGCGAGCAGCTCGGGGGCGAGCACCTTGATGACGACACGTCGGTCCAGCGCCTTCTCGCGGGCCACGTAGGTCCGCGACATCCCGCCACCGCCGAGTTCGCGTTCGATCGTGTATGTGCCGGCGAGCGCCTGTTCGAGGCGCGGGCGGAGATCGTCCATTCGGTTCGGGGCAGGGGTCTGGGGAATCTGCGGCCCGGCGGCGCCGGGGGCTAGAACCTCGGTCGCCGTGACGCTTCCATCCCGGACCGGGTAGTACTAGGTTCACGTCCCCGCGCAGGCCGCGGGGAGCACCACACGGAGACCACCATGACTGCACGGACCAAACTCAGCTTCCGCGACCCGGGGTGCCATCAGGCGCCCAGGCTGGTCGCGGCGTTGGACCGTGCAGGCAACGGACGCGGAGCGCACGCCAGCTAGGCGGCGCTCCCGACCGAGGGAGGATGCCCCCGCCCCGCCTGCGCGCTGTTCGCAAGGCGGGGCGTCCTGCATTCAACCCGTTAAGGACTCCGTATGGAGAGCCGTATCGCGCACATCTTCGGCCCCTCGCCGCCGTTCACCATGCCGGTGGACTACGCCGAGGTCTGCACCTCGTGCGGCATCTACGTGGTGTCGCGGTCGGTGGCGCGCGCCATCGAGCGCCGCATCGCGCAGGAGCAGCCGCCGACGTGGATCGTCTTCCGCGACATCATGGGCGCCCGTCACCGCGTGCGCACCGACCTGGTGCGCCACGTGAGCGAGTCCACCCGTGAGCAGCGGCGGCGCTACACCGAGTTCCGCCGCCAGCGGCGGATCGAGGAGCGTGAGGACCGCCAGCCCGGCGACGACGAGCTGGAGATCTGACCGGCGGCGTGCGTTCGCGCACGCCGCCGCGTCGCGCTACCATAGACTCCCGTCCGAACCCCGATCGAGGTCGTGATGCGCATCGCCCGTCTCCTCCTGCTCGTCCTCGCGCCCGCCGCGCTCGCCGCGCAGCAGCGCCCGTCCGCGCCCTCGCCGCAGTTCACGCTCGGCGAGATCATGAGCGCCCCCTTCCCGACGAACCTCATCACCGCCAACACCGGTGAACGGATCGCCTGGACACTCAACGAGCGCGGCCTCCGCAACATCTATGTCGCCGAGGGACCCGGCTTCGGCGCGCGCCGCCTCACGAACCACACGACCGACGACGGGCAGGAGATCACCGGCCTCACCTTCTCCCCCGACGGCCGCTGGCTCGCCTACGTCCGTGGCGGCGACTTCTCATCGAACTTCGACGACGCGCTCCCGGTGAACCCGCTCGGGATGCCGAACCCGACGCGGGTCGAGCTCTGGCTCATCCCCTTCACCGGCGGCCAGCCGGTCTCGCTCGGCGACGGACTCGACCCGACCTTCTCACCGCGGTCCGACGCGCTCCTCTTCCAGCGCGGCGGGGCCCTCTGGCAGGTGAAGCTCGACGGCGCCGCGCCGATGGTGCAGGGTCGCCCGGAGGCGACGCGCCTCTTCACCCTCCGCGGCTCGGCGAGCGACGCGCAGTTCTCCCCCGACGGATCGCGGATCGCGTTCGTCTCCTCACGCGGCGACCACGCCTTCATCGGCGTGTACACGAACGCGACGACGCCGGTGCAGTGGATCGCGCCGAGCACGAACCGCGACTGGGCGCCGCGTTGGTCTCCGGACGGCACGCGCCTCGTCTTCGCGCGCCGCCCGGGGTCGGGTGGCCCGCCGGCGCGGACGCTCGACCTCCAGCCGAATCCGTGGAGCCTCATGGTCCACGATCTCACGACGGGGACCACGACCGAGCGCTGGCGCAGCGAGGTCTCGCTCAAGGGCTCGGTCCCCTCTACGCACGGCGGCATCAACCTCCACTGGGCCGCCGGTGACCGGATCGTCTTCCTGAGCTATCACGACGGGTGGCCGCACCTCTACTCGATGCCCGCGGTCGGCACCGTCCCGCCGGTGCTGCTCACCCCCGGCGACCACATGGCCGAGCACATCACGCTCTCGAAGGACCGCCAGTGGCTCTACTACTCGGGCAACCTCGGCGCGACGCCGGAGGACCTCGACCGCCGCCACGTCGTGCGCGTGCACGTCGAGCGCCCCGGTCCCGAGGTCGTCACGCCGGGCTCCGGATTGGAATGGATGCCGGTCACGCTGCCGAGCGGGCGCGTGGTGGCGATCGGCGCGACGGCGCAGCAGGCGCCGATCCCCTTCGTGATCGACGGCTCGCGCCGGCGCATCCTCGGCGAGACGACGCTGCCGATGGAGTATCCCGCGGCCAAGCTGATCACGCCGCGCCAGGTGGTGATCACGACCCCCGACGGCCTCCGCGTCCACGCCCAGCTCTTCGAGCCCCCCGCCGCGCTCGGCGGCCCGGCACGGAAGCCGGCGATCGTCTACGTCCACGGCGGTCCGCCGCGCCAGATGCTCCTCGGCTGGCACTACGGCGACTACTACTGGAACGCGTACGCGATGAACCAGTACCTCGC
>CAZYUL010000149.1:0-3432 GCA_964650715.1 uncultured Gemmatimonas sp. | reverse complement strand
TCGAGAAGGACCCGAAGACCAAGGCGGTCGCGATGATGGGCGAGATCGGCGGCACGGATGAGCAGGACGCCGCCGAGTTCGTGAAGAAGCACATGAAGAAGCCGGTCGTGGGCTTCATCGCCGGCCAGACGGCGCCGCCAGGGCGCCGGATGGGTCACGCCGGGGCGATCATCTCGGGCTCATCGGGCACGGCCGCCGAGAAGCTCGAGGCCTTCGCCGCCGCCGGCATGGGCATCGCGAAGCGTCCGATGGATTTCGTCGAGCTCATCCGGGCGCGGCTGAAGTAGGACCCTCCACCTTCCACCAGCAGTCCAAGTGCCCCTCGACTACACCTTCTCGATCATCAAGCCCGACGCCTTCTCCTCTGGAAAGGCCGGGAGGATCCTCGCCCACCTCGAATCCCAGGGATTCCAGCTCAAGGCCGCCCGCGTGATGCGGCTCTCGAAGCGCCAGGCCGAGGAGTTCTACGCTGTGCATCGCGGTCGCCCGTTCTACGCAGAGCTCGTGGAGTTCATGAGCAGCGGGACCTGCATGCCGTTCATCGTCTCCAAGGCCAACGCTGTCGCCGCCCTGCGCGAAGCGATCGGCGCGACCGACCCCGCCGAGGCCGCCGCAGGAACCGTCCGGAAGCTCTACGCCGAGTCCAAGGGGCGGAACGCCATCCACGCCTCCGACTCGGACGAGAACGCCGTCCGCGAGAGCCGGTTCTTCTTCTCCGAGGCGGAAACGCTGTGAAGGCGGATGGAGGACGGAGCAGGGACGGTTGACGGGGGCGCTTCAGTTTCATCCCTCTCCCCTCTCCCCTCTCCCTCTTCCCTCGCTCCTTGCCCTCGCTCTTCGCTCCTCGTCCGTAAGTGTCGACGCGAGAACAGCTTGTAGTTGACCGAGCCCTCCCGCCAGACTAGCTTCCAGTGCTATGCTGTCGTTCCCCATTCGCACCCTCTCCGAGGGGGCGGTCCAGGTCGATGCCGACCTGACCCCTGACGACGAGGTCTGGATGGAGGGCGACGTCCGTCCCACGACGGCCATCCGAGTCACCGGACGCCTGAGCGGGGCGGGCAGCGGGCGGTACTACTTCAGTGGCGGATACCACGGGATCGCCGCGGGGGAGTGCCGCCGTTGTCTTGCTCCGGTGGAGACCCCGGTGGGCGGTGACGCCCACTTCCTCTTCGCCGACGCGGACGACGAGAACGCCGACGAGCCCGACATCTTCCCGATCGCGGATCTGGGGACGGTGCTGGACCTCCGGCCGGCGATCCGCGAGCAGTGGCTGCTGGATTCGTCCGACCTGCCGTTGTGCCGTCCCGACTGCAAGGGACTCTGCCCGACGTGCGGCGCGGACCTGAACACGAGCCCCTGCGAGCACGCGACCTCCCGATCCTGAGCCACCACTCCTTCCGACTCCCGACCGATGGCCGTCCCGAAGCGCAGGACCTCGAAGCGCAAGAAGCGCGCGCGCAACACCCACAAGGCCGCCCCGAAGATCGTGCTGCAGGCCTGTCCGCAGTGCAGGGCGCCGAAGCGTCCGCACCACGTGTGCGAGGCGTGCGGCTACTACGACGGCAAGCAGCGAGTCGCCGCCGCCGAGGCGTAGGCGATGGCGCGTCTCGCGCTGGACGCGATGGGGGGCGATCACGCCCCTGAAGCACCGATCGCGGCAGCGTTGCTCGCGGCGCAGGAACTGGCGCCGGAACACCTGATCCAGCTCGTCGGGCGCACCGCGACCATCCGCGCCGAGCTCGACCGGCAGCTCGCCGGCGGCTCGGCGCTCGTGCGTGCGGCAGCCGAGCGCTTCGAGATCGTCGAGGCTCCCGACGTCATCGAGATGTCGGACAAGGCCTCGGTCGCGGTGCGCGGCAAGCCGAACTCCTCGATGACCGTCGGCATCAAGCTGCAGGCGGAGGGGAAGTCGGACGCATTCATCTCGGCCGGCAACACCGGCGCGCAGATGGCGGCCAGCACGGTGATCATGCGCCTGCACACCGGCGTCTCGCGCCCCGCCATCTCGACCGTCCTCCCGACGGCCAAGCAGCCGATCGTCGTCCTCGACTCCGGCGCCAACGTGGACTGCTCGGCCGAGGAACTGGTGCAGTTCGCGCGCCTCGGCGAGGTCTATGCCCGCGACATCCTCGGCCGCGAGCGGCCGGCGATCGGCCTGCTCTCGGTCGGCGAGGAGGCGGAGAAGGGGAACGCGGTGGTGAAGGAGGCGCACCAGCTCCTGCTCAAGAGCGGCCTCAACTTCCTCGGAAACGTCGAGGGGCGCGATATCCCCCGCGGCGAGTGCGACCGCGGGCCGATCGACGTCGTGGTCTGCGACGGCTTCACCGGGAACGTCATCCTCAAGTTCTACGAGTCCGTCGCCCCGGTGATCCTCGGGATGTTGGCGAGGGTCGGCGTCACCCGCGAGCAGATCGGCTCGCTCGCGCACACGCTCGACTACGCGAAGTACGGCGGCGCGCCCCTGCTCGGCGTGAAGGGGATCAGCATCATCTGCCACGGGAAGTCCACGCCCGAGGCGATAAAGAACGGCATCCTCGTCGGCCTGCGGGCCGTGGAGTCGCGGATGAGCCAGCACATCGGGGAGCGGCTCGCCCGATGAGGCGGACCCTCGACGCGGCCCCCCGCGCCACCCCAGTCCGCGCCGGAGGGCGCCCCACGTGAAGCGACCGGTCGCCATGCTCGCCGCCACGGGTCACGCCGTGCCGCAGCGCGTGTTCACCAACGACGACTTCGCCGCGATCGGCGTCGAGACGTCCGACGAGTGGATCCGTGAACGGACGGGGATCCGCGAACGGCACATCGCCGGGACGGGTGAGAACCTCACTTCGATCAGCGTGGAGGCGGCGCGCCTGGCGATGCAGCGCGCTGGGGTCACGGCGAGCGAGCTCGACGCGATCATCCTCGGGACGGCGAGCCCCGACCGGCTCCTTCCCGCGACCGCGGTCGAGGTGCAGGCGGCGCTCGGCGCGTCGCGCGCGGTGGCGTTCGACATCGACGCCGCCTGCTCCGGTTGGCTCTACGGGATGCAGGTTGCCGAGGGTCTCATGGCCACCGGCGCGTACGAGACGATCCTCGTGATCGGCGGCGAGGTCCTCTCCCGGGTGATCAACTGGAAGGACCGCAACACCTGCGTCCTGTTCGGTGACGGCGCGGGCGCGACGATCGTGAAGCGCAGCTCGAAGGGGCGGGGGATCCTCTCGGCGTACATGCGCTCGGACGGCACGCTGGCGGACCTGCTGCAGCGCGAGAAGGGCGCGGGGAACGCGCCGATCACGCCCGAGATCATCGCTGAGGGTTCGCACTGGATCACGATGGCCGGACGCGAGGTGTTCAAGAACGCCGTGCGTTCGATGGCCGACGCTGCCGACCGCGCCTTGGACGGCGCCAAGCTGTCGGCCAGCGACATCGACGTGATGATCCCGCACCAGGCGA
>CAZYUL010000148.1:0-3818 GCA_964650715.1 uncultured Gemmatimonas sp. | reverse complement strand
CCCCTGACCTCTTGAATGCCATTCAAGCGCTCTCCCAACTGAGCTACGCCCCCGCTTCGCGCCACCCCGGCCGGCCCCGTGACAGGTCATCCGGAGGCCTTCCATCGAGTGAGCCACAGCCGCGCGACAGGAACCAAAAAAGCTATCCGAGGGTAGGTAGAGGGTCAAGCGTCGTGACTGGCGAAAGCGTGATTTCGCCTTATCTTAGGTCTCGCTCGGTTCCTCCGTTTTCCGTCCGGCCGTCCACGCGGCCCCGCACCACATAGCAATGGCCACCGAAGTCAAGAAGCGGAAGCGCCGCGCCGCGCCGGCCGGCATCGCCCCCAGCGAGCCCGAGCGCGACATCCTCGACCAGTACCTCTACGAGGTCTCGACCTACCCGCTGCTCAAGGGCAACGAGGAGATCGAGGTCGCGCGGAAGATCCGGGCGGGCGACCAGGATGCGCTCCAGGAGCTCGTGAAGCGCAACCTGCGCTTCGTCATCTCCGTCGCCAAGAAGTACCAGAATCGCGGCCTTCCCCTCATCGACCTGATCGGCGAGGGGAACGTCGGCCTGCTCACGGCGGCGCGGAAGTTCGATCCCGACCAGGGCGTGAAGTTCATCTCCTACGCGGTCTGGTGGATCCGCCAGGCGATCCTCTCGTCGCTCGCGCGGCAGGGGCGCACCGTGCGCGTCCCGCTCAATCGCACGGCCGACCTCTCGCGGATCATCAAGGCGTCGGAGATCCTGCGGCAGAAGCTCCGTCGCGAGCCCACCCCCGAGGAGCTCTCGCAGCTCACCGGGCTCTCGGTGGATGTCGTGCAGTCCCTCGCCGCCCTCAACACCGGCGACGTACGGCTCGACGCGCCGATGGATCCCGATGGCGACCGGTCGCTGATCGAGCGCTTCGTCGCCGACGAGATGCCCGACACCGAGGAGGAGGCGATGAACCGCTTCCTCAACGACGAGATCGAGCACGCGCTCGGCACGCTGCCGCCGCGCGACGCCAAGGTCCTCCGGCTCTACTTCGGGCTCGAGGGAGGGCGCGAGCACACCCTCGAGGAGATCGGCTCGATGCTCGGCGTCACGCGCGAGCGCGTGCGCCAGCTCCGCGACCGCGCGCTCAAGCGGCTGCGCGAGGGTGATGTGGGGCGCGCGCTGGGGAGTTTCGCGGCGTAACGACGGGTTGAAGGTGGAAGGTGTGAGGGGGGCGGCCCATCAGGGCCGCCCCTTCTCGCATCCGGCACCGGCGCAGGCCCCGGAACGGCGATGCGGGATGTCCAGTCCGCCGGCATATTCCCCGTACCGGCGCGCCGGGCGGTCCGCGGCGCGCCCCTCCCACCCCACACCTCCCACCCGACGTCCGGATGATCAAGCTGGAGAACCTCTACAAGGCATTCGGCACCAACGAGGTCCTCCGTGGCTTTTCCCTCGAGGTCAAGGAAGGGGAGACCATGGTCATCATCGGCTTCTCCGGCTCGGGGAAGTCGGTCGCGATCAAGCACATCGTCGGCCTCCTGGAGCCCGACGCGGGGCGGGTGGAGGTGGACGGGCTCGATGTCGGCGCCCTCTCACGCCGCGAGCTCTACGACCTCCGCGCGCGGGTCGGCTACGTCTTCCAGTTCGCCGCGCTCTTCGACTCGCTGACCATCGCCGAGAATGTCGCGATGGGGCTGCGAAAGCAGGGGAAGCTCACCGAGAGCGAGATGCAGGAGCGCGTGCGCGAGGCGCTCGAGCTCGTTGACCTCGAGGCCGACGTCGGCGAGAAGCTCCCGTCCGAGCTCTCCGGTGGCATGCGCAAGCGCGTCGGCATCGCCCGCGCGATCGCGCTCCGCCCGAAGTACCTGCTCTACGACGAGCCGACCACCGGGCTCGACCCCGTCACGAGCGCGATCATCGACGACCTGATGCTCCGCATGCAGCGCCAGCTCGGCGTCACCGGCATCGTGATCACCCACGACATGCGGAGCGCCTACACCGTCGGCACTCGGATCGCGATGCTCTACGAGGGCCGCGTGCGCCAGGTTGGCACGGTGGACGAGATCAAGCACACCACCGACCCGATCGTGCGGCAGTTCATCGAGGGGCGCGCCGAGCCCGACTCACCCGCCAGGACGGATGATGTCGGCGCGGCCGGGGCGGGTCCGTCGCGGTGAGCCGCCGCCGCGCGCCGCGCGAAGAGGTCTCCGCGGGGGGCATCGTCTTCCGCCGCGACGGCGAGCGCACCTTCGTGCTGCTCATCCGGGATTCGTACCGCAACTGGGGCTTCCCCAAGGGTCACGTCGAGGATGGCGAGGACCCCGGCGCCGCCGCGCTGCGCGAGGTCGGCGAGGAGACGGGACTCGACGAGCTCGAGATCCGCGCCCCGGTCGAGACGATAGACTGGGAGTTCCGCTTCCGCGGGCGGCGGATCCACAAGACCTGCCACTTCTTCCTCATCGAGACCGCCTCGCGGCGGACCGCGCCGCAGCGCGCCGAGGGGATCACCGCCTGTCGCTGGGCCTCGTTCGCCGACGCCGAGCGCATGGTGGCGTACGACAACGCCCGCGAGGTCCTGCGCCACGCGCGGGAGCTCCTCGGCGGCATCATCCCGGCGATGGCGCAGTGAGCGAGCTCGTCTCGTCCCCGCACACCCCGACCATCGTCGCGCTGGTCGCGCGCGACCGGGCGCGCGCACTCGTGCGGCGGAACTTCCCACGCCGCCGCGCACGGCTCCTCCTCGTCCGGGGTCGCGACGAACTCGCCGCCGCGCTGCGCAGCGAGGTCACCGACGCCGTCATCGTGGACCTCGGCCAGACGGGCGACGCGACCTGGGCGGCAGCCGCGCTCGCGCGGGACTTCCCGAGCATACCCTTCCTCGCGCTCGGCACGCTCCGGCCGAGTGATGCGGCGCTGGCCGCACGGGCCTGCGCGGAGTTCGAGTTCGCGGAGTGCCTGGTGGAGGGCGCCGAGGACGCGGTGCTGCGCGACGTGGTAGGACCCCTGCTCTTCACGACCCGATTCGCCGCCGCTCTGCGGCCGGCGGCTGGCGCGCTCGGATTGCATGAGCCGCTGCAGCAGCAGGTGTGGTCGCTGATCCTCGGCAACGGCGGGCGGACGGTGCGCACGGAGTCGCTCGCGTCCGCCGTCGGACTGACGCGGGAGCACCTGAGCCGCCGGTTCTCGGCGGGGGAGTCGCCGAACCTGAAGCGGGTGATAGACCTGGCGCGGCTCCTGGCCGCCTCGGAGCTGGCGAAGAACGCGGGTTACGACCTCCCGGACCTAGCGAAGGTGTTGGGATTCGCCTCCGCTTCGCACCTCAGTGCGAGCTGCCAGCGGGTCATCGGGGTGAAGTCGGCGTCGCTGGCGCGGTTGCGGCCAGCGGACCTCATCGATCGGTTCGTTCGACAGGGGCGGGGGAGGTCGCGGTCCGGGGGCGCGTCGCGCAGCTGACGCCGGGGCCGGCCTGGGGGCCGGGACCCTCCCTTCGCCGTATCCTCCCAGTTGCAGGCCAAACCCTCTTGTGATATTTTTCACAAGCTCGACCCGACCCTCCTCGACACCCGAAGAACCGGATCATGGCTTCCACGACATCGCTGCGCCCTGGTGAGATCAAGGACATCCTCCTCCGCGAGATCGAGGCGGCGGACCTCAACACCCTCGACGTCGAAGAGGTCGGTTCCGTCCTCGAGGTGAAGGACGGCATCGCCCGCATCTATGGCCTCCAGAAGGCGATGGCCGGCGAGATGCTCGAGATCCACTCCTCCGAGACGGGCGCCACGATCACCGCGCTCGCCCTCAACCTCGAGGAGGACAACATCGGGGCGGTCATCCTCGGTGACTACCTCCAGCTCAAGGA
>CAZYUL010000147.1:0-3850 GCA_964650715.1 uncultured Gemmatimonas sp. | reverse complement strand
GTCTCGGCCGCCGCGCGCGCGGCGTGCGCGGCATCGCGGGCGAGTTCGGCGTCGCGCACCCGCTGCTGCGCCGCGGGGAGCGCGTCGCGCAGCCCACCGAGGCGACCGTCGAGCCGGCCGAGCTCGTCCTGCCAGGCCGCCATCTCGCGCGCGGCGAGCGTCAGCTCGACGGCGAACCGGCGCGTGGTGATCTCGGCGTGCCGCTCGGCCCGCTTCCGCTGGCGGAGCAGGGAACGCACCTGCGTCTGCACCTCGGCCGTCAGGTCGTCTATCCGGAGCAGGTCGGCGGTGGTGGCCTCGAGCTGGCGCTCGGTGCTGCGGCGACGGTCGCGGTAGAGCCCGACACCGGCCGCCTCCTCGAAGAGTTCGCGCCGGTCGTCGGGGCGGTCGCTCAGGAGGGCGTCGATCATCTTGCTCTCGATCACCACGCCGGAGTCGGCGCCGAGTCCGGTGCCGCGCACGAGGTCGTGGATGTCGCGGAGGCGGCAGGGCGCGCGGTTGAGGAAGTACTCGCTCTCGCCGCTGCGGGAGAGGCGGCGCGTGATCACCACCTCGCGGAACGGCACCGGCAGCTGACCGTCCTCGTTCTCGAAGTGCAGCGAGACCTCGGCGATGTTCACCGCCCGCCGCGCCGACGACCCCTGGAAGATGACCTCCTCCATCTTGGCCCCGCGGAGGAGGCGCGCCCGCTGCTCGCCCAGCACCCACCGCACCGCGTCGGAGACGTTCGACTTGCCGCAGCCGTTGGGGCCGACGATCGCCGTCACACCCTGGTCGAAGGTGAGGATCGTGGGATCGGCGAACGACTTGAAGCCGTGCAATTCGAGCTTGGTCAACCGCACTGCGGTGGATTCTCCAGTTGGGCGGATGGGGGACGTTCGCCGAGCGGAATTTGCACCGATGACGGTGCTTTTGCGAACCTCAGGGCGCGCCTTCGAACACCCAGTAGGGGAGGCGCGAGGCCATCCCCGCGCGCTCGGCCTCGTCGCGCGTGTCGAAGGGCCCGAGCACGACGCGCCAGATCGGGATCCCATCGCGATTGCCGGCGATCACCCGCGCCACGCGGCCATCCACGCGGATGCGCGTCGAGAGGTCCCGCGCGCGCTCCTCGGAGAGGAGCGTGGCGAACGAGACCGTCCAGATCTCGCGGCCGGGGATCGTCGCGGCGACGGTGTCGGCGGTGGGGGCCGGCGGCGCCGCCACCGGGGGCCGCGCGAGCCCGCTCAGGTCGCCGTACCGGGCGGCCATCATCGCGGCGAGGGCGCTGTCGGCGGCGGCGGAGTCGGCGGCGAACTCCTCGAACTCCACCGGCTGGTCGAGTCCCGCCGCGCGGGGGCGGAACCCGTTCCAGCGCGCGAGCAGCCAGTTGTCGTCGGCGCCGCCGCGATAGCGCAGCCGCTCGCGGCCGGTCTCGGCGTCCACGTGGTACACGTCGCGCCCGCGGGCCAGGAGGAGCCGGCCGTCGGGAGTGACCAGCGGGAGGTCGTCGCGCCACGCCCCCACGTGCGACGCCACCACGCGCCCCGTCCCCACCGATACGACGTGGATCGAGTCCGAGTTCGCGGTGCGCACGATCAGGTAGCGGCCGTCGGGGTCCATCCGCATGTCGAGCGCGGGGCCCGGCAGCTCGATGCGCCCCGCCTCGCGCTCGGTGAAGCGGTCAATCACGCGCAGGTGCGCGGCCGCGCTCGCGACGTAGAGCCGGTCGCCGCTCGGCGAGGACTCGATCGCCGTCGCGGCCTCCCCGAGCCGCACCGAGAGCGCGGTCGTGAGGTCGCGCGACCGCAGGGCGAGGATCTCGCGCTCGGTCACGAACCAGACGCGGTCCCCCGGCGGCGTCCGGAGCACCCCGCGCACCGCGGGGATCGTCGCCGAGTCGGTGACGGAGGTCTCCGGCGGGATCAGGCGCCGCACCAGCGTCCCGCGCTCGACGCTGGAGAGGACGAGCAGGGATCCGTCGGGGAAGGGGACGAGCGCATCGGCGCCGCCGGGCGGCGTCCACTCCCACTTCGCCACCGGCGTGACGCGGACGATCGCGCCGTCGCGCCCGAGGCCGAACACCGAGGAGCCCTCGCTGCGCACGTCGCGCCCGAGGCTCGCCGAGTCGAGCACCTCGACGGCGCCGAGCCGGAGGTCGGCGCTGAACACGGCGCCGTTCGCCGCGCGGCCGACGACGAGGCCGAGGAAGTCGTCGAAGCCGAGGAGGGCCGCCGTCGCCGGCGCCCGGTCGCGCGACGTCCAGAGGACCGAGTCGCGGCCGGCGCGGTACGCGCGGACGTACCCGCCGGTGCGGGGCGCGCGGAGGAGGAGAGCGTCGGGTCCGACGCCGGTGAGTCCCCCGCTCCCCGAAGGCAGACGGGTCTCGCCGCACGCGAGGAGGGCGAGACCCGTGAGGAGGAGGAGGGAGCGTCGCACTCCCGGAAAGTAGCCGGGGGACTGCGCTAGAACGACTGGCCGATGGTCCAGTACCAGTACCCCTTGCGGAGGTTGCTGTCGCGCGGGATGGCGTAGTCCCACCGGAGGAGCGCGATGTTGAAGAGGTTGAGCCGGATCCCGAACCCGTAGCTGCGGAGCGGGAACCGCTGGTCGTTGTAGTCGAAGTTCGCCGGCCGGTTCAGGTACACCGACTGCCCCTGCGTCCAGGCGAGACCGAAGTCGTAGAAGAAGAGCCCATCCACCGGCGGCAGCTGGATCGGGAGGAACCCGAAGTCCACCCGCCGGAGCAGCGGGAAGCGGAGCTCGACATTGGCGTACGCGACGCGGCTGCCGAGGAGCTGCAGCGCGCCGCAGCCTTCGGGAGTGTTGGCGTTGACGCTGCAGTCGCCCGAGTAGAGGTCGCGGTCGTAGCCGCGCACGAAGTACGGATTGCCGATGAACTTCTGGAACTCGGTCTCGTCGGGACCCATCGAGAGGTTGCCGCCGAGCCGCGTCGCGAGGGTCAGGAAGTTGAAGAGGATCGCGTCGTAGCGGCGGAGGTCCACCGAGACGTTGGTCCACTGGACGTTGCCCGCGACCTGGTCGAGCTGCACCCGGTAGCGGTGGCCATAGATGCCGCCGGTGTAGCCGAAGAGCGCGTTGTCCTGCACCCAGGCGACGAACGGCGAGACGTAGTTGAGCGAGGGGAAGTTCACGACCGAGTCGAGGTAGAACCCCGACTGGTATCCCACGTTCAGGTTGATCCCGTTGCTGATGTACATCAGGGACCGGTCCACGTTCGTGAACGACGCCCCGACCTCGAAGCGGGTGAAGCGGTTCCGCGGGTAGAGCGCCGCGGCGTAGGCCTGGCGCTGGATGTAGCGGCTGATCGTCTGGCGCCAGAGGAACTGCCCGCCGCTGCCGTTGAACGACTCGTCGGAGAGGAAGAAGTACGGCTGCTGCTGGACGCCGGTGGCGTACTGCAGGCGGCCGCCGCGGTTGACGTACTGCCCGAAGAACTGCGCCTCGGCGAGGCGGCCGTTGATCGCGCCGGCGAGGGCGAGCTGCTGGTTCCCGAGGAGGTCGGCGAGGACGATCATCGTCCCGCCGTAGAGCCCCTGGCCGAAGTTGTCCTGCGCGTATCCCACCTGCGGCCGCGCGACGTACTCGGGGCGCAGCGTCCCCTTATACGGCTCCGACCGGAAGCTGGAGGGATCGGGGAGGGCGAGGTTGGCGCTGTCCATCAGCGCCGCGACGGAGATCCCCGCCTGCTCGCGCGCGGTCACCGTTTCGCTGGCGCGGAGGCCCTCGGAGGAGCGGTACACCGAGCGGCGGCGCGGCGGGGCCGCCGCCGATTGCGCGGCGGTGATGCTGTCGCTGAGCGCGCGGGCGATGGCGGTGATGTTCTCGCTGGCGCGGGCCCGCTCCTCCTGGC
>CAZYUL010000146.1:0-3865 GCA_964650715.1 uncultured Gemmatimonas sp. | reverse complement strand
CGAGGGGGCGGACCTCCCGCGCGGTGCCCTCGACATCACGCTCTACCGCGACGACCTCCAGACGGTGGGACCCCGTCCCGTCGTGGGGAAGACGCACCTGCCGACCGCCCTCGACGGCAGGGTGGTCGTGATCGTGGACGACGTGCTCTTCACCGGGCGCACCATCCGGGCGGCCCTCGACGAGCTCGCCGACTTCGGGCGCCCAGCGCGGATCATGCTCGCGGTGCTCGTGGACCGAGGCGGTCGGGAGCTTCCGATCCAGCCCGACGTCGTCGGGAAGAAGCTCGACGTCCCGCGCGAGGGGCGGGTCGATGTCTTCGTCCCCGCCCTCGACGGCCGCGACGAGGTGGTGGTCCTCGACGCCGTGAAGGGGCCGGCGACGTGACGACTGCCCTCGGGAAGGACCTGCTGGGGCTGGCCGGTCTCTCGCGGGAGCAGATCACATCCATCCTCGACGTCGCGGAGCCGTTGAAGGAGATCTCCGAGCGGACCATCAAGAAGGTCCCGACGCTCCGCGGGATGACCGTCGTGAACCTCTTCTTCGAGCCGTCCACTCGCACCCGCATCTCCTTCGAGTTCGCGGAGAAGCGGATGTCGGCCGACACCGTCAACGTCGCGACGGCGGTCTCCAGCGTCTCGAAGGGGGAGACCCTCGTGGACACCGCCCGGAACCTCGAGGCGATGCGCATCGACATGGTCGTCGTGCGGCACCCGGGGTCCGGCGCAGCGCGGTTCCTCGCCGAGCGCATCGAGTCCAACGTGATCAACGCCGGCGACGGCACCTGCGAGCACCCCACCCAAGGCTTGCTCGACCTCCTGACCCTCCGCGACCGGCTCGGTCCGCTCGAGGGGCGCCGGGTCTGCATCGTGGGCGATGTCCTCCACTCGCGCGTCGCCCGATCCAACATCTGGGGACTGCAGGCCATCGGCGCGAAGGTCGCGGTCTGCGGCCCGCGGTCGCTCCTGCCTGGCGCCATCCGCGAGATGGGGGTCGAGGTCTTCGATCGCATCGAGGCCGCGATCGAGTGGGCCGAGGCGCTCAACGTCCTCCGACTCCAGCTGGAGCGCATGCAGCTCGGCTACATCCCCTCGCTCCGCGAATACAATCGCGTCTTCGGCGTGACGCGCGCGCGGCTGGAGCGCGCGCCGCGCGACCTGATCATCCTCCATCCCGGTCCGATGAACCGCGGCGTTGAGATCGACTCCGACGTGGCCGATGGCCCTCACAGCGTGATCCTTCAGCAGGTGACCAACGGCGTCGCCGTCCGGATGGCCGTGCTCTACCTGCTCGCCGGGAACAAGGCCTCCCTGGCGGACGCCACCAAGTCCGGGGGCGCGTCATGATCGAGCGCCGCGCGATGGCGCCGCTGCTCCTCCGTGGCGGACGGATCGTGGACCCGTCGCAGGGGATGGACGGGGTCGGGGACGTGCTGATCGTGGATGGTCGCGTCGCCGCCGTCGGCGGCGCGATCGCCGGCCCGGATGGCGCGGTAAGCGTGGACTGCTCGGGCAAGGTCGTCGCACCCGGGTTCCTCGACGTCCACGTGCACCTGCGCGAGCCGGGACGCGAGGACGTCGAGACGGTCGCCTCCGGCGCGCATGCCGCTGCCGCCGGCGGCTTCACGGGCGTCTGCTCGATGCCCAACACCAAGCCGGTCACCGACAACCAGGCGACCGTCGGCTTCGTCAAGCGGCAGGGGGAGGCCGCTGGCTTCGCACGCGTCCACCCGATCGGCGCGATCTCCGTCGGGCAGAACGGCGAGACCCTTGCCGAGTTCGGCGAGATGGTCGCGGCCGGCGCGGTCGCCGTGAGCGACGATGGCAAGCCGGTTGAGAACTCGCACCTGATGCGCACGGCGCTTGAGTACGCCCAAACGTTCGGCATCCCAGTCGTCGAGCACTGCGAGGTCATGTCGCTCGCCCACGGAGGCTCGATGCACGAGGGGGTCGTCTCGGCGCGGCTGGGCCTCAAGGGGATCCCGGACGAGGCGGAGGAGATCGACGTCATCCGCTGCATCCTCCTCGCGAAGCTGACCGGTGGCCACATCCACCTCTGTCACCTCAGCACCAAGGGATCCGTCCAGCTCGTGCGGTGGGGCAAGGACCAGGGCGTGAACGTGACGGCCGAGGTCTGCAGCCATCACATCTCGCTCACCCACGAGGCCGTCGAGGGATACGACACGAACGCCAAGATGAACCCGCCGCTGCGCGAGGCGGAGGACGTCGCGGCCCTGCAGCAGGGGCTGAAGGACGGCACCATCGACCTCCTGGTGACCGACCACGCGCCCCATCACTATGACGAGAAGGAGCGGGAGTTCGCCGACGCGCCGAATGGGATCGTCGGCCTGGAGACGGCGCTCGGCGTGAACATCACATATCTGGTCGCGCCGGGGATCCTCAACATCCCCGAGCTCGTGGACCGCATGTCCTGCCGCCCCGCCCGCACCTTCCACCTCCCCGGCGGCTCGCTCGCGAAGGGTACCGTCGGCGATGTCACGATCTTCGATCCAGAGGCCGAATGGGTCGTGGACCCAGCGACCTTCCGCTCGAAGGGACGGAACACCCCGTACGGCGGGCGGAAGTTGCGCGGCCGCGCGCAGTGTACCATCGTCGGCGGGCGGATCGTCCACTCGCTGGACGTGTAGCCCAGGTGACACCAATGCCCAAGCCGGACAACCCGCACCTCGACGCGCTCGAGGCGCTCATCGCCGAGAAGAGGAAGCACGAGGGGTTCCTCGAGAAGCTCGAGGGGCGCAAGGCGAGCACGCCCCCCTCGGTCTATGCGAAGCTGCATGACGAATACCTGACGAAGCTCACGGACCTGCAGGTCCGCGCCGCCGCCGAGGCCGAGGTGCTGACGGCGAGCGTCGCCGAGGACGAGGCCGCGGTGGCCGAGATCGACGAGCGCCTTGCGGCTGCCACGGAGGAGCGCGTCGAAGGCGAGTTGCGCGCGGAAGTCGGCGAGTACGAGTCCAAGGAGTGGGCCAAGAAGCTCGAGGTGCTCAACGCGACGATCAATAAGATCGAGCGTGAGCGCGAGGCGCGCTCCTCGGTCCTCGAGCGCACGAAGGCACTCCTGGAGGAGGCGACCGGCGCTCCGGTCGTGACGCCGCCCCGCAGCGCAACGCCCGCGGCGTCAGCCGTGCTCCCGTCACCGACCCCTGTCGCGGCTGCCGCCCCGGTGAAGCGAGGCACGCCCCAAGGGGTGCCTCCCGTCGCGCCGGCCGCCGCTCCCGTGGCGCGCGCCTCCGGAGCGATGCCCGCGCCCGGGGGAGCAAAGGAACCCGAGGCCAAGCCCGCCGCTGGCACCCCTGCGAAGGGAGCGCCGATCGCGACCGGACCCTCGTTCGATGAACTGGCCTTCCTCAACTCGGTGGTCGGGCGCGCCTCGACGCCGGTCCGCGCCGATCCGCCGGCGCCGATGCCGCGTGCGTCGAAGCCGGTCGCGGAGATCAAGGAGGGGCCGAGCGCTCCGCCTCCGTCTCCCAAGCCGCCCGCTGATGCCGCGGCGAAGTCGGCCGGCAGCGAACCGCCCTCCGGCCCGAGCAAGACGCCAGCGCGCGGCGCGAAGGCGGCGAGCGAGACCGATGATGAACCGCAGTCGGCCCTTGGTCGGCCGACACCGCGCACCTCTCAGGCCGTGAAGACCCTCAAGTGCCAGGAGTGCGGGACGCTCAACTATCCCACCGAGTGGTACTGCGAGCGGTGTGGGGGAGAGCTGGCCGCTCTCTAGGGCCAGGCCGGTCGTCGTCGGAGGGTCGCCGGATGTGGAAGCGGGGGGGGGGAACGGTTAGGGCACCCCCCGTAGGCAGACCGGGGCCGGTGGGGAGCCCAAATAAGCCAGCCCCCCCTTTTGTAGCGCGGC
>CAZYUL010000145.1:0-3871 GCA_964650715.1 uncultured Gemmatimonas sp. | reverse complement strand
TCCGCCACACCGGCTACATGGGCCACGAGCTCTACACGCCCTTCGCCTCGATGCTGGCGAAGCACCCGGAGCGCGTCATCGAGAAGGCGGTCTACGGGATGCTCCCGAAGAACGCGCTCGGCCGCCAGAAGCTGCGCCTCCGCCTCCGCGTGTACGCGGACGCGAAGCACCCGCACGCCGCGCAGCAGCCCGAGACGCTCACCTTCCCGAAGGCCGAGGCCAAGTAAATGGCGGAGACCCCGATGACCCACACCGTCGGCCGCCGCAAGGAGGCCGTCTGCCGCGTGTTCCTCACTCCCGGTTCGGGGAAGTGGAACCTCAATGGTCGGACGCTGGGCGACTACTTCCCGCGGCCGGCACTCGTGACGGCGATCCAGCAGCCGTTCACGGCGACCGACACGCTCGGCAGCTTCGACGTGCAGGCGAACCTGACGGGCGGCGGGCAGACCGGGCAGGCCGGCGCTCTCCGGCTCGCGATCGCCCGCGCACTCGTGAAGATCGACGAGGGCCACCGGCGCAAGCTGCGTGACCTCGGGCTCCTGACGCGCGATGCGCGCGCCGTCGAGCGCAAGAAGCCGGGTCGTCCGAAGGCCCGGAAGCGGTTCCAGTTCAGCAAGCGCTAGACAACCGATGGACGATGGACGAAGGAGGAGGAACGACCTCCATCGTCCACCGTCCCTCCTCCATCCCCCAGTAGGCCTGAGCGGAGTCCTGGTGCCGTGCCGTCCGGCGCGGTGGGACCGAGTGATGAGGGCCTGCGACGTTCCCAACCACCCGTAAGGACCCCCCGATGTCCCAGCAGCCCTCGCTCGACGAACTCCTCAAGGCCGGTGTCCACTTCGGGCACCAGACGCGCCGGTGGAACCCCAAGATGCGCCGCTTCATCTTCGCGGAGCGCAACGGGATCCACATCATCGACCTGCAGAAGACGCTAAAGCAGATCGAGCTGGCGCAGAAGCTCGCGCGCGAGGTCGTGATGCGCGGCGAGAACATCCTCTTCGTCTGCACCAAGCGGCAGCTCGCGCAGATCGTCTCGTCCGAGGCGGAGCGCGCGGGCGCGATGTACGTGACGGAGCGCTGGCTCGGCGGGCTCCTCACGAACTTCGCGACCGTCAAGCGGCAGATCAAGAAGCTCAAGGAGCTCGAGGCGGGCTCCGAGGCGGGCGGTTCCTTCGAGAACTACACGAAGAAGGAACAGCTGATGATGACCCGCCAGCGCGACAAGCTTCTGAAGAACCTCTCGGGCATCAAGGCGATGGGGCGTCTCCCCGGGCTCCTCTTCGTCGTTGACGCCAAGAAGGAGCGCATCGCGGTGGACGAGGCCAACAAGCTCGGCATCCCGATTGTGGCGATCTGCGACACGAACTCCGACCCCGACCTCATCACGGTCCCGATCGCCGGCAACGACGACGCGATCCGTTCGGTGGAGTTGATCACGGCGGCGGTGGCCTCGGCGATCGCGGAGGCCCGGCGCGAGGCGCCGTTGCGTCCGGACGTCGAGGAGACGGGTGAGGCGACGACCTGGTCGTCGGAGCGCGGCACCGAGAAGGAGAGCGACGAGGATCGCCGGCGCAAGCGTCGCCCGCGGCGCCGTCGCGCGAAGCCGGAAGCGATCGCGGCGCGACTCAAGGGGGGCGCCGAGGCCGGCGATGCTGCGGAGCCCGAGGCCGAGGAGAGCGCCGAGTGACCGCGCTTCGGTAGTGCAGGCTCCACCACCGCAGTAACTTCCCATCGCCGCCGGTCGAGCAGCACCCGCCCGGCGGCGATCTCACAGTCAGCAGAGGCAACACCGAGATGGCCGCCACGATGATCACCGCGAAGGACGTCGCCGAGCTCCGCGCCCGCACCGGCGCGGGCATGATGGACTGCAAGAAGGCCCTGGAGGAGGCGGGCGGCAACATGGACGCCGCGATCGACATCCTCCGCAAGAAGGGGGTGGCGAAGGCCGACAAGCGGGCCGACCGCGCCGCCAGTGAAGGGCAGATCGTCACCTGGACGAGCCCCGACGGGTCCGTCGCGGCGATGATCGAGCTCAACTGCGAGACGGACTTCGTCGGCCGCAACGACGAGTTCGTGGCGCTGGCCCGCCAGCTCGCCGAGCACGTCGGGCAGGACGCCTCGGTCGACGGTCTCGTGACCGTCGGCGCGGATGGGGCGTACCTCGCCACGCCCTGGTCGAAGGCCGCCGGCCAGACGGTCGGCGAGATCGTGAAGGCCGCGTCCGCCAAGACCGGGGAGAAGGTCGAGCTCCGTCGCATCGCCCGGCTCAAGGGTGACGTGGTCGGCAGCTACCTCCACTTCAACGGCAAGGCGGGCGTGGTCGCCGAGATCGCCGGTGCGCAGGGTGAGGCGGCCGTCACGCTCGGCAAGCAGGTGGCCGAGCACGTCGCCGCCGGCGTGCCGGTGGTCGCGATCGCCGTGGACAAGGACGGGGTGGACCCGGCCTTCATCGCCAAGGAGCGCGAGATCTTCGTCGCCCAGGCGATGGAGAGCGGCAAGCCCGAGGCGATCGCGCAGAAGATGGTCGAAGGGCGGATCGCCAAGCTCTATGCCGAGGTGACGCTGCTCGGTCAACCCTGGGTGCGCGACGACAAGCAGACCGTCGGCGACCTGGTGAAGGCGACCGCGAAGGCCGCGGGGCAGCCGCTCGCCGTGAAGCGCTTCGTGCGCTTCAAGATGGGCGAGGCCTGAGCCCGACCGCGCGGTGAGCGCCCTCAAGTACCCGCGGGTCCTGCTCAAGCTCTCCGGCGAGGCGCTGGCCGGGGACAAGGGCTTCGGTTTCGACTTCGACACCATCCGCGAGTTCGCGCGGCAGGTGAAGGGGATCTCCGACCTCGGCGCGCAGGTGGGTCTCGTGATCGGCGGCGGGAACATCGTCCGCGGTTCGCAGATCTCGAAGATGGGGATGGACCGGGTGTCCGCCGACTACATGGGGATGCTCGGGACGGTCATCAATGCCCTCGCGTTCCAGGATGTCCTGGAGCGCGAGGGCCTCGACACGCGCGTGATGACGGCGATCCGGATGGAGGAGATCGCCGAGCCGTACATCCGTCGGCGCGCGATCCGGCACCTCGAGAAGGGCCGCTGCGTGGTCTTCGCGGCCGGTACCGGCAACCCGTACTTCTCCACCGACACGGCGGCCGTCCTCCGCGCGATCCAGATGAACGCCGACGTGATCATCAAGGCCACGAGCGTGGACGGCGTCTACTCGGCCGACCCGAAGAAGGAGCCTTCGGCCACGCGGTACGACCGCATCTCCTACCGCGACGTGATGACCGAGGACCTGCAGGTGATGGACCAGACGGCGATCACGCTCTGCAAGGACAACGGACTCCCGCTCATCGTGCTCAACATCCACACGCCGGGCATCGTGGCACGCGCGTTGCGCGGCGAAGCCGTGGGGACCCTCGTCTCATGAACACCATCCAGTCGATCCTGAAGGACTGCCGCGCGGCGATGGACAAGGGCGTCGAGGCCGCCAAGCGCGAGTTCTCCTCCGTCCGTTCGGGGAAGGCCTCGCCCAACATGCTCGACACCGTCCGGGTCGAGATGTACGGGCAGATGATGGCCATGAACCAGTGCGCGACCGTCTCGGCGCCCGAGCCGCGCCTGCTCGTCGTGACGCCGTTCGACAAGGGCCAGGTGAAGGCGGTCGAGAAGGCGATCCGGGAGTCCAACCTCGGGTTGGACCCGGCGGTGCAGGGGCACGTGATCCGCGTGCCGCTCCCCTCGATGAACGAGCAGCGGCGCAAGGAGCTGGCGAAGCTCGTGCACAAGTACGCCGAGGACGGGCGGATCGCGGTGCGACATGCCCGCACCCACGCGCGCGACCTCCTCAAGAAGCTCAACGGCGTCTCCGAGGACGAGGTCA
>CAZYUL010000144.1:0-3902 GCA_964650715.1 uncultured Gemmatimonas sp. | reverse complement strand
CGGTGCGCCAGTCGCGGCCGTAGCCCGCCGAGCCGCGGTAGTCGATGTCGAGCACCGTGTAGCCGCGCGACGCGAGCAGGTGATGGAACATGTACTCGCGCGAGTACGAGCTCCACCAATTGTGGACGTTGTGCAGGTAGCCGGCGCCGTGGACGAAGATCACGCCGGCGCCATTGGGCTGGGCGCCGTGCTCCTGCGGCCGGTAGATCCGCGCCGGCACCGGCGTGCCGTCCTCGCCGGGGACCATCACGATCGGCGGCACCTTCCACGCGAAGGCGCGGAACTCGGCGCTCGTGGAGGTGGTGAGCTGGCTGCTGCCGCCGTTCCCGACCCGCGCGAGGAAGAGCTCGGGCGGCGTGTTGGCCGTCGAGTACACGGTCGCGTACGTCGCGCCATCCGGCGCGAAGGTGACCGCGTGCCCGCCGTCGCCGCTCGTGATGCGCGTGCGCGGCCCGCCGGTCATCCGCATCCGGTAGGCCTGTCGCGTGTACGGCGACGGCTCGCTCGTCGTGAGGTTGAAGTTGACGTTGTCGGTCGCGCGCTGGACGCCGAGCACCTCCCACTGGCCGCTCGTGAGCGCCTGCTTGCCGGTGCCGTCGGCGTTCACCGTGTACAGGTGGGAGTAGCCGGTCGCCTCGGAGACGAACCACGCCTTCCCTTCCGGCGTCCACCCGGTGCAGCCGAAGCAGGGGCCGTTGACCCAGGCCTCGTCCTTGAGCGAGTCCACGAGGACCGTGGCGCCTCCCGCGGATGCGACGCTCCAGAGGTAGCGGTGCTTGAAGTCGGCCGAGGTGACGAAGAGGAGGGCGAAGCGGCCGTCGTCGCTCCAGTCGCCGACGTTCGCGTTCCCCGCGCGCGCCGTCGAGTCCGGGACGAGCTTGAGCCACGTGACCTTGCCGGTCGCGATGTCGAGGTGGCCGATCTTGGTGGTGGACTGCGCGTCGCCGACCTTGGTGCGGCCGGGGATCATCCGCGGGTAGCCGTCGGTCGTGATGTAGTCGGGGACGTCGGAGCCCTTGGTCCCGGTCGCCGGCGTGACGGTCGTGACCAGCGCGCTCTTGCCGTCGGGGGACGCAGAGACGTTCGCGATCCGCTCGGCGGTGGGGATCCAGACGACCGGGAGCCGGCGACCCTCGGCCTCGAGACGCATCGCGCGCGCGATCGAGTCGGCGCGGAGTTCGTCGCGGATCACCTGCAGGAGGTCCCGCTGCTGCTCGGCGACGGCGCCGCGCTGGCCGGTGGGAGCCGCCGGATCGCGCGGCGCGGCTCCGCTGCGGATGTCGGTCAGCTGCCGCGTGAGGCCGGTGGCGACCTCCATCGCGAAGACGTTGTTCTCGCGGACGAAGAGGACCTCGCGGCCGTCGAGCGAGAACTGGGGATCGCCCTCGTTGGCGTTGGTCTGCGTGAGCCGGCGATGCGTCGGCGCGCCGCGTGACGGGATCGTGCGAAGCCAGAGATCGCCGTTGGCGGCGAGCACCGCCTGTCGCCCGTCGCGGGAGCGCGTGCCGGGGACGAGCTGCGGCGCGACCGAGTCCATGTGGGCAGGGGTCATCAGCTCCGGCGTGGCGCCGGCGCGGGCCGCGACGCGGTAGGGCTTCATCGTCTCGTTCCACGCGGCGCCCGGCGGGAGCCACTGGAAGTAGATCCAGGCGCCGTCGGCGGTGAAGCGGACCTGCGCGGGCTCGCGGCCATAGAGCTCGGGGCCGCGCATGATGTTCTTCACGGAGAGGTCGAAGGCCGGCTGCTGGGCGGCGAGGGGCGCGGCGAGGGGCGCGGCGAGGGTCGCGGCAAAGGTCGCGGTCGCGAGCGTCGCGGAGAGGAGGGCGATGGATGAGCGCATGGAGGGAATCTAGGGTTCGCGCAGGTAACGCAGGTACCGCTCCGGCGCGTTGAGGAAGTCCCGCGTGACGCGATAGTGCTCGGTATCCTCGTACGCGATGCGGCGGGGCGGCCGCTCGTCGAAGGACCAGATGACGGCGCCCGGCAGGGCCAGGAGGATCGGCGAGTGCGTGGCGATGACGAACTGTCCGGCGTCGCCGACCATCTGCTGCAGCATCCGGAGGAGGGCGAGCTGCGAGGTGGGGGAGAGCGCGGCCTCGGGTTCGTCGAGCAGGTAGAGGCCGTCGGGGACGAAACGGCGGCGGAAGAGGGCGAGGAACGCCTCGCCGTGCGAGTGCGCGTCGAAGTCGTCGCCGTAGCGGCTCCGGATGTCGGCGAGCGAGCCGGTGACGGGACCCAGCCGGAGGGCCTTGGCGTGCGCGCTGCGGTCGGCGTAGTCGCGCTCGACCTCCTCGAGTTCGCGCTGCAGCTCGGCGCGCTGTTGCGCGAGCGACTTGGTGAACCCGAAGAAGTCCTCGGCGCGGAGGAAGAATCCGCGGGTGGCACGCCCGGCGCTCCCCCACGACAGCCGCATCGCCGCCGCGAGCGCGCGGGCGTGCGCGAGGGTCTCGTCACGCTCCACGCTCGTGGAGCCGACGGTGGCCAGCCGGCACTTCACGGCGAGGGCCTCGAGGAGCGTGGACTTCCCCGAACCGTTCTCGCCGACGAGGAAGGTGACGGGCGCCGTGAACTCGAGCACACGCGTCTCGCGGATCGCCGGGACGGAGAAAGGATAGCCCGCCTCGTCGCTCTCCTCCGGCGGGGAGATCGCCACTCGTTGGAGCCGCAGCACGGGTGAACGATAGCCGATCGGTCGGTCGCGGTCGGACCGACGCGGTCCTGCGGGCCACCCGATGGGGTTAGATTGCTGGCACCCGATGTCTTCCGCCGACCAACGCGCCCCGCGCGTCGCGCCCGTGGTTCCGTCCGTGGCTCAGCTCTCCCTCGCGCTGATCCTCGCGCTCGGCGCCGTGACGCGCGCCGCGGCGCAGGAGTCGAACGCGCCACCGCCGGGCCCGCCACTCGCGCCCTTCACGGCGATGCGGGTGGCCCTCACGCCGGTGCAGCTCTGGCGGGCCGACACCGCGGGCTGGAGCCGCACGGTGAACTGGGCGACGACCCGCACGGCGCTCGATTCGGCGTTGCAGGCGGTTCTCGAGGAGCGCGGTCTCGGCCGCAAGTGGGCGTACGCGGGGGATGTCGCGCGATCGGCGCGCCGCAACCCGACATACGCGAGTGATCCGTTCACGCTCGGCGTGGGCCGCTGGCGGAACACGCCGCCGGAGGCGGGCGAGCAGCTCCCCGGCCTCCTCGCCGACAACGTCCGCTCCGTCACGGCGCTCGCCGACGCGCGGCACGCGCTGATCCCGGTCGAGTTGCGCGCGGCCGGCGAGGCCGTGGTGCTCCGCCTCGTGCTCGTGGACTCCCGCACCCGCGCGGTCGTCTGGGCCGCCGACCTCCTCTCCCCCGGTGGCCCCCGGATGATCGAGGAACTCGCGACCCGCGTCGCGAACCTCATCGTCGAGCCGTAGGCGCGGGCCTTCTCCCGCCGTCGTCAACCGCCACACCACCCCACCCGCTCCACCCGTCATGAGTCGAACGATCCAGGCCACGCTGATCCCCGGAGACGGGATCGGTCCTTCAATCACCGACGCCGCCGTGCGCCTGCTCGCCGCAGCCGGCGTGGAGATCGCGTGGGACCGGCAACTGGCCGGGATGGCCGCCGTGAAGGAACTCGGCGACCCGCTGCCGGACGCGACGCTCGACTCGATCAAGCGGACGAAGCTCGCGCTCAAGGGGCCGCTGGAGACGCCGGTGGGGAAGGGCTTCCGCTCGATCAACGTCGCGTTGCGCAAGGAGTTCGACCTCTACGCCAACCTGCGCCCGGCGAAGTCGGTGCTCCCCGGGATGCGGTTCGACGGCGTGGACATCGTGCTCGTGCGCGAGAACACCGAGGGCCTCTACGTCGGGATCGAGAACTACGTGAAGGTCGGCGACGACCCGCGGGCGGTGGCGCAGTCGGT
>CAZYUL010000143.1:0-4038 GCA_964650715.1 uncultured Gemmatimonas sp. | reverse complement strand
CCGCGGTGGCGCCGCGCTTTCCATCTACGGCGTCACGAAGAAGCCGATCAAGTACATCGGCGTGGGCGAGAAGCCCGACGCGCTCGAGGAGTTCCACCCGGATCGCATGGCGGGGCGGATCCTCCAACAGGGCGACGTGCTCACGCTCGTCGAGAAGGCCCAGGAGTCGTTCGACGCCGACGAGGCCAAGCGGCTCGAGAAGAAGGTGCGCAAGGAGGGGATGGACCTGCAGGACTTCCTCGGCGCGATGAAGCAGATGCAGCGGCTGGGCCCGCTCGAGGGCGTGCTGAAGATGCTCCCGGGCGTGAACAGCAAGATGCTCAAGCAGGCCAGTCAGGCCGATCCGCGGCGGATCAAGCACCTCGAGGCGATCGTGCTCTCGATGACCCCCGGGGAGCGCCGGAAGCCCGAGACCCTGAACGGTTCGCGCCGTGCGCGCGTCGCCAAGGGGAGCGGGCGACCGGTCAGCGAGGTCAATCGGTTGCTCGAGCAGTTCCGCGACATGCAGAAGATGATGAAGCGGATGGCAGTGAAGGGCAGGTAGTCCCTCGGTGCGTTCCGGAAACGCCGGACGACGCGATGAGCCGAGGCGCAGGACCGATCACCCGTATCACGAGGAACATCAGTATGGCCGTTCGTATCCGTCTCCGCCGTCAGGGCCGCAAGAAGGCCCCGACCTATCGCATCGTCGTCGCTGATGGCCGCTCGCCGCGCGATGGCAAGTTCCTCGAGATCCTGGGCCAGTACGCGCCGCGGTCCGGGGAGCAGGCGCTGCAGCTCGACGCGGCGCGCGCGAACTACTGGCTCGACAAGGGTGCCCAGCCGTCGGACACCGTCCGCTCGCTCCTGCGGAAGGCCGGGGTGATGAAGGCGCGCCACGAGTCGCGGCTCGCGGCCAAGCTCGCCTCCAAGGCCGTGCCGGTCTCGGAGTAGCGGCGTGGCGGGACTCCCCGAGTACGCCAGCGTGGCGCGCATCCGGCGCCCGCATGGCGTGAAGGGCGAGCTGTTGATCGAGGCATTGACCGACGAGCCGGACGCGATCCTCGCGCCCGGCCGTCGTGTCTTCCGGGGGTCCACCGCCGGCGAGGTCTGGCTCGCGCCCTCCACCCGCGCGCCGCTCGGTCTCGAGGTGCGGGCGCTGCGCCCGGTGAAGGACGGCTGGCTCATCACGCTCGAGGGCGTCGGCGACCGGACCGAGGCCGAGCGGTGGAACGGCCGGCACCTGCTCGTCCCGTTGGAGGAGCTTCCGGAGCCCGGCGAGGATGAGGTCTTCATGCACGAGCTCGTGGGGATGACGCTCGTGGACGCCGTGTCCGGACGCGAGCTGGGGCCGGTGGTCGAGTTCTACGAGCTTCCGCAGGGGCTCCTGCTCGAGTTCCGGACGGCGGGTCGGTTGGTGAACCTGCCCTTCGTGGATGAGTTCGTGCGCGAGGTGGATCGCGCGGCGCGTGTCATCAGGGTTCGACTGCCCGACGGGCTCATCGAGTAAAGCGTACTTGACACAATGTAAAGCGTGCATTACATTCTTCGTGTCGACCCAACCTCGAACACGGAGAACCCCATGTACGCCAAGAGCTTGGAGCGTGACACGACCGGTCGCTGGGCGGCGGTGAGCGCCGTCGCCTGGGTGATCACGTACTTCGCCGCCCGATTCCTCCTCGACACCGACGGTTCATCGGTCGTCGAGCGCGGGTCGGCGGCCAGCTTGGCGCTGGCGATCGCACCGATCGCGCCGTTCGCGGCGATGCTCTGGTTCCTGATCCGCGGCATCGCGGGCACCGACGAACTCGAGCGGCGCGTCCACCTGGAGGCGCTGGTGGTGGCCTTCCCACTCTCGATGCTCCTCCTGATGGTGCTCGGTCTGCTGGACCTCGCGATCGAGCTCGACCCCGCGAACTGGAGCTACCGCCATCTCTGGCCGATCATGGCCATGTTCTGGTTCCTCGGGCAGGCGGTCGCCCGCAAGCGCTACAGCTGAGCGACCGGATGCGCAACGAACTGCGGACGCTTCGCGCCGCGAGGTCCTGGACGCAGCAGGATCTCGCGGAGCGAGCGGGGGTCTCGCGTCAGACGATCATCGCGATCGAGAGCGGGAAGTACGATCCCAGCCTGCCGCTGGCGTTCACGCTGGCGAGGATATTCGAGCGGCGGATCGAAGAGGTCTTCGAGCCCGATCCCGTGGCCTGAACTCAACCTCGTTGCTTCGCGTCCCGCCCCGATCCCGCGGCCTTCCGCGCCCCGAACGGATCGAACCGCGGGATCCGCCGGCCATCCACGTCGGTGAAGCCGTACTCCTCCGCGAGATCGGCCACGAAGTGGATGCGGCCCGACTTCGAGAGGACCTTCGGGTCGGCGGCGAGCGCCGCCACCGCGCGCCCGATGTACTCCACGGATTCGCTGAGGTCGTAGCGGAACTGCTTCCGCACCTGCTCGGAGGTCATCGACCGCTCGACGCGCTCGGTCTGCATGAAGCCGGGCATGAGGGTGACGCTCGCGATCCGATGCTTCCGCCCGTCGGCGGCCATGCCCAGCATCAGGCGGTTGATCGCCACGTGGCTGAGGTCGTAGAGCAGCATCCCGTTGTAGTCGCCGGCTTCCTTCCCCGAGAGCACCGCCTCCGGGGTCCCCTCCATGAATCCGTCGGTCACGCCGACGATGAGTCCGCGCTTCCCCTTCGCCATGAGCGCGGCGGCGTGGAACGCAGTGAGGTAGTAGGCGCGCGGCCCGCCATCCATCATGCGGCGCCATTCGTCGGTCCGGCGCTGCCAGAAGGGAGTGCCCCAGCCCGCGAGCGCCTCGTCGGCGCCCGCGGTGCCGTCAGCCGCTCCCCACACCGCGCAGGCGAGGACGTCGAGCCGGCCCTGCTCACGTCCCACGCGGTCGAAGAGCGCCTTCACCTCCGATTCGCTGGTGCAGTCCGTGCGGACGGGGATCCCGCGGCCGCCGCGCCTCGTGACCTCGTCCGCGGTGTCCTCGACGGTGCCCGGGGCGCCATCGCTCGGGGGCGGCCCGCCGCGCGTCGTCCGGCCGGCCACGTACACGGTCGCACCGGCGTCCCCCAGGGCGAGGGCGATCCCGCGCCCGGCGCCGCGGCTCGCCCCCGCGACCACGGCTACGAGCCCCCGCGACGTCCCGCCGCCCTCCGCCCGCCTCGCCATCGCTCCCTCCCGTGTCACCCGGTAGATTCTGAATCGTCGTGCAGTTATTATCTAAACAGCCATTTAGAAACTGTCAAGAGACCCTCCGTGAGCCCGCGACCCCGCAAGGCCACCGACGATGAGATCTTCTCCGCGCTCTTCCGCGTGATGCAGCGTGTGCCCGCGGCCGACCTCACCCTGGCCGAGGTCGGCGAGGAGGCGGGGCTCACGGCGAGCGCGGTGGTGCAGCGGTTCGGCTCCAAGCGCGCCCTGCTCCGGGCGGCGAACGCGCGCTTCTCCGGGGGCACCGAAGAGATGCTGGCGGGGATCCGGGCCGGCGCGGCGTCGCCGCTCGCCGCGCTCCGCGCGTACGCCGAGTGCTTCGCGGGGATGGTCGAGACGCCGGCGGCCCTGGCCCACCACCTCGGGTACCTGCAGCTCGACCTCTCGGACCCGGTGATGTTCAAGCACGTCAGGCGGTACTCGCAGCTGACCCGTGAGACGCTGGCGCGCTGGATCGAGGAGGGGATCGGATCGGGGGAGATCCGCGACGGCACCGACGCGGCGGCGCTCGCGCGGATCGTCCACACGACGGTGAACGGCTCGATGATGTCGTTCCCGTTCTTCCGCGAGGGGAAGCCGGCCGCCTGGCTCCGCGCCGACCTCGAACTGGCGCTGCGGCCGTACCTCGCCGAGGCGCGCTAACTTCCCGCCGTGCTCACCGTCAACATCGTCTCGATCTTCCCCGACTTCTTCACGGGTCCGCTGGCGCTCAGCATCCCCAAGCGCGCGGCGGAGGCGGGGCTCGTCGCCTATCGCTGTGTGGACCTGCGCGAGTTCGCGACGGACAAGCACAAGACGGTGGACGACGCGCCCTTCGGCGGCGGGCCGGGGATGGTGA
>CAZYUL010000142.1:0-4052 GCA_964650715.1 uncultured Gemmatimonas sp. | reverse complement strand
AAGCCGTAGCCGGGGTGGATCGCGTCGGCGCCGGTGATCTCGGCGGCGGCGATGAGGCGCGGGATCCGGAGGTAGGAGTCGCGCGCCGGCGCCGGCCCGATGCAGACGTCGTCGTCGGCGAAGCGGACGTGCAGGGACTCGCGGTCGGCCTCGGAGTAGACGGCGACCGACTCGATCCCGAGCTCGCGGCACGCGCGCACGACCCGCAGCGCGATCTCGCCGCGGTTGGCGATGAGGACTTTCCTGAACACTACTTGGCGCCCTGCTTGACCTGGCTCCAGTCGCCCTCGGAGGCGCCGGCGATGCCCTGCACCCGCAGCGCGAACTCGCTGGGGCTGCTCGAGGCGAAGAGCGCGGACTCGTACGAGATGACGCCCTGCTGGTACCAGTTCATCAGCGACTGGTCGAAGGACTGCATCCCGTACTGCACGGTGCCCTCGGCGATGAGGCGCGGGATCTCGAGCGACTTCGTCATGTCGCGGATGTTGTCGGCGACGGCGGCGGAGTTGATGAGCACCTCGGTCGCCGGGATGCGCCCCGGCTTGTCGGCGCGCGGGACGAGGCGCAGCGAGATGACGGCCTGGAGCGCGGTCGAGAGCTGGAACCGGATGTCGGCCTGCTCGTGCGGCGGGTAGAACGAGAGCACGCGGTTGATGGTCTGCGCGGCGTCCATCGTGTGCAGCGTCGAGAAGACCATGTGGCCGGTGTCGGCGGCCTTCAGCGCGATCTCGAGGGTCTCGAGGTCGCGGATCTCGCCGATCATGATGATGTCCGGGTCCTGGCGGAGGACGCGGCGCAACGCCTGCGCGAAGCTGGTCGTGTCGGTCCCGACCTCGCGCTGGTTGATGTGGCACTTGATGTCGCGATGGAGGAACTCGATCGGGTCCTCGATCGTGATGATGTTCGCGTGCCGGTTCTCGTTGACGTACTGCAGCATCGTCGCGAGCGCGGTGGACTTGCCCGAGCCGGTGATGCCGGTGACGAGGACGAGGCCGCGCGGCTTGAGCGCGATCTCCTTGAGGATCGCCGGGAGGTTGAGCTCGTCCATCGAGAGCGCCTGGAACGCGATCAACCGGAACGCGTAGGCCAGCGAGCCGCGCTGCTGGTAGACGTTCACTCGGAAGCGGCCGACCCCCGGCACGCCGATGGCGAAGTCGGCGTCCTTCGACTCGTCGAACTCGCGCCGCTGCTTGGGCGGGATGATCTGCTCGCCGATCGAGCGGAGGTCCTCGGGCTTGAGCGCCGGGAGGTCCATCGCCGTGAGCTCGCCGTTGAGCCGCATCGTCGGCGGACGGCCGATCTTGAGGTGGAGGTCGGAGCCGCCCTCCTGGGCCATCCGCTGCAGGACGATCTTGAAGTTGTAGGGCGGCGCGGCGGGGGCGCCGGCCGCGGGCGCGCCGGCCGCCGGGGCGGCCTTCGGCCCCGACCTGGGCTCGTCAGCCATTGGGATTCACCTTGAAGAGCACCTGGCCGTACTCCACCGGGTGCGCATCGGTGGCGTTGATCTCGACGATCGTGCCCGCCACCTCGGACTCGATCTCGTTCATGATCTTCATCGCCTCGATGATGCAGAGGACCTGGCCCTTCTTGATCTGCTGGCCGACGCTCACGTAGGGCTTGGCGCCCGGCTCCGGCGCGCCGTAGAAGGTACCGACCATCGGGGACTTCACGTCCACGAGGTTGCCCTTGGGCGCGGCGGCAGGCGCCTCCGCAGGCGCACCCGCTGCGGCCGGCGCCGCCGGGGCGGAGGGCATCGGGGCGGCCATCGGCATCGCCATCGGCGCGGCGGCCATCGCCGGCGCGGCGTACTGCACCCCGGGACGCATCGCCGGCGACTTGCTCAGCCGGATCCGCATCCCCTTGTCGGACGAGATCTCGAGGGAATCCACGGCGGATTCGTCCAGCATCTCGAGGAGCTTCTTGACGTATCGAAGGTCGATCATCGAACGGCAGGTGGAAGGTGGAAGGTGGAAGGTGGAAGGGGACGACCGCTTCCCTCCTTCCCCTCCGCGCGGTATCGCGGACGACGCACCTACAGCTGCAACAGGCCTCGATCGAACGTGCTCAGCACCTGCGGTCCTTCCAGCGCCAGCAGGACATCATCCTCGATCCTGACGCCACCCCATCCATCGAGGTAGATGCCCGGCTCGATCGTCACCACCGCACCCACCGGGAGCAGGGACTCGGCGGTCTTGGCGAGGCGCGGCGCCTCGTGGACCTCCAGCCCGATCCCGTGTCCGAGCGAGTGCCCGAACGCCTCGCCGTAACCGAGGCGGTGAATGTAGTCCCTCGCGAGCGCGTCGGCATCCTGTCCCCGCATTCCGGCCCGTACAAGGGCCGAAGCGCTCCCGTTGGCTTCCCGAACCGCCGCATGAACCTCGCGCTGGCGCGCATCCGGCGGCCTGCCCACGACGAACGTGCGGGTGAGGTCGGCACAATATCCGCCGCTGATCGCGCCGAAGTCGATCAGCAGCAGGTCGCCCGGGGCGATCACCTGGGCGCTCGCGCGGGCGTGCGGGAGCGCCGAGCGCGCGCCGGACGCCACGATCGTCTCGAACGGGAACCCCTCGCTCCCCGCCGCGCGCAGCTCGAACTCGAGGCGGCCGGCCACCTCGAGCTCGGTCATCCCCGCCCCGACGTGTGGCAGAGTGCGCGCGAACGCCTGCTCGGCGATCCCGATCGCCACGCGGATCTGCGCGACCTCGACCGCGTCCTTCGACTCGCGCAGGGTCTCGACCAGGTTGACCGCCGGACGCCACTGCAACCGCCGCCCCTCGCCCTCCGGCGCCGTGAAGCGAGCGGCATCGTGATGCGAGAGGTGGGCACTCTCGAACCCCACGACGCGGCCGTCACCGAGGCTCCCGAGCTCGCGCCAGAGGCCGGCCCAGAGCGACGCGGGCTCGATCACGCATCGCACCGCGGCATCCACCTCGCCCTTCACCTGCGTCGCATAGCGGAAGTCGGTGAGGAGCGTCGCCGCATCGGCGGTCACGACCAACTGCGCGCTGGAGCCCGAGAAGCCGCTCAGGTAGCGGACGTTCGCCAACGAGGTGACCAGGAGGGCATCGAGCCCGCTCGACGCGAGCGTGACCCGCAGCCGGCGGAGCCGGTCCGCGTGGGCGCTCACGCCCGGACGGCGCCGTCGCGCTCGAGGCGCGCGAGCGCGGTGGGGTCGAAGCGCCCCCGGATGCGGAGCACCCCCTCGTCCTCGTCCGTCTCGGTCGAGAGCACCTCGCCGAGCCGATGCACCTCGGCGAGGAGCCGGCCGTCGGTGAGCGGTACGAGCACGGCCACTTCGGGGCGCCGCTCGCGGAGCGCGTTGCGCAGGCGGTCCCGCAGCGGGTCGAGCCCCTCGGTGTTCGCCGCCGAGGTGAAGATCGAGCCCGGCGCGAGGTTCGAGATCCGTTCGCGCAGCGCGAGCCGCACCTCGTCCGGCAGCCGGTCCATCTTGTTGAAGACGTACGTCATCGGGATGTGGCTCACGCCGAGGTCGGAGAGGACCTCGTCCACGACGAGGCGCTGCTCCTCCCACGCCGGATGGCTCGCGTCGATGACGTGGAGCAGGAGGTCCGCCTCGGCGACCTCCTCGAGGGTGGCGCGGAAGCTCGCGACGAGGTGGTGCGGGAGCTTGCGGATGAACCCGACGGTGTCGGTGAGGAGGACCGACTGGCGCTCCCCCAGGTCCACCTCACGGGTGAGGGGATCGAGCGTCGCGAAGAGCCGGTCCTCGACGAACACCTCGGCCGACCCCGAGATCCCGCGGAGGATCGAGCTCTTGCCGGCGTTGGTGTAGCCGACGAGCGCGGCGCGGAAGCTCCCTTCGCGTCCCGCGCGCTGGACGAGCCGCGCCTTGGTGACCTCGGCGAGCCGGTCCTTGAGCAGCTTGATCCGCTGGCCGACGAGTCGGCGGTCGGTCTCGAGCTGGGTCTCGCCGGGACCGCGCACGCCGATACCGCCCCGGAACTTCTCGAGGTGGGTCCACATCCGCGTGAGGCGCGGCAGCGAGTACTCGAGCTGGGCGAGCTCGACCTGCATCCGCGCCTCGGCGGACC
>CAZYUL010000141.1:0-4192 GCA_964650715.1 uncultured Gemmatimonas sp. | reverse complement strand
TGGAGACCGAGAAGCTCAAGAACTCGCTCCGCGACCTGAACGACAAGATCGAGGAGGCGAAGCGCAAGAAGAACCTCCTCCTCGCGCGGCAGCGGCGCGCCCAGGCGCAGCAGAAGATCTCCGAGACGATGTCGTCCATGTCGGAGAAGTCGGCGTTCGAGGCCTTCGCCCGGATGGAGGAGAAGATCGCCGGCAACGAGCGGATGCTGAAGGCGAGCACCGAGATCGAGGAGGAGTTCTCGGGCGACCGGCTCGCGAGCGACTTCAAGCGGCTCGAGAAGCAGCACGGCGCCGCGAGCGCCGACCAGCGGCTCCTCGAGCTCAAGCAGAAGATGGGGCTCCTCGGCGCCGGCGGGTCGTCGCAGCCGGCCAAGCGCCTGGGTGCGGGTGAGGAGACGGTCAACGCCGAGGTCGAGGACAAGGGCAAGAAGTGACCGACACCGCGGTGCGGAAGGTCTGGATCCTCCCGGGCTTCACCGCGATCCTCGTCACCCTGCTGCTGCTCTGGCTGGCCGGCACCGTCGCCGACCTGCTGCTCCTGCTCTTCCTCGGGATCCTGCTCGCCGTCTACCTCGGCGCGCTCACGGACCTCCTCGTCGCGAAGACCCGGCTCCCGCGTGGCGCCGCGTTCCTCCTCGCCGTCGTCGCCTCGCTCGCGGTCCTCTTCGGGATCGGCGCACTCCTGATCCCGCCGGTGGTGGAACAGACCCGGCAGCTGCTCACCGTGCTCCCCACGATCGTCGCCGAGTGGGAGCGGGGACTCGAGCGGTTCCTCGGCGCGATCCCCGGGATGGAGGATGTGCTCGTCCCCGGCGAGCACCGGATCTTCGCCGTCGCGCTCGAGGAGGCGCAGCGGATCGTCGGGTCCCTCGTGCCCCGGCTCTTCGACACGCTGCATCTCGGTGTCAACATCGTCGCCGTGATCGTGATGGCGATCTACTTCTCGCTGCGGCCCGATCTCTACCGCGACCTCGCGATCAGCGTCACCCCGCCGCGTCACCGCGAGGCCGCACGCGAGGTGATCCAGGCGCTGAGCGAGACCCTCCGCGCCTGGACCATCGCCCAGCTCCTCGCGATGGTCACCCTCGCCGCACTGACCGCGATCGGCCTCTGGCTGCTCGACGTGCCGTACTGGCTCGCCTTCGGCATCTTCACCGGCCTCGTCGCCGTGGTGCCGTTCTTCGGGACCTTCGTCTCCACGCTGTTGCCGGCGCTCTTCGTGCTCCCCGGACCCGACGGTGGCGTGCGCGCGCTCCTCGTGATCCTCCTCGGGTCGGTGATCCACATCCTCGAGAACCAGTTCGTGATCCCGATGATCATGCACAAGCGGGTGGACCTCCCGCCGGTGCTGACGATCATGAGCGTGCTCATCTGCGGGAAGCTGCTCGGTCCGTTCGGGCTCCTCGTCGCGGTCCCGACGCTGGCCGTCTCGATGGTGCTCGTGCGGCGCGTGCTGATCGCCAGGGTTTATCGCGACGAGGAGATGGCCCCCGCGGTCGTCACGCCCGTGCTCACCCGCAAGCAGCGGCGCACGCTGGCGATGCAACAGACGCTGGAGACCGCGATCGGCGACGCCGGGGACCCGGGGGACGCGCCGCCCGGCGGAGGGACGCCGGCGCAGTAGTCCGGTACGGTGCGCGGGACGCGGATGCCGACCCGCCGCGCGAACGCTGCAGGTTGGGCGCGTGTCCGGGCCCGCCCTCCCTCCCGTGCTCGAGTTCCGCGACGTCAGCCGCAGCTGGCGATCGGGGATCCTCGGCGCGCCGGGCCACGATCGCGCCCTCGACGGCGTGACGCTCTCGGTGGCCGCCGGCGAGGTGGTCGTGTTGACCGGAGGGGCTGGGGCGGGGAAGTCCACGCTCCTGCTGATCGCCGCCGGTCAGGCGAGCCCGACCGCGGGCGAGGTGCGCTGGTGCGGCGCGCTCGATCCACGGGCGGCGCGGCCGCAGCTGATCGGCGCCCGGCCATGGGAGTACAACTTCCTCACCGTCCGGCAGGCGCTGGCGTTCCACGCGGATGCCCTCGAGGTCGGATCGGACGCGCCGCCTGCCCCCACCCGGTTCGTCCCGCTGATGGTGGGCGTCGGGTTGCGCGGCAAGGGACGCACGCGGCTCGGCCAACTCGGCGCGCTCGACCGGTTGCGGGTCGTGGTCGCGCAGGCGCTGATCGCGCATCCTCGCCTGCTGCTATGCGAGGAGCCGCTCGTCTTCTGTGGTCCGGAGGAGCGGCGCGTCGCCGCGAGGATGCTCCGCGACGTGGCGGGGCGCGGGATCGCGGTCATGGTCGCGGTGCGCGACGCCGCCGGACTCGCGGCGCAGGATGTCGGCGACCGGGTCCTGCGCCTCTCGCGGGGCCGGTTGGTGGGCGATGCGCGGACCTCGAGGTCGGTGCTCGAACTCGCCGTGCCCAGTCCCGCCGACGCGTTCGCCCGTCTCGCCGGGCGGCTGCCGAGCGTGATGCGGCGCGGTCGCCGCCTGCGGGTCCCGCTCCGCGACCACTCGCCGGAGGCGATCCTCGCGCTCTGCCGCGACGTCGGTGTCCGCGTGCGCGCGTCGCGCGTCGCCGAGGAACGCGGGGCGTTGCCCGGGCGCGAGGACGACCCGTAGCTTTCCGCGATGCCCGAGTTCCGCCTCCACAACACCCTGACACGCTCCACCGAGGCGTTCGCGCCGGCCGACGGCGAGACGGTCAAGCTCTACACCTGCGGACCGACGGTGTACGACCCGGCGCACATCGGGAACTTCCGGACCTTCCTCTTCGAGGACCTGCTGCGCCGCGCGCTGCGCCTCCGCGGCTGGAAGGTCGAGCAGGTGATGAACCTGACCGACGTGGACGACAAGATCATCAAGCGGGCGTCGCAGCAGGGCCGGACGATCCGCGAGGTGACCGACCCCATCGTCACCGTGTTCCACGAGGACCGGAAGTACCTGCGGATCGAGGACGCGGAGCACTATCCGCGCGCCACGGCGTACATCCCGCAGATGATCGCGCTCGTCGAGCGCCTGATGCGGAAGGGAGTCGCCTACGTGGCGGACGACGGCTCGGTGTACTTCGCCATCGCGAAGTTCCCGGCCTACGGGCGTCTCTCGCGGCTCGATACGCGCGAGATCCGGAGCGGCGCCCGTGTCGCGCAGGACGACTACTCGAAGGAGAACGCGCAGGACTTCGCGCTCTGGAAGGCGGCCAAGCCGGAGGACGAGGCGAGTGGCGCGGCCTGGGACTCCCCGTGGGGTCGCGGCCGCCCCGGCTGGCACCTCGAATGCTCGGCGATGGCGATGGCGATCCTGGGCGAGACGATCGACCTGCATGCCGGTGGGGTGGACCTGGTCTTCCCGCACCACGAGGACGAGATCGCCCAGAGCGAGGCCGCCACCGGCAAGCCGTTCGCGCGCTGCTGGTGCCACGGCGAGTTCCTGCAGATCGAGGGCGCCAAGATGGCGAAGCGGGTCGGGAACGTGACGAACGTCTCCGACCTCAAGGCGCAGGGGGTGAGCGGGGCGGCGCTCCGGCACTTCGTCTTCTCCACGCACTACCGCAAGCAGCTCAACCTCTCGGGGGAGGCGCTGGAGGGGTCGATCGAGGCGGTGCGCCGCGTGGCGGACTTCGCGGCACGGCTCGAGTCGGCGAAGGGAGGCACGAAGGCGCTCGAGGACGCCGCGGACCGACTGGAGACCGAGGTGCGCGAGGCACTCTTCGACGACCTGAACGCGCCGAACGCGATGGCGGCGCTCTTCGAGTTCATCCGGGCGGCGAACAAGGAGCTCGATGTCGGCGGGACCGACGCCAGCGCGGCGCGGCGGGCCCGCGAGGTCTTCGCGCTCGTGGACGGGATCTTCGACATCGTGCCCGAGCCGGCCACCGCCGATGCCGCACTCGCGGCGTGGGTGGAGCAGCAGCTCGCCGCGCGCGCGTCGACGCGCGCGCGACGGGACTTCGCGGCGGCCGACGCGATCCGCGCCGAGCTCGAGGCGAAGGGGATCGTGATCGAGGACAGCGCCGCCGGCACGCGCTGGAAGCTCGCGCGCTGATTGACGCTCCCTCGGGGCGCGACTATCCTTCGATGCTCGCGCAGGAGATCGTTTCGCCGACGTAGCTCAGCTGGCAGAGCACCCGATTTGTAATCGGGCGGTCGCGAGTTCGACTCTCGCCGTCGGCTCTGCGGTGGAGGACCCGATGGCGCGCGGGACCAGCG
>CAZYUL010000140.1:0-4201 GCA_964650715.1 uncultured Gemmatimonas sp. | reverse complement strand
CCGGTCCGCGCAGGAAGAGCGAGCAGCGCAGCGCCTGCATGTCGTCGCCGACGAGCGAGAGGAGCCCCTCGGCGAGGCGGGTCGGGTCCTTGGTCTCCGCGGCCAGGGTCATCACCCGGTCGAGGAGGTAGAGCGTGCGCGTCCGCTGGCGCAGCGCCTCGCTCCGGCGGTGCAGTTCGACGTGCGCCTGCTCCAGCTGGCCGACGGACGCGGTGAGCTGGTGCTCGAGCGCGGCGAGGCGCCGCAGGTTGCGCCGCGTCTCCTCGGTCCGGCGCGCCTCCTCACGTTCCCGCGCGACCGCCTGCGCCGGATCCTCGGCTGGCGGCTGCGGTGCCTGGCGCGCACTCGCGACCTGCTTCTCCAGGTCCCCCAGCTTCGCGAGATACTCGGCGTGGACCCGGGTCGTGACCTCCTCGAGCGTCCGCTTCGCCTCATCACGCGCCTCGCGATCCACGAACCGCGCCAGCGAGAGGTCGAAGAGCGCGGCGAGGGGCGCCACGCGCTCGGTGGCGCGCGTCCCGAAGACGCGACGCGGCTCGACGAGCGCGAGCATCATCGTGAGGTGCCCGTCCACCTTCGCGCCGCGGAGCGCCAGCGACGATCCCGACTCGAACTCCGGGAGCCGCAGCAGGCGGGCGTATGCCTCGGGCTCCTCCGCCAGGTCAGTGAACGTGCCGCCATCCTGGATCGCGCGCAGTGGTCCGCGCGGGAGCTGTTCGAGCGAGGTCTCGAGCGGAACGCGCTCGACCTTCCCGTCGCGCACCGTCATCCGCTCGCGGAGGAGACCCTGGCGCGGGTCGAAGCGGAGGAACGAGAGCGCGGCCTCGCGGTCGCTCTCGGCCAGCGCTCCTGCGAGGGCGACGAGGGCCGCGTCGAGGTCGGTCGCGGCGCCGAGCGCCTGCGCAAGCGAGGGGAGCGTTCGGGCGTTCATCCGGTCGGAAATGAGGACGCCGCGCAGGGGGCGCGGCGCGACGAAGATTGGCCCGCGTGGGGCGCCAAGTCAATCGAACGCGCGCCCACGCGCGGACGCGCGCGCGTTGTTGCTTGAACTCGATTCTCGCGGTCGGTAGCTTTCGGTCGATGGTGGAGCGCACCCTCCAGCTGGTCCTGCAGTACGACGGCACCGAGTTCGCCGGCTGGCAGGTCCAACCCGGGCAGCGCACCGTGCAAGGGGTCGTCGAGGAGGCGCTGGGCCGCCTGCACGGGGTCCCGGTCCGCGTCACGGGGGCGGGTCGGACCGACGCGGGGGTCCACGCGCGCGGACAGTCGGCAGGCGTGACCGTCGCGGGCCACTGGACCGCGGCGCGGTTGCGGAAGGTGTTGAACGAGCAACTCCCGCCCGATCTCTGGGTCGCGGCGGCGCACGAGATGGACCCGCGCTTCCACGCGCGGTACAGTGCGACGGCTCGCCGCTACAGCTATGCGGTGGGGCTCGACGAGGGAGCGGCCTCGCCCTTCCGGCGACGCTGGGAGCTCCCTTGGTCCCGGGCCCTCGACCGCGAGGTGCTCGAGTGGTGCGCATCGCGGCTGGTGGGGACGCACACGTTCCGGGGATTCGCCGTGCGCGGCACCGCGCCGGAGGATGACGATCACCAGTGCGACGTGCGCCTCGCCCGGTGGGTCCCTGCACCCGGGGACCCCTCGCGGGGAGTGGTGTTCGAGGTCGCCGCCGACCGGTTCCTGCACCACATGGTGCGGTTCCTCGTCGGCACGATGCTCGACGCCGCCAGCGGAAAGCGACCGAAGGAGGAGTTCGCCGGCCTGCTGATCGCTGCCGACAACGCAGAGGTGTCGCCCCCCGCCCCGGCGATGGGGCTCTGCCTCGAGGAAGTCACCTACCCGCCCGACCTGTACCGCCCTTCTTGATGCGCCTCTATCTCGCCACCGTCGCCGCCGACGACCTCCGCTGGGCCACGGAGGCCGGCCTGTGCGACGGAGTCGTGGCGACCCCCGCGGTCCTCGCCGCCGAGTTGCCGCAGGCCGATCCCCGCGAGGTGGTCGGTGAGCTCGCCGAGCGCACCGCCCTCCCCATCTTCGCCAGCGTGCCCTCCCTCGACGCCGCCGAGATCGCGCGCGGAGGGAAGGCGCTCGCGAGGATCGCCGAGCACGTGATCGTCGCGATCCCCTTCGTCGAGGACGCGCTCCCCGCGTTCCGGCGACTGCGCAAGGATGGCATCCGCTGCGCAGCCACCCTGGTGCATTCGGTGGCCCAGGGGCTCCTGGCGGCGAAGGCCGGTGCCTCGCTCGTCGTGATCCCGGTGGATGCGCTGGATGCGGTGGGGTCGCCGGCCGACGAGGTCGTGCGTGGCCTGCGGCTCGCCTTCGACCGCACCGCCGTCGAGTGCGACGTCGTCGCGGCCGGGCCGCCCAGCGCCGCGCGCCTCGCCGAGCTCGCCTCCGCCGGCGCGGACGCGGCCGTCGTGACCGCGGCCGTGCTGCGGTCCTTCCTGCAGCACCCCCTCACCGACCGCGGGATCGACCGCTTCCTCTCGGACATCAGCCGGCGCGCGAAACCGCGCCGCGCCAAGTGAGCCGCGCGATGCGCCACACCGCCCGCTGCCTCGGGATCGCGGCGTTCGCCGTCCTCGCCGCCTGCGAGGGTGCGACCCCGGACGCCACGATCGCGCAGGCACCCTCCCGGCCACCGGCCGCGACCCTCGAGCAGGCGGCACAACAGCTGACCTCGTCCCGGCGCACCGCCATCACCGAAGCGGTCGCCCGCGTCGCGCCCGCCGTGGTGACGGTGCAGACCGAACGGGTGCAGCGGAGCGCGGCGACCCCGTTCGACCTGTTCTTCGGTGGCGCGCCGTCGCGCGAGCAGGTGCTGCCCGGCGTCGGCTCCGGCTTCATCGTCCGCGCCGACGGCGTGATCGTGACGAACGCCCATGTCGTCGCGGGTGCGACCCGGGTCTCGGTCGCGTTGCGCGATGGAACGACGTATCCGGCGCAGGTCATCGGCGAGGACGAGCTCAACGACCTCGCGGTGTTGCGCATCGAGGCGAAGGACCTCCCCACCGCGCCGCTCGGCACCTCGCGCGGCCTCCTCATCGGCGAGTGGGTGGTCGCCATCGGGAACCCGTACGGATTCCTCCTCGGCAACTCCGAGCCGAGTGTCACGGCGGGGGTCGTGAGCGGTGTCGGCCGCAACCTCACGGGACGCGGCGAGGGACCGGGCGTGTACGTTGACATGATCCAGACGGATGCATCCATCAATCCCGGGAACTCCGGAGGGCCGCTGATCACGTCGGATGGGCTCGTCGTCGGCGTGAACAGCTCGATCTACACGCCGAGCGGCGGCTCCATCGGCCTCGGCTTCGCGATCCCGATCGACCGCGTACGGCGCGTGGCGGAGGACCTGCTCGCGCACGGGAGCGTGCGTCGCCCCTGGATCGGCGTGAAGGTGGAGCAGGTCGGAGCGTCGGCAGGGCGCGGCAGCCTGAACTCCGGCGCGCCGATCGAGACGATCGTCCCCGGCTCTCCCGCCGCGGAGGCGGGGCTCCGCGTGGGCGACGTCATCATCCGCTCGCGGGACCGGCAGGTGCGCAACCCATACGACTGGGAGGCGGAGCTCCTCGAACTCCGGGTCGGCGAGACCGCCGACCTCACGGTCCGGCGCGGCGGCCGCGAGCTGCTCGTCCCGGTGCGCGTGCGGGACCTGCCCGAGGTGGGGGCCGAGAAGGTCGCCGTGCTCCGCGAGCTGGAGCTCATCACGATGACGCCCGCGATCCGCGCGGAGCGTGGTCTCCGCAGCGCCCAGGGCGCCGTCGTGTATCGCGTCACCGACCGCGTCGCGAGGGATCTCGGGATCCGCGCCGGCGACCTGATCATCCAGGTCAACCGCACCCCCGTCACCGATGCACAGCAGGCCGCCCGGGTGCTCGAGTACTACGCCGGCAGGGGACCGATCCGGATGTACTTCGAGCGGGCGGGCACGATCTACTCCACCGACTTCCGGATCTCATGAGCCACGACACGTACCGCACGCCGCTCGCCGAGCGATACGCCTCCAAGGCGATGCTCGAGCTGTGGAGCCCGGCGGTCCGGCACGGGCTCTGGCGCCGGCTCTGGCTCGCGCTCGCCGAGCAGCAGCAGGCGCTCGGCCTCGCGATCAGCGATGAGGCGGTCGCGCAGATGCGCGCGCACCTCGACGACATCGACTTCGCCAAGGTCGCGGAGTACGAGCGGCGCTTCCGGCACGACG
>CAZYUL010000139.1:0-4210 GCA_964650715.1 uncultured Gemmatimonas sp. | reverse complement strand
CTCGTACGACGAAGAGTCCGAGGCGCCGAGGACGGGCCGGAGGTCGGTGGTGATCCTCGGCAGCGGCCCGAACCGGATCGGGCAGGGGATCGAGTTCGACTACTGCTGCGTGCGGGCCGCGATCGCACTCCGTGAGGCCGGCTACGAGACGATCATGGTGAACTCGAACCCGGAGACCGTCTCGACGGACTACGACACTTCGGACAAGCTCTATTTCGAGCCGCTCACGTTCGAGCACGTGCTCGAGATCGTGGAGCGGGAGAAGCCGGTCGGCGTGATCGTGCAGCTGGGCGGGCAGACGCCGCTCAAGCTCGTGAAGCCGCTGGAGGCGGCCGGCGTCCCGATCCTCGGCACGTCGCCGGAGGCGATCGACATCGCCGAGGACCGGAAGCGCTTCGAGGCGCTCGCCCGAGGGCTCGGCGTGGCGCAGCCGCCGAGCGGGACCGCGACGAGCGTCGAGGAGGCGGTCGCGATCGCCACGCGCGTCGGGTACCCGGTGCTCGTGCGGCCCAGCTACGTCCTCGGCGGGCGCGCGATGGAGATCGTCTATGACGAGCCCTCGCTGCGGGAGTACTTCGTGCGCGCGGTCCGCGTCTCGGAGGAGCGCCCGGTGCTCGTGGACTCGTTCCTCGAGGACGCGTTCGAGGCCGACGTGGACGCGATCGCCGACGGCGAGCGGGTGGTCATCGGTGGGGTGATGCAGCACATCGAGGATGCCGGCATCCACTCCGGGGACTCGGCATGCGTCCTCCCGCCGATGCTGATCAGCAAGGAGCACCAGGACCGGATGCGCGAGCACACCATCGCCTTCGCGAAGGCGCTCGGCGTCGTCGGGTTGATCAACGTGCAGTATGCCGTGAAGGACGGCGTGGTCTATGTCATCGAGGTGAATCCGCGGGCGTCGCGCACGGTGCCCTTCGTGTCGAAGACGATCGGTCGGCCGCTCGCCTCGCTCGCGGCCAGGGTCATGCTCGGGGAGACCCTCGAGGAGCTGGGGTACACGGCAGAGGTCATCGCTCCCTACGTCGCCGTGAAGGAGGCGGTCTTCCCGTTCACCAAGTTCCGGGAGTTCGACCCGATCCTGGGGCCGGAGATGCGCTCGACCGGCGAGGTGATGGGGATCAGCGACAGCTTCGGGACGGCGTTCGCGAAGTCGCAGCTGGCGGCCGGGAACGGGCTCCCCCGGGAGGGGAAGGTCCTGATCACGGTCAACCGGCGCGATCGCGCGGGGGCGACGGAGCTCGCGCGGCGGTTCCACGCGATGGGCTTCGGCATCGTCGCGACCCGCGGGACCGGCGCGCACCTGCACGAGCACGGGGTCCCCTCGACGGAGGTGTTCAAGGTGAGCGAAGGCCGACCGAACGCCATCGACCTCATGGTCAACGGCGAGGTGCAGCTCCTGATCAACACGCCGCTCGGCAAGGCGTCGCAGCGCGACGACTACACGCTCCGTCAGGCGGCCGTGGCCCAGCGCGTGCCGTACACGACGACCCTCTCGGGGGCGCGCGCGGCGTGCGACGCCATCCACTCGCTGCACGAACGGCCGGCCTCGGTCCGGTCGCTCCAGGAGTGGCAGGGAGACCTGGGATGAGTGCCCCCTTCATCCATGAGTCCGCGTACGTGGACGACGGCGCCCGGATCGGCGCCGGCTCCAAGGTCTGGCACTTCTGCCACATCATGCCCGGCGCCGTGATCGGCGAGCGTTGCACGCTCGGGCAGAACGTGGTCGTGATGAACGGCACGCGGATCGGCGACAACGTGAAGATCCAGAACAACGTCTCGGTGTACGAGGGGGTCGAGCTCGAGGACGACGTCTTCTGCGGGCCGTCGATGGTCTTCACCAACGTGATCAACCCCCGCAGCCACGTGAGCCGCAAGGACGAGTACCGTCGTACCCTGGTCCAGCGCGGCGCGACGATCGGCGCGAACGCGACGGTCGTCTGCGGCACGACGATCGGGCGCCATGCCTTCGTCGGCGCGGGGGCGGTCGTCGCGCGGGACGTGCCGGCGTACGCCCTCGTGGTGGGAGTGCCGGCCCGCCACGTCGGCTGGGTCTGCCGCTGCGGCGTGAAGCTCGAGGGGACCGGCGCGAACTTCCGCTGCCCGGCGTGCGCCAAGGGCTATGTGCTCGAGGCGGAGATCCTCAGACCGGTGGCGGGGGACGAATGACGGCTCGACGCGAGTTCCGCGTGGCGTTCCTGGGATGCGGGCGCATCAGTGCGAACCACTTCGACGCGATCGCGCGGATCGAGGGACTCTCCGTCGCCGCGGTCTGTGACGCCACGGAGGAGCGAGCCCGCGCCGCTGGAGAGCGCTGCGGCGTGCCTTGGTTCACCTCGTTCGAGCGGATGCTCGCCGAGGTGCCGTGCGAGGTCGTCGCGATCGCGACGCCGTCGGGCCTCCACCCGGCGCACGGGATCCTCGCCGCCAAGGCCGGCAAGCACGTGGTGTGCGAGAAGCCGATGGCAATCACCCTCGAGTCCGCCGACGACCTCGTCCACGCCTGCGATGCCGCTGGCGTCCACCTCTTCGTCGTGAAGCAGAACCGCCTCAATGCGACCGTGCAGCTCCTCAAGCGCGCCGTGGACAAGGGGCGGTTCGGACGGATCTTCATGGCGAACACCACGGTCCGCTGGGCGCGGCCGCAGGAGTACTACGATCAGGCGCCGTGGCGGGGCACCTGGGAGTTCGATGGCGGCGCGATCATGAACCAGGCCTCGCACTACGTGGACCTCCTGCAGTGGCTGATGGGGCCGGTCGAGAGCGTGGTCGCCAAGACCGCGACCCTCGCGCGCCGCATCGAGGCCGAGGACAGCGGTGCGGCGGTGATGCGGTTCCGGAGCGGCGCGCTCGGCGTCCTCGAGGTCACGATGCTGGCGTACCCGCGGAACCTCGAGGGTTCGATCACGCTCCTCGGCGAGAAGGGGAGCGCCAAGATCGGCGGCACGGCGGTGAACCGGATCGAGACCTGGCAGTTCGCCGAGTACGATGACGACGACAAGCTGGTCGAGGCGGCGAACACCAACCCCCCGTCCGTGTACGGGTTCGGCCACGAGCCTTACTATCGGAACGTGCTGAAGGTCCTCCGCGGGGAGGCGGCGCCCGACACCGACGGGCGTGCGGGACGCAAGTCGCTCGAGCTGATCCTCGGCATCTACGAGTCCGCGAAGACGGGGCGCGAGGTCCCGCTCCCGCTGGCCACCCGGCGGTGACGGCGATTCGTTGACTCTCCCTCGGCGCCCGGCGAGCTTTCACGATTGCCGTGGTGCCGCTCCCGCCCTGATCCCCTGACCGGTCCGACCTCCCCGATGCCCGTCCCGCTGCTCGACCTGAAGGCCCAGCACGCCACCATCCGCGACGCGGTCGTGAAGGCGATGCTGAAGGTCGTGGACGACCAGGCGTTCATCCTGGGCGCCCCGGTCACGCAGCTCGAAGGCGAGGTCGCCCTCCTCTCGCGGACGCGGTTCGCGATCGGCTGCGCCAACGGCACCGACGCGATCCTCATCGCGATGCGCGCGCTGGACATCGGCCGGGGGGACGAGGTGGTGACGACGCCCTTCACCTTCTTCGCCACCGCCGGGACCATCCACAACGTCGGCGCGACGCCGGTGTTCGTGGACGTGGACCCCCGCACGTACAACATCCGCCCCGACCTGGCCGCGGCCGCGGTCACCTCGCGCACCAAGGCGGTGATCCCCGTGGACCTCTTCGGCCAGATGGCGCCCCTGGAGGAGGTACGACGGCTCCTGCCGACGATGCCGATCATCGAGGACGCGGCGCAGAGCATCGGCGCGCGCCGGAGGATCGGCGGCGAGTGGCGGATGGCGGGCGAGGTCGCGACGATCGGCACCTTCTCGTTCTTCCCGTCGAAGAACCTCGGCGGCTACGGGGACGGCGGGATGATCGTGACGCAGGACCAGGCGCTCGCCGATCGCCTCCGCCGCCTCCGCACGCACGGCTCGGTGCAGACGTACCTGCACGAGGAGGTGGGGTACAATTCGCGCCTCGACGCGCTGCAGGCCGCGGTCCTGTCGGCGAAGCTGCCGCACCTGGCCGCCTGGAGCGCCAAGCGGCGCGAGAACGCCGCCTACTACGACGCCGCGTTCGGCGACCTCGCCGAAGTGGGCACACCGTTCATCGACCCCGCCAACGAGTCGATCTTCAACCAGTACACGATCCGCGTGCCTCGCCGCGACGCGCTCAAGGCCCA
>CAZYUL010000138.1:0-4232 GCA_964650715.1 uncultured Gemmatimonas sp. | reverse complement strand
CGTCGCGGTCTACAACCACTACACGCGCCTCAACTCCGGCGCCAAGCGGGAGAACGACGTCGAGCTCGACAAGTCGAACATCCTCCTCCTCGGCCCCACCGGCGTCGGCAAGACGCTCCTCGCGCAGACCCTCGCCCGGATCCTCGACGTCCCCTTCACGATCGCCGACGCCACGACCCTCACCGAGGCCGGCTACGTCGGCGAGGACGTCGAGAACATCCTCGTCCGGCTCCTCCAGGCCGGCGACTTCAACGTCGCCGAGTGCGAGCGCGGGATCGTCTACATCGACGAGATCGACAAGATCGCCCGGAAGTCCGAGAACCCGAGCATCACCCGCGACGTCTCGGGCGAGGGCGTCCAGCAGGCCCTCCTCAAGATCCTCGAGGGCACGGTCGCGAGCGTCCCGCCGCAGGGGGGCCGCAAGCACCCGCAGCAGGAATACATCCAGATCAACACGAAGGACATCCTCTTCGTCTGCGGCGGCGCCTTCGACGGGCTCGAGAAGATCATCGAGGCCCGGCTCGGCCGGCGGCAGATCGGCTTCAGCGCGGAGGCGGCGGCCAAGGCCAGCGGCGGCGCGACGAACATCTTCGCCGACGTCGAGCCCGACGACCTGCTCCGCTACGGCCTGATCCCGGAACTCGTCGGCCGCCTCCCGGTCGCGGTCCCGCTCCAGGGGCTCGACGAGGACGCGCTCGTGAAGATCCTCAAGGAGCCCAAGAACGCGCTCACCAAGCAGTACCAGCGCCTCTTCGAGCTCGAGGACGTGCAGCTCACCTTCGAGGAATCGGCCCTCCGCGCGATCGCCCGCAAGGCGATCCAGCGCGGCACCGGCGCCCGCGGGCTCCGGGCGATCGTCGAGGAGCTCCTGCTCGACACGATGTTCGAGCTCCCGAGCCGCGACGACGTGATCGAGGTCCGCGTGACCGAGGCCACCGTCACGCAGAAGCAGGCCCCGCTGCTCGAGATCGCCGCCAAGCGCCAGAAGAAGGAGGCGTGAGCGGGGAGGCAGGGGCGCGGCCGGACCCGGCGGCGCCTGCCGAGGCGAGGGACCCCCTCCCGATCCGCTCCCTCGAGTTCCTCGGGCCGATGGCGACCGCCGACGGGTGGCGGCCCACGCACCAGCTCCCCGAGATCGCGTTCGCCGGCCGCTCGAACGTCGGCAAGTCGTCGCTCCTCAACGCGCTCGTCCGCCGCCGCGCCGTCGCCCGCGTGAGCCGCACCCCGGGCCGCACCCGCGAGATCAACTTCTTCGCCGTCAACGGGGCGTTCGTCCTCGCGGACCTCCCCGGATACGGCTACGCGAGGATCTCCAAGGAGCGGCAGGCCGAGTGGCGGCCCCTGATCGAGGGCTACCTCCGCGGCTCGATGGCGCTCCGCGGCATCGTCCAGCTCCTCGACGTGCGCCGCGACCCCAGCGCCGAGGACCGGCAGATGCTCGACCTCCTCGCGGAGATCGGCCTGCCGACGATCGTCTGCGTCACGAAGACCGACAAGGTCCCGCGCGCCCAGGTCGGCGCCCGGGTGGCGGCGATCGCGCGCGACGTCGCCCTCGACCCCGAGCAGGTGATACCGTTCAGCGCAGTGACCGGCGCGGGGCGCGACGAACTCGCGACCGCGCTCAATGACCTGCTGGCCCGACCGAGCTGGCGCGAGGAGGAGTGACCCGATGGTGAGGATCCCGCTGCAGACGCTGCCCCCACGTCCCGCCGCCGCGCTCGGCGACCGCTGGCTGGCGCAGCTCGAGGAACGGCTCGGCGATCCGACGGTGGACCGCAACGACCTCTGCCGCGACACCCTCGTCGAGCTCGCCTACCCCGGCTACGCCGGCAAGCGCTGGGGGGAGGGAGTCGCCGACGAGTCGCTCCCCCTCGGCACTCGCCTCGCGCTCGCCGCGCTCGACCCGCGCAACGTCACGCTCGAACCCGAGTACTACGGCGACTGCGACCAGACGCGGTTCCAGAAGGTGAAGCCCCTGCTCTGGCTCTGGTACTCGTTCGACCGGCTCCCGATCGGCGGGCAGAACGTCGAGCTCGGCGTGAAGCTCCGGCGCGCGCTCGCGCCGCACATCTTCAAGCGCGTCGGCCGCAACTTCAAGTGCTTCCAGCACGTCGAGTTCTCGTTCGGCTACAACATGGACGTCGGCGACGACGTCGTGATCCACCGCCACGTGCTCCTCGACGACCGCGGAGGGATCCGGCTCGGCAACAAGGTGTCGGTGAGCGACTACGCGAACATCTACTCGCACACCCACAGCATCGTCGAGCAGGTGGACGTCACCAACGCGACGACGGTCCTCGGCGACGGGGTGCGGATCACCTACCACGCGACGGTGCTCGCCGGGGTGCACGTCGGCGAGCAGGGGATGGTGGGCGCGGTGGCGGTGGCGACGAAGGACGTCCGTCCCTACCACGTGAACGTGGGGATCCCGGCGAAGAGCGTGCGGGTGAAGCCGGGGGCGCCGCCGGAGGCGATGGTCAGCGACCGGTTGAGGACGTCGCAGGAACGGGGCGTGTGATCGAACGGCGGTGAAAGGTGGAAGGTGGATGGTGGACGGAACTACGATGCGGTATCCCGCATCGCCGTTCCGTTCACCTTCCTACCGTCCACCTTCCACCGGCAGTTCAAGCACGTCATGCACCTCCCTCGCCCCGAGCAGGTGCCGTGCCTCGTCCACCACCCGCCGCTCGTGCGGCCACACGAACCGCCGCTTCGCCGCGCTCGGCGTGAGCCAGGCGTGCCGCGTGTGCTCCTCGGCGAGCCTGACCTTCCCGTCGCCGGGCACGATCGCCGCGAACACCGCCGCCAGCTGCACGGTCCCCGTCGACACCACGTAGAACGGATGGACCTTGATCGAGAAGAGGCGCAGCGGCGCGAGCCCGGTCTCCTCGCGCACCTCGCGCAGCGCGGCCGCCTCGAGCCGCTCCCCGGGCTCGACCTTCCCGTGCACCATCTCCCACGCCCCGGGGCACCGCACACCCGGCGCACGCTCGAGGGCGAGCACCTGCCACCCCCGCTGCACGTGGCGGAACACGATCACGTCCACGACCCCGACCTCGATCGGGATCGCGCTCACGGGGCGGACTTCGCCTTGCGATCGAGCAGCGAGTGGATGCGCGCCGAGAGGGCGCGGGCGCGGAACGGCTTGGTGAGGTAGTCGCTCGCGCCGTACTCGAACACCCGCACCTCGCTGTCCTCGTCGCCCTTGGCGGTGAGCACGATCACCGGCAGCTTCTGGGTCGCCGGCCGCGCCCGCAGGTGGCTCAGCACGCCGTAGCCGTCGAGCCGCGGGAGGTTGAGGTCGAGCACCACGAGGTCCGGCGCGAGCCGGTCCACCTCGTCGAGCGCGATGACGCCATCCCCCGCCTCGTACACGACGAACCCTTCGCGCTCGAGCAGGTCCTTCATCACCCGTCGCAGCGCCTCCTCATCCTCGACGAGCAGGACGCGCTTGGCCGCCGGACGCTTCGCCTTGCCGTCGTCCACCAGCTCGAACGATTCCCCGGTGAAGAGCGGTGCGGTCGGCGCCGAGTGCCGCGTGGAGGAGCGCCGGCTCCCGGGTGCGGGCGCCGAAGGCGACTCCTCGTCCACGGCGGGGGCGACCGACGACGAACTCGACCGCGGCGGGACCGCGACCTCGCCGGTGGTGACCCGCGTGGCCGGTCCCGAGCGCGCCGGCGGCTGCTCCGAGGGTGCCTCGAGCACGCGGAGGAGTTCCTCGATCGTCGTCTCCCCCTGCCGCACGTGCTGCACGCCGCTCTCCCAGAGGGAGCGCATCCCCCCCTCGCGGGCCGCGTCGTTGATCCGCTCCACCGACTCGTTCCCGGCGATCCGGCGCTCCACCTCGTCGGTCGCGTGCAGCACTTCCTCGATCGCGAGCCGGCCGCGATACCCCGTCATCGAGCACTCGGGGCACCCGACCGCGCGATAGAGCGTCCCCTGCTCGGGGAAGTACTTCTTCATCCGGTCCGGCACCTCGCCGATCGCGAGTTCGCGGCAGTGCTGGCAGAGCCGTCGCATGAGTCGCTGCGCCACCACGCCCTTGAGCGCCGCCGCGATCTTGTAGCTCTCGATCCCGATGTCCACGAGCCGGGTCACCGAGCTCGCCGCGTCGTTCGTGTGCAGCGTGGAGAGCACGAGGTGGCCGGTGAGCGACGCCTGCACCGCGATGTTCGCGGTCTCCTTGTCGCGGATCTCGCCGACGAGGATCACGTCGGGGTCCTGGCGCAGGA
>CAZYUL010000137.1:0-4320 GCA_964650715.1 uncultured Gemmatimonas sp. | reverse complement strand
CGACGCGGTCCCGGGATGCTCGGTCGAGGTGCTGGTCCCCGACTTCCAGGGGAACGAGGATGCGATCCGCTCGGTGCTCGAGGCGCGCCCCGAGATCTACAACCACAACACGGAGACCGTCCCGCGCCTCTACAAGAAGGCGCGCCCCGGCGGCCGCTACGAGCGCGTGCTCGAGATCTTCCGGATGAGCAAGCGCATCGCCCCCGACATCCCGACCAAGACCGGGATCATCCTCGGGATGGGCGAAACGAACGAGGAGGTCCTCCAGACGATGCGCGAGCTGCGCACGGTGGACGTGGACATCCTCACGCTCGGCCAGTACCTGCGGCCGTCGGACGACCACATCGCGCTCGACCGCTACGTCACGCCCGACGAGTTCACGATGTTCCGCGAGGCGGGCCGCGAGATGGGCTTCCGCCACGTCGAGGCCGGGCCACTCGTGCGCTCCTCGTACCACGCCTGGGAGCAGGTGCAGGCGGCCGAACTGCAGCGATGAGGTGGGAGGTGTGAGGGGTGAGGTGGGCCGACCACCCCCTCGCATGACCCGCATCGACCCCACACCTCCCACCTCCCACTCACATCCCGCTCGCGATGGCCTCCAAGAAGAAGTCCGACTCGACCAAGCTCCCCGGCGATCCCTCCCTCCGCCGCGAACTCCTGCACTCGATGCTCCTCCAGCGGCGCTTCGAGGAGAAGGTCGGGGAGGCGTACGCCCTCGGGAAGATCGGCGGCTTCTGCCACCTGTACATCGGGCAGGAGGCCGTCTCGACCGGGATCATCTCCCTGCTCCGCCCCGATGACTATGTCATCACGACCTATCGCGACCACGGCCAGGCGCTCGTCCGCGGCATGACACCGCGCGCGGTGATGGCCGAGCTCTTCGGTCGCCTCGACGGATGCTCGCGCGGCAAGGGGGGCTCGATGCACCTCTTCGACCGCAACGTGAACTTCCTCGGCGGCCACGGGATCGTCGGCGGGCACGTGCCGCTGGCGGCAGGAGTCGCGTTCGCGATCAAGTACCGCGGCGGCGACCAGGTCTGCGTCTGCTTCATGGGGGAGTCGGTGGTGAACACCGGCGCCTTCCACGAGGCGCTCAACATGTCGGCGCTCTGGAAGCTCCCCTGCATCTTCGTGATCGAGAACAATAAGTACGGGATGGGCACCGCCGTCGAGCGGGCGGCCGCGATCAAGGACCTCTCGCGCCGCGCCGACGCGTACACGGGCATGGCCGGCGAGCACGTGGACGGCCAGGACGTCTTCGCGGTCCGCGAGGCGATGGAGCGCGCCCTCGACGTCGCCCGCCGCGAGTCGAAGCCGGTGCTCCTCGAGATCCGCACCTACCGCTACATGGGCCACTCGATGTCCGACGCGGTGAGCGGCACCTACCGCACCAAGGCCGAGCTCGACGAGTACCTCAAGCGCGACCCGATCAACCTCCTGAAGTCGCGCATGCTCGAGGCCGGCGACATCGCCGACACCGACGTCGCGGCGATGGAGCAGGAGATCAAGGCGGTGGTCCAGGACGCCTGGGACTTCGCGGACGCGAGTCCCGAGCCGCCGCTCGCCTCGCTGTACGAGGATGTCCTCGTGGACACGGTGAGCTGACGATGGCCGTCATCACGTATCGCGAGGCGCTCAACCAGGCGCTGCGGGAAGAGATGGCGCGCGACGACCGCGTCTTCCTGATGGGCGAGGAGGTGGGCGTGTACAACGGCGCCTACAAGGTCTCCAAGGGACTCCTCGAGGAGTTCGGCGAGATGCGCGTGGTGGACACCCCGATCACCGAGCTCGGGTTCGCCGGCGTCGGCGTCGGCGCGGCGATGGTCGGGCTGCGACCGATCGTCGAGTTCATGACCTGGAACTTCGCGCTCCTCGCGCTCGACCAGGTGGTGAATGCCGCCGCGAAGATGCTCTACATGTCGGGCGGCCAGTACCCGATCCCGATCGTCTTCCGCGGGCCCAACGGCGCCGCGCTCCAGCTCTCCGCGCAGCACTCGCAGGCCTGGGAGTCGTGGCTCGCCCACATCCCCGGGCTCAAGGTGGTCACTCCCGGCACGCCCTACGACGCCAAGGGGCTGCTCAAGGCCGCCATCCGCGACGACAACCCGGTGATCGTGCTCGAGGGCGAGATGCTCTACAACACCAAGGGCGAGGTCCCCGAGGCCGAGTACATCGTGCCGATCGGGAAGGCCGACCTCAAGCGCGAGGGGAAGGACTGCTCGATCATCACGAACGGGAAGATGGTCCTCGTCGCGATGAACGCCGCCGACCAGCTCGCGAAGGAAGGGATCACGGTGGACGTGGTGGACCTCCGGACGGTGCGTCCGATGGATGTCGAGGCGATCGCGACGTCGGTGCGGAAGACCAACCGCGCCGTCGTGCTCGAGGAGGGCTGGGAGGTCGCGGGGATCGGCGCGCAGGTGGTGGACTACATCCAGCGCGACTGCTTCGACGACCTCGACGCCCCCGTCGTCCGCGTGCACCAGGCCGATGTGCCGATGCCATACGCGAAGGCGCTGGAGAAGTCGGCGAAGCCCGACCTCGCGAAGACGATCGCGGCGGTGAAGAAGGTGATGTATGTGGAGTAGACGGCAGAAGGCAGAGGGCAGGCAGCAGTCGTTCCACTCGAACTGACCCGCATATGGCCACCAAGGTCTTCATGGAAGCACTGAGCCCCACGATGGAGGAGGGTCGCCTCGTGAAGTGGCTCAAGAAGGAAGGGGATGCGGTCAAGAGCGGCGACCTCCTCGCCGAGGTCGAGACCGACAAGGCGGTGATGGAGCTGACCGCGCGCGGCGACGGCGTGCTGCGCAAGCAGTTGATCGCCGAGGGGACGACGGCGCCGGTGGCCTCGCTCGTCGCGGTGATCGCCAGCGCCGATGAGGACATCAGCGCCCTGGTGGGCGGCGCCGCGGGTGCGGCGTCCGCTGCGCCGGCGAGTGCGCCAGCGAGTGCGCCAGCGAGCGCGCCAGCGAGTGCGCCAGCGAGCGCGCCGGCCAGCGCACCCCAGAGCCCCACCGCCGCGCCTGCTTCCGCTGCGCCCAGCGGCGGCCGTGTCATCGCCTCTCCCCTCGCGCGTCGCCTCGCCGGCGACCAGGGTCTCGACCTCGGCGCGATACAGGGGTCCGGTCCCGGCGGTCGTGTCGTGAAGCGGGACATCGAGGCCGCGCTCGGCGGCGGCGCTCCCGCCGCCGCGGCCGCACCGGAGAGCACGGCGGCGGTCCGCCGCCCAGCGGCCGATGGCGCCGAGTCCTCCGACGTGCCCCTCACGCAGATCCGCAAGACGATCGCCCGGCGGCTCTCGGAGTCCATCGGCCCGATCCCCACCTTCTACCTGACGGCGGAGTTCGACCTCTCGCGCGCGGCCGAGATGCGCGCGGCGGCGGCCGAACTCGGCGACGCGTACAAGGTCTCGTTCAACGACATCGTCCTGAAAGCGACGGCCACGGCGCTGGCCCAGCACCCCGAGGTGAACGCGCACTGGCTCGGCGACCGCATCCGCTACTTCAACACCGTCCACCTCGGGATGGCGGTCGCGACCGACGACGGGCTCATCGTCCCGGTGATCTTCAACGCCGATCGGAAGCGGATGTCCGAGATCTCCGCGGAGGCGAAGGCGCTCGCGAAGCGCGCGCGCGAGCGGAAGCTCAAGCCCGAGGAGTTCACCGGCTCCACCTTCTCGGTCTCGAACCTCGGGATGATGCAGATCGACCAGTTCACGGCGATCATCAACCCGCCGGAGTGCGGCATCCTCGCGATCGGCGCGATCGAGGACAAGGTCGTGGTCGGGCCCGATGGCGGGTTCGAGGTCCGCAAGAAGCTCCGCGTGACGATGAGCTGCGACCACCGCGTGATCGACGGCGCGGTGGGCGCGAAGTTCCTGCAGACGCTGCGACGGCTTATCGAGAACCCGTTGCTGCTGGTGTTCTGATCCGAGGGCAGTGAGAGGTCAGTGCCGGTGCCGTGACCTCCCACCTCCCACCTCCAACCTCACACCCCGCAGTTCAATGGCCACATACGACGTGATCTACCTCGGCGGCGGTCCCGCCGGTTATGTCGGCGCCCTCCGCTCGGCCCAGCTCGGCCAGAGCGTCGCGGTCGTCGAGCGCGAGGGACTCGGCGGCACCTGCGTGCTCTGGGGCTGCATCCCCGCGAAGGCCCTCCTCGAGGCGGCGTCGATCGCGCAGAAGGTCGCCAAGGGCAAGGAGTTCGGCGTCACCGCCGAGAAGGTGACGCTGGACTACGGCGTCGCGATGAAGCGCTCGCGCGCGGTCTCGGCGCAGAACTCCAAGGGCGTCGAGTTCCTCTTCAAGAAGAACA
>CAZYUL010000136.1:0-4377 GCA_964650715.1 uncultured Gemmatimonas sp. | reverse complement strand
CGTGGCTGATGGTCACGATGAGCGCCCCCTGGATGGACTCGACCGTCATCGCGAAGATGCCGAGCATCACGAAGCCGAGGTGGCTCACCGAGGAATACGCGACGAGCTTCTTGAAGTCGGGTTGCACCAGCGCCACGAGCGCGCCGTACACGATCCCGATCACCGCCAGCGCGAGGACGATCCCCCGCACCGTCGGATGCATCGCCGCCTCGGGGAAGATCGGCACCGCGAACCGCACGAAGCCGAAGGTCCCCATCTTGAGCATGATCGCCGCCAGGATCACCGAGCCAGCGGTCGGCGCCTCGACGTGCGCGTCGGGGAGCCAGGTGTGGAAGGGGAACATCGGGACCTTCACCGCGAACGCCACCGCGAACGCGCTGAAGAGCCAGAGGCTCGCCGCCAGCGGCACCGCCCGGCCGTAGCTCAGCACCGCGTCGTAGCTGAAGTTGGGCACGCCCCCCTGGCCCGCTTTCACGGCGAGCCAGATGATCGCCACGAGCATCAGCAGCGAGCCGAGCATCGTGTAGAGGAAGAACTTGAGGCTCGCGTAGAGCCGTCGCTGTCCGCCCCAGATGCCGATGATCAGGTACATCGGCACCAGCATGACCTCCCACATCACGTAGAAGAGCAGCAGGTCGAGCGCGACGAACACGCCCAACATCCCCGTCGTGAGGATCAGCAGCAGGGCGTAGTAGCTGTGGGTCTTCTCGCGGATCGTCGTCCAGCTGCCGAGCACCGCGAGCGGCATCAGGAGGGTGGTGAGCAGCACGAGCATCAGCGCCACGCCGTCCACGCCCACGGTGAATCGCGCGCCCCAGAGCGGGATCCACGCGACGTCCACCACTGCCTGCCAGTCGGGGCTCGCGACGTCCACCGACCACCAGAGGCCGAGCGAGAGCACCGCTTCGACGATGAAGACCCAGAGCGCGACGCTCCGCGACTGCCGCATCGCCGCGTCGGCGTCGCCGCCGTGCGTGAAGCCCTGCGCGAAGATCAGCACCGCCCCGACCAGGGGCAGCGCGAGGAGGGCCGGGAGGATCCAGCCGTTGTAGCCGATCGAGGAGAGGAACTGGGTCACGGGGTCAGTTCCGGAAGGAGAAGGCGGAGAGCACCGAGACCGCGCCGATCACCAGCACCCACGCATACGTCCCCAGCCGCCCCGACTGCAGCTGCGACCCCATCCAGCCGAGACCCCGCATGAAGAGGGCGCTGCCATTCACCAGCAGGCCATCGATGATCCCGGTGTCTATCCCCTTCCACAGGAGGCCGCGGGAGACCGCCACGGTCGGCTTCACCACCGCCGCATCGTATGCCTCATCCACGTACCACTTGTGCTCGAGCACCCGTTCGATCCCCTCGGCGGGGACCGCCTCGCGCGCCGGCCTGAGCGCCGCCGGCTTGAGCCGCGCGAAGGCGATCGCGATGCCGGCCACCGCGATCGCGACCGCCGTGCCGATCAGCACGTACTCCGTCGCGTGCGAGAGGTGCGTCGCCTCGCCGTGCGTCACCAGCAGGGTCCCCTCCCCCACCACCGGCTCGAGCCAGTGGTGCAGGATCTCGGTCGGGCCGATCGCCCCGCCGGTGATCGCCGGGAGGTTGAACCAGCCGCCGATCAGCGCGAGGGCCCCGAGCACCACCAGTGGCCCCGTCATCACCCACGGCGCCTCGTAGAGGTGCTGCGACTCCTCCTTCCCGGTCCGGTTGGGGCCGTGGAAGGTGTAGAGCATCATCCGCGTCATGTAGATCGCCGTCATCAGCGCCGCAGCCAGCCCGAGCGCGTACACGCCGTACAGCACGACCCCGCCGGGGATCCCCATCCAGGTCGCCTCAGCAAGCGTCGAGTCGTGCGTCCGCGCGAAGACCGCCGCGAGGATCTCGTCCTTGGAGAAGAACCCCGAGAAGACCGGGATGCCGGCGATCGCCAGCGTCGCGATCCACATGAGGTAGAACGTGAGCGGCATCTTCTCCTTGAGCCCGCCCATGTTCCGCATGTCCTGCGCGTCCTCGTGCTTGTGCGTCGCGTGATAGGCGGCGTGCATCGCGTAGATCACCGAGCCCGAGCCGAGGAAGAGGAGCGCCTTGAAGAAGGCGTGCGTCATCAGGTGGAAGACGCCCGCGGTGTACGCGCCGACCCCCACCCCGACGAACATGTAGCCGAGTTGGGACACGGTGGAGTACGCCAGCACCTTCTTGATGTCCCACTGCTTGAGGCCGATCGTCGCGGCGAAGACCGCCGTGAGCGCGCCGACCACGGCGACCGTGAGTTGGGCGACCGGCGCCATCGAGAAGAGCGTCGCGGAGCGGGCCACCAAGTACACGCCGGCGGTCACCATCGTCGCGGCATGGATCAGCGCCGAGACCGGCGTCGGACCGGCCATCGCGTCGGGGAGCCAGGTGAAGAGCGGGATCTGGGCGCTCTTGCCGGTGGCCCCGAGGAAGAGGAAGAGGCAGATCGCCGTCGCGAGCACGCCGCCCATCTCGAGCCCGGCTGCGGCGGAGCCGACCCCCGCGAACGAGAGCGTGCCGAGGTTCGCGAACATCAGGAACATCGCGACCAGGAACCCGAAGTCGCCGATCCGGTTCACGATGAACGCCTTCTTGCCGGCGTCGGCGTTGGCCTTCTCGCTGAACCAGAACCCGATCAGCAGGTACGAGCAGAGCCCGACGCCTTCCCACCCGACGAACATCAACGGGTAGTTCGCGCCGAGCACCAGCAGGAGCATGAAGAAGACGAAGAGGTTGAGGTACGCGAAGTAGCGCGGGTACCCCGGGTCGTCCTGCATGTAGCCGACGCTGAAGATGTGGATCAGCGTGCCCACGCCGGTGATGATCAGCACCATCACCATCGAGAGTTGGTCGAGCTGGAGCGCGACATCCACCGAGAGCGCGCCGGTCGGCATCCACTGGAACAGCGTCAGGATGTACGGGTCATGCATCCCCTCGCCGGCGCCGATCATCGCGAAAAGGATCGCCACCGCGAGCCCGAACGAGAGCGCCAGCACCCCGGGGCCGATGAGCGAGGCGAGCTTGGCGGCCGGATGCCGCGCCGGGTGGTGGTCCTCGTGGTGCGCGGCGGCGTCGTGGCCGTGGCCTGCGCCATCGGCGTCGCCGTGGCCGCCGTGCCCGTGGCCCGCGGCCGATGGGTCCGCTGGGCCCGGCTTGGCCGCGTGCTTCAGCGAGAGCCAGCCGTTCAGCAGGAACCCGAGCAGGGGCAGCGTCGGCAGCAGCCACGCGAACCGCGCGACGGTGTCCGCCAGGGGGTGCCCGGTGTGCGTTTCGGTCTGCACGGGGATCAGCCCTTCAGCAGGTTGATGTCGTCCAGGTTCACCGACTGGCGGTGCCGGAAGATCGCGATGATGATCGCGAGCCCCACCGCGGCCTCGGCGGCGGCCACCGTCATCACGAAGACGACGAAGACCTGTCCCGCCGCGCCGTAGAGCGTGGAGAGCGCGACGAACGAGAGGTTCACGGCGTTGAGCATCAGCTCCACGCACATGAAGATGATGATGGCGTTCCGGCGCGTGAGCACGCCGATCGTGCCGATCGTGAAGAGCACCGCCGACAGCGCGAGGGACTCAGCGAGCATCCGTCACGCTCCGCTTCTTGCCGATGACCACCGCGCCGACGATCGCCGTCAGCAGCAGCATCGAGGTGAGCTCGAAGGCCAGCAAGTACTCGCGGAAGAGCGGGTCGGCGATCGGCGCGATCACGCCCCCCGGCGCCGAAGGATCCGGCAGGGCCGCGTTGGACGCCCGCTCGATCAGCGCGTCGGGGAACTCGGTCCGCGCCAGCACCATCACCTCGGCCAGGAGGAGGAGGCCGACGAAACCGGCCGTGAGCCGCCACCCCTGCTTCCGCATGTCCGTGAGCTCCTCGGGGCGCCCGAGGTTCAGCAGCATCACCACGAAGAGGAACACGACCATGATCGCGCCGGCATACACCAGCACCTGGATCGCGCCGATGAACTCCGCGCCGAGCATCACGTAGAGCGCCGCGAGGCAGAACATCACGTTCACCAGCCACATCGCCGCCGCCACCGGGCTCTGTCGCGTCACGAAGAGGATCGCCGACGCCAGCGCGATCAGCCCGAAGAGATAGAAATGGAATGAGTAGAAGAGCGTGTGGAACTCGTTGCCCATCGTCATTCCCCCCGCGGGTCGGCGGGATCCCACAGGTCGCTCACCGGGTGCGTCTGCGCCGTGAGCCGCTCCAGGTCGTAGACGAAGCGGTCGCGCTTGAACTCCGCGTTCTCATAGTGCCGGCCCATGTGGATCGCCTCCTCCGGGCACACCTCCTGGCAATAGCCGCAGAAGATGCAGCGAAACTCGTCGATCTCGAACACGAGCGGGTAGCGGTTCCCCTCCTCGTCCTCACCGG
>CAZYUL010000135.1:0-4398 GCA_964650715.1 uncultured Gemmatimonas sp. | reverse complement strand
ACTCGTTCCCATCCCGAACACGATCGTTAAGCCCTACAGCGCCGATGGTACTCCGACCGAGAGGTCGCGGGAGAGTAGGCCGTCGCCGGCACCCCCTCGTGGGTTGAAGGCCCCAGTCGCGGATGCGGCTGGGGCCTTCGTCTTTTCGCCGCTTCCCACCACCTTTCCCCGATGACCCGCGCCGGCTTCGTCACCCTCGTCGGCCGCCCCAACGCCGGGAAGTCCACGCTCCTCAACCGGCTCGTCGGCGAGCGACTCGCCATCGTATCGCCCAAGCCGCAGTCCACTCGTGAGCGGGTCGTCGGGATCCGGTCCGACGAAGACACCCAACTCATCTTCCTCGACACCCCGGGACTCCTCGAGCCCCGCTACGCCCTCCATCGGGCGATGCAGCACGCTGCGCAACGCGCCATCGCCGATGCGGATGTCATCGTGCACCTCGTGGACGCCGCGGCGGACGAACCTGGCCCCCTCCTCGAACTCGCCGCGCTCACCGAGGCCCCGCGCGCGCCCGTGCTCCTCGTCCTCAACAAGTCCGACAGTGTTCCGGCGGCTCGCCGAGCGCAGCTCAGCGCCGCGCATCCCGGCGCGATCTGGCTCAGCGCGACCACAGGCGAAGGCGTCGAGGAACTGCTCACCGCCATCCGCGACCGCCTGCCCGAAGGGCCCTTCCTCTACGACGCCGACGACGTCTCGTCCCAGCAGATGCGCTTCTTCGTCCGCGAGTTCCTGCGCGAGACCGTCCTCGAGCAGCTCGAGGAGGAACTGCCGTATGGGGTCGCAGTCGAGATCGAGGAGTACCGCGAGGGGAGCGTGCCAGTGTACATTCGGGCAGTGATGCACGTCGAGCGGGAGAGCCAGAAGCGGATCCTGATCGGCACCGGCGGCAGCCGGATCAAGGCGATCGGGCGCGCGACGCGCGCCAAGGTCGAGCCGCTCGTCGGCGCCCCGGTCTACCTCGACCTCTGGGTGAAGGTCCTCCCGAACTGGCGACGGAATGCCGCCGCACTCGCTCGACTCGGGTATCAGCTGCCCCAGGGGAGCGAGCCGTGAGCGGCATCCCGCCCGAAGTGCGGCGCCTGCTGGTCTGTCCGAACTGCCACGGACCGCTCGAGGACGGATCCGAGGGCGAGTCGCTGGATTGCCCGGCCTGCGGGCTTCGGTTCCCCGTTCGTGAGGGCATCCCGATCATGCTCGTGGAGCAGGCGACGAAGGTGGAGCGCTAGTTGCTCAACTGGTTGCGGCATCGTCATTTGACACTGGTCCGGGCGACCCGTATTTTCGCACTCGCCCTCCCTCGCTGACCGCCGTGTCGCAATCGACCGCACTCCTCTTCGCGCCCGACGGCCAGCTCCTTCCGGATCCGATCCGGCAGTGGTTGGAGTCGCGGAACCTGCCCGCCCGCAGCATGTCCTCGGCGGACGACCTGATGTCGTCCTCGCTGCGCAGTCGCCCGCGGTTGGCGATCCTCGACGCGCGCCAGCACCCGGTGGCCGCGCTCAAGGCATGCCGTCGCATGAAGCAGGACTCCTTCACGGGCATCGTCCCCGTCGTCCTCGCGACGCGTGCCGACGACTCGGCGTTCGCCTCCGCTTTCGACGCCGGCGCCGACGAGGTGATCCGCGACGGTGTCGCGCCGGCCGAGGTCTCGCTCCGGCTCGACGCGCTGCTCCGCCGGAGCGACCGCGACACTTTCGTGCATCCCTCCACGCGCCTCCCGGGGACGATCGAGATCGAGCAGGAGATCATGCGGCGCATCGAGGGGAAGGTCCTCTTCGCCGTCTGTTACGCCGACCTCGACCACTTCAAGGAGTTCAACGACCGGTACTCCTACTACGACGGGGACCGCGTCATCAGGATCCTCTCCAAGATCCTGCACGACGTCGTGAAGGGGACCTGCGGCGAGGCCGGATTCGTGGGACACATCGGCGGCGACGACTTCATCTTCGTGATCCCCGTCGAGCAGGTGGGCGAGACCTGCTCGGAGATCGTCTCCGTCTTCGACACGCTGATCCCGTACCAGTACTCGGAACAGGATCGGCGCGCCGGCTACTATTTCGGAAAGGACCGCCGCGGTCAGCTGCACAAGGTCCCGCTGATGACCGTGTCGATCGGGGTCGTGACGAACGAGCGGCGGCACTTCACGCACGCCGGACAGGTGAGTGAACTCGCCACGGAGATGAAGAGCTACGCGAAGACGCTGTACGGATCGGTGTTCTCGGTCGACCGTCGCGGCGACGGCCCTGCGGGCGAGGGTCCCATCACGCCGGTCTCATCAGCCAGGGCTATGGAGGGGCGGTGAACGTCTCGTGCGCGGAGTGCAATTCGGTCTTCAGGGTGGATCCGGGCAAGGTCCCCACCGGCGGGGTGCGCGCGCGCTGCTCGGTCTGTGGCGCGGTCATCCGCGTCGGGATGGAAGTGGCGCAGGTCGGAGGAGGAGCCTGGGACGCGACCACCCGCGCCGTCCTCGAGTCCGATGCCGCAGCGGCGCCTGAGAGCTTCCTCAGCGGTCGGGTGACGCCGGCACGCCCGAGTCGCGCGATCCCCGCACCTGCACCCAAGTCGGCGACCCCCGCCTCCTTGACTCCGGTGCCTCCCGCCGTTCCGGCTGCGGCCGCCCCGCTGGCCCCACCGGCTGCACCGGCTGCACCGCCCCCAGCGGCTTCGTCGGCCCAACCGACGCCGCCCGCGCGCCCGTCGATCCCGTACCCGACTCCGTTCAGCACACCGGCCCCACAGAAGCGTCCCCCGACGCCGACCTTCACACCCGGCGTCGTCGCCCGCGTCTCTCGGGAGACGCCCGTCATCCGCGACGCGGACATCGCGGGGAAGGCACCTGCGCCGCCGCCGGCGACGCCGGCGACCCCGGCACCTCCGGTTCGTGCGGCGACGCCAGGGGCTCCCGCCCCGCGCGTAGCTCCTCCGACGCCGCCCGCATCAGCGGCGACACCTCCCATTCCGCCGCCGCCGACCTCGCGCGCCGCGGGCCGACCGTCGCTCACGCCGCCGATCCCTGGGGCAGCGATCCGCCCCGAGTCACCACCGACACCGCGCATCACTCAGTCGCGGGGGCCTCTGGCCGCATCACCGCCACCGTCGGCGCGACCAGTCCCGCCGGCACCCGGGATACCGCCTCGGCCGGCGATGCCGACGCCGGTGCGTCCGGGGATGCGGCCCGCGGCCGGCGCAGCCACGCCGCCTTCTGCCCCGCCGCGACCGATGGCCCCACCCGCTCGTCCCGGGGCGCCTCCGCCAGCAGGGGGACTGCTGCGCCCGACGGTGGGTGCGACTGGCCTGCCTCCGGCACCCGCGTCAGCACCCGCGGTGCCAGCACGGCCACCAGCGCCGTCGCCGGCGCCATCGCCGGCGGCCACACCGACGCTCACGCCAAGGCCGACACCGCAGGTCTCCTCCACCGTGACGCCGCGATCGGCCACCCCGATGGGTGCCGACGCGGTCGGGCGGACGTCGACCCCCGCGAAGCGCGGCGTCAACCCCTTCCTCAACAACGACCCGAACGCGAAGGGGCGACGCCTCGCGCGGGCGCTCGTCTCGGACATGATCGCGTACGCTCCGCAGCGCCGGGAGGAAGGTCTCCGCGACGGCACCTTGAAGGAGATATTCCGCGAGGAGATCAAGAAGAGCTACGAGGAGTACGTCGAACAGATCGGCAAGGAGTTCGCCGAGAGCACGACGCACTTCCAGGATGCGCTGAACGACCTGCTGGCCGGGGGTCAGAAGCTCTGGTAGTGGGGCGCCGCGACCGAGGGCGTACCTCGCACCGGCGCGCGGTCGTCAGGACGCTTCTCCGACTCCTTTCGGGATGCCGCAGGTGCTGACGCCCCGTTAGGTTTCGGCATCACCTGAGCGAGCCGGTACCTCCCGCGGGGCCCGGCTCGCGTCGCATCCCACGCACCCTCCGATGCCCGATTCCGCGCTCCTCACATCGCTGCAGCACGACGAGTCCCGACTCGACGAGCTCCGGGGGTACCTTTGACCTCGAGCGCAAGCGCGAACGCCTGAGCGCGCTCGAGGGCGACATGTCCGACGCCGGCTTCTGGAACGCACAGGAGCGCGCGCGGGAGGTCGTGCAGGAGGTCAAGAGCCTCAAGAACTGGATCGAGCCGCACGATCGACTCGCGGGCCGTCTGCGGAGCGCCCGCGAGCTGGTCGAGTTGCTGTCGCTCGAGCCCGATGCCGGCATGGAGGAGGAGGTCGCGCGGGAGGTTGCCGCGATCCGCGAGGAGATGGACGCATTCGAGCTGCGCTCGCTCCTCCAGGGGAGGGACGACTTCCGCGACGCGCAGGTGGAGATCGCCGCCGGCGCGGGGGGTACCGAGGCCCAGGACTGGGCGCAGATGCTGATGCGCATGTACACGCGGTGGGCCGAGCGGAAGG
>CAZYUL010000134.1:0-4669 GCA_964650715.1 uncultured Gemmatimonas sp. | reverse complement strand
GCCGTGAGGGTGAAGGTCCCGCCGGTCCTCGACGTCGCCTCCCCGACGAGGTGGACCAGCCGGTCACCGCTCGGCGCGATCTGGTAGTCCGGCGTCTGCGCGAAGGGGATGAAGATGCCGAAGCCGTCGAGCTCGAGCGACCAGCGCGGATCCCCTGCGGGGAGCCGGAAGAGAATGGTGGGGACTCCCGACGGCGTCACCCGCACGAACACGTTCTCGCCGAACGCCGAACGCGTCGCACCTGCCGCGCGCTCGAGGTTCGACGTCCCCACCTGCGTTCGGTCGGCGAGCTCACCCATCGGATAGAACGAGAAGATCCGCGACGCGGGATTCGCGGAGGCTCCCGGCGACGCCGCGGCGGCGCGCGAGGCCTCGCGATCCGGCGTCCAGTACCGTTCGGCGCGCAGCAACTGCCCGTCCGGCGCGAGGTAGGTGATGCGGCGCAGTCGGCTGTCCACGACGAGCATCGTATCGCCCTTCCACGCGAAGCTCCCGAGCGAGCGGAACTCGCCCGGACCCTCGCCGGCGCGACCGACGCGGGCGAGCAGCTTTCCGGCCGCATCGAAGAACCGGAGTTGCAGGTCCTGCTGGATCGGCACCACCAACTGCCCGCGGGGGCCGACCCAGACGCGCGTCACCGCCGGGAAGTCATGGGCCTCCGCATCGAGCCGGAGTTCCTCCCGGAGGCGAGCGACCGACGGCGCTGGTGGAACCCCCTGCGCCGCGACGACGTAGGGGCTGGTCAGGATGGCGAGCGCGACCAGCCACGCGCGGCTGGCGCCCATGGGACCCGTGCGCGAAGTTCTCGACATCACCCGGCCTCCGCTCCGATGACGCCTACCATAACGCAGAGTACGGCGCAGCGCACCGCGGTCATCCACGTCACCTGCCCACGCCACGAGATCCAACGGGTGATGGGCGCTGGCGTCGGGGAGCTCATGCAGGTCGTCGGACGGCAGGGCGTGGCGATCGCCGGACCCTGGTTCACCCACCACTCCCGGCGGCCGACGGAGACCTTCGACTTCGACATCGGCGTGCCGGTGGCCGCCGAGGTGAAGCCAGAGGGTCGCGTGCGCCCAGGCACGCTGGCGGCGCGACGCGTCGCGCACGCCATCCACATCGGCGGATACGACGGGCTCGCCCGTGCTTGGGGCGACCTCGAGCGCTGGGTGGCCGCGAGCGGGCACGGCGTCAGCGGGGATCTCTGGGAGGTGTACGCGTTGGGACCGGAGTCCACGCGGGACCCCTCGCAGTACCGCACCGAACTCTTCCTCCCGCTGGCGGACTGACCGACCGTGTTCGCGATCGTCCTGGCCCTGCAACTCGCGGCGCCCGGCGCCGACGCGCCGACCGCGTCGCGCGAGCTGAGCGTACCCAGCCCCGCGGGACACATCATCGCGGCCACGCTGGAGGGCGCTTCGCCGGCCGAGTCGCGCGCGACGGTCGTGCTCATCGCCGGGGCCGGTCCGCTTGACCGCGACGGCTACACGCTGCGCACGGCGCGCGGCCACAATGACGCCTTCCGCGCGATGTCGCGCCGTCTCACCGCACTCGGCTTCGCGGTGGTCCGGTCCGACAAGGTGGGCACCGGACGCTCCACGGGGGACTACCGGGCGACGGCCACCACGGCGTCGCTCGCGGACGACATCTCGGCACTCGTCGCCGCGGTGCGGCGCGAACCCGGCGTGGATCCCGAGCGCATCCTCCTGCTCGGCCACAGCGAGGGAGGGGCGATCGCCGCACGCGTCGCGGCCCGCGACCCGCGCATCGCGGGCGTCGTGCTGCTGGCGGCCCCCGCGTGGACGGGGCGGCGCATCATGGAGTACCAGTTCCGCTTCGCGGCGCTGCGCCAGCACCGGCGGATCAGCTACACCAGCGCCGAACTGCTCGAGGCGTCCCTCATCGGCGACGCCCGCGCGCGACTGACGAGCGAGGCGTGGTATCCACACTTCCTCGCCTACGACCCGCTCCCCTCCTACGGGCAGCTCGCCGCCCCGGTGCTCGTCGTCCAGGGCGAGCGGGACGAAGTGGTGCTCGCGACCCAGGCGGACGAGATCGCGGAGGCGCTCCGCGCGGGGGGCAACGGGGATGTGTCGCTCTTCATCCTCCCCGAGTATGGTCACGCCTTCACCGCGCGCGGCGACGCGCGGGATCCCGCTCCCATGAGTGACGAGGTGCTCGCACTCATCGAGCGCTGGTTGCTGCGGATCAGCTGATCAGGGCAGCCCGATCCGCATCACCGTGAGGTGCGAGGTCAGCGTGTGCTCCACGCGCAGCGGGTCCCCGGAGTCCTGAGGCACCTCGAGCGTGAGTCGCGAACCCGACTGCAGGCGGTTGTCGCACCACTGGAAGGTCCCGTCGAGGGCGGTCCGGACGCGATGACGCCGCACCAGGCCGCCGCCACTCGCGGCCTGCGCCTGCAGCACGATCTCGATGTCGGCGGCGGGCCCGCCGTCGGGGCGGAGCAACCGGCCGAGGAAGAACCCCGTCGCGCTCGCACTGCTCGCCACCGCCGCGACGCACCGCTCGCGCACAAGGTCCTCCACCGTCGGGAGGACGAGCGTCGTGCGCAACGTCGAGTCGCCGGCGACCTCGAAGCGGAAGGTCGTCGGGACGAGGAGGTCGAGCGAGGCGAGGCGCGGCTCCTCGATCAGCACGCGATACGGACCCGGCACCAGGTCTGGGATCGCGAACATCCCCATCGAGTCCACCTTCGTGCCGTAGTTCGTGTGCTCGAGCAGGATGCCGACGCCCGCGGCGGGAGCGCCGTCGCGTCGCCGGGCGACGCCGCTGATCTCACCCAGCGCCGCGCGCCACGTCGTCCCGTCCGGCCAGTGCACCTGCGCGAGTTGGCCACCCACCCGGCTTCGCTGCAGGCGTGGCGTGTACCGGACCTCGCCGTCGGCGTTGACGGTGTCCACCTGGTTCCCGACGAGGTTGAACTCCCAGTGATCCACGAGCACGATCCCGCTCGGGAGCTCGAGGTAGGAGAGGGAGCCGCCCGGCTGCGCGCGCGCCGCCGCGCCGGTCATCCCCGTGTACTCGAAGTCCACGCGGGAGAGGGCGCGCCGGAGGGTGTCGATCCAGACGACGCCCTCGACATCCACGCTGACGCGATAGGGGTCGGCGGGCACGAAGGCGAGGCCCACCTCGGTCTCCCTCCCCTTCGGGGCGCGGGCCACCGCCAGGCAGTAGTGCACGGCGAATGAGGCATCGAGGAGCACCTCGGCGTCGGGCCCGAAGTAACGGGTGTCGCCCTCCTCGTCGAACTCGGTGAAGCCGCGGCTGGCGAACTCCCCGGCGGTCCGGGCGGCGAAGAACGAGTTGCCGCGGTCGATCCCCGAGGTCACGCGGACGGCGTGGCGTTGCACGCGGTCGCTGTTCCCCTCCATCAGCTGCTCGAACCGGATGCGGCGCTTGTCGCTCGGCATCGCCTCGCGCGCGACCACCGACGCGAGGAGGGCCGCGCGCGCCTGCTCCCAGAGGCCGAACGCGACGGCCCGATCGCCGCGGCGCGGGCAACGCGCCGGCGCGCGGATGTTCACGGCCTGGATGAGCGTCGGCAGCCGCCGCAGCGCGATCTCCATCGCGGCGCCATCGCGCGCGGTCAGGGAGCGATCGCGCGGCGCATAGCCGATCCGCAGGACGCGGACCGAGCGCGCCGTGCCGCCCGCCGCGGGAGGCGCGAAGGCGAACCCTCCCCCCAGATCGGTGAGCGCGCGCGCGAGGGTGTCACCACGCTGGCCGAGGAGGAGGACGACCGCACCGACGACGGGGATGCGCGAGGCGCTGTCGCGGACCACGCCGCGCACGCCCTGCGCGCCGGTCGCAGGCGCCATCGCAGCACAGAGCAAGACCGCGAGCACCCACATCCCGAGCGACTGCCGCCCACGCCAGCGATGCATCGACAGCGCCCCCTCCCCGAGTCGTCCGGCCTCCCCAATCATCGGACCCGACCGCCAGCGGCGCAACCGCCGCACCGGCCACGGTCGCGGGCCGCGACCCACCCGCACGACTCCTTCACACCGGGACGCTGTACCACGTGGGGTCCACGACCTATTTTCTCGATTCCGGCATAGACCAGAGGCAGTGATGCTCGATCTCCGCTACGTCCTCCGCTCCCTTGGCCGCGCCCGCGGCTTCGCCCTCGCCGTCGTCGTCACGCTCGGCCTCGGCATCGGCGCCAACACCGCGATCTTCAGCGCGATCCGCGGGGTGTTGCTCCGTCCCCTGCCCCACGACAACGGCGAGGCGCTCATGTACCTGCGCCACTCGACGGCGCAGGCGGGGACCGACAACATCGCGTTCTCCGTACCGGAGATCAACGACTTCCGGTCGCAGTCCCGCACGCTGGCGCAGATCGCCGAGTACTCGCCGCTCACGCTGACGCTGCTGGAGGAGAACGACGCGACCCAGATCGACGTCGGGCTGGTGACGGGCAACTACCTGTCGGTGATGGGCCTCCGGCCGATCCTCGGCCGCGACTTCAACGCGCAGGATGACGGCGGCGCGGCGCCGCCGGTGGTGATGCTGACCAAGGCGTACTTCGAGTCGCACTTCGGGGCCGACAGCGCACTGGTCGGCAAGTCGCTCCGGATCGGCGGGCGGCAGGCGGAGGTGATCGGCGTGCTGGAGCCGGCGCCCTTCTTCCCGCAGCGGATCGACGCCC
>CAZYUL010000133.1:0-4727 GCA_964650715.1 uncultured Gemmatimonas sp. | reverse complement strand
ACGCGGTCGAAGACCACGACCTTGTCGTTCATCGAGTAGCCGATGACGGTGAGCACCGCGCCGACGACGAAGACCGAGATCTCGAGGTTCATGTACTGCATGAACGCGAGCGTGGCGACGATGTCGTGGAGCGTCGCGAGGACCGCGGCGACCGAGAAGCGCCACTCGAATCGCCAGGCGAGGTAGATCAGCGTGAGGCCGAACGCGATGAGCATCGCGACCGAGGCCTGCCGCCGGAGCTCGCCGCCCACCCGCGGCCCCACGGCCTGCGTGCTGACGACCTCGAACGCCTCCGCGCCGTAGCGCTGGCGCAGGACCTCCTCGATCTCGCGCGCGACGGACTCGGCGCCGGCCGCGAGCGCCTCGACCTGCTGGTCCTCCTGGGCACGGATCTGGATCTCCGTCGGCGACCCGAAGGTCGTGATCTCGGCTCCCTCGTGCCCCGCCGCGGCGATGGCGGCGCGGACATCGGCGATCGCCGGCGCCTCGCGGAAGCGCAGCTCGATCTGCGTCCCACCCGTGAACTCGATGCTCCAGACGAAGCCGCGCACCGGCACGAGGACCAGCGCGGGGAGGACGAATACCACGAGCGTCACCAGCGCCAGCTTCCACTGGCGGATGAAGTCCCACTTGGTGTTGTGCAGGATGCGGAACATCAGATGCTCAGGGGCTGGTTGGACCGCGCGCGCGTGATCCAGACGTAGAAGAGGGTGCGGACCACGAAGATCGCGCTGATCAGCGAGGCGAAGAGGCCGGCGAGGAGCGCGACGGCGAAGCCGCGGACGGGGCCGGTGCCGAACTGGTAGAGGATCGCTGCGGTGAGCGCGGTGGTGACGTGGGTGTCGATGATCGCGCTCCAGGCGTGGTCGAAGCCCTCGTCGATCGCGAGTCGCGTGGACTTGCCAGCGTCGATCTCCTCGCGGATCCGCTCGAAGATCAGGAAGTTCGCGTCCACCGCCATGCCGATGGAGAGCACGAATCCGGCCAACCCCGGCAACGTCAGGGTCGCATCGAAGGTCGCGAGGATCGCCAGCGTCACCAGCACGTAGAACGCGAGGCCGCAGACCGCCAGGAAGCCGGAGAACCGGTAGTAGCCGATCATGATCAGGATCACGAGCGCGATCCCGAGCGCGCCCGAGAGGAGCCCCTGGCGGATCGCGTCCTCGCCGAGGCTGGCACTGATCGTGCGCGCGTCGGCGACCCGCAGCGGCACGGGGAGCGCGCCGGCCCGGAGCACGAGGGCGAGGTCCTGCGCCGCCTGGATGTCGCGGCCGCCCATCGTGATCTGCCCGCGGGCTCCGATGGAGCTCTGGATGACCGGCGCGCTCATCACGCGGTCATCGAGCACGATCGCCATGTAGTCCTGGATGTGGCGCGAGGTCTGCTCGCGGAAGCGGCGGCCTCCCTCGTTGTTGAACTGGAAGTCGACCTTGGCACCCTCGATCGGGTCCTGGTTCGGGGTCGCGTTGACGAGGTACGTGCCGTCGATGATGGCACGCGAATCGAGGACGTAGAGGGTGCGGTAGACGGCGGTGCCGAGCATCAGCGAGTCCACGCCCCAGCGCACGTCCTTCCCCGGCGGCAGCGCGGCCTGGATCTCGGGCATGCGCAGCAGCCCATCGATCGTCGTGTAGTCGGTGGCGGCAACGACGTACTGGCCCGGGATGGAGCCCGGCGAGATGCTCCGGCGGAACGGTCCATCGGTCGCGGTCCCCGCGGTATCCGCGGGGGTGGAGTCCACGGCCTGCAGGAGGTTGCCGAGCGCACTCCCGACGCCGGTGTCGGCGTTCACGTTGGGTGCGGCACCCGCCACGCGGAGCCCCTTCTCCTTGACGATGCCGTCGAGCCGGGGGATCGCGCGTTCCAGCGCGTTGGACTCGTCGGTGATCTGAAATCGGAGGAACGCCGCTCGCTTCACGACATCCTCGGCACGCTTCGGGTCGTCGATCCCCGGCAGTTCGACGACGATGCGGTCATTGCCGATCTTCTGGACGAGCGGTTCCGCGACGCCGAGCTCGTCGATGCGGTTGCGCACGACCCGCAGCGCGCGATCGAGGGCATCGGAGACGTCGGGGACGGTCCCCTTCGAGTCGTCCACTTCCAGCCGCAGATGGATGCCGCCGGCGAGGTCGAGTCCGCGCTTGAGCGGGATCCGCTTGACCGTCGTGTCGATGTAGACACCGTCGCGCTGGACGCGCTCGATGACGTTGCGCGGCCAGAGCGAGATGATCGAGAGGAGCACCATCGCGGCGATCGCGATGAGCCGTGACTTCACGCTGTTCATCACTGCACGGGCTGAGGGGAACGGCTCGAGCGGAGCCTCGAAGAGTACCTTGCGAGGTGAGCCAAGTCAATCACGGACAAGGGGTTGGGTGGCGTCGGCCAGCACCCGTCGCGCGGCCGCGGCGTCGGCGTCGAGCTGCGCGCGCAACGCGTCCGGGGAGGCGAAGCGACGCGTCTCACGGAGCCGGGCGATGAAGTCGAGACGCACACGCTTCCCGTAGAAGTCGCCATCCGCATCGAAGAGGTGCGCCTCGAGCATCGTCTCCATCTCGCCGAAGGTGGGCCGTGGGCCGAGGTTCATCATCCCGCCGAACGGTCCGAGCGGTGTCTGGACCCGCACCGCGTATACACCCTCCGGCGGCAGGAGCTTCCGCGCTGGTGGGAGGGCGACGTTGATGGTGCGATAGCCGAGGACCCGCCCACGACCGGCCCCCGGCTCGACCACGCCGCTCGCGCTGTAGGGTCGGCCGAGGCCGTCCGCTGCCCGCGCAAGGTCGCCCCCCGCCACGGCGCGGCGGATCGTCGTGGAGGAGATCGGGCGCCCGTCACTCCCCTCCACCGGCGGCACGACCTGCACGCCGAAGCCGCGCGAGGCACCGAGCTCCTTGAGCACGGCGGCATCCCCGGAACGCCCGCGCCCGAATCCGTGGTCGTAGCCGACCAGCAGTTCGCGCAGTCCGAACCGCTCCCGGAGCACGAGATCCACGAACTCGCTGGCGCCGTAACCGGCCAGGCTCGGCGTGAAGGGAACGACGACCACGTAGTCGAGCGGACTCTCCGCGAGGACCTCCTGCTTCTCGCTCCCGACGGTCAGCAGCGGTGGCGCGGCCGCGGGGTTCACGACCTCGAGCGGATGCGGGTCGAAGGTGACGAGCACCGCGGGGAGACCGAGAGCGTGCGCGCGGGCACCCAGCCGCTCGAGCACGAGGCGATGCCCGCGGTGCACGCCATCGAACGTGCCCACGGTGCAGACGGTCCCGCGGATCTCGGGCGGCAGGCCGAGGGCGGCGCTAGGCCTCACGCATCACCACGCGCGGTTGCCACAGATCACCGCGCCGCTCCGCCAACGCGACCAACGCTCCGCTGGAGGGGTTCGTGAGCGCCACCCACGGTCCGCCGACCGCGGCCGCGATCCCGATCCCGCGCGCGATGCGCGTGAGCTCGTCGTTGCTCAGCACCTGACGTGGGACGTCCGGGAGCGCGTCGAGCGGAGGGCGCAGGACGGCGCGGCCCTCGCGGAGCGCGACGAACGTGGCGGCGTCGGACACCTCGAAGGGGCCGCTCGCGGTGCGGCGCAGCGCGGCGAGATGGGCCGCGCTTCCGGCGAGGCGTCCGAGGTCGCGGGCGAGCGAGCGCACGTAGGTCCCGCCTCCGCACGTCACACGCACCCGCGCCTCCCGGACAGCGTCCTCGCCCTCGAGCCCCAGCACGTCCCAGCGATGGACGGTCACGGGCGCCGGGCGCAGCGCGGGAATCTCCCCGCGCCGGGCGATGGCGTAGGCGCGCTCACCGGCGATCCGCTTCGCCGAGTACGCGGGAGGGAGTTGCTCGAAGCGGCCGGTCAGCAAGGGCAGGATCGCGAGCAGTTCCTTCCGCGCGGGCAGCGGCGCCTCGCGGATCACCTGACCGTGCAGGTCCTCGGTGTCCGTCTCGGCCCCGAAGCGGATGGTGGCCTCATAGACCTTCGGTTCACCGGCCAGGTGCGGCAGGAGGCGGGTGGCCCGTCCGACGAGGAGGACGAGGAGGCCCGTCGCGAAGGGGTCGAGTGTCCCGGCATGGCCGATGCGCTTCTCGCCGAGGGCGCGCCGGGCGACGGCGACGACATCGTGCGACGAGGCGCCGGCTGGCTTGTCCACCAGGAGGAGACCGTCAGTCGGAGTCGCGATGGCCCGGCTCCCCGTCCGGCCGCTCGTCGCGGAGCCCGGCGAGCAGGGATTCGATGCGGGCGGCCCGCGCGACCGATTCGTCGAGCCGGAACGCGATCTCGGGCGCGAACTGGAGCCGGAGCGCCTTGCCCACCCGGCTCCGGAGGTGTCCGGCGACGCTCTTGAGGCCCTCGAAGGTCGCGGTGCGCTCGGCCTCGGTGCCCATCACGCTGACGAAGACCGTCGCGTGCCGGAGGTCCCGCGTCATCTCCACCGCGGTCACGGTGACCAGCCCCGTGATGCGCGGGTCCTTCGCGTCACGGGCGAGGAACGCCGCGACCTCCTCGCGCACGGCCTCGCCGACGCGATCGGCGCGCCGGGGATCCCGTGGCGGCATCGTCGTGGCTCCGCGGCCGCGCGCTCAGCCGGCCTGCGCCGGCTGGAGCGTGCGGGCGATCGACTCGGTGCGATAGACCTCGATCACGTCGCCGACCTTGATGTCGTTGAAGTTCTCGATGCCGATGCCGCACTCGTAGCCTTCCTTCACTTCCTTCACGTCGTCCTTGAAGCGACGCAGCG
>CAZYUL010000132.1:0-5092 GCA_964650715.1 uncultured Gemmatimonas sp. | reverse complement strand
GGGCGGCTCGCGCGGCGCACCGGACCCCGGCGTCCGGTCGGGCGAGCGGGCCTGGGCACTCGCGGCCCGCCGCGAGGGGCTGCGCGAGGGATGAGCAGCCGCACGCTCGAGGTCGCATCGCTCGCCGCGGGTGGCGATGGCGTCGCCCGTGACGACGGCCTCGTCGTCCTCACGCCGCGGGTCGCCCCGGGGGACCTCATCGAGGCGGAGGTCGAGGTGCGCGGTCGGGTGGGGCGGGGGCGCCTCACGCGCGTGGTGCGCGCGGGCCCCTCCCGCGTGACACCGCGATGCGCCCACTACGCGCCACCCGACCGCTGTGGTGGTTGCCAGTGGCAGCACGTCTCGGTCGAGCAGCAGCGGCGGGAGAAGGCCGGCATCGTGCGGGACGCCTTCGCGCGCATCGCCCGTCGCGAGGTCGCGCTGCCGGAGGTGGAGGGTGGCGCGCCTTGGCGCTATCGCCGGACGCTCACGCTCGCGATCCGGCGGGAGGCTGGCCGCACCTGGGCGGGGCTCCGCGCCTTCGACGACCCCGAGGCGGTGTTCGCGCTGGAGGACTGCGAGATCACCGACGCCCGCGTCATCGAGGCGTGGCGCGCGATCGTCGCCAGCGCCGGGCTGCTTCCCGCGGGCCCGCGGCTCCGCGGAACGGTGCGGCTGCTGGCGGCGCGCCCGCAGTTCGTGCTCGAGGGTGGCCGCGAGTGGCCGACGCTCGATCGCTTCCTCGCGGCGGTCCCCACGCTCGCCGCGGTCTGGTGGGCCGCCGAGGGGCGCCGACGCCGGCTCGTCGCAGACCGTCGCGGGGATGCGCGACCGGGGGCGTCCTTCGCGCAGGTGAACGACGAGGTGGCGACGATGCTCCGCGTGGCAGTGCTGGACGCGGTGCGCGCCTTCGCTCCTCGCACCGTGGTGGACGCGTACAGCGGGAGCGGCGAGACGGCGGCCGCCCTCGCGGGGAGTGGCATCACCGTGACCGCGGTCGAGCTCGATGGCGAGGCGAACGCCTTCGCGGCGGCGCGCCTGACGCCCCCCTCCCGCGCCATCGAGGCGCGCGTCGAGGACGTCCTGCCGCGGTTGCTGCCGGCCGACGTGATCCTCCTCAACCCCCCGCGCGCGGGCGTGGACGCGCGGGTGACGGCGGCGCTGGCCGCCGCGAGTCCCGCGGTGCGGGCGATCGTCTATGTCAGCTGTGATCCGGCGACCCTGGCGCGCGATGTCGCCCGGCTCCCCGGCTGGCGGGTCCACGGACTACGGTGCTTCGACATGTTCCCGCAGACCGCGCACGTCGAGTCGCTCTGCACACTCGTCCCGGAGGCGGCGTGAAGTACGTGGTGGAGGTGGCGGGCGAGCGGATCGTCGTTGACCTCGACGGCGACGAGGCGGTGGTGGATGGCGAGCGGCTCCCGGTGCACCTCGCGGACGTGCCGGGCACGCCGGTCCGGCTGGTCACGATCGGCGCGGGCCAGCACCGCGTGGTGGCGCGACGCGGCGATGCGCGCGGACGGTACGCGTTGTCGCTCGACGGCTGGCGCCTCGATGTCGAGGCGTTGGACGAACGGACGCGCGCGATCCGAGACCTCTCGGCCAAGTCTGCAGGTCCGGTCGGCCCGGCACCGATCATCGCCCCGATGCCGGGACTCATCGTGCGCGTGGCCGTCAGGGTCGGGGAGCGCGTCGCCACGGGACAGGGCGTCGTGGTGATGGAAGCGATGAAGATGGAGAACGAGCTCCGCGCCGCCTCGGGCGCGGTCGTCCGTGCGATCCACGCGGTTCCCGGGAACGCCGTGGAGAAGGGGACGACACTCGTCGAGTTCGAGCCGACCTCGGTCGAGCCGAGCTAGCCCGCACGCCCCGGGCGGGGCGACGTCCTACGAGGCACCGCTGAGCGCGGGCGCCTCCCCCAACGCGTCACGCACCCGCTTCAACAGGTCCGGGAACGAGAACGGCTTCGCGAGCAGCCGACCGGGCGCCCAGGGCGCGTCGGCCTCGCCCTCGGTGGCCCACTCCATGTGACCCGAGATGCAGATCACGGGGAGTGCGCTGCGCCGGGCGGCGATCCGCCGGACGAACTCGCGACCGTCCATCCCGGGCATCACCATGTCGGTCACGATCAGGTCCACCTGCCACTCGCGGGCGTCGAGCATCGCGAGCGCGTCCACCGCCGAGGGGGCGCCGAGCACGCGGTATCCGCTCCGCTCGAGGTAGCGCTCGGTCGCTCGGCGGAGCGCGACCTCGTCATCCACGACCATCACCGTCGGCGTGCCCTGCGGAGGCGCGCCCGGCTCGACCGTCGGTGCCACCGCCGTCGCGGCTTCCGGCGCGGCGAGCGGAAGGAGCACACGCATGGTGGTCCCGGCGCCCGGGGTGCTCTCGGCCAGCACCTGCCCCCCGAGGGACCGGACGATCCCCCGCACTGTCGTGAGGCCGAGTCCGGTGCCGAGTCCGCTCGGCTTCGTGGTGAAGAAGGGCTCGAAGAGACGGTCCAGCGTGGCCTGGTCCATGCCGATGCCATCGTCGCGCACCGTGAGTTCCGCCCAGTGCCCCGGCAGCACACCCGGTGAGCGCCCTGCGTCGCCCGGCTTAACGTGGAGCGCGCGTGTGCGGACGCGGACCGTCCCGCCGTCGGGGAGCGCGTCACGCGCGTTGATCGCGAGGTTCATCAGGATCTGCTCGAGCTGGCCCTCGGCCGCGCGCACCCAGAGATCCTCCGGCGAGAGGTCCATCCGGAGCTCCACCTGGCTCACGAGGAGCCGGCGCAGCATCGGTTCCATCCCGCGGAGCACCTTGGTGAGCGGCTGCGTGCGCAGCTCGCCGGCCTCGGGCCGACTGAAGGAGAGGAGCCGCCGCGTGAGCACCGCTCCGCGCTGCGCGGTCTCCTCGATCTCGCGGAGGTCCGCGGCCCGCTCGTCCCCCTCGGGCAGCATCTCCTGCACCAGCTGCGCGTGGGTGATGATCGCCGCCAGGATGTTGTTGAAGTCGTGGGCGATGCCGCCGGCGAGCCGACCGACCGCCTCGAGCTTCTGCGCCTGCCGGAGCTGCTGCTCTAGGCGCACCCGCTCGGTGACATTGCGCGTGTTGAGCACCAGCGCACGGGTCCCCTCGTCGGTCTGGAGGTCCGAGACGACGCTCTCGACGTCGTGCCAGTGCTCGCCTCGCCCCATCCGCCAGCGGAGGGCCGCGTTGCGGGTGAAGGGCTCGGCGGCGTTGGCGAGGAACACCGCGAGGCGGTCTCGGTCCTCGGGATGCGCGAGTTCGGCGACCGGCCTGCCGACGAGCAGGGCAGGGATCGTGCCGGCCAGCTCGCCGGCGGAGGGGCTCGCCCACTCGATGCGGTGCGCCATCGAGACCTGGAGGATCGCGTCCGACGAGCGCTGCACCAGTGAGCGGAAGCGCGCATCGGCGGCGAGCCGTTCACGGGCCAGCCGCACCGTCTGCTGCCGCACGACGTGCTGCCGGGAGAGCACGAGGGCCAGCAGGAGGGAGAGGCCCGTCACCTGGAACGCCATGTGCTGCGGATCGTGGCTCGGGTTCCATGCGAGGAAGAGGGTCGGAAGCACCGCCGCGAGGATCGCGATCGGCGCGACGACGTGCCGTCCCTCGCGGATCGCCGTCCGCGGTTCCTCGTCGGTTGCCACGTGCCGGCGCTGGCGGTCGAGCGCGAGGATGATGAGGGCGAAGCCCACGGCCACGAAGACGTCCAGCAGCCCGCCGTTGCGGAAGGTCCCGCGCTGGACCAGCTGGTCGTACTGCAGGTCCACGAGCGCGACGGTCGCGAATCCGAGCGTCAGGAGCCCGAGCGCATCTCGAGACAGCCCATCGGGCCGGCGGAACCACGCCGCGGCCGCCAACCCCACCGCGATGACGTCGGCGACGAGGTAGAGCAGGAACAGCCACCGCAGGGCGCCGAGCCGGTCGGCGACGAAGGGGTTGCCGTTCGCGATGAACTGGGTCGCGAGGAGGAAGCCGGCGAGCACGATGATCGCGGCATCCAGCCAGTCGGCCGCGCGGCCCGCGTCGCGCCGAAGCCGAGCCAGGAGCCACAACCCGGAGAGCATCAGGATGGCCTGCGGGATCGCAAGGCCGAGACGGAGTCCGCCCGGGAGGACCGAACCGAGCCCGGGGATCAGCCGCAGGAGGTTCGCGACGGCCGCAACCAGGAACGCTCCCCCGAATACCAGCCAGGCGCGCCGGGCCTCGGGGGCGGTGGAAGGTGCCCGGGACACGGCGAGGGCGACGAGGGCGATGCCGAGCCGGAAGGGGAGCATCGCGAGGTCGTCCACGAAGACCTCGATCGGGGTCTCCAGGGGGAAGGCGACGGCGCTCCACGCGGCATACGCCGCCACGGCGAGCACCGTGGCCTTCGCCACGGGACCGCTCATCAACTGCCGGAGGCGGCCGTCGGATCGAGGAGAGGGAATGTCGCCCACTGGTGGCACTAATACTCGCCTTTCCGGTCGCGCGGCGCCTCCGTCACGCCACGGAAACCGATGCAGCGGGCCGACTTGACCCATCGTCGTCGGTAGCCTATCCTTCGAGTCTGTCAAAAAACGCCCTCGAGGCGGCCGAGACCCGGGTTGCACCCCGCACCGGTGAGGCGCAGTACCTCTCGTTCCAGATGCTCAGTTCATGAAGACGACGTACACGGCCACCCCGGCCGACATCGAACACAAGTGGTTCGTGGTCGACGCCGATGGGATGGTCCTGGGCCGCCTCGCGACCGAGGTCGCGAAGATCATCCGCGGCAAGCACAAGGCGATGTTCACCCCGCACATGGACACCGGGGACAACGTCATCGTCATCAATGCCAGCAAGGTGAAGGTCACCGGGCGCAAGGCGGAGCAGAAGAACTACTTCCGCCACACCGGTTACATGGGGCACGAGCTGTACACGCCGTTCGCCACGATGCTGGCGAAGCATCCGGAGCGCGTGATCGAGAAGGCCGTCTACGGGATGCTCCCGAAGACCGCGCTGGGCCGCCAGAAGCTGCGGCTCCGCGTCCGCGTGTATGCGGACGCGAAGCACCCGCACGCCGCGCAAAAGCCCGAGACGCTCACCTTCCAGAAGGCCGAGGCCTGGTAAATGGCGGAGACACCTA
>CAZYUL010000131.1:5139-5453 GCA_964650715.1 uncultured Gemmatimonas sp. | reverse complement strand
TGATCCCGTATCCGAACTGGCGGCTGATCTGGCCGAACTTCAAGTCGCCGCTGGTCTGGGACGTCTTCGCGATCACGACCTACCTCACGATCTCGACGACCTTCCTCTTCGTCGGCTTGATCCCCGACATCGCGGTGCTCCGCGACCGGGAGACGAACCCGATCCGGAAGCGGATCCTCGCGCTCCTCTCGTTCGGATGGCGGAACACCGAGCGGGAATGGCGCCACTTCGCCCGCGCCTACCTCTTCCTCGCCGCGTTCTCGACGCCGCTGGTGCTCTCCGTGCACTCGGTGGTGTCCTTCGACTTCGCGATG
>CAZYUL010000131.1:0-5129 GCA_964650715.1 uncultured Gemmatimonas sp. | reverse complement strand
ACGACGATCTTCCCGCCCTACTTCGTCGCCGGCGCGATCTTCTCCGGCTTCGCGATGGTCTGGACGATCGTGATCCCGATGCGGAAGTGGTTCGGGCTCAAGCACTACATCACGCTGAACCACCTCGACGCCTCGGCGAAGATGGTGCTGTTCACGTCACTCGTCGTCGGCTGCGCCTACATCGTCGAGTTCTTCATCGCGTGGTACGGCGGCGTCCCCTACGAGCAGGACTACTTCTGGAACCGCGTCTTCGGCCAGTGGTGGTGGGCAGCGTGGATCATGCTCACCTGCAACATGATCCTCCCCCTCTCGCTCTTCTCGCAGAAGCTCCGGCGCAACCCGGCGTGGCTGTTCATCCTCTCGATCTTCATCAACCTCGGGATGTGGTTCGAGCGCTTCGTGATCGTCGTGCCGTCGCTCTCGCACGACGTGAATCCCTGGCAGTGGACCTCCTACGTGCCCACCTGGGTGGACATGGGGCTCTTGATCGGGTCCTTCGGATGGTTCTTCATGTGGTTCCTCCTGTTCGTGAAGCAGCTGCCGATCATGGCGCTCGCCGAGATCAAGGAGATCATCCCGCCGAAGATGAAGAAGGCCCACTCCAGCCACGGGGGGCACTGAGATGATGCGCGGCATGGTGGGCGTCTTCGCGGAGCTCGACAGCACCGTGGAGGCGATCGAGGAGCTCAAGCATCGGCAGGTCGGCAAGCTGCAGGTCTATTCGCCGACGCCGCGCCACGAGCTCGAGCACGCGGTGGATCCACCGCGGAGCCCCGTGCGGAAGTTCACGCTGATCGGCGGCCTCGCCGGCGTGATGTTCGGGTACTGGATCGCCATCTGGGGCTCGGAGTACTGGCCGCTCGTGGTGGGCGGCAAGGCGATCTCGACCTGGCTCCCCTACACGGTGTTCGGCTTCGAGGTGATGGTGATGGTCGGCGCCCTCTCCACGGTCTTCGGCATGTTCTGGCTGGCGGGGATCCCCCGCCTGACGGAGACGGTCGGCTACGACCCACGGTTCTCCGCGGCGCACTACGGCATCTGGTGCGAATGCGCGCCGGAGAAGCTCGCTGAGGCGGAGGCGATCATGAAGCGCCACGGGGCGGTGGAGGTGCGCGGTGAGCGCTAACTCGATGCTCCGCAGGGCGGCGACGGTCGCGCTGGTGCTCGGCGTCGGTGGATGCGAGAGCTGGATCACGGACATGGTCCAGCAGCCCTCGGTCGGCACGTGGCAGCAGGTCTCCGCCGATTCGACCATCGCGTCGCGCGGGATGCCGCAGGGCTCCGTGCCGGTCACCGGCGTGACCGTCGCGGCGTGGGAGGTCTCCTACTCGCCGATGCCGCAGACGATCGACTCGTTGGCCGGGGTGCGGAACCCGGTGGCCGCCGATGCGCGGTCCCTCGAGAACGGGCACAAGCTCTTCCGGATCAACTGCGCGGTCTGCCACGGCGAGCTCGGCGACGCGAACGGCCCGATGCGCCGGCTCAACCCCGGTTACGGCTTCGCGCCGAGCCTGCTGACGCCGCTCACCGTCGGGCGGACGGACGGCTACATCTGGGGGATGATGCGGAACGGACGCGGCCTGATGGGCTCGTTCAACCGCATCCCCGAGCGTGAGCGCTGGGATGTCGTCAACTACATCCGCGGGCTGCAGGGACGCTATCCCGTCTCGACCGCGGCGGTCGGATTCCCCGGGCAGACCGGCGACGCGCTGCCCGGCTACTCGGTGCTCGGCCCGACCGTGCCCTCGGTGCATGTGAAGCCCACGACCGCCGGCACGGTGCCCAAGGCTCCGGGCGCGGCGCGTTCCGGAGACCACGAATGAGCGCGCAACACCACTGGCTCGCCGATCGCGGCCAGCTGCTCGCGGTCCTGCAGCAGAAGCAGATGCCGGCGCTGGCGAAGACGGGCGGACTCATCGTCGGCATCCTCGGGATGCTCCTCTTCGCCTTCGGCGCCGCGACGGGGGAGGCACGCGCCTGGCAGGCCTTCCACGTGAACTGGCTCTACTTCACGACGATCACCTCGGCGGCCGTGATGTTCGTCGCCGTGCAGCGCATCGCGACGGCCCGCTGGTCGCGCGGGGTGATCCGGTTCCTCGAGGGGTTCGTCGCCTTCCTCCCCTTCGCGCTCATCGGCCTGCTCATCATCGTGTTCGGCGGTCGCGAGCACATCTACCCGTGGTGGGACAAGGTCGGGACCGGCGAGCTCATCCCCGAGAAGGAACTCTGGTTCAACCACGGCTTCTTCTACGCGCGGTCGATCGTCGTCTTCGGGGCGCTGGTGGCCCTGCAGCTCTGGTACGCCTACACCTGCCTGCGACTCGACGTCGGGGTGAGCCCCGAGTTCGGGGCGAAGTGGGCGGCGGGACTCCGGGCCCGGATGCGTGCCGGCTTCGGCGACGAGCGGCGGGAGCTCCACAGCACCCATTCCCTGCAGGGGAAGATCGCCGTCGCGATGGCGCTCGTCTTCGGGTTCGGGTGGTGCGTCCTCGCGTGGGACCACTCGATGTCCCTCGACTACCACTTCTTCTCGACGATGTACGGCTGGCAGGTGTTCATGGGCGGCTGGCTCGTGGCGCTCATGGCGTGGGCCGTGCTGCTCCGCTGGTGGAAGCAGCAGTTCCCCGAGCTGCCCGAGCTCATCACCGACAAGCACTATCACGACGTCGGCAAGCTCGGCTTCGCCTTCACCGCCTTCTGGGGCTACATCACCTTCTCGCAGTTCCTGATCATCTGGTACGGGAACCTGGCCGAGGAGACGCACTTCTTCACCCTGCGGCTGAGCGGGGCCTGGTCCACGCTCACGATGGCGGGTTCGGTGATGGTCTTCCTGCTGCCGTTCTTCGGCCTGCTCTCGGTGAAGGCGAAGACCTACGGCCCGACGATGGTGTTCTTCGCGCTGAGCTCGATCATCGGCCTGTGGATCATCCGGTACATCGAAGTCTATCCCTCGATCTACACGACGCACGTTGAGCGGGCGCCGCTCGGCGTCTGGGAACTCGGCATCACGGCGGGATTCCTCGGCATCTTCGCCTGGAGCTACGCGCAGTTCATGGACGCCTTCCCCAAGGCGCGGGTGTTCATGCTGACGTCGAAGTACCGGGACGAGGTGCAGGTGCCGGTGGACCCGCGGACGATGGAACCGCTGCCGGCGCACGAGTAGCGCCGGGCGCGAGGATCGCGTCGGGCGCGCGAGTCGGGCACACCTGGGACGGGACGAGACGAGGCGGCGGGGCACTTGCCCCGCCGCCTCGGGTCCGTCTACAATGCACCGCAGCACCGGGGGGCGTTAGCTCAGCTGGGAGAGCACCTGCTTTGCAAGCAGGGGGTCGCCGGTTCGATCCCGGCACGCTCCACTTCCTCACGGCACCGCAGCAGCCCCCACCGAGTCCGCATGCCGGCCACGGCCCCGGCGGTCGGCACGACCGCTCCCGATTTCGCGCTCGACTCGACGAGCGGTGCCAAGGTGACACTCGCGGAGCATCGCGGGAAACGGCCGGTGCTCCTCGCGTTCTTCCCCCTCGCCTTCACCTCGACCTGCACCGCGGAGCTCTGCGCCTTCTCCGAGGACTGGTCGGCGTTCGAGGGGACGGGGGTCGCCGTCATCCCCGTCAGCGTGGACTCGGTGCCGACGCTGCGGGAGTACAAGGCGAAGTACGGCATGCGGATCGACCTCGCCTCCGACTTCCGGCGCGATGTGTCGCGCGCCTACGGCACGCTGAACGAGGAGCGCTACTACTCGAACCGCGCGTACGTGCTGATCGACGCTGACGGGACCATCCGCTGGCGGCACGACGAGGCGAAGAACGGCGACCGCCGCGAGAATGCCGAGCTCCTCGCGGCGATCGCGTCCCTGGGGGCCGCCGAGCGACGGTAGCCGGCGCCCGTCAGGGCGCCGCCTTCACCTCGATGCGGCGCGGCGACGGGATCTCGGCCTTCGGCAGGCGCACCGTGAGCACGCCGTGCTTGAAGGTGGCCTCGATCCGGTCCTCCGCAACGTTCTCCGGAAGCTGGAACGTGCGCTTGAAGGTCCCCTGGACCCGCTCGAGCATGTACCACTTCTCCTCCGAGCCCTGGGCGCGCTCGGAGCGCTTCTCGCCGCTGATCGTCAGGACGCCCTTCTCGGCCGTCACCTCCACCTGCTCGGGGGCCACCCCCGGGAGGTCGAGCTCGAACGTCCAGGCCGTCGGTTCCTCGCGGACGTCCACGGCCGGACTCCAGGTCGAGGCCGCGGCCATCGAGCGGCTGCCGAACGCGTCGTCGAAGATCCGGTCCATCTCGCGACGGAGGCTGAAGAGCGGGGTGAGGGTCGTGCGGTACACCATGGGTCTCGTCCTCCAGATCTGGGTCATTGGTGACAGGGGCGGCGCACCGTGCGACGCCCGATGCCGTCGGTGGGCGCAACCGGCGTGCCCGTGCCCGCCGGTCGGGACGGCACGCGAGCCTGCCGTGATGGCCTCGCGGCCTGTCGCGCTGGCACTCGGGGTCCACCGTTCAGCTTGTCGCCCCTGATGGCGGCCCGTACCTTCCGCCGCACCCGACCCTGCCGCACTCAGTGACCACCCCTCCCTCGACGCTCGACACCGCGGACGGCCGCGCGGCGCGGGCCCTCGCCACCTTGGCCGGCATCTGCGCCGACCTCGCGTCGGCGCGGCCCCTCGAGGCGAACATCGAGCGCGTCCTGGGCACGGTGCGCGGCGTCCTCGAGGCCGACGAATGCGCGGTCTGGCTCCACTCCGCTCTGGGCGTCACGCGGGGCTGGGGGAGTGGGGCCGCGACGGTCACCGAATCCGACGTCCGCGCGGGGATGTCCGCGGGTGCCCCCGCGACCGGACCCGGCACGATCGAGGTGACGCCGATCGTCCTCGGCGATCGCCGGGTCGGCGCGGTGGCGACCCGGGTCTCGCACCCGCCGCTGGCCGAGGAACGCCAACTCCTCGGCGCCCTCGCGAACCTCCTCGCCCCCGAGCTGGCCCACGCGGAGCGGTCACGCCAGCTCGAGGTGGAGGTGGCGACCCGCACCGCCGAGATCGAGCGCGGCCGCCGCTTCACCGAGAAGATCATCGACTCGCTGCCGCTCGGGCTCTATGTGATCGACCGCGAGTACCGGATCCAGAGCTGGAACCGCA
>CAZYUL010000130.1:0-5592 GCA_964650715.1 uncultured Gemmatimonas sp. | reverse complement strand
CGATGTGCACGCTGATCACGATGCCGACGATGCGGATCGTGTCGGCCGACGCGTGCCCGCCGTTCATGATGTGCACCGGCGTCATCGCCATCACGCCGACCATCACGAGGTGACCGACCGCGGTCGCGATGACGCCGAGCGAGGCGTCGGGGCTGGCGCGGACGGCGCGGAAGGCGTCGCCGATGCCGGCGTGCCTGGTGTCGGCGGCGGGCGCCGCGGCGGATCCCCCCTGCGCGATCGCCCGCTCGGCGCTCTCGGCGTCACGCGCCGCGAGCAGCGGGTCCGGCCGCAGGAAGGCGAAGAGGAACGCGGCGACGAGTGCGAAGAGGACGATCGAGAGGACGAATGGTGCGGCGAGCGCCGTGACGCCGTGCGGCGCGAGCGTGCGCGCCGCGACCGGGGCGAGGTTCGGGCCGAGCACGCCACCGATCGTGGTGGCCCAGACGATGAACGAGATGTCGCGACCGATGGTCTCCGGGGGCGCGAGGTCAACGGCGGCGAATCGGGCCTGGAGGGAGGCCGCGGTGCCGGCGCCGAAGAGGAAGTAGCCGGTGAAGAGCAGCGGGACGGAATCGAGCCTGACCGCGGTGACGACCAGCAGCGCGCCGAGCGCGGCGGTGATGTAGAGGGCGGTGAGGCTGGGGCGGCGTCCGCTCTTGCGGACGATCCGGGATGCCGGAACGGCGAGCAGCGCCGAGCCGAGCACCGCCGCGCTCTGGGCGAGTCCCGAGACGCCGACGGAGACCATCTCGGCGGCGAGGATCGCGCCGACCGACATGCCGACGGCGATGCCGACGCTCGAGAGGACCTGGGCGACGGCGAGGAGGCGGAGGGTGCGGTGGTGGAGGGTCAGGCCGGCGTCACCGGTTGGGTGCGACTGTCAGTGTCTCACGCCAGAGTGGACCACGGTTACCGCGACCGGATCCGGAGCGCGACCACCTGGACGCCAGGGGCTGCGGACTGCAGCCGGACCTCCCCCAGCCCGTGGTATGTGCATCGCGCCGTTCGGAGGGCGTCAAGCTCAGCGGTGGTGAGATCGCGACCACGGGTCATCTCGATCCAGTGCACGGCAGGTCCATCGCTCCGCGGCTTGTCAGGTCCAACGCTCATCTGCCCCTCCGAACTCGTGTTCTGGGTCGCGGTCGGCCCAGCGCGCTCACTACTATGACGGGCACGAGGGGGCGGGGCAACCGCCTTCGTAAGGAAGGCCGGTTCACGTCTCACGCTCAATCGGCGTCTCGGTCACGCTGAGTCGGATCGAACCGAGGTCGCGACCAGCGGAGAGTATGTGGAAGTGATAGTCACCGTAGTCGGGAACGAAGGTCGGTCCTCGGAGGAACCGGAGTACCGCGAACGCGCGCGGAGGATGTCCGCGAAGACTCGGAGTGAGTCGGAAGGAGGTGCGCGCCAACTCTTCGAGCGGACGCTCGTCGTCGTCGAAGATGGCGACCTCGAGCACCTGCTCGAGTCCGTCACCGAACTCCCCCTCGAGACCTGCAACGAGCACGAACTCGACGAGTGGGATCGGTCGAACCTGCGTGGACATCCTGATCTCGTCGAAGAGACCGAGCAGGCAGAGTCGGCGTCCCTCGTCAAGGAACGCCTCCGATGCGAGGTGCGAGAATCGGACGATTGCCCGCGCGTCCGCTACGGGAACTGCGGCGGCGCCATCCTCCGCTTCGTCCCCTGCTCGAACCCGTACGCGATCCCGATCAGCTTCGGCTCCGCGCACGCCGGACCCGTGAAGCTCACGCCGTACGGCGACGCCTTCTGTTCCCAGCCCGCGGGGAACGCGTTCGCATTCGCCCCACCGCCGGCCCCCTGCGGCTGCAGGAACGCGTACGGCACGAACACCGTCGGATAGCCCGCCCGCGCGCCGATGTTCGCCGGCGCCACTCCAGGGAAGAGCAGCGCATCGAGCCGGTGCATCTTCACCGCCGAATCGAGCCCGTTGGTCGCCGAGAGCAGCACATCCTTCCGGCGGTCCGCCTCGTACTTCGCGCGGTCGCCCTGCACCGACATCTCGTCGCTCACATCGAGGTTCGCCTGCCCGTACTTGATCGCCCCCGCGCGCTGGCGCGCGATGTTCCACTGCCGCAGTTCCGTCAACGTCTTCACCGGCGCCGCGCTCCCGAGTGACGCGAGCCACGCGTTGAAGTCGCGCTTCATCCCGTACTTGAAGCTGATGGAGCAGTTCGCATCCATCCCCTTCGCGTTCCCGAGCCCGCTGCAGACACCCCAGTTGAGGAAGTTCATCGCCGGATCCTGCTCGACGACGCTCGGGATGTCGGCGGGATCCACGATCACCGCGCCCTGCGCCCTGAGGATCGCGATGACGGAATCCATCACCGCGCGCTGCTGCGCGCCGAGTCCGCCGCGCGCCTGCGCGCTCCCGCCGGCGGGCGGCACGGTTCGGTCGTAGTAGAAGGCGCGCGGGATGCCGATCCGCGCCCCGCGCAGCGCGTCGGGCCTGAGGAACACGGTGTAGTCGTTCCGCGCCGGCGGCTGGCAGGTCCGCGTGGCAGCATCATTCGGATCCGGCGCGGTCCCTTCCATCGCCCCGAGCATGATCGCCGCGTCGCTGACGGTGCGCGCCATCGGGCCCGGCGTGTCCTGGTCGGCGGTGATCGGGATGACGCCGTGGCGGCTCACGCGGCCGACGGTCGGCTTGATCCCCACGAGGTAGTTGCTGATGGATGGCGAGAGGATCGAGCCGCTGGTCTCGGTCCCGACGTTGGCCGCCCAGAAGCTGACGTTGGTCCCGACGCCCGAGCTCGACCCGCCGGTGCTCATCACCGGGCGACCGTCGAAGTTGTTCTCCCGCGGGTCGCGCCGCGGATCCCACGGGTTCATCCCGTAGCCGGTGAGCGCGTTGTAGTTGGCTGGCATCCCGCTCGCGACCCAGTTCGCGAGTTCGGTGAGCTGCGTCTTGGCGAGGATGATCGCGCCGCTCTCCTTGAGGCGCGTGGTGAGCGTCGCATCGTACGGTGCCATCAGGTCGGCGAAGGCGAGTGCGCCGCCGGTCGTCGGCATCGTCACCTCGTGGATGTTGTCCTTGAGGGCGACGGGGATGCCGTGGAGTGGGCCGAGTATCCGGCCCGCGGCACGCAGGCGGTCGAGCGAGTCCGCGATCACGAGCGCGCGCGGGTTCACCGTGATCACCGCGTTGAGCTTGTCCTCATACGTCGCGATCCGCTCGAGATAGAGCCGGACGAGCTCGCGGCTCGTCACGCGGCGCTGCTCGAGCGCGGCGCGGAGGTCGGCGATGCTCGCCTCGACGACGGTGAATGGGCGCGCCGCCGGAGCCGGGGCGGGACGGCGCTGACCGGATGCCGTCGTCGGAGCCATCGCGGAGAGCGCGGCCAGGAGCGCGAGGGAGAGCTGCTTCATAATGAAGGGGGCTAGACGTTCGAGTGGCCTGAACCTGCGGCGTCCCACGGAACCGCGCCAGCGCCGCACCAAGCGCGGCGCAGCCATCGGACTCTTCGGTGCGCGAACGCCGCCGCTGGCGCACTCTGAGCCGAGGGGAGTAGACTCACTCCATGCGCCCATACGCCCTATCCATCGCCGCCGCCGCGCTGCTCCTCGCCGCGGCCGGCACCGCCACCCCGCTCGCAGCCCCGCTCGCCGCCCAGGTCGCCTCCGCCACCCTCGGCGAGCCCTACCAGTACACCTCCGACGACTACGCGCGCGCCGAACGCTTCCTCGCGGCGAGCACGAACAACCTCGTCGCCGGACTCGCCGGCCGCCCCACCTGGCTCGCGAACAACCGCTTCTGGTATCGCACCGCCAACCTCGGCGGCGGCGCCTTCTGGCTCGTGGACCCCGCGCGCCGCTCCCGCTCCCCGCTCTTCGACCACGCGCGGCTCGCCACCGCACTCGGCGCGGCCACACGGCAGACCGTGGATGGCGACCGGCTCCCGTTCCAGACGCTCGACCTCGCCGCCGACGGCGCCTCGATCACGGTGAGCGTGCGCGGCGAGCGGTGGCGCTGCGACATCCGCGACTACTCCTGCGCGAGCGCGGGACGGCCACCGCAGACACCACCGAACTCGCGACTCACCCCGGACGGCCAGCGCGCGGTCTTCATCCGCGACAACGACCTCTGGAGCCGCGCGATCGCCGGCGGCCAGGAGGTGCAGCTCACCCGCGACGGCATCGAGGACTTCGGCTACGGGACCAACAACGCCGGGTGGACGCGCAGCGCGACGCCGGTCCTCACCTTCTCCCCCGATGGACGGCGGATCGCCACCTTCCAGCACGACGGGCGCGGCGTGCGGGACATGTACCTCGTCTCGACGAACGTCGGCGCGCCGCGGCTCGAGGCGTGGAAGTATCCCTTCCCCGGCGACTCGGTGATCTTCCGCGTCTCGCGGGTGATCATCAACGAGGGCGCCGACGGACAGCCGCGCCTCGTCCGGCTCCGGATGCCGCCGGACCAGCATCGCTCCACCGTGAGCGACCACATCGCCTGCGGCGGCGGGATCTGCGACACGCAGTGGTATCCCGACGGCTCGCACCTCGCGTTCATCTCGAGCTCGCGCGACCACAAGGAGGCCTGGCTCCGCATCGCGGACGCCGAGACGGGCGAGGTGCGCACCGTGCTGCACGAGACGAGCAAGACGCAGATCGGCGACGCGTCGCTCCCCGAGGACCTCTGGCGGATCCTCCCCGCGACCAATGAGTTCATCTGGTGGTCGCAGAAGGACAACTGGATCCACCTCTACCTGCACGACCTCACGACCGGCGCGCTCAAGAACCGCATCACCACCGGCGACGGCAACGTGACGTCCGTCGTGCACGTGGACGAGCGCGCGCGGCAGATCTGGTTCACCGCCCAGGGACGCGAGACCGACGGCCGCGACCCGTACCTGAACCACTTCTATAGGATAGGGTTCGACGGCCGCGGGCTGACCCTCCTCACGCCGGAGCCGGCCAACCACACCGTCACCCTCTCACCCGACGGGCGGTACTTCACCGACACGTACTCGACCTTCACGACGCCGCCGGTGACGGTGCTCCGCGACCGGAACGGGCGCGTGGTGATGCGGCTCGAGCAGGCGGACATCAAGGCGCTGGTCGCATCGGGATGGCAGCCGCCACGGCCGTTCACCGTGAAGGCGCGTGACGGCCAGACCGACCTCTACGGCCTGATGTACGTGCCGACGCACCTCGACACGACGAAGAAGTACCCGATCATCAACTACATCTATCCCGGCCCGCAGTCGGGGAGCGTGGGGTCGCGCTCCTTCGCCGCCTCACGCAGCGACCACCAGGCCGTCGCCGAACTCGGCTTCATCGTGGTGGCGATCGACGGGATGGGGACGCCGGGCCGGTCGAAGTCGTTCCACGACTACTACTACGGCCGCATGGGGGACAACACGATCCCCGACCAGGAAGCGGGGATGCGGCAACTCGCGCAGCGGCATCGGTTCATTGACATAGACAAGGCCGGGATCTGGGGCCACTCCGGCGGCGGCTTCGCGACCGCGGCGGCGATGTTCCGCCATCCCGACTTCTTCAAGGTCGGCATCTCGGAGTCGGGCAACCACGACAACCGCAACTACGAGGACGACTGGGGCGAGCGCTACC
>CAZYUL010000129.1:0-5732 GCA_964650715.1 uncultured Gemmatimonas sp. | reverse complement strand
CATCGCGCTCAAGCTGATCGCCAACGAGGACGACCGCGCCCGCATCGACAAGATCAACGACTACGACTGCTCGTGGGGGGCGCCCGGCATCGGGCGCTTCCGCGTGAACATCCTGCGGCAGCGCTCGAGCTTCATGATCGTGATGCGGGTGATCCCGTTCGAGGTGCCGAACTTCGACCGGCTCTCCGTGCCCGGGGTGCTCAAGCAGATCGCCGAGGCCGAGCGGGGGATGATCCTCGTCACCGGCGTGACGGGCTCCGGCAAGAGCACGACGATGGCGGCGATGATCAACCACATCAACCAGCATCACAACAAGCACATCGTGACGCTGGAGAACCCCATCGAGTTCCTCCACCGCGACCTGCAGAGCTCGGTGACGCAGCGCGAGATCGGCGTGGATACGGAGAGCTTCCGGATGGGGCTGCGCGCGGCGCTGCGTCAGGATCCCGACGTCGTGCTCATCGGCGAGATGCGCGACGCCGAGACGATAGACACGGCGATGAAGGCCGCGGAGACGGGGCACCTGTTGATCTCGACGGTGCACACGCCCGACGCCCAGAGCACGGTGCTCCGGATCCTCGCGATGTTCCCGCCCGAGGAGCAGGACTCGGTGCGCGTGCGACTCGCGGAGTCGCTGCACGCGGTGATCTCGCAGCGCCTCCTGCCCCGCGCCGACGGCAAGGGACGCGTGGCCGCGCTCGAGATCATGATCGTGACGCCGACGATCCGTGAGCTCATCCTCGACAAGGACCGCGTGGGCGAGATCCGCGACTTCATCGCCGAGGGGCGCGAACAGTACGGGATGCAGACCTTCGACCAGCACCTCGAGGACCTCGTGAACGCCGGCACCGTCGAGTTCAGCGTGGCGCTCGCCGCCAGCACGCGACCGAGCGACTTCCAGCTCAAGGTCCAGACGCTGAAGCGGGACGCCTAGATGACCAAGCGCCTGCAGGGGATCCTCGCGCCGGTCGTCACCCCCTTCGTCGCGGGGTCGGAGGACCTCGACCTCGCCGGCTTCACCGCGAACCTCCGCGCGCACCTCGCCGACGGGCTCGACGGCATCGTGATCGCCGGCTCGACCGGCGAGGCGGCGCTCCTCACCGAGGAGGAGCGCGAGACGCTCGTCCGCGCGGCGCGCGACGTCGTGCCGCGCGACAAGTGGCTCATCGCCGGCACCGGCGCGGAGTCGGCCCGCCAGTGCCTGGCGCGCTGCCGGGCGGCCAAGGCCGCCGGCGCCGACGCGGTGCTCGTCGTCGCCCCCCACTACTACTCCAACGCGATGTCGCGCGAGGCGCTCGCCGCGCATTACGCACGTGTCGCCGACGGGTCGCCGCTCCCGGTCATCCTCTACAACATTCCCAAGTACATGCACTTCGCGCTGCCGGCGGACCTCGTCGGCGAGCTCGCGCGTCACGACAACGTGATCGGCATCAAGGACAGCTCCGGCGACCTCGTCAGCAATCGCGGGTTCCTGCGCGCCCAGAGCGACACCTTCTCGTTCATCACCGGGAGCGGCTCGAGCTTCCTCGGGGCGCTGGAGCTCGGGGCGCGGGGCGGGATCCTCGCGGTGTCGCTCTTCGCGGCGGCGCTGAGTCGCGAGGTGATGGCCGCGCATGCCGCCGGCGATCCCGCGCGCGCCGCCGCGGCGCAGGCGAGGCTCAAGCCGATGGCCGACGTGATCGTGGCGCGGCTCGGCGTCCCCGGCGTGAAGGGCGCGATGACGCATGTCGGACGCGCGGGCGGCGTGCCGCGGCTGCCGCTGCTGCCGCTCGACGAGAGGGGACGGAGCGAGGTGGCCGCCCTGCTGGGGTGAGCGCCGACCGGTTGGTGTGGCCGGGACAGTCCGGCGCGACCCGGCAGGTTCTTTCTATTGTGGCGCCCGGACGGCGGTGAGGTTCCTCGGCTCCTCGCCTCCCTGGAACCCTGCCGATGCGCGCTTCGCTCCTGCCGATCGTCGTCCTCGCCGCACTCAGCGCTCCACTCTCGGCGCAGTCGCCGATCGAACTCGTCCGTCGCGCCGCCGATGCGATGGGGGGTGAGGCGCGTCTCCGAGCGTTGCGGACCAGCAACGCGAGGTTCGAGAGCGTGACCCACGGGCACGGACAGCAGCAGGGGAGCCACGCACCGCCGCGTGGACTCTTCGCCTCCGGACGGGAGGTCACCGACTTCGCCGGGTCGAGGCGTCGATTGGAGCAGGAGATCCGGATCAGCGCCGCCTTCTCCGTCCGCGTCCGGCTCGTCGCCGACGGCGCCGCCGGCCTCAGCGAGCAGAACGGACGCATCATGGCCGCCGCCGCGCCGCAGTACGAGGCGCTGGTCCGCGGCATCCGCCACGCTCCGGCCAGGCTGATCCTCAGGGCGCTCGACGCGCCGCAGGCCCTTCGCGCCCTCGGTGAGCGTCGCCTGGACGGACGCGTCGTGCGCGCGGTGAGCCTCGAGGACCAGGATCGGGTGACGATCCTCTTCGACGCGGGCTCGGGGCTCCCGGTCGCGACCGAGACTGTCGCCGATGACCCGGTGCTCGGGGATCGCGTCGTGCAGACCGTCTATTCGCAATGGCTGGATGCCTCCGGTCTGCTCTGGCCGCGGCAGGAGGACGTGCGGTGGAACGGCGAGGCCGCGCAGCACCGCGTGCTGACATCGGTCACGCTCGACGCCGAACTGGCGGACTCCCTCTTCGCGATCCCGGACTCCATCAGGGCCCGTGGCATCACGCCGCCGGCGGCCCCCGTCGTCACGCTCGCCGAACTGGCGCCGGGGGTCTGGCGGGCGGAAGGGGGCTCGCACCACTCGCTTGTCGTGGAGCAGGGGCAGGAACTCGTGCTGTTCGAGGCGCCACTCGACGCGATGCGCACCGACGCGCTCCTCGACACCCTCCGCTCGCGGTTCCCCTCGAAGCGGGTCAGCCTCGTCGTGGCCTCGCACCACCACTGGGATCACATCGGGGGCCTGAGAGCGGCGATGGCGGCCGGCATCCCCGTGGCGATCCACGAGCGGCACGTGGATCTCGCCCGACGCATCGCCTCCGCCCCCAAGACGGTGGCGCCCGACGCGCTCGCGCGTGGGAGGCGGCGTGCGCCGGCGATCCGCCCGGTGGGTGGGGCGCTGACGGTCGGTCGCGGGGCCGGGGCCCTCCAGTTGTTCGCGCTCCCGAACTCGCACGCCGAGGGATTGCTCGTCGCGTATCATCCCGGCTCGCGGCTGCTCTTCGTGGTGGACGCGCTGAACACCGATGCGACACCTGGCCCACGGAGCGCGGCCGCCGAGGTCGTGGCCTTCGTGAGGTCGCGGGGACTCGACGTCGCCCGTGTGGTCGGCGGGCACGGCGGGATCGTGGACTACCAGTCGGTTGAGCGGGTGGCGGCACCGTGACGTCGCCGTAGGTCTCGCGCGCTACCCGAACTCAGCCCGGCGGGCGCACCTCCACGCGTCCTCCGACGCGGCTCACCAGCCACCCCGCGGGCAGGATCAGCCGCCAGCCTTGCCCCTCGATCCGCAGTGGCTCGCCGAGCGCGCCCTCCGGTAGCCTCGCCTCGCCCAGCGGCACCTGGATCCAGCTCCACGTCGGCGACACCAGCGCACCCTGCGGCGCCACGAGTTCCGCGGAATCGGCGCCCGCCCACCGGAAGTTCATCATCACCGTCCCGTCGCTGCCGAGCGGGGTCTGGCCATTCGGATCGAAGGTGACCTGGAGCGCGCCCGGGACCAGGCGCAGGACGGGGCCGGTCACGAACCGCGTGCGCAGCGAGTCGAGGCGCCGGACACGCGCGGCCTCGCGCGCCACCTCGGCGCGCCGCAGCGCGTCCCCGCCGTACCGGCGCGCCCGCGCGTCGAGCTGCTCGGTGAAGGGCGTCGACCCCAGCACGGTCGCGAGGATCCGCGGCAGCGGCTCGCCCGCCTGCCAGGCGCGATGCCAGTCGGTCCCGGCGAGCGCGTCGAGCAGGTAGCCGTACGCCGGGCCGGTGTAGTAGCCGACGCCGCGCACCCAGCTGATCGGCCGGGTGTGCGCCGAGTCGAGGCGCTGGATGAGCGTGTCCGCCTCCGTCCCGGACAGGCGCCAGCCGGTGTACTCGGGGATCCCCTCGGCGAGGTCCAGCGTCGCGAGACGCTCCCGCTCCGTGGGATGGGCGAGGGAGTCGCGGTGTGCCCGGAAGAGGAGCGCGTCCCGCGCGGCCTCCCGTCGCGCCGGGCCCTGCGAGGCGATCGCGCGGGCGATGGCGCGCAACTCGAGGAAGAGCCAGGTGCGGCCCGTCGGTCCGTCGAGGAACTCCCCGCCTTCCATCGGCTCGCTGTTGCCGGGATGCGGCAGCTGCTCGGGCTGGAAGGTGTGCATCGCCTCGTGCACGAGGAGGCGGGCGGCAGCCTGCTCGTTCGACGGCAGCGGCAACACGACCATCGCGACGCGGCGGCCATCGAGCAGGTAGGAGTTGTTCGCGATGGGCGCATCGGACGGCAGGGTGACGGGGACGAGCCGTTCGACCCCTTCACGCCGTTCGGTGAGCCGCGCCGACTCGCGGGAGACGAAGAGCCAGTCGATCCCGCTCGGGTCGATCCGCCAGAGTGCGGGGAGGTCGCCCAGTGCCACCCGGGCCGCCTCGACGACGCGAAGGACGGCCGCGTCGCTGGCCGCCTCCGAGGTGGGCTGCGCCTGCGGCGGTGACGCGGCCAGGCCGAGCGCGAGGATGGGGAGCGGGAGGAGTCGCATCCGAGTGGGTTACGATGGTTGTCGGAGAGCGGGGCGTCCAGCGCGTTGCCCCCGCCACGGAGGATGCGTAGATTCCTCCAACGCCCCGACGACGCCGGGGCGTTTTTTTGTGTCCGCCCGCCTCCGACCGAGCCTCCCATGTTCACGCCCAAGACCCGCACCATCGTCATCGTCGGCGCCCAGTGGGGCGACGAGGGGAAGGGGAAGCTCGTGGACGTGCTGGCCGAGCGCGCCGATTGGGTGGTGCGCTACCAGGGTGGGGCGAACGCGGGCCACACCGTGCACGTCGGCGATGAGAGCACGGTCCTCCACCAGGTGCCCAGCGGCATCCTGCACGCCGGCGTGCGCTGCGCGATCGGCAACGGCGTGGTGCTCGACCCGGAGAGCCTCTTCGAGGAGGTGGACGCGCTCGTGAAGAACGGCGTGGACGTCGCGGGGCGACTCTACCTCTCGGACCGCGCGCACCTCGTGATGCCCTACCACAAGCTGGTGGACAAGGAGAGCGCGGCGAGCAAGGCGATCGGGACGACGGGGCGGGGGATCGGGCCGGCGTACGAGGACAAGGTCGCCCGGCGCGGCATCCGCGTGCTCGACCTGCGTCATCCGGCGCGGCTCAAGGCGCTCGTGGAGAAGGGGACCGACCACGCGAACCACATCCTCGCGGGCTTCGGCTCGTCCAAGCGGGCCGATGCAGCGTTCACGCTGGCGGCGCTGGAGCGGATCGCGCCGCGCCTGCTCGGCATCGCGGAGGACGTCGGGCTCGCGGTGCATCGGGCACAGAAGCAGGGCGCGGCGATCCTCCTCGAGGGGGCGCAGGGTTCGCTGCTCGACGTGGACCACGGGACGTATCCGTTCGTGACGTCGTCGAACACGACGGCCGGCGGGGCGGCGATCGGCGTCGGCATCGGGCCGCGGTCCATTGACGCCGCCATCGGCGTGGTGAAGGCGTACACGACGCGCGTCGGCGCGGGACCGATGCCGACGGAGTTCGACGAGGCGATGAGCGAGCGCGTCCGGAAGCTCGGCA
>CAZYUL010000128.1:0-5815 GCA_964650715.1 uncultured Gemmatimonas sp. | reverse complement strand
GATGACCGACGCCGACGTGGACGGCGCGCACATCCGCACGCTGCTGCTGACGTTCTTCTTCCGGCAGATGCCGGAACTCATTGACGCCGGGATGGTATACATCGCCCAGCCTCCGCTCTTCCGCGTCGCGAAGGGGAAGGAGGAGTACTACGCGTACGACCACGCGGAACGCGACCAGATCGCGGCCCGCATGGGCAATGGCGACGGCAAGTCCAACGTCTCCGTCCAGCGCTACAAGGGTCTCGGCGAGATGAACCCCGACCAGCTCTGGGAGACGACGATGGATCCCGAGACCCGGACCATCCTCAAGGTGACGATGGATGACGCCTTCCAGGCGAACGAGATCTTCCAGACACTCATGGGCGACGAGGTCGAGCCTCGCCGCATCTTCATCGAGAGCAACGCGAAGTTCGTCTCGAACCTCGACATCTGACGTGATCACGCGGGGGCGACGGCTCGCGCTCGCCCTCCTCGCCCTCGTCGCGCCCGCCCTGCTGCGCGCGCAGGGACTGCCGCCGCTGGAGGACCTCGAACCGCCCCCCGAGCGCGGCGGGTTCTTCGCCACCCTCTCGCCCTACGCGGTCGGCACCTTCAAGTCGGACGACCTGACCGGCGGCGCGGCGCGCTCGGGCGCCGGCTTCGGGATCGGCGGAGGGTTCGGGTTCACCGAGCGCGTCTGGGCCGTCCTCGACATCACGCGCACCGACCTCACCATCGAGGCCGGCTCGGCCTACAACCTCTGGCACATCGAGCCCCTCGCCCGGCTCAACCCGTGGCCGTGGCGCATCGGCAGCGTGGCGGTCGTCCCGTTCGTGGACATCGGCGGCGGCCTCGTCCGCGCGTCCGGCCAGCGCCCGAACCTCGGCAGCGTCGAGAAGATCTCCTATTCCGGCTCGTTCATCACCGCCGGCGCCGGCGCGCAGGTCTTCGTGAGCCAGCGCTGGGCCATCGGCGGCGGCGCCCACGCCAGCGTCGGCGTGATCTCCGACATCAAGCGCGGCAACGTCACGCAGAGCACGCTGCAGGTGCGGGCGACCACCTCCCGCGCGAACCTCGCCGTCAGCTGGTACCCGCAGCGCAAGGACTGACCGCAACGGACTGACCGCAACGGCCTGCGCCGGTGGATGACGGCCCACCAGGCCGAGGGCATCCTCATTGACCATGCGGTGCTCGTCGAGCTCGTCTGGGTCCTGCGTTCGCGCTACCGACAGGCGCGCGCGGAGATCGTGCGCGTGCTCGAGCTGGTGCTGGAGACGGGCGGCGTCACCGTGCCTGACGCGGACTTGGTGAGCGCCGCGGTCGCGACGTTCGACGAGGAGCTGCTGCCGCTGAAGGGATTCGTGCGCGTCCGCTTTCGCGCGCGCTCAGCCGAGGATCGAGTCCGGCCCCTTCCTGAGCTGCGCGCCGAACCAAGCGTGCGCCGCGGCGATGAGCGCGAAGACGACGAACGCGGCGGCGCTGCCGGCGAACCAGCCCCGGGCGTCCATCCCACCGGTCGCGACCGGGCGGATCAGGAACACGAACCCCAGCCAGGCGGCCATCGCGCCGCCGGCGACTCCCTGCGCCCCGAGGGCGGCCAGCTTCTCGAAGTTCATGGCGTAAGCTGCATCCGCCGGCCGGGATCTTCCAGTCCTCGCGCCACTAGGGCTGTCGCAGCGTGAACGCGAAGGAGTCGCGCACCACATGACCATCGCGCGACGCCGTGCTCCAGCGCACGACGTGGCGCCCGGCACGCAGGGTCCCGCGGACCGCTGCCGTCACCGGCGTGTTCGGCTTCGAGTCGTCACGCTGGAGCGCGCCCAGCGCGACCGAGTCGCCGCCGGCGGTCTCGAGCCGGACGCGGCTCACCGCCAGCTGGATGCGCTCATTGAAGTACAGCTCGAGGGTCGCGGGGGCGACCGTGATCACCGTGTCCTTGGCCGGGACGCTGCGGACGAGTCGCGTATGGCGCCGCTCGATCGCGTCGCCGATTCGCGGGGAGGTCGAGATGAGGGCGGTGCCGATGGCCAGCACCAGGAATGGAAGACGCAGGGAGGTGCGCATGTTCGGGGCTCGGAAGGATGAGGGTAGCGGGAGGATCAGCGCGGTGGCCGGCGAACGGCGGCCGGCCGCAGCGTGTCCGGCCAGGGATCGGAGAAGCGGGGGTCCTTGATGAACGTCGAATCGGTGAGGCTGTGCAGGAACGCGAGCAGGTCCCGCCGCTCCTCGGCTGTCAGCTCGAAACCGTTGATGAACTCGCTCTTGTTCGGGTTCTTACTTCCCACGCCGGCGTTCGGCCCTTCGAGGATGGTGCGTCCCCCGGCCTCGTAGTGGGCGATGACCTCATCGAGCGTGGCGATGCTGCCGTCGTGCATGTAGGGGGCGGTCAGCGCGATGTTGCGGAGGGTGGGCGCCTTGAACTTCCCCTCGTCCTCCGGCCGCTGCGTGAACTCCATCAGGCCGGGGTTCGCCTTCGGGAATCCGCCGCGGCCGCCGATGTTGTAGAGCCCGGTCACATGGAACTCGACCTCGGGGAACCCGCGACCGACATTGTCCACCGTGCCGGTGAAGTTGAAGCCACCGTGGCAGTGGAAGCATTCGAGCCGTTCGGAGAAGAAGAGTTCCTCGCCGCGGCGAGCGGAGGCACTCATCGCACCGGGCTCGCCGTGCTGGGCCCGGTCGTAGGGCGACCGGCCGGAGATCAACGTGCGCTGGAACGCGGCGATCGCCCGCGTGAGATTCGCGAGTGTGACGGGGGTGCCCTCGCCCGGGAATGCGGCGGGGAACATCTCGCGGTACCGCGAGTCGGCCGCCAGCCTCGTGAGCAGTTCATCCTCCTTGCCGGCGAGGCCGAGTTCGATCGGATCCTCTCCGAACATCGGCACCAGCGCCTGCTGTTCAAGCGACTTCATGTTCGGGTTGCCCCACGTGAGCGCGGGGCTGTAGGCGACGTTCGCCAGCGACATCGCGCCCCGAGGATGCAGCTCCCCCGTCGCGCCGGTGCCGCGGGGGAACGGGTCCGCGAACGCCAGCGCCTGCTGGTGACAGCTCGCGCAGGAGAAGTTGTCGGTGACCGAGAGGCGCGTGTCGTAGAAGAGGTGACGGCCCAATCGGACCTTCGCCTCCGACATCGGGTTGTCCGCCGGGACGCGCGGCTCCGGGAAGCCGGGCGGCAGGTCCCATCGCCAATCGGCGGGCGGGGACACGGCGCCGAGCAACCCGAAGCAGGCCACGACCCCCGCACCGAGCAGGACGCGCGATGGCCTCACGGCGCGTGCCCCTGCGTCGTCGCGGCACGCTCCACCCGCATGAACCGCTGCGTCACCGGCGCCGCCTCGCCGAACGCCAGGCCGAGGGCGGTGAAGATCGGGGCGCAGTCGCGGTCGCTCGGTCCCGACATGCAGCCGGCGGCGGTACGCTCCTGGTTGGACTCGAGGTCGCTGGCCGCATAGAGGCGCCGCACGTCGGCGACGATCACGTCGCGCGCGAGGTCGAGGCCGCGGAGCTCGACCACCGGCGCGTTGCGGGCGAGGCACGAGGTCGCGGCGGTCGTCGCGCTCCCGGTTGGCGCGCAGCCGGTGCTGCCCAAGTGCAGCACCCAGTTCTTGCCCGTCTCGGTGCGGCCGTCGAGGCGCACGAACTTGTGGCCCGCGTTCCACGACCAGAACATCCGCGTCACCGAGAGTGGCGAGGGTTGCGAGGCGAGGTCGCGATGGTTGCGCTCGAACGGCACGCCGATGGTGAATCGCACGCCGGTGTAGCGGGCGGCGGGCGCATGTCCCGTGACCTCGGTGCGCAGGGCAGCCGTGCCGTTGCTGCACGGGCCGCTCCCATCCTCGAAGTCGAGCATCGCGACCTCGCCATTCTGCCAGAGGCCGTCCTGGTCGAGCGCGACCGGGACCGCGCGCCCGTCGGCGGTGAGGAGCGCGACATCGGACACGAACATCCGGAACTCCGACGGCGTGAAGCGCGAGTTGCCGGTCCCGATCGCGTCGTAGCTGCGACCACAGGCGAAAGGCTCATCGCCGACCATCGCGGCGAAGTTGATGCGGACCGGCGTGACGGAGGCACGAGACGCGCCGGCTGGACTGATGCCTGACACGGCAGACGGTTCGGTCGTACGGACCGACGTGGCGCACGCGTGCACGGCGGCGAGGAGCGCGAGCGCCAATGGCGCACGCGCGAGGACATGCTTCGACATCGTTGGGATCCCCGGGGTAGGTCGCGCGTCCGGAACGGACGTGCGTGTGAGGCGCCCGAAGGGGCGCGGTGACGGCTAGAGTGCCGTCGCCGGGGGACCGTTCGCGTGCGGGAGCCGGAGCGAGACGTGGTGGCCACGGGCGTCGGCCGTGACGGCGGGCGTGACGGCGTGCCCGGCCAGCTCCGCAACGGCAGACTCGGCGACCGCCATGATCCCGACCGGCATCGCGATGCAGGAGCAATCGATGCACTCGCACTGGGTCGCCGCTGGCGCTTCGTCCGTTGCGCCGGCGATCGAGCCCGCGCCACCGTGGTGCGCGTGCGCGTCGTCCGTACCCATCGCGGCGACGGCCTCGTCACCGGACATCTCCGGGCACGGGTGGAGCGGCACCGGCGAGTTCGAGACCACGAGGGTCCAGAGCACGCCGAGCGAACCGAGCCGTCGCGTCCACCGCCGGAGCATGCGTGAACTATATCGCGGCCCCTCGGACGGGCGATAGGTCCGCGGGGGGACTCATGATGCGCGGCCGGGGGGGCAGGAAAAACAGAACCCCACGGTGCGATCCGGGACCAGGCTTCAGGTCGTCGGCGCACCGTGGGGTTCCGGTACTTCTGTCTGTCAGTACGGCCCGTCAGTTGTCCCCGTCAGTTGTCGTCTTCGATTGTGGTGGTACGCGGTCGGTTGGGCTATGCGGCGGCGGCCACCTCCCGGTCCTGGCTCACCGGCACGATCTCGCCCGCGACCTCGGACGTGGACTCGCCCGAGGCGGAGCCGCTCCGGCGCACGCGCTTCGCCGCGCGCCACTCGCGCTCGAGGGCCTCGTCGCCGACGATGGCGTGAAGCACCAGGGCGTCGAGCGTGGCCACCGCCCGCCGACCGTTCGCCAGCGCCTCGCGGATCTCCTTCGTGACGCCGGTCCGCCGGACCCGTCCGGTGATGCCGGCGTCGAGCGACTGCTGCACCGCGGTGGCCGCCGCGCGCAGCTGCTCGAGGAAGTCGGCCGGGAACGCCGCCTCCGCGAGTCGAGCCTGGTGCGGGTCCGCCGCGGCCGCCATCGCCTGCGCCGTGCGGACCAGACGCTCCCGCTCGAGCGCCTTGGCCGAGGGCGTGAGCGCCGCGAACTCCGGCGCCCCCCGCAGTGACGCGCGGGCGAACTTCGCCAGCGGCGTCAGGTACTTCCGCAGCAGCGTGCGTTCGAGCTGCGTCCGCCGCTGCACCTCGCCGCGCACCTTGCGCGTGAGGCCGCCCTGCTCCGTCGCCGCCTGGTCCAGCGCGGTGACGGCCGTGTCCAACTCCCTCTTCGCAGCGCTCGCGACCGCCGACGGCACGGCGTCCGCGTGCTCCACCAGGAACTGCTGCACCTGGCGGAGCGACTGCCCAACGTGGAACTGGTCTTTCTGCATAGCACACTCCTGAAACGGTGGTGGACGCGGATGAGAGAACGCCGGCATCGCCCGCGTCCATCGCGAGGCCGGCGGATCCATCGGACGGGAGGAACCCGTCTCTGTGTCGTGGGTGGCGCCCTCTGCAGCTCCCCTCGCGAGTTCAGCGGCAGGGGTGCGTGAGTTCAGCGTTGCAGGGGTCAAGTGCAGTTGTCTGTGTAGTTCGCCTGGGAGGGACGTCGTGATCAGGCGG
>CAZYUL010000127.1:0-5872 GCA_964650715.1 uncultured Gemmatimonas sp. | reverse complement strand
CGCCCGGCCTTGAGGGCGAGGGGAGCGAGGGCCCGAGCGCGCCGGAACCGCAGATGGAGCTGGGGGCCGAGGAGTAGGCCCCCGCTCCCTCAGGTCGGGGTGGACTGCGCCGGGAGCGGCAGCCGGAAGAGCTTCCGCGCGTTCTCGTACACCATCGCGTGACGCGCCTCGGGCGTGAGCCCGAGCTGCTCGACGAACCGCACGTAGGAGCGCATCGAGCAGATCGGCCAGTCGGTGCCGAAGAGGAATTTCTCCGGGTCGCCGGCGTAGAGGATCACGTCCTTGATCTCCTCGGTCATATAGTCCTCGAACGCCTCGGTGAACTCCCCGAGCACGAGGCCCGAGATGTCGGCGTACACGTTCGCGTTCTTGTACACGACCTCCATGCAGTCGGTGAGCCAGGGGTTCCCGAGGTGGCAGATCACGAACCGCACGTTGGGATGGTCCACCGCGACCTCGTCGATCTCCAGCGGGTGCGAGTACTTGAGCTTCCCGCTGGGGCTGTAGGTGTCCCCCGAGTGGATCATCACCGGCACGTTGAACTCCTCGGCGAGGTCGTAGACCACCTTGAGGCGCTTGTCGTGCGGGAAGAACGGCTCGTATCCCGGATACAGCTTGAGCCCCTTCACGAGGCCCTGGTCGAGGAAGTCGGCGAGCTCGCGCAGGTCCCGCTGCCGGTAGTTGAGGTAGCTGATCCCTGCCACGACCCCGAGGTTCGGGATCCGCTCGATCGCCTTGACCACCTCGGCAGTACTGGGACGGTTCTTGCTGACGAGGTAGCTCGTGAGCACCAGCGCGTAGTCCACGCCCGCGTCGCCCATGGCGCGTTGGAGCCTCGAGAGGCTGTCGTCGAGCGAGACCGCCTCCTGCTCGTGGTAGTTGTTGAGGTGGACGTGGCAGTCGATGATCATCGTGGGCGGGGAGGAGGGAGGGGGGCGGCGCCCACGGACGCGCGCCCGGCGAGGGAGCGGAGCATCGCGCGGAACGCCGGACGATCGAGCGGCCGCTGGATGCGGTACACACGCCGCCAGATGGCGTAGAGGATCCGGCGCAGCTCCGAGGTGGGGAGCCGGGTGCGATGCCGCGTGAGCGACTGGTGGTAGAACCGGAAGGGCGTGGCGACATCGCCGTCCCGAAGGCGCGGCTGGTAGTACCGGAAATCGAGCACGAGCACGTCCCGTCGCGCGCCGAGGTGGGCGAGCCAGGGGTTCCTCGTGCTGACCTCGCCGACGATCGCGGCGAGGGGGCGCCCGGTGACACGGCGGGCGTCCGCCGCGAAGGCGCGCCGCAGCCGTTCGCGCAGGCGGGTACCGGTGCCGTGGCCCCGGACCTCCTCGGCGATCGCGAGGTAGCCGATCACGCCGATGTTGAGGCTGCCGAGGTAGTTGCCGGAGGCGATGCCGACCACGCGCCCCCCGCGCTCGGCGACGATGAGATGCCAGAGCAGGTCGGTGAGCAGGCCGAGCGCGCGCTCCCGGAGGGTCCCCGTCCACTCGCGCAGGTCCACCCGCTCACCGCGCGGGAAGGTGCGCGCCAGGAGGGAGTAGGCCTGGCGGATCGCGGGGTCGTCGGCATCGCGGACCTCACGGATCGTCAGCCGGCCACGCGCGCGCCGCAGGGGCGTCGTCCGGCGTGGGTTCATCGTCGCAACCTATCCCGGGGACCCCGGCTGGGCGAGACGCGGCCGGCCGCCGACCCCCATCTTGGGCGATGGTGGGAAACCCTCCGACTCCCCGCCCGTGACGAACCCTCCGACCCCCGGAACCAAACGGAACCCGCACCTGCGAACCCGCACCTGCGAACCCGCACCCACGAGCCCGCCGCCCCATGCACCTGCGCATCCGTCACTCCGCATCGCTGCTGGCCCTGCTGCCTGCGATCGCCGCAGCCCAGCAGCCACGCCCCCTCCCCGCTCCCGACGCCACCTTCGAGGAGCCGTTCTCCCAGGTCACGGGCCTCCGCGAGCTGAGCAACGGTCGGGTGCTCGTCGCCGACGCGAGGGACAAGACCGTCCAGATGCTCGACCTCGCGGCGGGCACCGCCACCGCCGTCGGACGTGAAGGCAACGGTCCCGGCGAGTACGGCCTGCCGCTCCGCGTTCTGCGAGCGCGAGGCGATACCTCCTACCTGTTCGACATGGGGAACCAGCGGTACCTCGTGATCGGCGCAGATGCGAAGCCGAGCGGGGAGTTCCGGCAGGAGGAGGATGCGCCCCCGCCCCGCCGCGACGGGCCGGGCGGAGCGGGTGGCGGTCCGGTCATCCGGATGGGCTTCTCGATCCCGCGGACATCCGACGCGAGCGGCCGGATCTACTTCGAGGGACAGTCATTCCGGCCGGGTCCCGATGGACGGCCGATGCAGGCCGACTCGGTGCCACTGCTCCGCTATGACCGCACGTCCAAGCGAAGCGACACGCTCGCGTACGTCCGAGTGCCGCAGAACAACGTCCAGACGTCCGGCACGGCGGGGAACGTCTCGATGCGGGTGACCGGGCCCAACCCGCTCTCGCCGCGCGACGAGTGGGCGGTGTTCCCCGACGGCAAGGTCGCGATCGTCCGCTCGCCGGAGTATCGCGTGGACTGGGTGATGCCCGACCTCTCGCGCGTGATCGGGCGGCCGATCGCCTTCACGCCGATCCGGATGGGCGCGGCCGACCGCGCCGAGGAGGAGGAGCTCCGGAATCGCGCGCGGAGCAACGCGATCATGATGACGATGAGCTCCGGAGGTCCCGGCGGCCCGCAGCGCTCGGTGCAGATGGGCGGCGGCGCGAACCAAGCGCCTCTCGAGCCGCTCACCGACTGGCCGGAGATGAAGCCCCCGTTCCGCGCGGGTCAGGCGAGCGTCTGGGCACGGCCGAACGGTGAGCTCTGGGTGCGGCGCACGGAGCGCGCAGGCGCGAAGGGGGCGCTCTTCGACGTGATCAACGCGCAGGGCACAGTGACGCACCAGGTCCGGCTCGCCGAGGGGATGAACCTGGTGGGCTTCGGGAACGGCACGGTCTACACGACCAAGGCCGACGAGGACGACCTGCTGTACCTGCAGCGGCACCGCGTGAACTAGGGACCGCGGGGATGCTGAGGATGGAGGGGGGCGCCGGGTGTCACCCGTCGCCCCTGCTTCATTAGCAGTGCGTTACGGGTGTTGACGGTGCCGGTGCGGCGCCGCATCTAGGGGCATGTCACGCCCGTTCAGCATCATCGTCGCGGCGCTCGTGTCCCTCGCCGCGGGCGCCTCGGGGTGCGGCCGCGATCGCGCGGCCGAGCCCGGCGTCACACGCGTCGACTCCGCCGGCGTCCGGCTCGTCGCCTCGACGGGCGTGGACACTGCGCTCGCCTGGCAGTTCGACGAGCTGGACGTGATGCGCGACTCGCTCGGCGAACCCTACCTCTTCACGCAACTCTGGAATCGCGGAGTCGTCACCGATCGTGCCGGCCGTACCTACGTGCTCACGCGCGATCCCGCGGTGCTGCGCTTCGGGCGCGATGGCCGGCTCGAGCGCGTCCTCGGTCGGCGAGGGGGCGGGCCGGGAGAGATGCAGCTCCCGGCGGTGCTCGCGGTGCAGGGAGACTCGCTCGCCGTGCTGGACCTCATGAAGCGCGCGCTCGTACGCTGGTCCTCGACGTTCGATCCCATCAGCGACCAGCGACTCGAGGGAGCGCTCGCGCGGGCCAACGAGATCGCCTTCCGGACCGGTGGTGTCTGGTTCCAGGAGTGGGCCTTCACCGACAGCACGCTCCGGGTCGCCCTGCGCGCCGACACGATCTCGGCGCCGCTGCACGTCGTCGAACAGCGTTCGGGCGGGCCGGTCCAGTTCCGCTGCGTCGGTCTCAGCCAGAGCACGCCCCTGTTCAATCCCACGATCTCGTGGTCGGCGAGCGGGCCGCGCGTGCTCGTGAACGCCGGACCGGGCTACTCGCTCTGGCTGTATGAAGGGGCCCGCCCGCTGGCCCGCATCAGCCGCGAGGTGGCGAGTCGGGCCCCGACGCTCGACGACGTGCGCGAGGAGTATCCCGAGGGCTACAAGGTGAGCTTCGGTGGGGACCGCCCGCCCTGTGTCACGCCGGTCGAGGAGGTCATGCGCGGGTTCGGCGTCGCCCCGGTGTATCCCGCCGTGCACGACCTCGTGCTGCTCTCCGACGGCACGATGTGGGCGCAGCGGAACCCGCGGGCCGCTTCCACGCCGGTGATCGACGTATTCTCGGCGAACGGTGCGTACGTAGGGACGGTGCGCGGGAGGCGGCTCCCGGTGGGGCGACTCCCGAACGGGGAACTGCTGATCCCGAGGCTGGATGAGGATTCCGGCGGGTGGGTACTCACGCGCGTGCGGGTGCGCGAGTGACCCGCGCCGGGTCCGCACGTCACGGCATGCAACCATCGCTCTCGCCGCTGGGTCCAAGACCACGCAGCTTCGTATCCACCGCTCATCCCTGATGCTCCCCATGCCGGTTCCGCGCCAGCTCGCGTTCGCACTTGTCGTCCTCGCCGTCGCCGCCTGCGACAAGGCGGGCGCCGCCGCCGACGGCACCACGACCGCCGCGGATTCCGCCGCCGCCGCCGACAGCGGCAACACCGGCGGCTCGCCGGCCGTCTCGCTCCCGGTCGTCGCCGAGGAGGTGCGCGATGGCGACCTGATCCTCTCGGTGAACACCACGGGGCAGGTGCGCTCCGACGCCGAGGGACGCCTCCGTGCCGAGGTCGCGGGACCGCTCGCTGCGGTCCTGGTGCGTCCGGGCGACCGCGTGCGCCGCGGTCAGGTGCTGATGCGACTCGACATGAGGCAGTTCGACCTCGCGGTCGAGGAGGCGCAGGTCGCCGTGGATGTCGCGATGCTCGCCCACCGCGAGAACTACCTCCCCGACTCGATGGCGACGGGTCAGCTCCCGTCGAAGGAGCGACTCGAGGCCTCGGTCACGCGATCCGGCCTCGCCGCCGCGCGCGTCCGGCTCGAGCGCGCGAAGCTCGACCGGGACCGCGCGACGATCACCGCACCGTTCGGCGGCGTGGTGGATCGCGTCCTGGTGGTCCCCGGCGACCGGATCGCGGCCGGGCAGGAACTCACGACGATCGTGGACCTCACCAACCTGCGGATCGAGGCGGCGGTGCTGGAGCATGACCTGCCGCTGATCAAGGTCGGTGGCCAGGCGGTGATCACCAGCGCGGCGCTCGCCGGGCAGTCGTTCACCGGCCGTGTGCAGGCGGTGCTCCCGCTGGTGGACAGCACGACGCGCGCTGGCCGCGCGTTCGTACGCGCGCAGGGGAACGAGGTCCTGCGTCCCGGGATGTACGCCGATGTGCGGCTCGAGGCGCAGCGCCTCCCGAACCGTCGCCTCGTCCCCGCCCGCGCGATCATCGAGCGCGACGGTCGGCCGTTGGTGTTCGTCGTGAAGGGGGGGCGCGCGCAGTGGACCTACATCCTCCCGGGCCGCACCAACGGACGGGAGACCGAGGTCCTTCCCGATTCGGTCTCGGGGATCATCCCGGTGGAGCCGGGAGACCAGGTGATCGTGGATGGGCATCTCACGCTCACGCACGACGCGCAGGTCCGTGTCGTCGCGGCGCGCGAGCGGAATCCCGGCGGCACCGACTGACGCCCCGCGCCTAGCCCAACGTGTCACTCACCTCGGCATCCGTCCGTCGTCCGGTGACGACGGTCGCGGCGACGCTGGCCATCGTGCTGCTCGGCGGCGTCTCGCTCTCGCGGCTCCCCGTCACGCTCCTCCCCGACGTGACGCTCCCGGTCCTCACGATCCGGACGCTCTATCCGGGCGCGGCGGCGGAGGAGGTCTCACGCTTCATCGCCGAGCCGCTGGAGTCCGCCATCGCGGCGACGCCGGGGATCGTCGAGCTGCGCTCGGTGAGCCGGAACGGCGAG
>CAZYUL010000126.1:0-5955 GCA_964650715.1 uncultured Gemmatimonas sp. | reverse complement strand
GACGGCGCCAAGCTGTCGGCCAGCGACATCGACGTGATGATCCCGCACCAGGCGAACATCCGCATCATCGAGGCGACTGCCAAGCACGCGAACATCCCGATGGAGAAGGTGTTCGTGAATGTGGACCGCTACGGCAACACCTCGGCGGCCTCGATCCCGATCGCGCTCAGCGAGGCACACGAGAAGGGGCTGATCACGGACGGGACTACGGTGATGTTCGTCGCGTTCGGCGCCGGGTTCACCTGGGGCAGCATGGTGGTGAGATTCTAGGAGGTCAGGTGGGAGGTGTGGGGTGGGAGGTGTGAGCTCGCGCGCGGACCCATTCTTCCCTCCCTCTCGTGCCTCCCCCCTCCTCCCGTTCCCTCGCTCCTCTCCCTCGATCCTCGCTTCTCTCGTGTTCCTCCTCTTCCCCGGACAGGGCTCCCAGAAGCCCGGCATGGCCAAGGATCTCGTCTCGGCGTTCGCCCCCGCCGACGAGGTCTTCCAGCGCGCCGATGCCGCGCTCGGCGCCAGGCTCAGCACCCTTTGCTTCGAGGGACCTGCCGAGGAACTCACGCTCACCCACAACGCCCAGCCGGCGCTCTTGGCCCACGGCGCCGCGGTGTGGGCGGTCGTGAAGGCGAAGGTCGCGCCGCGGATCATCGGGGCCGCGGGGCATTCGCTCGGCGAGTTCTCGGCCTACCACGCCGCCGGGGCACTCCCGCTCGAGGATGCGCTCCGGCTGGTGCGGCGCCGGGGCGAGCTCATGTACGAGACCGGCGTGAAGGTCCCGGGCGCGATGGCGGCGATCCTCGGAGAGCTGCAGCGTCCGATCGAGGAGATCTGCGCCGAGGCGGCGGCCAAGGGGGTCTGCGTGCCGGCGAACTACAACAACGCCGAGCAGATCGTGATCTCCGGCGAGGTCGCGGCGGTCGAGGCGGCGATGGAGCTGGCGAAGGCCGCCGGAGCCAAGCGCGCGATCCGTCTGCAGGTCAGCGGCGCCTTCCATTCGCCGCTGATGAGGCCGGCGGAGGCGGGCCTGCGCTCCGCGCTGGAGGCGGCCTCCTGGGCCGAACCGGCGATACCGGTCTGGAGCAACGTCACAGCGGAGGCGAACCGCTCGTCGGCCGGTGCGCGCGACCTGCTGCTCCGCCAGCTGACGTCGCCGGTGCGGTGGGCGGAGCTGATCCGCAACGTCGCCAAGGCCCATCCGGGCACGACCTTCGTGGAGATGGGGCCTGGTGCGGTGCTCGCCGGCCTCGTCAAGCGCCTCGCGCCTGACTGCAAGACGATGACCTGCGGGACCGTCGCCGAGGTGGAGGCCTTGCTGGCGTCCTAGCGGCCCAGGTCCGGCGTCGCGCCAGGCAGTCCTCCGGCACGCTCCTTCCACCGTTCACCTTCCATCAGCCGTCACGCCATGAAGATCGATCTCACTGGGAAGGTCGCCCTCGTCACCGGCTCCACCCGCGGCATCGGTCGCAGCATCGCGGAGACCCTTGTGGGCTGCGGTGCCAAGGTGGCGGTGGTCGGGCGCGACCTCGCGAAGGCCGAGCAGGTCGCCGAGGCGCTCGGCGAGGCCCGCGGGTTCGCGTGCGACATCAGTGTCCCCACCGACGTGACGATGCTGGTCCAGACCGTCGAGGACGCGTTCGGCTCGTGCGACATCCTCGTCAACAACGCCGGCATCACCAAGGACAACCTGATGCTGCGGATGAAGGACGAGGACTGGGACGCCGTGCTCGCCACCAACCTCCGCTCGGCGTTCGTCGCGATCCGCGCGGTGCAGCGCGGGATGATGAAGCGGCGTTGGGGCCGGATCATCAACATCGCGTCGGTGGTCGGGATCATCGGCAACAAGGGCCAAGCCAACTACGCGTCGAGCAAGGCCGGCCTGATCGGGCTCAGCAAGTCGGTGGCGAAGGAGCTCGCGAGCCGGAACATCCTCTGCAACGTCGTCGCCCCGGGCTTCATCCGGACCGACATGACGGACGCGATGAGCGAGGAGGCCGTGAAGGCGCTCTCGGCGCAGATCCCGCTGGAGCGCTTCGGGTCGCCGGCCGACGTCGCCGGGGTGGTCGCGTTCCTGGCCTCCGAGCACGCCTCCTACATCACCGGGCAGGTCCTCGCCGTGGACGGCGGGATGGTCATGTGAGGCCCTCGCGGCTGGTGATGTAGTCCCTTCCGCCCCCTATATTTAGGCGTTCGTCCGCAGTCCCACCCCTACGGAGTCTTTTCGCATGGCCGACCATTCCGCGAAGGTCAAGGACATCATCGAGAAGGAGCTTGGCGTCGAGCGGGAGAAGCTGACCGATGGCGCGAGCTTCATCGAGGACTTGGGTGCCGACTCGCTCGACATCGTCGAGCTCGTGATGGAGTTCGAGAAGGAGTTCAACATCGACATCCCGGACGAGGACGCCGAGAAGCTCCGCACGGTCGGCGACGCGATCGGCTACCTGAACAACAAGATCGGCGGCTGACGTGGGGAGTGCGAAGCGCCGTGTCGTCATCACCGGGGTCGGTTGCGTCACTTCGGTGGGGAACGATGTCCCGACCTCGTGGCAGGCCCTCCTCGACGGCAAGTCGGGGGGTGGACCGATCACGAAGTTCGACGCGTCGGCGTTCAAGGTGCGCTTCGCCCATGAGGTGAAGGGGTTCGATCCAGCGGCCTACATGGACCGGAAGGAAGTCAAGCGGTCCGACCTTTACACGCAGTACGCGATGGCGGCGTCGGTGCAGGCGATGCGCGACGCGGGGTTCGGGGACGGGACGGGCTACGACCCGCTCCGGACGGGGGTGATCATCGGCTCGGGGATCGGCGGGATCGCGACCTTCGAGGACCAGTGCCACACCTACTTCACGAGCGGCCCCAACCGCATCTCGCCGTTCTTCGTACCGATGTTCATCGGGGACATCGCGGCCGGCGTGGTCTCGATGCGGTTCCAGGCGAAGGGGCCGAACTACGCCACCCAGTCGGCCTGCGCGACGAGCGCCCACGCGATCGGGGATGCGTTCCGGATCATCGCGTACGGGGACGCCGACATCATCATCGCGGGCGGCTCGGAGGCGGCGGTCGCCCCGATGGCGATCGGCGGGTTCGGCAACATGCAGGCGCTCTCGACGCGCAACGAGTCGCCCGAGACGGCCTCGCGCCCGTTCGACCAGACGCGCGACGGGTTCGTCCTCGGCGAGGGGTCGGCGAGCGTGATCCTCGAGGAGTACGGGCACGCGATGCGGCGCGGGGCGCCGATCTACTGCGAGGTCGTCGGCTACGGCGCGACCGGCGACGCCTACCACCTCACCGGCCAGCCCGAGGACCACGAGGGGCTCCAGCGCGCGATGCGGCGAGCGCTCGAGGACGGGGGACTCGCGCCCTCGGATGTCCAGTACATCAACGCGCACGGTACCTCGACGCCGCTCAACGACCCCAACGAGATCCGGGCGATCAAGAAGGTCTTCGGGCCGCACGCGACCGGGCTCAACGTGAGCTCCACCAAGTCGCATACCGGCCACATGCTCGGCGCTGCCGGCGCCGTGGAGGCGATCTTCACGGCGATGGCGATCAAGCATGGCGTGATCCCGCCGACGATCAACCTCACGACGCCGGATCCCGAGTGCGACCTCGACTGCACGGCGAACGTGCCGGTGAAGCGCGAGGTGCACGCGGCGCTCACCAACTCGTCCGGGTTCGGCGGTCACAACGTCAGCATCGCGCTCCGCCGCGTCACGGGGTGACGCGATGACGGCGACGGCGCTGACGATCCCGTTCGAGCGCATCGCCGACCCCGCGGTGCGCGTCATCGCGGAGAAGGTCGCCTCGGGTGCGCGGCTCTCGCAGCCCGACGGCGTCGCGCTCTTCGAGTCGCGCGACCTCACCGGGGTCGGACTGCTCGCGGACGCGGTGAATCGCGCCCGGCACGGCGACGTCGTCACCTTCGCCGCCAATCAGCACATCAACCCGACGAACATCTGCACGCTGCGCACCACCTGCGTGTTCTGCGGATACGCGCGGCTGCCGAAGGAGCAGGGTGCCTACCGCTACACCCTCGACCAGGTGATGGCCGAGGCGCGGCAGGCGAAGAACGGACTCACCCGCGAGTTCCACATCGTCGGCGGCCTCGACATGCAGGCCGGGCTCGAGTACTACGAGACGATGTTCCGGGCGCTGAAGGCCGAGCTCCCGCAGGTGCACATCAAGGCGCTCACCGCGGTCGAGATCGCGCACATCGCGCGGATCGAGAAGAAGTCGTGGGCCGAGGTGCTCACCGCGCTCAAGGCGGCGGGACTCGACACGAGGCCCGGCGGCGGGGCCGAGACGTTCAGCGCGGCGGTGCGCGAGGAGATCGCGCGCAAGAAGCTCGGCGGCGGCGACTACATCGGCGTCCACCGCACCGCGCACCGATTGGGGATCCGGACCAACACGACGATGCTGTACGGGCACGTCGAGTCCTACGCCGACCGGATGGAGCACTTGCAGATGCTCCGTGACCTGCAGGACGAGACCGGCGGGTTCCTCGCCTACATCCCGCTCGCCTACCATCCCGACGACAACGAGCTCGGGATCCGGCTCGGCCGGCGGGGGACGGCGACGACCGGCGTGGACGACCTCAAGAACCTCGCGGTCGGGCGGCTCTTCCTCGACAACTTCGCGCACATCAAGAGCCACTGTATCATGGTCACGCCGGCGCTCTCGCAGGTGGCGCTGCACTATGGGGTGAACGACCTCGAGGGAACGGTGGTCCGGGAGAAGATCTACCACGCGGTCGGCGCCCACACGCCGCAGGGGATGTCGCTCGGCGAGCTGCTGACGCTGATCCGCGGGGCGGGGAAGATCCCCGCTGAACGTGATTCGTTCTACAAGGTGATCCGGACCTTCGATGGACAGGGGACGATGGACGGTGAACGAGACGGCCCGTCCTCCGTCCATCGTCCATCCCCCTTCCGCGACCGCGAGGTCGAATGAAGGTCGGCCGCATCCCCTACATCAACTGCTTCCCGGTGTACGGGGCGGTGGACCGTGACCTCGTGCCGCTCGAGGCCACGCTCGTGGATGGCGTCCCCACCGCGCTCAACAGGATGATGGCCGAGGGGCGGCTGGACGTGTCGGTCGTCTCGGCGGTCGAGTACGCGCGTGATAGCGAGCGCTACCTGCTCCTCCCGGATCTCGCGATCTCCAGCGACGGCCCGGTGCGCAGCGTGATGCTCTTCGCGTCGGAGCCCGCGGAGGCGCTCACCGGCCGGCAGGTGGTGGTGAGCCGTTCCTCCATGACGAGCGTCCACCTGCTGGAACTCCTCTTCGAGCATGTCTGGCGGGCCCGCCCCGAGTTCGTGCCCGGCGACGCCGAGGCCGACTCGCTCGGCGCCGCGCCCGACCCGGCGGTGGCGGCCCGACTCGTGATCGGCGACGCCGCACTGATGCTCCAGAGCGCCGGCCATCCGTTGGCGACCGCGCATGGCCAGCACTACCCGTTCGTGTACGACCTCGGCGCTGAGTGGAAGCGCTGGACGGGGCTGCCCTTCGTGTTCGCCGTGTGGGTGGCGCAGCGGCGCACCCCCGTGGCGGCGGCTCTGGCGGTGCACGCTTCGCTCATCGCGTCGCGCGATTGGGGGATGCAGCACCTCGCCGAGCTCTCGTCCCAGGCCTCCCGCGCGACGGGGGTCCCGGTGGCCGAGTGCCGCCATTACTTCGATGGCCTCGATTGGCGCCTCAACCTCGAGGACCTCGAGGGACTCACCGAATTCTTCCGCCGCCTCGAGCTCGCCGGCCGCGTCCCGCGCGGCAAGCTCGCGTTCCTTCCCGCCTCGGGTGCACGCTGATGTCGCTCCAGACCGACCTCCTCGACTACTACACGCGCGCGCCGCTCCTCGAGCTCGGCGCGGCGGCGCACGCCGTCCGGATGCGGCTCCACCCGGAGCCGATCGTCACGTACATCGTGGACCGCAACATCAACTACACCAACGTCTGCGTGGCCGACTGCG
>CAZYUL010000125.1:0-5955 GCA_964650715.1 uncultured Gemmatimonas sp. | reverse complement strand
GATCCCCTGCGGCGCGCGCTGGCGGCGCCACCGGTTGCGGAGCGCGATCGCGACCGCCTTCTTCGCCTCGGCCTGGCCGACGATGTAGCGGTCGAGCTCGGCGACGATCTTGCGCGGGGACAGGTCAGCGAGGCGCGCGAGCGCCTGTTCCGTGCGAGGGGACGACATCAGGACGTCGGCTCGACGACGGTGATCTGCGTGTTGGTGTACACGCAGATCTCCCCCGCGATGGTGAGCGCGCGACGCACGATCTCGACGGGCGGCAGCGTGGTCTCGCGCAGCATCGCGCGCGCGGCTGCGAGCGCGTATGCCCCGCCCGAGCCGATCGCGAGGATCCCGTCGTCGGGCTCGATGAGCTCACCGTTGCCCGAGACGACGAAGCCATGGTCCCGGTCCACGACGACGAGTAGCGCCTCGAGCCGGCGCAGCACACGGTCCGACCGCCACTCCTTCGCGAGCTCGACCGCGGCCTTCGGCAGGTTCCCGGGGTTCCGCTCGAGCTTCTCCTCGAACTTCTCGAAGAGGGTGAAGGCATCGGCGGCGGCCCCGGCGAATCCGGCGAGCACACGCCCGCCCTTGAGGGGACGCACCTTCACCGCGCCCGACTTCATCACCGTGTCACCCACGGAGACCTGGCCGTCGCCACCGATCGCGACCTTCCCGTCGCGGCGCACGGCGAGGATCGTGGTGGCGTGGAAGACGGGGAGCGGCATCCGCGTAATATACTGGCGTGCCGATCCCCCACGAGCGGACTCCCGGCGGGCGCTGGCCATCGCTCGCGCTCGTCCTGCTCACCCTCGGCGTCGCCGCGTGGCGCGCCGCCGTGCTCGCGCGCGAGGACCTCTGGTTCGACGAGGTCTTCAGCGTCGTGCTCGCGTCGCAGGGGATCGGGGAGCTCGTGACGCGCGCGCTCGACGATCGGACGAATCCCCCCGGATTCTACGCGGCCCTCTGGGCGTGGGCGCGCCTCGGTTCGTTCGACACCGCCTGGCTACGCGCCCTTCCGGCGCTCGCGGCCGTAGCGACGGTCCCCGCGGTCGCCTGGCTCGCGACCGGCCTCAGGCTGCCGCGCGAGACCGCACTCCTCGCGGCGACCCTCGCGGCCGTGGGTCCGCTCCTCCTCGCGATGGGCGGGGAGGTACGCGCCTATGCCCCTCTCGCGCTCTTCACCTGCCTCGCCCTCGGGCTCGGCGCGCGCATCGCTCTCTCGAGCGCTCCGCCCCGTCGGACCGCACTCGTGGCGCTCGCCGCCTGCCACATCGTGCTCGTCGGCCTGCACTACTTCGGGCTCCTCGTGGTGCTCGCCACGATCAGCGGCACCGCGATCACTTCGCGCACGCGGACACGGGCCGCGGTCGTGGCGGCGCTCCCCGCCCTGGCCGCTCTCGCCGCCTGGGGCCTCGCGGTGATCCTCCGATCGGGCGCCGGCACGATCGACGCGAACGTCGCGTGGATCCGTCCCGCCACGGGAGGCGCGCTCACCTCGTTCGCGTCGCAGGTCGTCGGCACCTTCGCCACCTCGTGGGGCGCCTGGCTCGTCCTCATCGCGATCGCCGCCGCCCTGCTCCGGAGTGCGCGCGGCTCACGCCGGAGCGGCGACCCGAAGGACCGCTGGCTCCTCGCGGCGGTGTGGACGCCGCTCGCGATCGTGCCGGCCGTGGGCCTCGCGACAGGGCAGCCGATCTGGGTCGCGCGCTACCTCATCATCCTGCTGCCCCCGCTCTGGATCCTCCTCGCCGATTCGGCGGCGCGCCTCGAGGGACCCGCACGCACGGCGGCGATCACGCTCCTCGTCGGCTGGGCGTGCGCCGCCGGCACGCTCGCCGAGCTGGCGCGCCCCTCGCGACCACCGTGGTCGCTGGTCGTCCGCGCGGTCGCCGGCGCTGGTCCGGTCACGGCATGCGTGAACGAGTCGTACGTCGGGCTCCCGCTGCGCTATCACGCGCTGGTGGAGCGACTGCCGCTCGAGGTGCAGGAGCTCGATCGCTGCGCCACTGCGCGGAACGCGACGCTCGTGCTCATCCGCCCGGGGACCGAGTCCTCCCTCGAACGGATCGAGCGCGCCGGTGCCGTCCTCGGGCCGCCGCGATCGCTCGGCACGCGGCTCCCCGAGGTGGACCGCCGGCGGATACTCGGGTGGGAGCCGCGCTAGGCGCGCGGGTGGCTCATCCGATGGACCTGCTTGAGTCGCTCGACCGAGGTGTGCGTGTAGATCTGGGTCGTCGAGACGCTGGCGTGCCCGAGCAGCTCCTGCACCGCCCTCAGGTCGGCACCGGCATCGAGCAGGTGCGTCGCGAACGAATGGCGGAGGGAATGGGCGCTGAGGCCGGCGCCCTCGTCCACCTCGGCGAGCCTCGAGATGACCGCGTCGTGCAGGGCGCGCCGGCTGATGCGGCGACCGAGGCGACTGAGGAAGAAGGCGCGTCGCTCCGGCGGCGACGGCGTGCGCGCGAGCAGCGCGTCGCGCACGCGCTCGTACTCCCGCAACGCCCGCTGCGCCGGCCCGCCGACCGGGAGGATGCGCTCCTTCCGACCCTTGCCGCGCACCTTCACCATCCCGGCCACGAGGTCGAGATCGCTCACGTCGATCCCGCGCAGCTCCGAGAGCCGCAGTCCTCCGGAGTAGAACATCTCGAGGATCGCGCGGTCGCGCACCGCGTTGAAGCCCCCCTGCTGCGCGCGCGTCTCCGCGGCGGATAGCAGCGTCTCGAGCTGCGCGCGATCGAGGTGGCCGGGCAGGCGTCGCTCGAGCTTCGGCGAACCGACGGCGCGCGCCGGGTTCGACTCGACGATCCCCGAACGATGGAGGTACCGGTAGAAGCTGCGCACGGCGGACAACGCCCGGGCGCTGGAGCGCTTGGAGAGTCCGCGGCGGTGCAGATGGGCCAGCCAACCGCGGATCGCGAGGCGATCCACGTCCCCCCACGCGATCACCTCCGTCCCGAGGTGCTCGCGGAGGAAGGCGTCGAGGCTGGCCAGGTCGTGGGCGTACGCGGCGACGGTGTGCTCCGAGACGTCACGCTCCTTCTGGAGATGCGTCAGGAATCCCGCGATGTGGGTCTCCACCCGCGCGCGTCCGGCCGGGCGTCAGTCGAGATGACGGGCCGACGCCGTCTCGCCGAAACGCGCCGCGAGCGACGAGAGGTAGCTGTCCATCGTCCGGTGGTGCCCCATCAACTTGGAGACGACGCGGAAGAACGGTGACGCCACCCAGCCTTCCTCGGTGATCGTCACCTCGGTCCCGGCGGCGGTGGAGGCGACCTCGTAGGTCCACGTCCCGCCCCAGTCCTGCTGGTCGTCGTTGAGGATCGTCGTGACGAGCCGCCCCGGGGGCGACGCGGCGGTCACCTCGAGCTGCACCTTCCCCATCGAGCCCATGTCCTGCTCCCACGATTCACGCGCCTTGCCGCTCAGCCGCGTCACGGCCTTCGCATCGCTCCACCACGCCGCCGCGCCACCGATGTCGCGGATGACGGCGTACACCGAGTCGCGCGGCGCGACCAGGGTGATGGTGCTCGCCGCGGAATGCTCGCGCGGGATCGAGCGCCCGTACAGGTAGAGACCGCCGACCACGACGGTCGCGAGGATCAGCAGTCGCTTGAGGAACCGCATCGGGGGGCCCTTGAACGGGGAGGACGCAGGGTACCAAGAGTAGACGCACCGCCCGCGGGCCCCGTCACCGGCGCGGGGGCGAGCCCCGCGTCACCTGCCGCTCTCAGGCGCTGGCCGTGCGCGCGCGGATCCCGGACGCGTCCACCCAGGTCTCGAGCGCCGCCAGCGCCCGCGCCGCGTAGCGCTCGCGCTTCAGCGTCTTGTCCCGCGGCGGGTCGTCGAGCTCGTCAAGGAGCCCGAAGTTCGCGTTCATCGGCTGGAAGTGCGCCGGATCGGCCTCCCGCAGGTAGCGGTAGAGCGCGCCGAGCATCGTCGTGGCGGGGGGCAACGCCGGCGACTCGCCGCGCAGGAGCCGGTCGAGGTTGATCGCCGCCATCAGCCCGGTCGCCGTGCTCTCCGTGTACCCCTCGACGCCGGTCAGCTGGCCAGCGAAGAGGGTCGTCGGCGCGTCTCGCAGGGCGAGATGCGGCGCCAGCGACGCCGGGGCGTTGAGATACGAGTTCCGGTGGATGCTGCCGTAGCGCAGGAACTCGGCGTGCTCGAGCCCCGGGATCATCCGGAACACCCGTGCCTGTTCGGGCATCCGGAGTCGCGTCTGGAAACCGACGAGGTTCCACATCCGCCCCGAGCGGTCCTCGCGCCGGAGCTGCACGACGGCCCACGGCCGCTTCCCCGTGCGGGGATCGCGCAACCCGACGGGCTTCATCGGACCGAACCGGAGCGTGTCACGCCCCCGGCGGGCCATCTCCTCGACGGGCATGCACCCCTCGAAGTACGGCACCGCATCGAACTCGTGCGCCGTGAACTGGTCTGCCGCGACGAGGGCGTCGAGGAACGCCTCGTACTCGTCGCGCGACATCGGGCAGTTCAGGTACGCTCCCCCTTCCGCGGCGCCACCCTGCATCGTCTCCTTGTCCCAGCGCGCCGCGCGGAACGCCACCGCCGTGTCGATGCTCTCCACGGCGACGATCGGGGCGATGGCATCGTAGAACGCGAGGGACGCCACGCCGAGCCGGGCGCGGATCGCCTCCGCCAGCGCCTCGCTCGTGAGCGGCCCCGTCGCGACGATCCCTGGCGACGGAAGTGCGGTCACCTCGCCCCGCTCGACGGTGACGAGGGGATGCGACGCCAGCCGGTCGTGGACGAAGCCGCTGAACACGTCGCGGTCCACCGCCAGCGCGCTCCCGGCCGGGACCCGCGCCGCGTCCGCGGCCTCGAGGATCAGCGAACCGAGGGAGCGCATCTCCGCCTTGAGCAGCCCGTGCGCGTTCGTGAGCTCGGTGCTCTTGAAGGTGTTCGAGCAGACGAGCTCGGCGAGCCGGTCGGTCTGGTGCGCAGCGGTGCCTCGCACCGGCCGCATCTCGTGGACCACGACGTCGCGCCCGCGCTCGGCGAGCTGGAACGCGGCCTCGCTGCCGGCGAGTCCGCCGCCCACCACGTGGATCACCTCGGACACGTCCCTACCCAGCGAGCGTCGCCGGCTCGCCCTCGCTCTCGGCGCCCTCGGGCGCGGCGACGTCCCACTCGTTCTGGCACTTGAGGCAGCGGCGGTAGTGGCCGCGCGTCTTCGTGCTCTTGGCCTCGGCGCCCACGTTGCCACACTCCGGGCAGGTCTCGGCGACCGGCTTGTCCCAGCAGACGAAGTCGCACTTCGGGTAGTTCTCGCAGCCGTAGAAGGCCTTCCCACGCTTCTTCGACTTGCGCGCGGCGATCTCGCCGCCGTCCTTCGGGCACTTCACGCCGGTGGGCATGGACTTCGTCCCGCGGCACTTCGGGAAGGTCGAGCACCCGAGGAACTCGCCGGATCGCGAGCGACGGACGACCATCGGCTTGCCGCACACCGGGCAGGGATAGTCCGTCATCTGCGGGGCGACCCGCTCCCCCTTCAGGGGACGCGTGTACTTGCACGACTTGGGATGGTTCTCGCAGGCGATGAACGGACCGAAGAATCCTCCCTTCGGCACCAGGCGACCTCCGTCGAGCGGGCAACGCTCGTTCTCGATCGCGCTGAGGTCGTGCGCCTCGCGGATGAGCGCCTCCGCGTCCACCGATCCCACCGCCTTCTCGAACGGCGACCAGAACTCGCTCAGGACCTGCCGCCACTTGAGCCGCCCATCCTCGACCTTGTCGAGCTCCTCCTCCATCTCGGCCGTGAATCCCACATCGAACTCCCGAGGGAACTGGCGCACCATGACCTTCTCGACCGACTCGCCGAGGGGCGTCGGGAAGAACCGACGCTGCTGGAGCTCGGCGTAGTGCCGCTCGGTGAGGGTGGAGATGATGGACGCGTAGGTCGAGGGACGACCGATCCCCCGCTTCTCGAGCTCCTTCACGAGCGAGGCC
>CAZYUL010000124.1:0-6519 GCA_964650715.1 uncultured Gemmatimonas sp. | reverse complement strand
ACATCCCGTCCTTCACGATGTGGAAGTCCTCGGGCTGGACCCCCTCGTCGTCCCACCCGCACGCGGAGAGCGAGCCCGGCGCCGAGCGGTCGGCGAGGATGTTCATGAAGTCGGGGCCGTAGCGGAAATTCCCGAGCTTGTCCTCCGGCGGGGCCAGGAAGCTCGTGCCGGCATAGTTGGCCTCGAAGCCATACGCGCGGTCGAGCTCGGTCGGGTGCGCGATGGACTCGTGGATGGTGAGCCAGAGGTGCGTCGGATGCAGGATGAGGTCGTACCGGCCGACCTCGACGGGCTTGGCGGCGAGCTTCTCGCGCGCCTCCTCCGTCCACCGCGCGGCGTGCCGCTTGAGGTCCGCATCGAGCACGTGCTCGTACCCGAGCCCCCTCGGTTGGATGTCGGTGGACTGGCGCGACGCGAAGTCGGCGTTGTTCGTCGAAACCATCGTGACCGACATCGACGGCTGCGCGCGGAAGATGGTCTGCTGCGTCACCGTGCCGAGCGAGTTCGCGAAGGTCTTCTCGTCCTTCAGGAAGAACATCTGCGAATTCACGAACCGGGCGCCGGCCGCCATCGCGGCGGCATTCGCCTCGAGGAGGTACGCGACCTTGTCCTCGATGGCGACGGTGAAGGGGTCGATCCGCGCCGGGCTGCGCCAAGTGCCGTTGGGCACCGGGGGATGGTGGATCGGCGCGAGCTGCACCGGCCGCACCATCGCCGCGCGGTTCGCCCGCGCCTGCGCGACCGCCGCGCGGGCGACCCGCACCACCTCGTCCACCGTGAGGTTGCTGGAGGCCGAGAAGCCCCAGGCGCCGCCGACGAGCACCCGCACGCCGAAGCCGAACGTCTCGTTGTCGCCGATGTTCGTCACGCGGCGCTCGCGGGTGCCGATGTTCTGCGACCGCGCACTCGAGATGCGCGCGTCGGCGTAGTCGGCGCCGGCCTGCCGCGCGGCGTCGATCGCACGGAGCACGAGCTCCTTGTGGGCGGCATCCCCCTGGAAGGGAACGCCCTCGGCGCGCGCGGGCGTGGCGAGGGCGGAGGAGGCGAGGCCGACGGCGGCGGCCGCGGCGGCGGACTGCTGCAGGAACTCCCGACGTGAAGCGGTCACGCGGATACCTCTGGGTGGGGATGGGGTGCCATCGAAGCTCGCGGGCGCGTCCGCCGTTGCCAACCCCCGTCGCGTCCGCGAATCTTGAGACACCACGAACCGTCCGGGAGTTTCTCGGGAATGCCCACGCTGACGATCAACGGACGTCCCTGCCGCGCCGCTGACGGTGCGACGATCCTCGATGCCGCGCGCGCGGCGGGGATCGACGTCCCGACGCTCTGCTGGTACCCCCAGCTCCCGACCGTGGGGAACTGCCGGATCTGCCTCGTCTCCGTCGAGGGGAATCCCAAGCTCGTGCCCGCCTGCGCGACGCCGGCGACCGAAGGGATGGTCGTGCAGACCGAGTCGCAGGGGGCGGTGAAGAACCGCCAAGGTGTCCTCTCCCTCCTCCTCGAGCGGTATCCAGTTGAGGAGATCCCCGCCGACCAGGGCCGGAACGAGTTCGAGCAGCTCGTGCACCGCTACCAGGTGCCCCTCACCCGCTCCGGCGCGCTCCCCCTGAGGACCGGGGACGAGCGCGAGACTGACCCGATCATCACGCACGACATGAGCACCTGCATCCTCTGTACGCGTTGTGTCAGGGCGTGCGAGGACATCCAGGTGGTCGGGGTGCTGGAGATGGCGCAGCGCGGGGAGCACGCCGAGATCATCGTCGGGGCCGACGGCAATCCCGAGCATGCCGGTTGCACCTGGTGCGGCGAGTGCGTGCGGGTCTGCCCCACCGGCGCGATCCACGACATCCTGCCGATCGCGAAGTTGAAGGCGGGGGTGATGGAGCAGCCCGCCGAGAAGGTCCGCTCCGTCTGTCCCTACTGCGCGGTCGGCTGCCAGATAGACCTCGAGGTGCGCGGCGGTCAGGTCACCAGGGTGACGTCGCCCTGGATCGAGGAGGAGACACCGAACGCCGGGTCCACGTGCGTGAAGGGGCGCTTCGGGACCGACTTCATCCTGCATCGCGACCGCTTGACGACCCCGCTCATCCGGCGGGGCTGGGTGCGCGGTCCCGACGGCCGCTGGCGGTTCGATCCCGCGAGCGACGCGGCGGCAGCGCGTTGGCCGCGCCGCGGAGGGCCGTGGGACGCCGTGGAGGACGAGGGTCGCGCCGCGAAGGACCACCGCCCCCGCACGAACCCGCTCCGCCGCCGCGTGGACGCCGGCGCCGAGTCGGCGAAGGTCGCCGCCCTCGGGGACCCGCGCGACCGCCTCGCAACCCCCGCCGACTGGTTCACGCCCTTCCGCGAGGCGACGTGGGAGGAGGCGCTCGAGCTGACGTCTCAGGAACTCGCACGGCTGCGCGACACGCACGGCCCCGGCTCGCTGGCGACGTTCCAGAGCGCCAAGTGCGCGAACGAGGAGAACTACGTCCTGCAGAAGATGTTCCGCGCCGGGATCGGGACGAACAACGTGGACCACTGCACGCGGCTCTGCCACTCCTCGTCGGTGAGCGCGATGCAGCGCGCGATCGCGACCTCGGCCGCATCGGGATCGATGCGCGAGGTCGAGCACGAGTCGGACGTGATCTTCCTCCTCGGCGCCAATACGACCGAGAGCCATCCGGTCTTCGGGGCCGCGCTCAAGCGTGCCCTCAAGCGCGGCGCGAGGATGATCGTCGCCGACCCCCGCCGCATCGAGCTCGCGGCCCGCGCCGACATCCACCTGCAGATGGTGCCCGGCACCGACGTCGCCCTGCTCAACGCGATGCTGCGCCACGTGCTCGAGCGGGGACTCGAGGACAAGGCGTTCATCGCCGCGCGCACGACCGGGTTCGACGAGGTGCGCGCGGCGGTGCAGCGCTACACGCCGGAGCTCGCCGAGTCCATCACCGGCGTGCCCGCGGACCTCATCCGCCGTGCCGCCGAGCTGTACGCGAAGGGTCCGCGGTCGGCGACGCTCTGGGCGATGGGACTCACGCAGCACCACACCGGGACCGACATCGTCACCTCGCTGCTCAACCTGATGCTCGCCTGCGGGATGATCGGGCGCTGGGGCGCGCCGATGATCCCGATCCGCGGGCAGAACAACGTGCAGGGGGCGAGCGACATGGGGGCCATCCCCTTCGCCTTCACCGACTATCGTCGGGTGGACGACCCCGCCGTGCGGGCGGAGTACGCGAAGGTCTGGGGGGTCCCGGTCGAGCGGCTCGACGCCAAGGTCGGGCGCAAGGTCACCGAGATCGTCGGACAGGATTCCCCGGTGCGCGGGCTCTACATCATGGGGGAGAACCCGATCATCTCCGACCCCGACGTGGCCCACGCCGAGGACTGGTTCCTCGGGCTCGAGTTCCTCGCGGTGCAGGACCTCTTCCTCACCGAGAGCGCGCGCTGTGCCGACGTGGTGCTCCCCGGCTCTTCGTTCGCCGAGAAGGACGGCACCTTCGTGAACACCGAGCGGCGGATCCAGCTCTCGCGGAAGGCAGTCGACCCGCCGGGCCAGGCACGGGACGATCTCGACATCGTGCTCGACCTCTCGCGGCGACTCGGCGTGCCAACCCCGTACGCGACCGCCACTGAGGTCTTCGACGAGATCGCGCGCGTGACGCCGAGCTGGCGTGGCGTCTCGCACGCGAGGCTCGCCGAGCGCGAGGGAGGCCTGCAGTACCCCGTGCCTGACGCAACGCATGAGGGGAGCGACTTCCTCTTCGACGACCGCTTCCCCACTGCCGATGGCCGAGCGCGGCTCGTGGCAGTGGAGTACCTGCCGCCCGCGGAGCTGCCGGACACGGAGTATCCGTTCTTCCTGAACACCGGGCGCCAGATGTACCACTGGCACACCGGGACGATGACCCGGCGCTCGCAGGCGCTCGACGCCCGTGAGAGCACCGCGACGATCGAGATCCACCCGGAGGACGCGGCCGAGTTGGGTGTCGCCGACGGGGATGAGGTCGCGGTGACCTCGCGGCGGAACACGATCCGGATCGCGGTACGCCTCTCGACGCGCGTCGCGCACCGGCAGCTCTTCCTCCCGATGCACTACCGCGAGGCCGCCGCGAACCTCCTCACGAACCCGGCGCTCGATGGCCCGTCGGGGATCCCGGAGTTCAAGGTGTGCGCAGTGCGGGTGGAGGCGGTGCGTCCGGCGCTGGTTTAGTTAGCTTCCACGCCGTCGGGCGCGTCGCGACGGCGCGCCTCCCCACACCATCCGAAGCCCGAGCACCCGTTGCGCGCCCTCGTCAAAGCCTCGCCGTCCGCCGGCTTCGTCCTGAAGGATGTCCCCACCCCGACGATCCGCGACGACGAGGTGCTGATCCGGGTGAAGCGCGCGGGGGTCTGCGGCACTGACGTCCACATCCACGAGTGGGACGCGTGGGCGCAGGGACGGTGCAAGCCCCCGTTCACCGTGGGCCACGAGTTCGCGGGAGTCGTCGAGCGGACGGGAGCGCTCGTCACGGACGTGAAGGTCGGCGACAGGGTGACGGCGGAAGGGCACATCGTCTGCGGTCACTGCCACCTCTGCCGCACCGGCAACGCCCACGTGTGCCCGAACACGAGGATCATCGGCGTGGACCGCGACGGCGCCTTCGCTGACTACATCGCGATGCCGGCGACCAACGTCTGGCAGCTGGACCCCGACATCAGCTTCGAGATCGGCGGGATCCACGATCCGATGGGCAATGCGTTCCACACCGCGCTGCACGGGACCGACCTCCCCGGCGCGACCGTCCTCGTCACCGGCTGCGGCCCGATCGGGATCTTCGCCATCGGCATCGCGAAGGCCGCCGGCGCATCGCACATCGTGGCCAGCGACGTGAACCCGATGCGCCTCGCCCTCGCCGCGGCGATGGGCGCGCACACGACCACGCACCCGAAGGACGCCGAGGCGGCGGTGAAGGCCGCCACGCACGGACTCGGCGTGGACGTGGTGCTCGAGATGAGCGGCGTGCCGGCGGCGATCCACCAGGCCTTCCAGCTCGTGCGGCTCGGCGGACGCGTGCAGATGCTCGGCATCCCCGCCAAGCCGATGGACGTGGACTTCGCGACCGAGGTGATCTTCAAGGGGATCACGGTCTACGGCGTCGTCGGTCGCCGGATGTACGACACCTGGATCCAGATGACGCAGTTCCTGCGCTCGAAGCAGTTCGACCCGACGCCGGTGATCACGCACCGGTTCCCGCTCGAGAAGCACGCGGAGGCGATCGCGGTGATCAAGAGCGGTGAAGCGGGGAAGGTGATCTTCGAAATCTGAACCTCGTTCAACTGATGGTGACGGGTGAATGGTGGACGGTGAACGGTCACACACCGCGTGTTCGAACCCTCCGCATTCCGCCGCCCGCACCTCACCGTTCACCATCCACCTTTCACCGCAGTCCCGATGAACCAGGATTTCGCGCAGCAGCTCCAGTCCGGCCTCGACGACCTCGCCGCCAAGGGCACCCTCAAGCGGCTGAACCACCTCGACTCGCCGCAGTCGGCGCGCGTGCGGATGGAAGGCCGGGGCGAGGTGCTGATCCTCAGCTCGAACAACTACCTCGGCCTCTGCGACGAACCCGCGGTCGTGGACGCGGGGATCGCGGGCCTGAAGAAGTACGGTGCCGGGACGGCGAGCGTCCGCTTCATCTGCGGCACGTTCACGATCCATCGCGAACTCGAGCAGGCGCTTGCCCGCTTCGTGGGCACCGAGGCGTCGATGTCCTACGTCTCGGCCTGGAACGCGAATGAGGGGCTGACGGCGATCATCGCCGAGGAAGGGGACTTCGTCGTCTCGGACGCGCTGAACCACGCCTCGATCATCGACTCGATCCGCCTGGCGAAGGCGATCAACAAGTGCACCACCGCCGTCTTCCCCCACGGCGACCTCGATGACCTCGTGGCGAAGCTCAAGGCCAACAAGGGCGCGCGCCGGCGGATCATCTGGACCGACGGCGTCTTCTCGATGGAAGGGAGCATCGCGAAGCTCCCCCAGCTGCTGCAGGTCGCCCGCGACCACGACGCCATCCTCGTCGTGGACGACTCGCACGCGACCGGCGTGCTCGGCGCGACGGGACGCGGCACCGCGGAGCACTTCGGCGTGCTCGGCGAGGTGGATGTCATCACCTCCACGCTGGGGAAGGCGCTCGGCGGGGCGGCGGGCGGGTTCGTGGCGGGCCCAGCGGCCCTCTGCGACACGCTCACGCAGCGGTCACGCCCACAGCTCTTCTCGAATGCCCTGCCCCCCACGGTGGCGGCGAGCGCGCTCGCCAGCGTCGAGTTCATCGAGTCACATCCCGAGCGCGTCATCCAGCTCCGCGAGAACGCGAACTACTTCCGCTCGGCGATCCGCGAGGCGGGATTCGAGCCGCTCGACGGCGAGACGCCGATCGTGCCGATCATCATCGGCGAGACGGCCCACGCGATCCGGATGAGCGAGTCGCTGCTCGACGAGGGGATCTTCGTGACCGGCTTCGGGTTCCCGGTGGTGCCGCACGGGACGGCGCG
>CAZYUL010000123.1:0-6761 GCA_964650715.1 uncultured Gemmatimonas sp. | reverse complement strand
TGCTCGGGGAAGATGTTCCGCGCGAGCTGCATCGTGATCGTCGAGAAGCCCTCGGCGAACCCCATCGCCCGGATGTTGGCCGCGAGGGAGCCGACCACGCGGACGTAGTCGATCCCCCGGTGCCGGTAGAAGCGCTTGTCCTCGGTGATGACGAAGGCGTCAACGACGTGCTGCGGCACCTGCTCGAGGCGGACGACGGAGCGACGCTCGATCCCGACCTCGCCGATGTAGCGGCCGTCGGCGGCGTAGAGCCGAGCCGGCTGCGCCGCCGTGTATTCCTCGAACTGCGCGATGGACGGGCACCGGTCGCCGGCGCAGAGGAACCAGGTCCAGTGGATGGCGAAGACAAGGAGCCCGAGCAGGCCGGCGCCCGCGGTCCAGAGCGCCGCGAGGGCGAGTCGGCGCTTCGTGAAGAGGTTCTTCAGCACTGTGGGCGGAAGCTAGGGAGGGGCCGAGGGAGGGGCAACGCGACGCGCCGCGGGGAGCCGCGAGGTGCGCGCCGCCGTCGGGACTGACTTCACCCCCGGCTGACCGTACCTTTCGTGCATGACGACTGTTCCCGCGTCGGCGTCAGGGGGCCTCCTCGCCGAACTCGAGTGGCGCGGCCTCCTCTTCCAGCAGACCGACGGGTGCGCCGCCGCGCTCGCGAAGGGGCCGCTCAAGGGCTACTGCGGCTTCGATCCCACCGCCGAGAGCCTCCACGTCGGCAACCTCGTCTCCCTCCTCGGCCTCGTGCGGCTCGCCCAGGCGGGACACACCGCCGTCGCCCTCGTCGGGGGCGGCACGGCGATGATCGGCGATCCCAGCGGCAAGTCCGAGGAGCGGCCGATCCGGTCCGCCGAGGAGATCCGAGCCAACGCCGCGCTGATCGAAGGGCAGATCCGCCGGGTCATGACGAACGCCCTCGGAGACTCCGGCGCCGGGAAGCGCGTGGTCGTGCGCGACAACGCCGCCTGGCTCACGCCGCTCCCGCTGATCGAGTTCCTCCGCGACACCGGCAAGCACTTCACCGTGAACTGGATGATGCAGAAGGACTCGGTGAGGTCGCGCCTCGAGGGCGGGATCTCCTTCACCGAGTTCTCGTACATGCTCCTCCAGGCCCACGACTTCCTCCGCCTGCACGAGGACGAGGGCGTGACGCTGCAGCTCGGCGGGAGCGACCAATGGGGGAACATCACCGCGGGGACCGAGCTCATCCGGCGCGCGGCGCGGGGCGAGGCGCACGGCCTCACCTTCCCCCTCCTCACCGACACGAGCGGGAAGAAGTTCGGCAAGACGGAGGCCGGCGCCGTCTGGCTCGACGCGCGGCTCACCAGCCCCTACCGGTTCTACCAGTTCTGGGTCAACGCCGAGGACGCGGAGGTCGGCCGCCTGCTGCGGACCTTCACGCTGCTCGACCGCGCCACGATCGAGGGGCTCGAGGCGGAGTCGGCCGCCGCGCCCGGGGAACGGTGCGCGCAGAAGCGCCTCGCGCGCGAGATCACCACGCTCATCCACGGCGCCGACGCGGCAGCGCTCGCCGAGTCGGTGTCGCGCACCGTGTTCGACAGGAAGGCCGACCCACGGTCGCTCGCCGACGACGTCTTCGTGGTGCTCGCCGCCGAGATGCCCTCCGTGCGGCTGGGCGCGGGGGACGGGGGCGCGCTGGACGTCGTGGCGATCCTCGAGCAGGCCTTCGCGCTCTCGCGATCGGCCTCGCGGAAGCTGATCCAGCAGGGCGCGGTCTCGGTGAACGGCACGAAGCTCGCGTCCGATGCCACCGGCGTCCCGCGCACCGAGGCGGTCCGGGGACGCTGGCTCCTCGTCCGGAAGGGCGGCCGCGACATCGCGGTCGCCGAGATCGCCGGCTAGGCGGTCACTTCCACCGGGCGCGCTCGAGGCGGTTGTTCCCCTCGAGGTCGCGGAACGCGAGGTAGAGGGTCCCGCCGCTGCCGAACCCGGCGATCATCCGCCCCTGCGGCAGCTGCACGCGGTCCACCACCTCGAGCCTCTGGTCGATCACGTAGTAGATCGGACCGTGCTCCCCCACCGGCGCGGTGGTGCGCACCCAGAGGTTGCCCTCGAGGTCGCCGAGTGACGAACCAGAGGTGAAGGGCGGCCGATAGTCCGGCAGCTCGCTCGGCGGCACGAGGTTGACGGGAGGGATCTGGAATTCGCCCGGCGCCGACTGCGCCGCGCCCGCCTGACCTCCGCGCTGGGGTGGGTTCCCGTTCGCTGACGCGCCGGCACGCACCGCGGCTCCTCCGCCCCGGGCCGGACCGTCGCCTCCCATCACCGTCACGCGCTCGCCCCCTCCGCCACCCTGGAGGACCTGCATCGGTCCCACGCCCTGCCCGATGAGCCGTCGCGCCTCCTCCCGCTGGCGCTCGATCGCCTGCCGCGCGCTGTCGAGCAGCGCGACCTTGGCATCGTCGTCGAGGCGCTGCCACTCGAAGGGCAGCTTCGCCGAGCGGGTGACCGACCCGTCGGGCGCGACGCGCTCCACGCTGAAGTCGTGGCCGCGCACCAGGACGACGGATCCGTCGCTGAGCAGCGCCCAGTCGTCCACCATCTGCACCGGGTTCTGCCGGATCTGGATGTTGGGACGCCCGTCGGCTCCCTCCGTGACCTGGATCTGCGGCCGCTGGATCCGGAACTCGCCGATGGTGTCGAGCATCCGCGACGAGAGCGCGAGCCGCACGACGGGCGCGGAATCGGGGAGTTCGGGCACCATCATCGTCATCCCGCCGACGCTCACCCCGCCGCGCTGACCGCCGCCGCGGGGTCCTCCTCCGCGCGCGGCCTGGCGCGGACGAGGCTGCGCGCGATAGACGAGCCGCCCCTCGCGGTCGAACCCCGCACGACCGTTCGGGCCGCCGACCAACAGCCCGACCTCGTTGGGCCGCGGCACCGCCATCACCCTCCCGATCTCCCCGCTCGGCCCGATCACCATCATCGAGAGCGACGCGGGATCGATGAAGAGCGCCGAGTCGCCTCCCCACGCGATGAGCCCGCCGCCTCGCGCGCCGTACGCATTCGCCGTCGCGCTCGTCGAGTCCGCGACGACCGTCACCTGCGTCAGCGTCGAGTCGAACATCACCACGCGCCGGTTCAGGATGTCGTTCACGAGCACGCGGCCGCCGGGGAGGGGCACGGCCGTCGAGACCGCGCCCAACGGCTCGCTCGATCGCGAGATGATCGTCTCGATCGGCCGGATCGGCGGGAGCTTCTGGACCTGCGCGAGCTCGATCTGCGCCGGGAGCACCGCGGCCACCGACGGGACGAGGAGGAGGGCCCCGAGGATCGCGCGGAGCGATCCTGGGGACGGGCGCGGCATCGCGCGGAGGGTCGGGCGCACTCGGTGCGGCATGGAGGTCCTCGGAAGGTGTCGTATCGCACGCTACGGGCGGCGGATCTCGACCGCGCCTCGGCCCGCCATCACCGCGGCCTCGACGCCGGAGGCGCCGGCGAACCCGGAGCCCGCCGTGCCGCTGCGGATCGAGGCGAGATAGCGCGCATCGAGGTAGCTCGTGATGAACGCGGGAAGCTTCCGCTTCTGCTCCCGCGTGAGCAACCCGTTGATGCGCGGAACGAGCTGGAGGAGGAGGTCCACCGAGCCTTCCCGCGCCTTCACGTACCGCCGGTAGGTGTCCTGCCGGTCGTAGCCGTCGGGGAGCGCGGCGAGCTCCTTGGTGAGCGGCGACCAGATGCGGTCGAGCTGCACGAGGTACCAGCGGTTCATCGTCGCCAGGCTGTCGGCCTGCGCGCTCGTGAGGTCGAGGGAATCCACCTGCCGCATGATCGCGGCCATCGGGTTCTGGAGTCCCCCGTTGCCGAACATCGCGCGGAGCTGCGGCTCCCCCGCCTTGGTGCCGCGGAGCGTGCGGCCGCGGTCGAGGGTCTGGGTCAGCATCTGCCGCTCGCGTGTCGGACCGAGGTCGAAGCGCATCATCGCCGTCACCGCCACCGGCGAGCGGAATGCCGAGAGCTGCGGACTCGTGTTCCCGAAGCGCTGGTTCACGTCGTAGATGAACCGCTGGTTCGCGTCGTCGAACCCGCGGACGTAGAGCAGCACCGGATCCGGCGCCGGCTGCTGCCCCCATCCCTTGATCCCATCGGAACCGTGCAGGAGGAGGTCGGCGGCGCCGAGCGGGTTGGAGATGCTGAGCGAGAGCGTCGCCCGCTGGGGGAGCCGGAACTTGAGCGGGTTGAGCGAGAGGTTGAGCACCGCGCTCTGCGTCCAGGGGCCGTCGCAGCTGCTGCGGCCGGCGATCGTCCCGAGCTGCGCGCGCAGGCACTTGCGCGCCTCGGGGCTCGTGGACGCGAGCAGCGCCTGCATCGCGCCCGCGACCGCTGGATCGCTCGCCGTCGCGGGGTCGAAGACGAACGCGCGGTCGTTCGAGTACCCGTCCCCGTTCACGTCCCCCGAGATCACCGGCGTGTACGGGTTCCCCGAGCGGAACGAGCCCGACCAACTGATCCGCACCGCATCCCACAGGTTGTAGCCGAGGCTGTAGCTGAACTGGTGGCGCGTGTTGAACGAGTTGCGCGCCCACTCGACCACGCGCGGATCGCCTTCCGTGTTCTGGAACCCGCGGACCTCGGCCCGGTTGTCGGAGAGGACATACGCGGCGCTCCAGGTGAGGCCGGTGCTGAACCGCGAGGGGGAGAGCCGGAACGAGAGCTGGCGGCTGATGCCGTCGAGGTCGGAACGCTGCTCGCTGACGCGGGCGAACTGGTCCGAGAAGCGCGACGCGCCGGGCGCGATCGCGCCGGTCGCCGGCACGATGCTGGTCGGCTGGACGAAGACCGGCCGGTTCCCTTCCTCGGCGAGGGCGAAGTACTCGGTCGCCACGAAGTTGAGATCCACCGAACTCGGCTGGTGCTGGTTGAGTGAGTAGGTCGCCTCGACCTGCACCGTAAAGCGGTTGTCGAGGACGGGCCCATTCCATTGGAGGTTGGACCGGATGGACCGCTGTGGCCGGTAGTCCTCCGCGAAGAGCGTCACGTTCGGGGTGCTGTTCGAGAACACCGTTCCCGTCGTGCCGTCGGCGCAGAGCACGGGGATGCTGGACGGGTCGTTTCCGTAGTTCGCCCAGTCGGGGATCGGCGTCGCGGTGCCGGTGCAGCTGAGGCTCTGGAGCGCGCCGGCGAGACCCGTGTTGTTGATCGCGCCGCTGGTGAGCCGGGTGCCGGGGGAGTTCTGGAAGACGCCGACGCCGCCGCGGACCACCGCGCGGGGCCCCCGCACGGCGCCCTCGAACCCCGGGATCTGCGGCGCCGTCCCGTAGGTCCAGGAGAAGCCGATGCGCGGGCTCACGAACGCGCCGTTGGGAACGATGTCGTTGCGCGCGCCGAAGGTCGTCTCCACCAGCGGATTGCGCTCGGGCGTGTCATTGAACCGGTTCGCGTCCACGCGCACCCCGTACTGCAGCTGGAAGTCGCTGCTCACCCGCCACGAATCGCCGAGCGAGGCCCCCGCCACCCACTGGCTCCCCGACTGCTCGCGCGGCTGCAGCACGCGCGTGAACGAGGCCGGCAGGTCGCTCTCGAGGTCCGAGAGCGAGTTGTAGCGGAAGGTGCCGAGCGCGTTGGAGGTCTGGTCGGCGGTGTACGCGTCGCGCCGCAGCTCGGTGGTGAGCTTGAGCCGGTGCCGGTTGTTCAGGCTGAACCAGCTGAGGGTGTTCGCGAACGCGATGTTGCGCGACCCCTGCGCGTTGTCGAGCGACGGGTTGCCGCCGAAGGCGATGTTGCGGACCCCGTTGGAGCCGTCGTCGAAGGTCGAGTTGATGAGCACGCTCCCCGCCGGGAGGGAGACATACGGGTCGCCCGTGTTGTTCGATCCGCTCAGCCCCACCGACGTCTCGCTGAGCAGCACGCCGTAGAAGTTCGTGTGCCGCAGCTGCGCGCCGCCGCTCAGCGACGTCCGCTCGCCGGAGTAGGCCGGCACCTCGGAGGTCATCCCCGTCACCGGCGCCTGCTTCCCGACGTTCGCGTTGAACGAGATGTTGAGTGCCTGCCCCGTGAGGGACGACGGCGGCGCCCAGTCGAGCGCGCCGAACACGCGCAGGTTGTCGTTCGTGCGGTCGCCCGGGATCCCGCCGACGACCACAGGGATCTGCGCTGACTGCAGGATCGAGACGAGGCGCGCGACGGAATCGGCGGCGATCCCCGACGTCTGGAGCCCGAGGGCGTTCGTCGAGAGCAGCGTGTTCAGGTCGTTGCCGCGCCGTCCCACCTGGTACGAGAGGTTGTAGAACGACTTGTCGAACTCGATCGGCCCGCTCATCGCGCCGCCGAGCGAGAAGTTGGAGTACTCCTGCGCGAGGGCGCGGCCCGCGGCGTCGGTCCACTGGAGCGCCGGCGCGTCGAGGTTGAGGCTCGCGCTCCGCGAAAGGAAGTTCGACCCGGAGCGACTCCGCACGTTCAGCTGGCCGCCGCTGAAGCCGCCGCGGGAGACGTCATACGGCGTGGTGACGAGCGAGGTGCTGACCGCAGCGTCGCGGGGGAGGTCGGTGACGCCGCTGCTCAGCCCGTTCAGCGTCGTCGCGTTCTGGTCCTGCGTGAGGCCGAGCACGGAGAACCCCGAGGGATCGCCGTCGGCGCCGGGGATGAACTGCACGCCCGGGAGCGAGGCCGCGAGCGCGGCGAGGTTCCCCTGTTGGTCGGCGGAGAGCGCGCCGGCGTTGATCGCGCGCTCGGTGCCGCTGATGTCGGGCCGCGTGTTGTCGTTCCGGTTGACCCGGTTCCGCTCGCCGGCGATCTGCACGGCATCGAGCTCC
>CAZYUL010000122.1:0-6940 GCA_964650715.1 uncultured Gemmatimonas sp. | reverse complement strand
ACCTCGCTCTCGTGCGGCACGTCGTCGTGGTGCGCCGCGATGCAGTTCACGACGAGCGGATGCTCACCGTACTTCGTCGACACCTCGACCCCGAGCTGGACGTGCGTCCCCTCGTGGTCGTGCGTGAGGACCTTGCCGATGTCGTGCAGCAGCGCGCCGCGCTTGGCCATCGCGACGTCGAGTCCCAGCTCGGCCGCCATGATCCCCGCGAGGTACGCGACCTCCTTCGAGTGCAGCAGGATGTTCTGCCCATACGAGGTCCGCCACTTCATGCGGCCGATGAGCTTGATGATCTCCGGATGCAGGCCGGTGATGCCCACCTCGTACGCGGCGTGCTCGCCGGTCTCGATGATGCCGGCGTCCACCTCCTTCTTCGACTTCTCGACGACCTCCTCGATGCGGCCGGGGTGGATCCGGCCGTCGGCCACGAGCTTCTCGAGCGCCAGCCGCGCGACCTCGCGCCGCACGGGATCGAAGCACGACACCACCACCGTATCGGGCGTGTCGTCGATGATGACGTCCACGCCGGTCGCGAGCTCGAAGGCGCGGATGTTCCGGCCCTCGCGGCCGATGATCCGCCCCTTCATGTCGTCCTTCGGGAGCGCGACCGCGCTGGCGGTGATCTCGGCCGTGTGCTCGGCGGCGATCCGCTGCACCGCGAGGGCGACGATCTTCTTCGCCTCGCGGTCGGCATTGCGCTTGGCGCTCTCGCGGACCTCGCGCAGCCGGTTGGCGGCGTCGGCCTGCGCCTCGTCCTCGAGCCGTCGCACGATCTCCGCCTTCGCTTCGGCGGCGGAGAGGCCTGCCAGCTGTTCGAGCCGGCGCCGCTCCTCGGCGACGAGCCCGTCGAGCTCCGACTGGCGCTCCTCGAGGAGCTTCTCGCGGCGGCCGAGTTCGCTGGCCCGTCGCGAGAGCTCCTTCTCCTTGCCATCAACGATCTCGAACTTGCGGTCCGCCTGCTGCTCCCGCTCGGCGACCCGCTTCTCGTCGCGTTCGATCTCCTCGCGGCGCTTGCGGGCCTCGACCTCCCAGGCCTCGCGGACCTTCATCAGTTCTTCCTTGCCGGCCAGCACGGCCTGCTTCCGCCCGGCCTCGGCCTCACGCTCGGCGTCGGACTTGATCCGCTTGGCGACCTGCTCGGCGGCCTCGCCGGCGGCGCGACGCGCCGCCTCCTCGATCGCCCGGCCACTCTTCCGCCCAAATGAGAACGCGACCGGGACGGCGGCAACGAAGGCCACGCCGATCGCGATCGCGACGGTCCAAGCAAGGGACATATGTACGCTCTATCCGCAAGGCGGCCGGTACCGGCGCCGCAGTCAGTATTGAGAGCGCTGCGGGACCGTCGGGTGCCTCGCCACACCGGCTGCCGGCCATCCGGCCGGGCGCCGGCGTAGGGCGCTGCGCGGGATGGGCTAACTGCCGGGAGCGCTTGCACCTACGAGCCTGCGCGCCCACTCGGAACGCAAGCTACGGCTCGGTTGTGGAAAGCGCAACGACGCTCGGCTCAGGCGCCTCGCGCCGGAGTGGCGCTGCTGCCACGCTTCGCCGGCGGCAGCCACCGGCGGAGTTCGCCGGAGAGGCTCCGCATCTCGTCGGCGACCCCTTCGTTCGCGGCGCGCTCCCTGAAGAGCTCGTCGGTGATGCTCATCGCCGCGAGGATCGCCGCCTTCCCGGGATCGGTGATCGCCGGGTTCTCGAGCACTCGCCGGATCGCCTGGTCCACGTGCGCCGCGATCGCGCGGGTGTGCTCCGGGGGCACGTCCGACCGGATCGTGTACTCCTCGCCGACGATCCGGACCTTCGTCGAATGGGTGCTCACGGCGCGCCTCCCAGGGTGTACTGCTGCCGCAGGAACTTCACGCGATCGAGCATCGCGCGTGTCCGGTCCTTCGCCTGGTCGAGTCGCTCGCGCAGGCGGGCGTTCTCGGCCTCGAGTGCCGCCACGCGCTCCTCGGCCGATGCGTCACCGGCGGGAGAGGCGCCGAGTGCCTTGAGGCGTGATTCGGCGGCGTGCGCGCGCTTCCGGAACGTCGAGAGTTCCTCGCCGAGGTTCCGGACGAGTTCCTCGAGCTCGCGGAATGCCGCGCCCGTCGGCAGGTCAGGCTGTGCGGGGTCGGACACCGAGCTTGCCCTCCAGGGTCTTCAGGATCTGCACGCGGCGCCCCTCGATCTCCTTCTCCTTGAGCGTGCGCTCGGGATGCCGGAAGGTCAACCGCCACGCGAGGGAGCGCATCCCGTCCGGGAGTCCCGCGCCGCGGTACTCGTCGAACAGCAGGCACGACTCGAGCTGGGAGCCGGAGGCCTCGCGGAGCACTCGATCGACCTCCGCCGCCGCGAGCTGCTCCGGAACGAGCAGGGCGAGGTCGAACACCGCGGCCGGCGTGGTGGGCAGCGTGCGGAACCTGACCGGCGCCGGACGCGCCGGCGCCGACGGCGCCTCGTGCGCGTGCGCCCCGCGAGGCGCCACCGGCTCGTTCGCCATCACGCCGAGCGCGAGTTCGATCCCGAACGCCGGCTTCGCCCAGACCGGGGCGTCGAGCGCCACCCGCACGACGCGTCCGCGCGACTCGCCATCCACGAGGATCTCCCAGAGCCTCCCCGACTCCGGCGCGGTCGCGACGAGCGCGATGCTCGCGGCGGGGAAGGCAGCCACGGCGAGCCGTTCCGCCAGCTCCCGCACGTCCCACGCGTCGAGCGCGGGGGGCTGCGGCTCGGTGAAGTGCGTCGGACGACGCGCGCCCATCACGAGGACGCCGACGCGCTGCTCCTCGTGGGGGAGCCGGCCGGCGCGCGGCGTGAACGTCGAGCCGACCTCGAAGATCCGGACGTCGCCTTCCATCCGATTCAGGTTGTATTCGGCCCGGCGCGCGAGCGAGTCGAGCACGGCATCCCGCAGGAACGGCTCGTCCTCGGCGAGTGGGTTCGCCACGCGCGCGAGCGCTCCGGGGCCCTTGGTGAATGGCAGCGGACGCACCTCGTGGAGGCCCTCGGCGACCAGCAGGTCGCGCACGCGCCGGTAGGCCGTCCAGAGCGGATGGTCCGGCACGGTGCCGGGACGTGCGCCCGCGAGCTGGTCGGGTAGGCGGTCGTATCCGCGCAGGCGCGCGACCTCCTCGATCAGGTCCACCTCGTGCGTGACATCGTGTCGCCACGAGGGCGGGGTCACGGCGAGCGCGCCATCGCCCGCGGTCGCGACGCCGAAGCCGATCGACCGCAGGAGCTGGGAGATCTCCTCCGCCGTCACCGCGTCGCCCAGCACCGCCTGCACCCGTCGCGGGCGCACCGCGACCGCGGGCCGCGCCGCGGCGGGAGCGCCGGCGTGGAGGAGCGCCTCGACCCTGCCGCCGCCGACCGCCGCGATGAGCGCCGCGCCCAGTGCGAGCAGCTCGCCGACCGCGGCGCCGTCGATGCCGCGCTCGAAGCGGTAGCTCGCGTCGGTGGAGAGTCCCACGCCGCGCCGCGTCGCGCGCACGACCCGCGGCGAGAACTCGGCGACCTCGAGCACCACGCGCGTCGTGCTGTCCGTGACCTCGCTCTCCCGTCCGCCCATCACACCGGCGAGCGCCGTGGCGCGCTCGGCGTCGGCGATGACGAGCATCGAGGGATCGAGCTTCCGCTCGACACCGTCGAGCGTGGTGAGTCGCTCGCCGGCACGCGCGCGTCGCACGACGAGGCGGCTGCCCCCGATCCGTTCGGCGTCGAAGGCGTGCATCGGCTGCCCGAAACCGTGCAGGACGTAGTTGGTCGCGTCCACGATGTTGCTGATCGAGCGTCCGCCCACCGACTCGACCGCCGAGCGGAGCCACTCGGGGCTCGGACCCACCTTGAGACCGCTGATGACGGCGGCGCCGTACTGCGCGCAGTCGGCTCGGTCCTCGATCTCGACGGTGAGTCCCCCGCCCTGCGCGCGGGCCTCCCCGCGGGCGACGCTCGCCGGCGTCGGCGGAAGGGACGCGAGTTCCGCGGGCCGGCGGACGGCGGTGCCGGTCAGCGCCGCCACCTCACGCGCCATACCGAGGTGCGAGAGGAGGTCGGGGCGGTTCGGGAGCACGTCCACGACCATCCGCACGTCGCCGATCGGGAGCACGTCGAGCAGTGGCGTGCCCGGCGCGGCCTCGGTCTCCAGCTCCAGGATCCCGTCCGCGTCGGGTCCGAGATTCAGCTCCTGCGCCGAGCAGAGCATCCCGTTGGACGTGAAGCCACGGATCCTGCGCTTCTCGATGAGCAGGCCCTTCGGGTTCTTCGCGCTCGGCGGCACGGTCGTCCCCGCGCGCGCGAAGGGGTACCGCGCGCCGACCTTCACGACCGGCGCGCCGCAGACGACCTCGAGCGGGGTCCCGCTCCCGTCATCCACCTTGTTGAACGAGAGCTTGGTCTCGGGGATCCGCTCGCTCTCGAGCACGCGCCCGACCACGAAGGGGGCGAGGTCGGCGCGGAGCCGCTCGAACCCCTCGACGGTGGCGACGTGCGCCGTGACCAGGTCGCGCACCTGCGCGGCCGTCCGGCCGTGCGGCACGAACCGCTGGAGCCATTCGTGCGAGATGTTCATCGGGCGAACTGCTCCAGGAAGCGCACATCGGCGTCGTAGAGGATGCGGATGTCGGGGATGCCGTGTCGCGACAGCGCCGTGCGGGCCGGACCCATGCCGAACGCCCACCCCGTGTACCGCTCGCTGTCGAGGCCCGCGTTCTCGAGGACCGCGGGATGCATCATCCCCGATCCGAGGATCTCGATCCACCCCGACTGCTTGCAGACCGCGCAGCCCGAGCCCCCGCAGACGCCGCACTGGACGTCCATCTCGGCGCTCGGCTCCGTGAACGGGAAGTAGCTCGGACGGAACCGCGTCCGGGTCCCCGGACCGAAGAACCGGCGCGCGAAGTGCGAGAGGGTCGCCTTGAGGTCGGCGAACGTCACCCCCTCGTCCACGACCATTCCCTCGATCTGCGCGAACATCGGAGCGTGCGACGCGTCGAAGAAGTCGCGGCGATAGACGTTGCCGGGCGCGAGGATCCGGATCGGCGGCGGGTACTGCTGCAGCGTGCGCACCTGCACCGGCGAGGTGTGCGTGCGGAGCAGCTGTTCGTCGCCGAGGTAAAGCGTGTCGTGCAGGTCCATCGCCGGATGGTCGGCGGGGAAGTTCAGCGCGCCGAAGTTGTACCAGGCGTGCTCGGCTTCCGGCCCGAGGGCGATGGTGAAGCCGAGCTCGCGGAAGATCCCGACGACCTCGTCAATGACCAGGGAGACGGGATGCACCGAGCCGCGCCAGCGCGCGCGGCCGGGCATCGAGAGGTCGAGCGCGGGGCCCGAGGTGGCCGCGGCGGCAGCAAGTTCAATGCGCCGCGCCTCGAGCGCCTCCTCGAGCGCCACCTTCACCGTGTTCGCGCGCTGACCGGCCTCCTTGCGCTGCTCCTTGGGGAGGGCGCCGAGGCCGTTCATGATCTCGGTGAGCCGACCCGATTGGCGACCGACGAGCGTGTTACGGACCTCGGTCCAGTCGTCGAGGGTCGCAGCGGCGGCGATGCGATCGGGGGCTTCGCGAGAGAGCGAGTCCAGCGCGGAGAGGAAGGCTCCGAGATCCATCGAACGGCGGTGAATGGTGAAAGGTGGACGGTGAAAGGTAAGGGCGATGCGGGGTGCCGGGAGAGGAGCCGGGGAACGCAGAACGGCGATGCGGGATCCCGCATCGCCGTTCCTTCCACCTTCCACCATTCTACCGGTGTTACGCCTTCTTCAGCGCCGCCCTCGCCTTCTCGGCGATCGCGGTGAACGCGGCCGCATCGCGCACCGCGATGTCCGCGAGGATCTTCCGGTCCACCTCGATCCCGGCCGCCTGCACGCCTGAGATGAAGGTGCTGTAGCTCATCCCGTTCAGGCGCGCCGCGGCGTTGATGCGCACGATCCAGAGGCGACGGAAGTCGCGCTTCTTGGCCTTGCGGTCCCGGTACGCGTAGACCCACCCGCGCTCGACGGTCTCCTTGGCGGCCTTCCAGAGCTTCGACCGGCCGCCGTAGGCGCCCTTGGCGGCCTTGATGATCTGCTTCTTGCGCTTCAGGCGCACGACGTTCGACTTGACGCGAGGCATGGTCGGGTCTCCTTAGGCCTGGAGGAGGCGCTTGAGGTTCTTCGCCTCGCCGTTCGTCGCGACCGTGGTCGGACGACGGAGATTGCGCTTCCGCTTGGCGGTCTTCTTGGTCAGGATGTGGCTCTTGTAGGCCTTGAGCCGGCGCACCTTGCCCTTCCCCGTGACGGAGAAGCGCTTCTTGGCGCCCTTGTGGGTCTTCATCTTCGGCATAAGTCCGCCTTTCTCACTTCGGCGTGAGGATCATTGTTAGGGCCTTGCCCTCGAGCTTGGCGGCGGTCTCCACCTTCGCGATATCCGCCAGCGCCTGGGCCACCCGGTCAACCACCGCCATCCCCAGCTCGGGATGCGCGATCTGCCGACCACGAAACATCAGCGTCACCTTCACCTTGTTGCCCTCTTCGATGAAGCCGCGTGCGCGGTTGGTCTTCGTGTCGAAGTCGTGCTTCTCGATGCCGGGACGGTACTTCACTTCCTTCAGCTGGATCACGTGCTGCTTCTTCTTCGCCTGCCGCGCCTGCTTGGCCTGCTCGAACTTGTACTTGCCGTAGTCCATAATCCGGACCACCGGCGGCCGGGCCAGCGGTGCCACCTCGACCAGGTCGAGGTTGGCCTCATCGGCCATTCGTAACGCGACATCCACTTCGAGGACCCCCAACTGCGAGCCATCGGCGCCGATCACACGGACCGGGCTGATGCGAATCTGCCGATTGATGCGGGGACCCCGGGTTTTTGTATCCTGGATAGGAAGACTCCTGGCGAAGGGAAACACAAAACGCGAACCCCGCATTCGGAGTCCGCGTCAACGCACAACAACGCACGGCCGTCGCCGTGCGGGTGGCTTGTCGGGACTCCTGCAGC
>CAZYUL010000121.1:0-6986 GCA_964650715.1 uncultured Gemmatimonas sp. | reverse complement strand
AGCCGCGACAAATCCCGAACGCGACGTACTGCCATCCCGAGGTCGCGAGCATCGGCCTCACCGAGGCGCAGTGCAAGGAGAAGGGGCTCAAGTACAAGGTCGGCAAGTTCCCCTTCTCGGCGAACGGACGGGCCCGCACCAGCGGCGAGACCGAGGGCTTCGTGAAGGTCATCCGCGACGAGAAGTACGGCGAGATCCTCGGCGCGCACATCATCGGCGCGCACGCCACCGAGCTGATCCACGAGTTCGCCGTCGCGCGGGAGAACGAGTACACGGTCGAGGAGATCGACCTCGCCGTCCACGCGCACCCGACCCTCAGCGAGGCGATCGCCGAAGCCGTGCTCGACTCGATGGGGAAGATGCTGCACGCGTGACACCGACGCGCGAGTTCCGCGTCATCGACCTCGGCCTCCGCGGTTATGCGGAGGCCTTGTCGCTGCAGCGCGAACTCGCCGCGGATCGCCTCGCCGGCCGTGAGGAGCGGGACATCCTCCTGCTGGTCGAGCACCCGCCCGTCATCACGCTCGGACGCGCGACCAAGGCCGGCTCCCTGCTCGCGACGGGCGAGGAGCTCGCACGACGCGGGGTCGAGCTCTTCGAGGTCGAACGCGGGGGGGACGTCACCTTCCACGGTCCCGGCCAGGTCGTCGGCTACCCGATCGTGGACCTCACCGGCCACACGCAGGACCTCCACTGGTACCTGCGCCGCCTCGAGGACGTGCTGATCCGCGCCGTGGCGCCGTTCGGCATCGTCGCCGGGAGGGTCGAGGGGAAGACCGGCATCTGGACGCGCGGCCGGAAGCTCGCCAGCATCGGGGTCCACGCTCGGCAGTGGGTGACCTGGCACGGCTTCGCGCTCAACGTGACCACCGACCTCAGCTACTTCGACCTGATGGTCCCCTGCGGGATCCCCGATGCGCGGATGACCTCGGTCGAGCAGGAACTCTTGGAACTCGGCGACGGCGCCTGCTTCGCACCCTCACCGTCACTCTTCGCCGATGTGCGGGACGCAGCGGTCCGCGCCTTCGGCGACGTTCTCGGCCTCACGCCGGTGTACGCCGGCGACCCCACAGTCCCGTCGAGGGTATGACCCTGACCCGAACCGGACCCCTCGTGAGAAGCGCCCTCCTCCTCGCCCCGCTGTTCGTCGCTGGCATCGCGTCCGCCTGCGGCGGGGGTCCGGCCCCGACGCCGACACCGGCGCCGATCGGCCACGACTCGGCGTTCGGGCCGACGATGATCCTCACGCCGCGCGCCGCCGAGCCGCGTGCCTGGAACGAACTCGACACCGCCGCGGCCCGCATCCCGATCCTCATCGCCACCACGCGTCGCGGAGTCAACGCCGAGCGTCCGGGGGCGCGGTTCGGCTCCGCCGACGCGAACGAGCTCAGCTGGGGGCTCGCGACGGTGAACGTCCCGAGCTATCGCGTGCGCGCCGAGGGTGAGATCCCGCGCGCCGGCACCGAGACGGACCCGGACGCGTCGCGTCTGATGTTCGTGAACTCCCTGATCCCCGCCGATTCGGTCCGCTTCCTGCAGCGCCTCGCCGAGGACCTCGCCCGCACGCGGACGCGTGACGTCCTGGTCTTCGTGCACGGCTACAACAGCTCGTTCGAGGAGGCCGCGGTGCGGCTCGGGCAGCTCGTGGCCGACATGGGCTTCGACGGCACGGCGATCCTCTTCAGCTGGCCGTCGGCGGGCGCGGTGACGGGGTATCTCCGCGACCAGCAGTCCGCGCGCAATGCGGGATGGCACCTCCTCCGCCTGCTCAGGGACCAGTTGCCGCGCGTCGGTGCCGATCGGGTCCACATCATCGCGCATTCGATGGGTTCCGAGGTCGTGAGCCGCGCGGTGTCCCTGATCGACCGCGCCGACTCCCTCCCGCGATTCGCCCAGGTGGTCTTCGCCGCACCCGACGTGGACGCGCGGATCTTCGGCCGCGAGATCCTCCCGGCCCTGCGGACGCGCGCCGAGGGGGTGACGCTCTACGCCTCGAGCGAGGACGACGCCCTGCGGGCCTCGCGCGTGCTCAACGGCGTCTGGCGCCTCGGACTCGGGGGCGACTCGATCACCGTGCTCGACGGGATGACAACGGTGGACGCGAGCCGGATCCGCGGCGACGCGCTCGGCCACACGCTCTTCGGGAACTCGGCGCTACTCTCGGACCTGCACGCGCTGCTGACCGAGGGACGCGCGCCGGTGGAGCGCCGGTTGCTGCAGGTGCGCCGAAGCGACGGCATGGTGTTCTGGCGCTTCCGGTAGTCGGCGGCGCAGGGGTACGGCTCGCGATGAGGTGATGCGGGCCATGGGCGCGCTTCGGCGTATATTCGTCCCATGTCCGAGGCGCCCCGTCACTATCCCCCGCGTGTCCGCGGGGTCGCGGCCCGACGTGGCGTGGACTTCGACGCCGAGCTGAACGAGGCCCAGCGCAAGGCCGCCACGCACGGCGACGGGCCGCTCCTCATCGTCGCCGGCGCCGGGACCGGGAAGACGCGGACCCTCGTCTACCGCGTGGCGCACCTCCTCGAGCGCGGTGTCCGCCCGGAGCGGATCCTCCTCCTCACCTTCACGCGCCGCGCCGCGCAGGAGATGCTCGCGCGCGCCGAGAAGCTGGTCGGGAGCGGCAGCCGCGCGGTGCACGGCGGCACCTTCCACGGCACGGCGCACCGCCTGTTGCGCCGGTTCGGCCCCGAGGCGGGGATCGCCGAGGACTTCACGATCCTCGACCAGGGGGATGCAGAGGACCTGATGCGGCTCTCGCGAGCCGCGCTCGGCTTCGCCGACAAGACCAAGCGGTTCCCGAAGCAGGAAACGCTGCACCACGTGCACTCGCGGCACGTGAACACCGGGATCCCGATCGGGGCGATCCTGCGCCAGGAGTATCCGCGGTTCGTCGAGTTCGAGGACGATATCGCGAAGGTCCACGCGGAGTACGCCGCGCGGAAGCAGGCGCGGAACCTGGTGGACTACGACGACCTCCTCCTCTTCTGGGCGCTTCTGGTGGAGTCCGAGGCGGCACGGGGGATCGGCGACCGCATCGCCGCGCTCTACGACCACGTCCTCGTGGACGAGTACCAGGACACCAACCAGCTGCAGGCGCGGATCCTGAAGGGCATGTGCCGTCCGCACCGGAACCTCACCGTCGTCGGCGACGACGCGCAGAGCATCTACGCGTTCCGCGGCGCGACGATCCGCAACATCCTCGACTTCCCGCGGGAGTTCCCCGGCGCCGCCGTCGTCACGCTCGAGCACAACTACCGATCCACGCAGCCGATCCTCGACGCGACGAACCTACTGATCTCGCGCGCCGAGGAGCGGTACACGAAGGATCTCTACACCACGCGCATCGGTGGCGAGAAGCCCTGGCTGGTGACGGCGCAGGACGACGCCCAGCAGACGCGGTTCGTGGTGGACCGGATCCTCGAGCTGCACGAGGCGGGCACGCCGCTCCGCGAGATGGCGGTGCTCTTCCGCGCCGGCTACATGAGCGCCGACCTCGAGATCGAGCTCACCGCGCGGGGGATCCCATTCGAGAAGTGGGGCGGGATCAAGTTCCTCGAGGCCGCGCACGTGAAGGACGTGCTGGCCTTCCTGCGGGTGACGGAGAACCCGCGCGACGAGGTGAGCTGGTACCGTCTGCTGCTGCTGATGCCGGGGATCGGCGAGGGCACCGCGCGCCGTGCCGTCGAGACGATGGCGTCGGCGACGTGGGCCCCCGACGCGTTCGAGCGGTTCGACGCGCCGCCCCGCGCGCGCGAGGCGCACGCCAACCTGGTCCGCTTGCTCGCGGCGCTGCGGGGGGACGATGCGACGGCGGGCGGGGCGGGCGGCACCGGGAGCGTCGCGCGCGACATCGCCCGCATCCGCGCCCTCTACGACGACATCCTCCGCAACCGCTACGACCGCGAGGAACCGCGTCTCGCCGACCTCGAGCGACTGCAGGCGATCGCCGACGGCTTCCCTTCCCGCCGAGACTTCCTCGCGGCGATCACCCTCGATCCGCCGGCCTCCTCCACGGACCTGGGATTCGGCTCCGACAGCGAGGACGACGTCCTGGTGCTCTCCACCGCGCACAGCGCCAAGGGGAAGGAGTGGGACGCGGTCTTCCTGATCTGGGCGCTCGACGGCTGGTTCCCGCTCGCCCGCGCGCTCGGCGACGATGAGCAGATCGAGGAGGAGCGTCGCCTGATGTACGTCGCGCTCACCCGCGCGCGGGACCACCTCGCGGTGACATTCCCCTTCAACGTCTACGAGACGCGCCGTGGCGCGAACTACTCGCTCTCGCAGCTGAGCCGGTTCCTCGACCGCGGCGTGGTGCGCGCCTTCCAGCAGGTCGTGCTCGAGGCGGTCGAGACGCTGCCAGAGCCGGAGCGCGGCCCCGGCGTGGCGCCGATCGTGGATCTGCGGGCGCTGGCGCGCGGCGGCGGACCGGGCTGAACACCGGTCAGTCCCGCTCGCGCGCGCGGTGCTCGCGGATCAGGCGCTCGATGGTCCGTTCCAGGTCCCTTGCCTCGGCGAGATACGCCGACTCGAATCCCTCGACGCCGGTGAGGTAGACCCGTCGCGCCATCAACGAGGCGTTGTCGAGGCGGACGCGCTCGGCGTACGTCGGCGCGATGGTGCGCAGGCGCGGCGCGATCGAGTCCACCAGCGTCCGACGCGCCGACGCGTACACGGAGTCCCGCAGCGCGAGGCGCCGCGCGCGCAACGAATCCCCGGGATGCGCCCGGAACGCCGAGTCGAGCGACCGGTAGAGCTTCGCCCAGTAGTCCGCGAGGAGTCGATCGTCCTCCCACCGGGCGACCGCGCGTCGGGCCCGCACGGAGTCGCCCCGCGAGAGGAAGAACCTCTCGGTCCCGCGCGCGCCGACGAAGTTCGCGAACGACTCGTTGAAGCTGGCCGCATCCTTCGCGTAGTACCGGTTGTGCGTCAACTCGTGGATCACGGTGTTCACGAGGTCCACCGAGTCCGAGGCCAGCGTGGTCGAGAGCAGCGGGTCGTTGAACCAGCCCAGCGTGCTGAACGCCGCTGCGGGGCGCAGGTAGGTGTCGAGACCCTCCGCGGCGAGGGTGCGCTCGGCCCGCCGCGCATCCTCCGGCGCGAAGAACCCCTTGTACGGCACGCGGCCGACGACCGGGAACCACCAGGTCTCCGCGACCAGCCAGTCCCGGCGCGCCGCCGAGAGCACGAGGATCAGCGTGTCGCGCTCGAGCGCCGTGTACCGCGTGAATGCGTCCTCGGCGGGGAGCCGCAGGGAATCGTTCGCGTACGCGCGCGCCTCGAGCACGAGCCGGAGCTTGTCCCGGGTCGCGACATCGAGCGCGGGGTCCTCGACGAGCCGCGCGATCGGCCGTCGCGCGCGCAGGATCCGTCCCTCCTCCCACGCCGCTCGCGCCAGGTAGCGCCCCATCGGGGTCGCGACGACCAAGAGTGTCGCCCCGCCCAGGATCCCGAGGAGCACGAGTCCCACCCCGCCCCAGCGAAGCTTCAGCCGACCCTCCCCGCGCGCGCGCGTCACGAGCCGGAAGATGACCGCGGTGCCACCGAGTGAGGAAGGTCCGGAACGCAAGTCCCGGGATCGAGCGGTCCGACCTTTCGCCTCGCACCTTCCACCTCCCACCTTTAGTGCGTGTCCTTCGTCCACCTCCACTGTCACTCCGAGTACTCGCTGCTCGACGGCGCGAACCGGATAGACGACCTGATCCGCCGCGCCCAGGAGTTCGAGCAGCCGGCGCTCGCGATCACCGACCACGGCAACCTGCACGCCGCCTGGGAGTTCCAGGAGAAGGCGACGAAGGCCGGCATCAAGCCGATCATCGGGATCGAGGCGTACGTGGCCACCGGCGACCGGCGACAGAAGTCGCGGTCCGCCACCGGCGAGAAGGGCTACTACCACCTCGTGCTCCTCGCCCGCGACCTCACCGGCTACCGGAACCTCGTCAAGCTCAGCTCCCTCGCCTACACCGAGGGCTTCTACGGGAAGCCGCGGGTGGACCGCGAGCTCCTCGCGCGGCATCACGAAGGCCTCATCGTCTCCAGCGCCTGCATGGCGGGCGAGGTCGCCCGCCACCTCCTCGAGGACCGCTACGACGAGGCGCGCGGCGTGGCGAACTGGTACGCCGACCTCTTCAAGGACCGGTACTACCTCGAGGTGCAGGCCCACGCCGCGGGCGAGCAGCGACGGTTGAACGAACTCGTGTTCAAGCTCGCGAAGGAGCTCTCGCTCCCGGTCGTCGCGACGAACGACTCGCACTTCCTCCGCGCCGAGGACCACGACGCGCACGACGTGCTCCTCTGCATCGGCCTCAAGAAGGACCGACTCGACGCCGACCGGATGCGCTACGACCGCGGGCTCTATTTCAAGAGCGCCCCCGAGATCGCCGAGCACTTCCCCGCGCGACGCGACGTCCTCGAGAACACCGTCGCGATCGCCGACGCGGTGGACGTGCGCTTCGGCAAGAAGTACCACGTCCCGGCCTTCCCGCTCCCGTCGGGCGTGTCGAGCGAGAACGAGCTGCTCGTGCGGCTCTCGGAGCAGGGAGCGCGGAGGCGTTACGGGGATCCCCTCCCCGCCCACGTCGAGGAGCGGCTCCGCTACGAGCTCGACGTCATCACCCGCACCGGATACGCCGGCTACTTCCTGATCACGGCCGACTTCATCCAGGCCGCGCGGGACCGCGGGATCCCGGTGGGACCCGGCCGCGGCTCGGCGGCCGGTTCGCTCGTCGCCTATGCGCTCGGGATCACCAACGTCTGCCCGCTCACCTTCGACCTCCTCTTCGAGCGCTTCCTCAACCCGGAGCGCGTATCGATGCCCGACATCGACGTGGACTTCTGCGAGGAGCGCCGGGGCGAGGTCATCGAGTACGTGCGGGAGAAGTACGGGCGCGACTCCGTCGGACAGATCATCACCTTCGGGACCCTGAAGTCCCGCGCCTGCATCAAGGACGTCGGCCGCGTGCTCGGCTTCACCCCCGCCGAGACCG
>CAZYUL010000120.1:0-7045 GCA_964650715.1 uncultured Gemmatimonas sp. | reverse complement strand
AGCATGGAGGACCGCACCGTCATCCAGTGGGAGAAGGACGACCTCGACCCCGTCGGCCTCGTGAAGATCGACCTCCTCGGCCTCGGCATGCTCACCGTCGTGCAGGACTGCCTCGCCTACGTGCGCCGCACCCGCGGCGTCGCGATAGACCTCGGCCAGCTCGACTGCGCCGACCAGGCCGTGTACGACGACCTCTGCCGCGCCGACACCGTCGGCGTGTTCCAGGTGGAGAGCCGCGCGCAGATGAACACCCTGCCCCGCCTCAAGCCGCGCTGCTTCTACGACCTCGTGGTGGAGGTGGCGCTGATCCGCCCCGGGCCGATCCAGGGGGACATGGTGCACCCGTACCTGCGACGGAAGGCGGGGTTGGAGCCGGTGACGTACCCGCATCCCTCGCTCGAACCGATCCTCAAGCGCACGCTCGGCGTGCCGCTCTTCCAGGAGCAGGGGATGCAGGTCGCGATCGCGGCGGCGGGGTTCACGCCCGGCGAGGCGGACCTGCTGCGCAAGGCGATGGGACACAAGCGGAGCCGCGAGCGGATGGCGGACATCTGCCAGCGGATGATCGAGGGGATGAAGAAGAACGGCATCCCCGCCGACATCGCCCTGCGGATTTACAACCAGATCAACGCCTTCGCGGACTACGGATTCCCCGAGAGCCACGCGGCGAGCTTCGCGCTCATCGTGTACGCGAGCGCGTACCTGCGGCACTACTACGCGCCGGAGTTCCTCTGCGCGATCCTGAACGCGCAACCGATGGGGTTCTACGCGCCGGGGACGCTGATCGAGGACGCGAAGCGCCACGGGGTGAAGGTGCTGCCGGTGGACGTGACGCGTTCGGCGTGGGACCACACGCTGGAGCCGGGTGGGGGGCGGAACGCGCCGCCATCGGTGCGGCTGGGGATGCGGTCGGTGCTGGGACTGGGGTCGGGCGCGCGCGCGAAGATCGAGACGGCGACAGTCCCCTTCACCAGCATCTCCGACTTCGTCACCCGCACGAAGCTCGACCGTCGTTCGCTGCGCTCGCTCGCCGAGGCGGGGGCGTTCGATGCGTTCGTACAGGAGGAGCCGGCGGCGCGGCGGCGGCGCGTCGCGCTCTGGCGCGTGCTCGAGGCGGAGCGTGAGCCCGCCGGTCCGCTGGCGCTCTTCCCGGAGTCGCGCGTCCCCCCGCACCTCCCGGCCTTCGCCGCGCCGGAACTCACCGAGGCCGACTATCGCCTCACCGGACTCTCATTGAATGGCCACCCGATGCGGCACCTGCGCGAGCTCCTCGCCCCGAACGGGGTGCTCTCGGCGCGCACGCTGCACACGATGAACGACGGCGACCGCGTCGCCCACGCGGGACTCGTGATCTGCCGCCAGCGCCCGGGCACCGCGAAGGGGTTCGTCTTCCTCACGCTCGAGGACGAGACGGGGACGATCAACGTGGTCATCACTCCGCAACGCTTCGAGCGTCAGGCGCTGCTGATCTCGCGCACGCCGCTGCTGCTCGTGCGAGGGGTGCTGCAGGTGGAGAGTGGGGTGTACAACATCCGCGCGAAGGAGTTCGCGGCACTGCGGGCGGGAGCGGGAGAGGATGCGGTACGAGGGCACAACTACCACTGAACGGCGGTGAACGGTGGATGGTGGATGGGGCGCGGCGGGAACCTCGCCGCGCCGGTGGACTGCACAGTTCCGTGACACTCGCCACAATCCGTGACAGTGACCACCTTTCACCCTCCACCCTCCACCGTTCACCTGATGTTCATCGCGCTCTTCGGAGCCACCGGCCGCGTAGGCACCCGCGTGCTCGAGTACGCCCTCGCCGAGGGTCACACCGTCCGCGCGCTGACCCGCGACCCGTCGAAGCTCGCTCCCCGGAAGGGACTCGAGATCACGAAGGGCGATGTCCTCGACATCCCCTCCGTGGAACGCACGATCAAGGGCACCGGCGCGGTCATCTCCACCCTCGGCGGCAAGGGCCTCGAGGATCCCGGTGAGGCGCAGTCCCGCGGCATGAAGAACATCGTCACCGCGATGACGAAGCTCGGCGTGAAACGCGTGCTCGCCGTGGGCGGCAGCGGCATCCTCGACTCAGTCGCCGGCGGCCTGCGGCACGACCAGTCGAACTTCCTCCCCGTCTTCCGCCCGGTGAGCCTGCGCCACCAGCAGGCCTGGGAGGCGATGCGCGGGAGCGATCGGCAGTGGACGATGGTCGCCTGCCCCGACATCGTCCCCGGCGAACGCACGGGCACCTACCGGATGATCGAGGACCGGCTCCCCGAGCAGGGGAAGCAGATCTCGGTGGAGGATGTCGCGGACTGCCTGCTCAAGGTGCTCCGCGAGGAGAAGCACATCGGGAAGCGGGTCGGCGTGGCGTACTAGCGCGCCAGCAGCTCCCTGATCCACGCTCCGGTCGCGCGCACCTGCGCGGCATCAACGCCGGTCTCGAGTCCCCGCTCCTCCATCAGTGAGAGCACCTGCTCCGTGGCGACGTTGCCGGTCGCGCCGGGCGCGAAGGGGCAACCGCCGAGGCCCGCGGCGCTCGAGTCGAACGAACGGATGCCGAGGTCGAGGCAGGCGCTGATGTTCGCGAGGGCGCGGCCGTAGGTGTCATGGAAGTGGCCGTTGATGCGGGATGCGGGGGCGGATGCGGGAAGGGCTGCGGGAGTGACCTCCAGCACCGTCTCCATCACCGCCCGCGTCCTCTCCGGCGTCCCCACCCCGATCGTGTCGGCGATCGAGAGTTCGTCCACCCCCAGCGCGAGCATCTCGGTCGCGACGCGAGCGACCGCCTCCGGCGCGATCTCCCCTTCGTACGGGCAGCCCAGCGCACAGGAGATCGTCCCGCGCACGGCGACACCGGCCGCCTTCGCGGCCGCGACGACCGGACGGAAGCGCTCGATGGACTCGGCGATGCTGCAGTTGATGTTCCGCTGCGAGAAGGTCTCGCTCGCGGCGCCGAAGACGACGATCCCGTCGGGACGGGTGAGGGCCGCGCGCTCCCATCCCTTGAGGTTCGGCACGAGCACGGTGTAGCGCGTCCCCGCGCGGCGCGTGATGCGCGCCATCACCTCGTCGGCGTCGGCGAGTTGCGGCACCGCCTTCGGCGAGACGAACGACGTCACCTCGATCGCCGGGAACCCCGCCGCGCTCAGGCGGTCCACGAGCTCGACCTTCACGCCGGCGTCGAGGAGCGCCTTCTCGTTCTGCAGGCCGTCGCGAGGCGAGACCTCGACGATGGTCACATCAGGACGCGTGGACATCCGTTGATGATGAACCGGCGCGCCTCGGCCGAGAAGGGCGCCGATATCTTCCGGGCGATGCCCTTCACCCCGCGCGCGCCGGTCCCACGCGGCTTCACCACGCGGTTCGCCCCCGCACCCACCGGCCACCTCCACCTCGGCCACGTGGTGAGCGCGATCTGGGTGTGGGGCCTCGCGCGCGCGCAGGGAGGTCGCGTCGTGCTGCGCCTGGAGGACCACGATCGCGGGCGCTGCCGCCCTGAGTACGAGCGCGGGATCCTCGACGATCTCGACTGGCTCGGCTTCGCACCGGACAACGGGGGCACCGCGACGTTCCGCGCCGGGCGCACGCCGTTCCGCCAGCGCGACAACCTCGCACGGTACGAGGAGCGGCTCGCCGCGCTCGAACGCGACGGAGTCGCCTACCCCTGCGACTGCTCGCGGAGCGGGATCGCGCGGGCGCTCGCCTTCCCCGACCACGCGACGGGCGGCGCGACCCGCACGGCCGGCATCGCCCGGCGCGCGATGGAGAAGGCCGGCGTGGAGCCGCGGTATCCCGGCACCTGCCGGTCGCGCGCGCTCGACCCCACGCGCACACCGCAGCGCCGCGCGCGGATCGCGACGGGACATCCCGAGCGCTTCACCGACCTCCGGCTCGGCGCCCAGTCGCAGGACCCCGACCTCCAGTGCGGCGACGTCCTCCTGCGCGACCGGAACGGCAACTTCACCTACCAGTTCTGCGCCGTCGTGGACGACCTCGACCAGGGCGTGGACTTCGTGATCCGCGGCGAGGACATCCTCGCGTCCACGGGCCGGCAGATCCGCCTCGCGCGGCTGCTCGGTCGCGCGACGCCACCGCTGTTCCTGCACCATCCGCTCGTGCGCACGCGGGATGGTCGCAAGCTGAGCAAGTCGGCGGGTGACACGGGCGTGCGCGAGGCGCGCGCCGCCGGACGCACGCGCGAGTCGGTGCTCGGCGAGGCGGCACGGCTCGCCGGCCTGCACGATGCCGGAACGCCGCTCTCCCCGCACGAGCTCGCCGGACTGTTCGGCTGAACCCGCGCGGGGCAGATTCCCGCGCATGAAGACCTACTCGCTGGCTCCCGCTCTCGCGCTCCTCGCGCTCCCCCTCGCCGCGCAGGACGCCGACCTCATCCTCACCGGCGGCCGGCTCTGGACCGGCGACTCGACGCGTCCCTACGCCGAGGCGGTGGCGATCCGCGGGGGCCGGCTGATCGCGGTCGGCAGCGACGCCGAGGCGCTGCGGCATCGCGGCAGCGCGACGCGCGTGATCCCGCTCGGCGGACGCTTCGGCACCCCCGGCTTCACCGACAACCACACGCACTTCGGGCAGGCCGGCGCGCTGCTCCTCGGCGTGAACCTGCTCGACGTGGCCGAGCCGCGCGCGTTCGCCGAGCGGGTGAAGGGCGCGCGCGACCGGCTCCCGGCGGGGGCGTGGATCACCGGCGGCGACTGGGGCGCGTACGAGGACTGGAACACCGGCTCGGCGGGCGGCACCGGTACGCCAGGCGCGGCGAACGCGCCGCCGCGGCAACGCTTCTCCCCCGACCGCTCGATCATCGACTCGGTGACGCCGGCGTCGCCCACGCTGCTGCAGCGTTGGGACCGGTCGGCGTTCCTCGCCAATGGCGCCGCGCTCGCGGCCGCGCGGCTCGACTGCGCGCAACCGGTGGAGGGCCTCGAGTGCGTGAACGGCCGCGCGACGGGACGCGTGAGCGGGCGCGCGCTCGCCGCGGTGCGCGCGGCGATCCCGACCAAGTCGTTCGACCAGCGGCTCCGCGAGGCGCGGGTCGCGATCCGCCACCTGAACGAGATGGGGGTGACGGGGATCCACGACATCACGCCGCGCGAACAGCTCCCGGTGTACCACGCGCTCAAGGAAGCGGGCGAGCTCACGATCCGCGTCTATGCGCGCCCCACGCTCGACAAGTGGGACGAGCTCTCGGCGGTCGGGATCCCGCACGGATTCGGCGACGAGTGGCTGCGGATCGGCGGACTCAAGGGCTTCGTGGACGGCATCCAGGGGAACTCCACGGCGCGATTCTACGAGCCGCAGCTGCACTCGGGGCTCCGCGGCTCGTGGCGCGACTCGACGAACACGGCGGCGACGAGCGGCGCGGGCTCGGGGATGGAGCCCGCCGGCAACATGCTCCGCAACCTCGACGGCGCGGACCGGGCGGGGCTCTGGCCGCAGGTCCACGCGATCGGCGACGAGGCGATAGACACGCTGCTGACGCTCTACGAGAAGGTGATGCGCGAGAACCCGGCACGGGAACGCCGGTTCCGGATCATCCACTCGCAGGTGCTGCGCGGCGCGCACGTCGCCGACCGCTATGCGCGGCTCGGGATCATCGCCGAGGTGCAGCCGTACCACGCGATAGACGACATGCGGTGGATGGAGGAGCGGATCGGCGCGCGTGCGCGCTGGGCGTACGCCTTCCGGACGCTGCACGACCGCGGCGTGATGCTCACCTTCGGCTCGGACTGGCCGGGCACGAACGCGAGCTGGTACACCGCGAACCCGATGCACATCCTCTACGCCGCGACGACGCGGAAGACGATGGATGGCAAGCCCGAGGGCGGCTGGTTCCCTGAGGAGCGGCTCGACCTCGCGACGTCGCTCCGCGCCTACACGGTGAACAACGCGTGGGCCGCGGGCGAGGAGGCGATCAAGGGACAGCTCAGGGCCGGGATGCTGGGCGACGTGGTGGTGCTCGACACCGACCTCTTCGCGATCCCCGCCGACCGGATCAAGGACGTGAAGCCGCTGCTGGTGATCGTCGGCGGGCGCGTGGTGCACGCGGCAGCACCGTTCGCGCGTTGAACGGCGCCCTCGTCGCGCTGGCGGCGTTCCTCGTCCTCCAGCTCGGGATCGGCGTCTGGATCTCGCGCCGGATCGCGAACGAGTCCGACTACCTGCTCGGCGGGCGCCGGCTCGGCTACCTCCTCAGCACCTTCACGCTCTTCGCGACCTGGTTCGGCGCCGAGACCGTCGTCAGCGCGTCGGGGATCGTGCTCGAGGATGGGCTCTCGCTGCAGAACGCCGAGCCGTTCGGCTACGGGCTCTGCCTGGTGCTCTCGGGCGCGTTCCTCGCGCGCAAGCTCTGGGACCGCGGGCTCACGACGCTCGCCGACCTGTACCGGCAGCGCTTCGGCACCGGCGTCGAGCGGCTCGCGGCGCTGATCCTGATCCCGCCGTCGATCTTCTGGGCGGGGGCGCAGGTGCGCGCGTTCGGGCAGGTGATCGCGATCGCGGGCGACGTGCCGGTGACGGCGGCGATCACCGTCGCCGCGACGTTCACGATCGCCTACACCGCGTTCGGCGGGCTCCTCGCCGACGCCATCACCGACGTGATCCAGGGGGTGATCCTCACCGTCGGGTTGGTGGTGCTGAGCCTGGTGGTCATCTCGCGGCTGGGCGGCCCCGGCGAGACGATGGCGATCCTCTCGATGCACGAGCGGATCTCGCTGCTGCCGCCCGAGGCGGGGAGCTGGCTCGGGACGGTCGAGGACTGGGCGATCCCGATCATCGGCTCGATCGCCGCGACGGAGATCGTGGGGCGGGTGATCGCGGCGCGGTCGGCGACGGTCGCCCAGCGGTCGGCGATGCTGGCCGGCGTCATCTACCTCGCCGTCGGCGCGATGCCGGTGATGCTGGCGCTGGTGGGGGACGGGCTCGTGCCGGCGCTGGATCATCCCGAGCAGCTGCTCCCGGCGCTCGCGCGGGCGATGCTGCCGCCGGTGCTCTTCGCGGTCTTCGCCGGCGGGCTCGTCTCGGCGATCCTCTCGACGGTGGACTC
>CAZYUL010000119.1:0-7053 GCA_964650715.1 uncultured Gemmatimonas sp. | reverse complement strand
CGGCGTTGAGCTTGATCGTGATGCCGCGCTCGCGCTCGAGGTCCAGGGTGTCGAGGACCTGCGCCTTCATCTCGCGCTTCTCGAGCATGCCGGTGGCTTCGATCAGGCGGTCGGCGAGGGTCGACTTGCCATGATCGATGTGGGCGACGATGCAGAAGTTGCGGATGCGGGACGGAGGGGTCACAGGGAGTTCGGCGTTAGCCGTGAAAGATAGTCGGGTGGGATTCGGGATGCGGGTTGCACAGGCGGTACGGGACGCGGGGTCGGTACGGGATGCGTGATACGAGACCTCCGATATCCCGTGAATCGGCGAGCATCTCGATGCGCGGACAGGGGACGAGGTCTCCGGCTCCCTGCTCCCTCATCGGCCCCGCGCGATCGCCGATGAGGGGACGGGGGACTCGGAATCACGTCCCCTTTCCCGGCATCGAAGGGCTTGAAGGGATGCTGGATGCGGGGCGGTCCCGTATCACGCATCCCGTACCGACCCCGCGTCCCGTACCGCCTGTACGACCCGCATCGCGGATCCCGCGCGACGCCGGGCTCCACTCGACCGACGAACCTTGCGGCGGCTCGAAGGGCGTGATATATCGGACCGATATATGACATGCTTCCCGCGCCACCTCATCGCCGTCCTCGCCACCGGCGCGACGCTCGTCGCTGTGCCCGGCGTCCGCTCCCAGGTACCACCGGCGTCGAGCGTCCCCCTCGACTCCGCGCGGCTCGAGGCGGTCGCGCGGTACGTCGAGCGCGTGCACCGCCGGCTCGGCCTCCCCGGGGTCGCGGTCGGCATCTCGTCCGCCGACGGCGTGCTGCTCGCGCGGGGCTTCGGCAGGGGCTCCGGCGATGTGACACTCGACGGGCACTCGCCGATGTGGATCGGGTCAGTCAGCAAGACCTTCACCGCGCTCACCGCCGGCCTCCTCGCGGGCGAGGGACGGCTCGACCTCGACGCCCCGGTCGAGCGCGCGCTCCCCGGCTTCACGATGCGGCCACCGTGGCAGCCGGGATCGCTCACGGTGCGGCACCTGTTGCACCACCGGAGCGGCTTCTCCACGTGGAGCGGGCACGACCGGCGCGCTCAGCGCGACGGGACGTTCGGCCACCTCGCACCGCGCGGCGCGCCGGCCGGCGACGCGATCTACTCGTCGCTCAACTACATCGTGCTCGGCCGGGTCATCGAGTCGGCGTCGGGCGGGAGCTACGCCAGTGCGGTCGAGTCGCTGGTGATCGAGCCGTTCGGACTCGCCGACGCGTCGGTCGCGGGCTCTCCCCGGCACGCAGGCAAGGGTCCGGTCGCAGGTCATCAGTCGTACTTCGGATTCCAGGTGGCGCGCGCGGAGCCCGATCCGCCGCGGTACCTCGTGCCCGCGGGCTTCGTTGCCGCGTCGGCGCACGACCTCGCGCGGTACACGGGCGTGCTCCTCGGCGCCGGCGCGGTGCCCGAGGGACGCGTCGTGCCGGAAGCGGTGATCCGCGCGGTGCTCTCCCCGATGGACTCGGTGGGCCCGGCGATGGGATGGGGCCGGGGGCGGATCGACGGCGCGATCGTGTACGAGCACGCGGGGAACGCGCGGACGTCGAGCGCGCGGGTCCGCCTCGCACCCGCCCGGGGGTACGCGATCAGCATCGTCGCGAACACGAACTCGGGGCCGTTCATGTCGGCGACGGGGGACCTGCTCGACGGTGTCGCCGCGATCCTCGAGGGCCGCTCACCGCCTCCGGCGATCCCGCGCGAGCGGCTGCTCAAGGGCGCGATCCTCCTCGGCACGCTGCTCAGCGTGGGGCAACTCGCGGCGCGGACCCGCGACTGGGACCGCGCCGGACGGCCGACGCGCATCGAGGCGACCGGACGCGTGCTCGTGCCGCTCGGGGTCGAACTCGCGGGGGGGACGTTCCTCCTTCTCGGGCTCCCACGGCTCATCGGCGTGCCGATGACGACGATGACCGAGTACTTCCCCGACCTCGGGATCGCGCTCGTGACATCGGCGACAGCGGGGATGGTGGGCGGAGTGTTCCGCGCCTGGACGCGGTCGGGGCGCTGACGATGGCCGCACGGAAGCCGGTGAACCCGACGGAGTTCGCGATCCTCGGTCTGATCGCCGAGGAGCCGCGGTCGGGTTACGACATCAAGCGGGAGGTGGAGGAGCGCTTCGGCCACTTCTGGTCGGAGAGCTACGGGCACCTCTACCCGATGCTCAAGCGGCTGCGCGCACGAAGATGGATCACGCGTCGGCCAGCGGCGCGGCGCGGCGGACGCGCGCGGAACGAGTACGCGATCACGCCGGCGGGCCGAGGCGCGTTGACGACGTGGTTCTCCGTTCCGCTGGCGCCGCAGCGGCCGCGGAACGAACTGCTGCTCCGCCTCATGCTCGGGCGCTTCGCGCCGTCGGGCGCGCTGCTCAGGGACCTCGCGGCGTACCGCGAGCGGATGCGCGCGGGGCTGGCGTCACTGCGGGAGGTCGAGCGTTCACTCTCTCGGGAGTCGGGCCCGGACGTGGCCCACTGGGTCATTGTCGCTTCGTTCGGGACGACGCTCTACTCGTCGCTCGACGCGTGGGCGGAGCGCGCGGAGCGGACGCTCCGCGCGCTCGGGTGATCCCGGCGGCTATCGCGGAAGCGCGAAGGCGACCACCGCGTCCGACTTGCCGAACCGTCCCCCGTCGCCGCCGGCGCTGATCACGAGGTACTGCCGCCCGTCGGCGCCGAGGTAGCTCATCGGCGTCGCCTTTCCGCCGGCGGGGAGAGGTGCGCTCCAGAGCTCCTCTCCCGTCGCCGTGTCGAAGGCGCGGATCCGCCGGTCGAGCGTCGCGGCGACGAAGGTGAGTCCGCCGGCGGTGGTGATCGGTCCGCCGAGGTTCGCCGATCCCTGCACGGTGCCGGGGGCGGGTGGGCCGCGCATCGCGGCGGTGTCGGGGGTGAAGTTCCCGAGCGGGGTGCGCCAGGCGATGCGTCGCGCCGCGATGTCCACCGCGACGAGTTCGCCGAACGGCGGTGGCGTGCAGGGGACGCCGTCGGGACCGAGGAGGATTCCGCGCGACTGGAAGTAGCCGGTGCCGCGGAGGCGATTCACCTGATGCCGGAGGCGCCCCTCCTCCGCATCGCGCAGCGAATCCTCGTCCACGCCCGCGGCGGGGATCAGCCGGATGAACGCCGCGATGCGGTTCACCGGGACGATCGCGAGCCCACGTGCCGGATCCCACGCGACGCCGCCCCAGTGCGCTCCGCCGATGTTGGACGGGAAGGCGAGGGTGCCGCGCAGGCTCGGTGGCGTGAAGATCCCGTCGTTGCGCAGGCCGGCGATGATCGCGCGGCAGGCGGCACGCCCGGCGTCGGTGAGCCCGAAGGCGTCGCCGGCGTCGAGTGTGTGGGGACTGAGCGGCGGGATCGCGCTGAACGGTTGCGTGGGCCACGCCTCCTCGCCGGCGATGTCGCTCGGCGGCACGGGCCGCTCCTCGACCGGGACGAGCGGTTCACCGGTCTCGCGATGCAGGACGAACAGCATCCCGGTCTTCGTCGCCAGCAGGACGGCCGGGACCTGGCGGCCGTCGAGCGAAAGGTCGACGAGCGACGGCGGCGAGGCGTTGTCGTAGTCCCAGAGGTCGTGATGCACCGTCTGGAAGTGCCACACGACGGTTCCGGTCGAGGCCCGGAGTGCGACGACGCTGTTCGCGTAGTCGTTGCGACCGAGGCGCAGGGCGCCGTAGTAATCGGGACTCGGCGAACTCGTGGGGACGAAGACGAGGTCGCGCAGGGAGTCGGCGGCGATGACGCTCCACGCGTTCGCCGCGCCGGTGCGATGCGCCCTTGCACCGCGCCACGTCGCATGCGCGGGGTCGGAGGGGGACTGCGGCACGGGGTCCCAGGTCCAACGGAGCGCGCCGCTGCGGGCGTCGTAACCGCGCACCTCGCCGCTCGCCGCGTCGGGTCGATTGTTGTCGGCGACGGCGGAGCCGACCACGAGCATCCCGTTCACCACCGCCGGAGGGGACGTCACCTCATACTCGGCGAGCTCGAATGGGCGGTTGCGGAGTCCCTCGCGCAGGGAGACGGTGCCGCGCTGCCCGAAGCCGCGGCACGGCGTGCCCGATCGCGCATCGAGGGCGATGAGCCGGGCGTCCACGGTCGCGACGAGGATGCGTCGGCGACAGGGGGCGTCGGGTGCGGCCGCCGGGTCGAGCCAGGTCGAGACGCCGCGGGAGGTGAAATCGCCGAAGCCGGCGCGCGGCGAGACCCGCGCCTCGAATCGCCAGCGTTCGCGCCCCGTCACGGGGTCGAGGGCGAAGACGCGGCCGAGTGGCGTCGAGAGGTAGAGGGTCCCGTCCACGAGGATCGGCGTCGCCTCGAAGGAACGGCCGCCCGGTTCGAGTTCGCCGGTATTGAAGGTCCAGGCCACCTGAAGGCGGGCGACGTTCGACCGGTCGATCTGCACGACGGGGACGTGACGGCTACCACCATGGTCGCGACCGTACGAGGGCCACTCGGTCGGCGCGGGAGGTTGGGCGAGGACCGGCGAGGTCGCCGCCGCGAGCGCGACGGCGAGTGCGGCGAGTCGGGCGAGTCCGGCGTGTCGGGCGAGGTCAGCGAATCGACGGGCGGTCGGGCGAACGGTCGTGGGCGCGAGCGTCGGCATCAGGATTCCTGGCTGGGTTCGCGCGAACGATCACGCGTGGCGACGGGCGGCGTCCACGAGCACAGGACCACCGGGACGGTGCGGCGGACGAGCGGGACCCGGTGTTGTGCGGGGCGCGCGCGTCAGTCCTGCGGCGCATTCGCGCGGAAGCGACGGCTCCACGGGAGCGTGGTGCCGTCGCGGAGGACCACGCGGTAGTCCCCGTGCGACCAGGGCTGGATCTCGCGCACGGCGTCGAGCCGGAGGATGTCGCTCTTGTTCACACGGAGGAATCGCGCGGGGTCGAGGCGTGCCCCGATCGACGCGAGGGTCCGCCGCACGCGGAAGGTCCTGCCGCCGGCGCGGACGTCGCAGACGTTGCGCTGGGCCCGGATCAGGTCGATCTCGGTCACCGAGAGCAGGACCACCCGCTGGCCCTCATGCACGACGAGGTGCGCGAGATGCGGCGCACGCTCCTCGACGATCGCCGAGATCGCGCCGAGGCCGCGCTTCCGGGCGGCGGGTCGTCCGGCGAGGAGCCGTCGCGCCCGGTCGAGGGCATCGGCGAGCCGCTGGGGCTGCACGGGCTTGAGGAGGTAGTCCACGGCGCGGGCCTCGAAGGCCGCGAGCGCGTGCTCGTCGTGCGCGGTGCAGAAGATCGTGAGGGGCATCTCGGGGCCGAGCGCGGCGATGACGTCGAAGCCGTCGAGCCGCGGCATCGAGATGTCGAGCAGGACGACATCCGGGGTGGTCGCGGCGATGCGTGCGACCGCCGCCTCGCCATCGGCGGCATCGCCGACGACCTCGACCGAATCGATCGCGTCGAGGAGGCGCCGGAGGCGCGCCCGCGCCGGGGGCTCGTCATCCACGACGAGGACGCGCATCGGTCGCATCAGGGACGGCGCGCGGGCAGCGTGATCTCCACGGCGAATCCCCCGTCGGGGAGATTCCCCGCTTCCAGCCGCGCGCGGTCGCCGTAGAGCAGGGTCAGTCGCCGCGCGGTCGCGCCGAGACCGGTCCCGTTGGTGAGGGGATCACGGCCGGCCGGAACGCCGGGTCCATCGTCCACCACGCGGATCCGGAGCAGGTCGCCCTCCTCTCTTGCGGTCACCCGGATGCGTGAGCGTCCCGTCCGCTCGAGGCCGCCGTGACGCACCGCGTTCTCGACCAGCGGCTGCAGCAGCAGCGGGGGCACGTGGAGGTCCGTCGGCGCGGCGCTCCGGTCCACCTCGAGGGTCAGCCGGTCGCCGAACCGCGCGCGCATCAGGTCGCCGTAGGCCTCGAGCAACTCCCATTCCTCGCCCAGCGGGACCTCGGCGGACTCATTCGTCCGGAGCGACGCGCGGAGGAGCTCGGCGAGTCGCCCGAGGAGGGCGTCGGCGCCGACCGGGTCGTCGGCGAGGCGGGAGGAGATGGTGTTGAGCGCATTGAAGAGGAAGTGCGGCTGCATCTGGAGGCGGAGATTCTGCAGCTGCGCGCCGACGAGGCTGCGCTCCAGCTCGGCCTGCGCGCGCTCGTGCGCACGACGCGCGCGGGCGGACTCGACGAGCGCGATCACGGCGAGCAGGGTCGCGTTGCCGATCACCATCGCCGGGAGCTCCATGAGGTAGCGCAGCGGCATCCGGCCGTAGTCGTAGGTGCCGAGCCCGGCGAGCGGGACGAGGAGCGAGCGCGACCCCCAGAGGAGGGTCGTGTGGACAGCGCTCAGCACCAGCGTCAGCGCGAGGTAGCCGGGAATGCGCCGGAGCAGGCGCGGGCCGCGCAGTGGGGCCCTGCGCCAGGCGACGAGGAGGACGAAGCTGAGCGCGAAGGCGCCGTAGGAGCCGGTCGCTTCCTCGATCGCGCGGAGACCGGCGGTCCCCGCGTCCCCCCGGACGACGTCGTCGAGCCACAGGTAGAGGAACTGCAGCGCGAAGAACGCGGTGTGCGCGAGAAAGGAGAACCTGGCGAACTCGCGGGTCGTGATCGACACGGGCCGAATGTGCCTGAGCGGAGCGGAGCCGGGAAGCGTATTCGGGACGTCCGGGACGCGGCGCGGGACGAGCGGGCGCCGTGCCGCCGCTCCGGACGCGGGCCCGGACCGGTTCCTCCGGCCCCGACGGTCCACCCCGCGATGCGTCCCGCCCTTTGAGCGTCAGAGCTCCTCGCCTAACTTCCTCGCCGAATGTCCGCTCCCGTCGCCCAGTCGGTACGGGCCGACCTGATGGATCCGAAATCCCTCGCGGCGCTCGGTCGCCTCGAGGTCATTTCGCGTTGGCTGGTGGATGGCCTTCTCGCAGGACTCCACCGGTCACCCAAGAAGGGATTCTCGGTCGAGTTCGCTGAGCACCGCGCCTACATGCCCGGCGACGACCTCCGGTTCATGGACTGGAAGGTCCTCGCGCGGGCCGACAAGTGGCTGATCAAGCAGTACGAGGAGGAGACGAACCTCCGCGCCACGA
>CAZYUL010000118.1:0-7158 GCA_964650715.1 uncultured Gemmatimonas sp. | reverse complement strand
GGAGGACATCGCGACCGCGAACCTCGCGCTCGACCTGATCGGGCAGGCGGCGTCGTTGTTGCGCCTCGCCGGCGAGGTCGAGGGGAAGGGACGGGATGAGGACACGCTCGCGTACTGGCGTGACGCCGTGCAGTTCCGGAACTGCCTGCTCGTCGAGCAGCCGAACGGCGACTTCGGCGAGACGATGGTCCGACAGTTCCTCTTCGACGCGCACAGCGTGCTGCTCTGGGACACCCTGAGCGCCTGTCCGCACGCCGGACTCGCGGCGATCGCCGCGAAGGCGCTCAAGGAGGATCGCTACCATCTCCGCCACTCCAGCGAGTGGGTGGTGCGCCTGGGCGACGGCACCGACGAGAGCCACGAGCGCGTGCAGCGCTCCCTCGACTCGCTCTGGCGGTTCACCGGCGAGCTCTTCGCCGCGGATGGCGTGGACGCCGCCTTGGTGCGGCAGGGGATCGTGGTGGACCACGCGGCGCTGAAGGGCCGCTGGGATGCGATGGTGGACGAGGTGCTCACCCGCGCGACCCTCTCGCGGCCGCTGGGCGTCGTCATGCAGTTGGGCGGGCGCCGTGGCCGGCACACCGAGCATCTCGGCCACCTGCTCACCACGATGCAGATCGTCGCCCGGTCCCACCCGGGCGCGACCTGGTAGCGGCCGCGCCGGCGTCCCACCCATGATCACCCGTGAACGCGCGCTCGAGGTGGTCGGGACGGTCCCCGATCCCGAGGTGCCGGTGATCAGCGTCGTCGAGCTCGGCATCGTGCGGGAGGTCGCCGTCGCCGCCGATGGCGGCGTCGAGGTGACGATCACGCCCACCTACTCGGGATGCCCGGCGATGTTCGAGATCGAGCGGGACATCCGCACGGCACTCGAGGCGGCAGGCGCGCCGCGCGTCGCGATCCGCACCGTCCTCGCCCCGGCGTGGACCACCGACTGGATCGGGGAGGGGGCGCGGGAGAAGCTGCGTCGCCATGGCATCGCGCCACCGGGGCCGGCCGACCCGGGCGGGTTGATCACGCTGGTGCGACGTCGCGCCGCGGTGGAATGTCCCCACTGCGGCTCGCACGACACGGAACTCAAGAGCGAGTTCGGCTCGACGGCGTGCAAGGCCATCCACGTCTGCCGGAACTGCCGCCAGCCGTTCGACGAGTTCAAGGCGCACTGAGCCACGGCCGGGAGGCGTAAACGGCCGCGCGGCGGCCGGCATCCCAGCGAGTGACCACACCTCAGGAGCCCGCCATGCACCGCCACCGTTCCCCCCTTGTCCTCGCCGCCGCGCTCGTGCTCGGCGCCGCCGCCAGCTTCGGGCCGCCGCGGATCACCGTCACCGAGGTGACCGGCGCGCCTCCGACCCCCGGCGCCGTGCTGGCGCTGCACGCCGAGCACCACACCGAGGAGGAGAACCCCCAGGTCACGGGACGCGCGATCCGGATGCGCGGGACGGCGCGCGAGACGAAGGACCTCACGCTCACGCCGGCCGCGGACAAGGGCAGGTTCGGCGTGACGAGGCAGTGGGAGGCGGGGACGGCGTGGGTCCTCGTCTTCACCGTGAAGCAGGGGGTCGGTGACGCGCACCACGGGACGGCCGAGTCGCTCGTGAAGGTGGATGCGGCCGGACGGATCGTCGGGATCGAGGCACCGGGTGGGCAGAACGCGCGCGGGGACCGGTTCCCGCGCGCGCTCACCGAGCGGGAGATCGACGACGCCCTCCGCTCCCTCCAGGGCGCGTCTCGCTGACCTCCGCCCACCGCCGGGTGCTCGTCACACGTGCTTCTCCTTCCACTTCCCGCGGCGGAAGAGGACCGCGCTGACCACCGCCAGTGCCGAGTAGGCGATCGTCACCGCGATGAAGACGCCATCCTCCCGCATGCCGAGCGTGGAGGCGAGCACCCAGGCGATGGGGATCTGGAGGATCCAGTAGACGAAGAGGTTGATCCATGTCGGGGTCCAGGTGTCGCCGGCGCCGTTGAATGACTGTTCCAGCACCATCCCGAGGGCGAAGAGCGGGAACCCGAGCGCCATCACGCGGAGACCGAACGACGCGACGTCCCCGACCCCGGTGTCGGGGCTGAACCAGCCGACGATGACCGGCGCGAAGATGAAGAAGAGCGCGCCGATGGCCGTGAGGAACACGGTGTTGTACTTCGCCGCTGCCCAGACCGACCGCTCGGCGCGCGCCGCATCCTTCGCACCGAGGGCCTGCCCGACCATCGTCGCCGCCGCGGCCCCGATACCGAACGCCGGCATCAGCGCGAAGAGCAGGATGCGGATCGCGATGGTGTAACCGGCCATCGCGGTGCTGCCGAAGGTCGAGACCACGCGGACCATCCCGATCCAGCTCATCGAGCCAAGCGCCACCTGGAAGGTGCCCGACCCGGAGAGCTTGGCGATGCTCCACATCGTCGCCGTCTCCGGGACGAGGTGGCGGCGCGTGACCCTCAGGTGCCCGCTCCCCTTGGACAGCAGCACGCAGGCGAAGAGGAACCCGATGGCGCGACCGATCGCCGTCGCCACCGCGGCGCCGGTGAGCCCGAGTTCCGGGAAGGGGCCGATGCCGAAGATGAGCAGGGGATCGAGTACGATGTTGAGCCCGTTCCCGAGGATCAGCACCCGCATCGCGACGGCGGGATCGCCCGCGCCACGGAAGACGGCGTTGATCAGGAAGAGCAGGAAGACCGTCGCGTTCGCGCCGAGGGAGACCTGCGCGAATGGTGTGCCGATCGCGATCACCTCGGGGGAGGCGCCCATCAGCGCGAGCAGCTCCGCGGCGTAGAAGGCGCCGAGCGCACCGATGACGACGGAGATCGCGGCGCCGAGGATGAGCACCTGCACCGCGGCGCGCGCGGCGCCGTCGGCGTCCTTCTCGCCGATGCGCCGCGACACGGTCGCCGTCGCGCCGATGCTCAGGCCGAAGGCGATGGTGTAGATCACGATCATGAGGGACTCGGTGAGCCCGATCGTGGCGATCGCATCGGCGCCGAGCTTGCTCACGAAGAAGACGTCCACGACGGCGAAGATGCTCTCCATCGACATCTCGATGACCATCGGGACGGCGAGGAGGAAGATCGCGCGGCCGATCGGTCCCGTGGTGTAGTCGTGCTCGGTGCCGCGGATCGCGTCACGCACGTCGCGCCAGATCCCGCGCATGGGTGCGGGAAGGGCCGCGGTCGTTGATTCAGCTGGGGAATGCAAGTGGAGACCTCGTCCGATCGAAAGAGGAACGCCCCGTCACTGCGTGTGCGAAGCAGGAGGGGGCGTCGGTCAGCGCGGTCTCGCGACGGATGTGTCGCGTCTAGCCGGGGATCCCTGCTTCGGTGGGCTCGTCGAGCGAGCGGTAGATGGGGTCCACGGCAGCACCTGCGGAGGTCGGAGCGGGCCCGGGATGGGCCAGCGAGGGGAGGACGCTAACGAGGGTGGCGTCACGATGTCAAGTCGAGATGCGCGTGTCCTCAGGCGCGCAGCAGCGCCTCGATCCGCTGGGCGATCCGCTCGGCGTCGGGCAGCACCGCGTCGAGCAGCACGGGGTGGTAGGGCATCGGGATGTCGTGCGGCGCCAGCCGCACCACCGGCGCATCGAGGTGCCAGAACGCCTCCTGCGTCACGGTCGCCGCCACCTCCGCGCCGAAGCCGGCGGTCAGGTTGTCCTCGTGCACGACGAGACAACGCCCCGTCCGCGCCACCGAGGCCAGCACCGTGGCGCGGTCCCAGGGGGAGATCGTGCGCAGGTCGAGCAGCTCCACCGCGTCGCCGAAGCGCTCGGACGCCTCCACGCACCGGTGGACCATCGCCCCCCACGAGACCAACGTCAGCGCCTTCCCGCGGTGCACGACGCGCGCGCGGCCGAACGGCAGCACGTAGTCGTCCCCCGGATACCGCGCGCTGCCGTCACCGGTCATGAGGAGTGAGCGGTGCTCGAAGAAGATCGTGGGGTCGCCGCTCCGCATCGCCGAGCGCAGGAGTCCCACCGCATCGGCGGCGTTGGACGGGATCGCGACCTGCCAGCCATAGGCGTGCGCGAACCGGACCTCGTCGCTGAGCGAGTGCCAGGGATCGCCGACATCCTTGCCGAAGCCGCCCGGCATCCGCACGACCATCGGCGCAGCGAAGCGGTTCGCTGTCCGCCACCGCATCGTGCCGGTGTTGTTGAGTTGCTCCGTCGCCGGATCGGCGTACTTGCGGAACTGGATCTCCGCCACCGGCATGAGTCCGGCGATCGCGAGGCCCGAGGCGCGGCCGACGATCCCCTCCTCGGAGAGACTCGTGTCGAAGACGCGGTCCGCACCGAACTGCTTCTGCAGGCCCTCCGTCACGAGGTGCACGCCTCCCTTCTTCCCGACGTCCTCGCCGAACACGACGACCTTCGGATTCACCTCGAGTTCGCGCCGCAGGGTGCGCCGGATGGCTTCGGCGAAGCGGAGCAGCTCGCCATCCTCCCGCGGCGCGTCGGTGCCGCCGAGGGCGCGCCGCTCGGCGCGGCTCAGGCCGCCGAACGCCTCCGCGCCATCGGGCTCCTCGCGGACGTGGCGCGAGATCCCGGCGGGCTCGGGCATCGGCCGCGACCGTGCCGCGGCGAGCGCCGCCTCGACATCACGCGCGACCTCCGCCTCGAGCGCCTTCCACTCCTTCAGCGAGAGGACCGCCGGCACGAGGTAGTCCTTGAGCCGCGGCAGCGGGTCCCGCGCCTGGTCGGCCGCGATCTCCGCATCGGTGCGGTACCCCTTCTGGTTGTCGGGTCCCGAATGACTCGAGAGCCGCGGCACCGTCAGGTGCACGAGGGCGGGGCCGGCGCCCGAGCGCACGTGCTCGACGCACTCGCGGCAGAGGCGCGCCGTCTCGTCGGGGTCCGTGCCGTCGCCGTCGCGGACGAGGAGGCCGGTGAAGGAGGTGAGGTTCGCGGCGATGTTCCCGCCGGGGGTCTGCATCGCGCCTTTCACCGAGATCCCGAGGTCGTTGTCCTCGATGTAGAACAGCATCGGGAGCCGCAGCGTCGTCGCCATCGTCAGCGCCGACCAGAACCCATTGGTCGCGACCGAACCGTCCCCGCCGAGCGCGACGCCGATCGAGCCACGCCAGGCGTCGTCCTTCAGCGTGTCGCGGTGGTAGGTGATCGCCTGCGCCCATCCGGCAGTGGGCGTGTACTGCGAGCCGACGTCACCCGACATCGGCAGCACGATCGGGCCGTCCCGGTTCGGGAGGTTGCAGACGACGCCGATGTCGCGTCCGTCGGAGAATCCGCCGGCTCGACCGAGCGGGGAGCCGAGGGCATCATCGAGCGCGAGGCCGAGGGAGAGGAGCAGCGGCCGGCTCCGGTAGTACGCGCCCGCCGCATCGTGCCGGCCCGTGAGTAGCGAGCCGAGGATGCACTGCGCGACGTCGTGGCCGCGCGCCGAGAACTGGTAGAGCACCACGTGGTCCTTGGGGACCGAGGCGCGGTTCCGGTTCGTCGCCTCCTCGGCGTCGTCGAGGGCGCGCGAGGCGAGGGCGTGGTAGGCGATCCGGCGCCAGTCGAAGCCGGGAAGCGGGCGTTGCGGCATCGCAGGAATCTGTGGAGACGACACGACGGGGGGAATCGGCGGGGAGCCGCGCCGCGCGCTGCCGTCGTATCTTGTACGCCATGTCCAATGCATCGGTGCAGGTGGAGCTCGTCGAGGGCGTACTCGTCCTGACGCTGAACCGTCCGGAGGTCCTGAACTCGTTCGACCGCGCGATGGCTGGCGCGCTGCAGGCCGCCCTCGCGCGCGCCACGAGCGACCCGGCGGTCCGCGCGGTGCTGCTCACCGGCGCGGGGCGCGGCTTCTGCGCCGGGCAGGACCTGCAGGAGGCGTTGCCGACGGGCGACGGTCCGATGCCCGACATCAGTGAGATCGTGCGGGAGAGCTACAACCCCATCATCCGGGCGATCCGTGCGCTCGAGAAGCCCGTGATCTGCGCGGTGAACGGGGTCGCGGCTGGCGCCGGCGCCAACCTCGCCTTCGCCTGCGACCTGACGATCGCCGCGGAGGAGGCCACGTTCGTCGAGAGCTTCGCGAAGCTCGGGCTGATCCCCGACACCAGCGGCACCTTCTTCGTGCCGCGTCTCGTCGGTCCCCAGCGCGCGACGGGGATGTTCTTCCTCGCCGAGAAGCTGCCCGCCGCGCAGGCCAAGGCCTGGGGGCTGATCTGGGATGTGGTGCCGCATGCGCAGCTGTACGAGATCGCGCTCCACCTCGCCAAGTCGCTCGCGACGCAGGCGACCCGCGGATTCGGCCTGACGAAGCGGGCGATGAACCAGTCGTTCGCGAACTCGCTGGAGGAGCAGCTCGAGGTCGAGGCCCGATGCATGCAGGAGGCCGGCCGTACCCGCGACTACGAGGAGGGGGTCCGCGCGTTCCTCGAGAAGCGGAAGCCCACCTACACGGGGACCTGACGATGCTCGGTCCAGGGACCGTCGTCGGCGTCGTCGGGGCTGGCGCGATGGGGAGCGGGATCGCGCAGGTCGCGGCGTCGCGCGGCCACCGGGTGATCCTCGCCGACGCGCTCCCGGTGGCGGTCTCCCGGGCGCGGGACGGGCACGCCGCGGCGTTCGCGCGCGAGGCGGAGAAGGGACGCATGAGCGCCGGCGATGCCGACGCCGCGCGCGCGCGGCTCACCTACCTCGAGGGCGTGAGTGCCGAGCACCTGAGGTTGTTCGCGCCCTGCGGACTGGTGATCGAGGCGGTGGTCGAGGACCTCGAGGCCAAGCGCGTGCTCTTCCGCGAACTGGAGCGCTTCGTCGCGCCCGACGCGGTGCTCGCCACCAATACCTCGTCGCTCTCCATCGCCGCGCTCGCCGGGGCGCGCGCGCACCCGGAGCGCGTCGTCGGCATCCATTTCTTCAATCCCGCGCCGGTGATGCCGCTGGTGGAGATCATCCCCTCCATCGTCACCGCGCCGGAGGTCGCGGGTGCCGCGCGCGCCCTCGTGGACGGCTGGGGCAAGACGACGGTCGTGGCCACCGACACGCCGGGCTTCATCGTGAACCGCGTCGCGCGTCCGTTCTACGGCGAGGCGCTGCGGATCGCCGAGGAGCAGCTGGCCGACTGTGCCACCATCGACTGGGCGATGCGCGAGCTCGGCGGCTTCCGGATGGGACCGTTCGAGCTGATGGACTTCATCGGCAACGACGTGAACTACGCCGT
>CAZYUL010000117.1:0-7552 GCA_964650715.1 uncultured Gemmatimonas sp. | reverse complement strand
ATGCGCCGGTTCGGCGAGCGGCTCGGGATGGCGTTCCAGGTGGCCGACGACCTGCTGGACTACACGGCGCAGGAGGCCGTGACGGGGAAGCCCAGCGGCACCGACCTCCGCGAGCACAAGGTCACGCTCCCCCTCATCGCGGCGCTCGGGCAGATGACCCCCGCGCAGCGGAAACGGGTGGATGCGCTCTTCGCGGAGCCCTCGCCGGGTGACGCCGCCATCAGCGACGTCGTCGGCATCGTGGCGGAGTGCGGCGGGCTCGAGTACGCGCGCCAGAAGGGCGAGGAGTTCGCGGGTGACGCCGAGGAGGCGCTCGCCGGGCTCCCCCCCTCCGACGTCCGCCAGTCCCTTTACGACGCACTGGGGTACGTCATGGATCGGCGGTCCTGATGCTGAAGGGTTCGGCGAAGCACCGTCCCGGCTTCCACGCCCTCGTCCTGTCGGCGGGGTTCGTGATCGGGGGCTTCCTGCACCAGTTCGCCCGCATGGCCCTGCCGAGCGGCGCCGTGAAGGAGTTCCTGAACCTCGGTTTCGTCACACCATCGGTCGGTCCGCTGGAGATCGACCTGATCATCCTCAAGTTCGCTGTGGGACCCATCGCGCTCGACGTCTCGTTGCTCAGCCTCGTCGGGGTCCTCGCAGCCTACCTCATCGCGCGGTCGTTGTTCTAAGGAGGTTCCGATGTTCGGTCTGGGTCCTGGCGAACTCTTCCTCGGCTTGGTGGTCGTGCTGCTCCTCTTCGGCGCCAAGCGGATCCCCGAGATCGCAGGTTCATTCGGGAAGGGGATCAAGGAGTTCAAGAAGAACATGAATGACGTGCAGCGGGAGATCTCCGCGCCGGCGGAGCGCGAGTCGCTCCCTCCTGCGGATCGGACGCCGGTCCAGCACGACGACTCGCCGGCCAAGGAGCCGCGGCGCCTGATGTGATCGGTGTGCGAAGGGGGCCGGGCTCATCGAGCCCGGCCCCCTTCGCGCGCCTGCGGATCCCGCTGCGGACCGTCCGCGCTCAGGGCAGGGTCGTGCCCGCCGCGTCGGCCGCCAGCACCTGCCGCCGGATCATCGCGTTGATCTCGCGCCGCCGGTCCACGATCTCCGCCTCGCGGCGCAGGTTGTCGAGGAAGGCGCGCACCCGCTGCTCACGGAGCGCCTGCACCACGCGCTCCCGCTGGCCGGCCTTCTGCGCCTCGAACTCGGCGCGGGGCGACTCGTGCCGCCAGTCCACCTGGATCACTGCGGCGCCGTCATCGGTCCGGGCGACACCCATCCGCCCGACGGGGATCGCGAAGGCCGCGCCGATCGCCTCGCTGCCGTAGCCCAGACCCGGCACGAAGGCCATCCGCGACACGGGCCCGGCCGTCTGCACGGCGAGGCCGGCCTTCGCGGCCGCGGCCTGCAGCGTCGTCGCCTGCGCGTCGGCGAGGATCGCCTGCGCGCGCGGCAGCTGCGCGTCGATCGCCTTGCGCTGGCGCAGCGCCTGCTCGATCTCGGCGCGCACCACCTCGAACGGCTGGACACCACCCGGGCGCATTGAGTCCACGCGCGCCAGGTAATACCCGTTCTCGTCGTCCAGCAGGTCGCTGATGTCGCCGGCGCGGACGCCCGAGAAGGCCCACGCGCTCACGCCGCCCACCTGACGACCGGCGACGAACGCCGGCTGCCGCTCCTGGAGCGACACCTGCGTGATGAGGAGGCCCAGCACCGCAGCCGCGCTGTCGAGCCGGCTCGGCTCGAGCGCGCCACCCGCGATCGTCGAGAGGGAATCGGCGCGACGGTCGGTCGCGATCGCCGCCGAGTCGCGCTGCGTGACGCGGAGGAGGACGTGACGCAGCGCGAGGGTGTCGCCCTTCCGCTCGTCCACCTTGATCAAGTGCCATCCGAACTGCGTGAGCACCGGCTCCGAGACCTGCCCCGCGCGCAGCGCGTAGGCGGCCGTCTCGAAGGGGGCCACGAACCGGCCGCGGGCGCCGCGCCCGAGGTCACCCCCCTGCGGTCCGGAGATGGTGTCGGCCGACTCGCGACGAGCCACGTCCTCGAACGACGAGCGACCGCTCGTGATCTCCTCGCGGAGCGTGAGCAGCCGAGCGCGCGTCGCGGCGGTGTCGGCGGCGGTCGGCGTGCGGTCCACGCGCACGAGCGAGACGACGGCCGAGCCAGGCCGGTCCCAGCGATCCTCGTACTGCCGGTAGTAGGCGCGGGCCTCCGCCTCGGTCACCGGGATCGAGTCCACGGCGCCGGGCGCGGGGACCACCGGGACGAACGACACGCGCACCGAGTCCCGCTCGTCGCGGTACATCTGGAAGAGCCGGTCGTCGCTCACCCACGCCTCGGCGGCGACCTGCGAGAAGAGCTTCGTCCGCGGCAGCTCGCTGCGGTAGTAGTTCTCGAGCTGCACCAGGAGCCCCTGCTGACGGGCCACCGGCGAGGCGAGGAAGCGGCGGTACTTCTCGGGGTCGAACCGACCGTCGGTGTGGAAGGTCTCGTTCTGGTAGACGTCGGCCGGGGGCGCGTAGAGCGCCGCGTCCTGGATCTCGGCGTCCGTGACGCGGATCCCCCGCTTCTCGTATTCCTGCTGGAGGAGCGCGTCGAGGACCATCTGGTCGAAGACCTGGTCCTCGATCTGGCGTCGTTCGTCGAGGTCCAGCGAGCGGCCGGCGTTCCGTTCCTGCTGGGTGGCGGCCTGCATCGCCGCGTTCTGCCAGGTCAGGTAGAGGATCTCCTGGCCGTTCACCCGGGCGACGGCGGTCGTCGGGGTCACCGGCGACTGTCCGACCATCCCGGACATGTCGTACAGCAGGAACCCGCCGACGAAGGCGATGAAGATGAACCACCAGATGTACTTCGCGATACCGCGCATCGATTCCAGCACGTGCGACGACCCCTGGAGCGGACGGAAACGTTGGACCGCAAGACACCGAACGTAGCCGAGAACAATACCCGCTGAAGCGGCCTAAAATCAAGCGAGACGCCAACTTCTGATTGACGCTCGCTCCGAGGACGGTGTATCTTCGCACCGTCGGCGGTCGCGCCCCCGGACCCACCTTCCCACCCGCGTCATGGCCGCTCCCAACCGCGTCGAAGAACTGCGCAAGCGGTACCACGAGAATCCCCGACGGTTCTTCGCGCCCCTGGCGAACGAATACCGCAAGACCGGGTTCCCCGATCGCGCCATCCTGCTCTGCGAGAAGCACCTCGGCGAGCAGCCGGACAACCTCAACGGTCTCGTCGTCTACGGTCAGACCCTCTTCGAGTCCGGGCGCGCCGCCGATGCGAAGGCGCCGTTCGAGATGGCGCTGAAGCTCGATCCCGAGAACCTCATCGCGCTGCGGCACCTGGGCGATATCGCGAAGGACGCCGGCGACAATGAGGACGCGAGGCGCTGGTACGAGCGCGTGCTCGAGTTCGACCGCAGGAACGAGGAGGTGCTGGCGCTGCTCGAGTCGGTGGGGGGCGCGCAGGAGAAGGAGCCGCCGTCCGGTCCGTCATCGGCGCCCAGCATCGTGAGCGTCGCATCCTCGGTGCGGGTCACCACCAGCGGAGAGGGGGATCCGGTCGGCATCGGAATGATCGACCTGGACGCTACGGCCCCGGCTGTCGAGCCGCCTTCGGTGCCCCGCCCGCGCGTGCCGACCCCGGCGGCGAAGACCGTGGAGGTCTCGCCGCCGCCCAAGGCCGCCAAGCGCGCGTCGCTGCTGGACATCGCGTTCGACTTCGGCGAGGTGGCGACGCCAGCGACGCAGGCCGCACCGATGCCGGCGGCCCCTGTCCTCGGTGCCGAGGCGGCCGAGTACGGTCTCGCTGACACCGTCCCGATGCCCCCAGTGGCCGCGCAGCCGCCGGCGCTCGAGGACATGCCGACGCTGATCACGGACCCGGTCGTCCCGTCGGCACCCGCCGCGAACGTCGCGCCGGCGGAGTCGCTGATCGAGATGCCGCCCGAGCCGGTGGACCTCGGCGGCGTGGGACGGATCGAAGGCCTCGAGGCCGCCGAGTTCAGCGCGGACGTATCGCCCCTCGCCGGATTGGAGCCGGCAGAGTTCCAGCCCGAGGATGTCGCGCCCCTCGCTGACCTTGAGGAGGGCGCCTTCACCGGTCTTGGCGCAGACGCGCCCGCCGAAGCGACGGCTCCGGCGCCGATCGAGGAGGCCGCACCCGAGGAAGCGACCGGCGACGGTGCGCTCCCTCCGTTCGAGGAAGCCGCGCCAGCGCCGCAGGCCGTCGCGGAGGAGCCGGAGATCCCGCCGGCGGAGCCGGATGCCGACTTCGGCGGCACGATGGCCTTCTCGGCCGCGAGGCTCGAGGAACTGCCGCCGCCGTCCCCCCCGCGCCCGACGGACGGGCTGCCTCTGCTGGAACCGTTCGAGGACGAGGAACCGGCCTCGGCGCCGGCGCCGTTCGTCACCGAGACGATGGCCGAGCTCTATGTGAAGCAGGGGCACCACGCGAAGGCGATCGAGGTGTACCGGCAACTCATCGCCCAGTCACCGGGCGACGCGTCCCTGAAGGAGAAGCTCGCGCGACTCGAGTCCGCCGGTCGGACGTCCATCGAGTTCGAGGCGCCGACAGAGGCGGATCTCGCCGAACCGACGCCGGCGCCCGCGAATGCGATGCTCGCGGACATGTCGTTCGACGACCTCGACCTCTCGACTCCGGCGCCCCCGCCGAAGAAGGCGACCCCGGTGGCGTCCCCGGCGATCGCGCCGCGGCCGGCCACGCCGAGCCAGGGTGCAACGCCGGTGCGCGCAGCGCCTGCGGCGCCCGCCGGGCCGAGCGCCCGCGAGTACCTCGCCGCATTCGCGCGCCGGGGCTTCACGCCGCTCTCCTCTCCGGTCATCCCATCGGCGCCGCCATCGGCGCCGGCATCGGCGCCGGGATCGGCGCCGGATCCGACCTCCGCCGTCCCCGGCGGTGGGCTCGATCTCCTTTTCGGTCCCGATGTGAACGCGGAGGATGAGCGCGCGGCGCACCGGCTCGCCGGCGTGGGCGCGCTCGCCGGCCCCTCCGGCGGCAGCCGGCTGGACTCGCTCTTCGGCGAGGGTCCCTCTGCGCCCCTCCCCCCAGAGCTGGCGTCGGCGAGGCCCGGCGTGGCGCGGGCCTCCGACAAGCTGCGCTTCGACCAGTTCTTCTCGGCGACGTCGGCGCCGGAGGCCGCACCCGAGCCGCCGAGCGCCCAGCCGGACGAGATGCAGGAGCCGGGCTCCGCGCCCCCTCCGGAAGACGACGACCTCGATCAGTTCCAAGGGTGGTTGCGGGGCCTCACGACGTGAGGATCGCCGTCCTCAACGGCCCGAACCTCAACCTACTCGGCGTCCGCGAGCCCGAGATCTACGGCACCACGACGCTCGCCGAGATCGAGTCGCGGCTCGAGGAGGTGGGGACCGAACTCGGCGTGACGCTCCTCTTCTCGCAGTTCAATGACGAGGGGCGGATGCTCGACGCGATCCACAACTGCCGTGGGGTAGTCACCGCCGCGCTGGTGAACGCGGGGGCGTGGACGCACACGAGCCTCGCCATCCGCGATGCACTCGTCGGCGTCGGGCTCCCGTTCGTCGAGGTGCATCTGTCGAACATCTACGCGCGCGAGCCGGAGCGGAGGCACAGTCACCTCGCGCCGGCGGCACTCGCGGTGGTCGCGGGGTTCGGCGCGCAGGGGTACGAGCTCGCGCTGCGCGGGCTCGTTCGGGCGCTGGGAGGCGCCCCCAGCGGCGCCGGGTAGCCACGGGCGAGGGCTATCTTAGGTCCGTGCTCTCGCTCCTCTATGCCGTGCTGGCCGCGGCCGGCAACCTGGCAGGCGCGGCCGCCGTCACCGCCCGGCCGAAGTGGTCGCCCCGCACGCTGGAACTCTTCCTCGCCTATTCGGCGGGGTTCCTCGTCGTCGTCTCGCTCACCGGGCTGCTCCCCGAGGCGTTCGAGCACGGCGGCCCCGGGGCCGCAATCGCCGTCCTCGGCGGGTTCCTCGCCGTGCATCTGACACAGCACGCGCTGGTGGGGCACTTCCACTTCGGTGAGGAGACCCACCATGTGAGCCCGACGGTGAGCGTCGCGGCGCTGGGCGGCCTGCTGCTCCACACCTTCGTGGACGGCGTCGCCATCGCCAGCGCGTTCGGCGTCAGCGCCGAGCTCGGCGCCCTCGTGTTCGGCGCGGTCTTCCTCCACAAGGTGCCGGAGGGGCTCGCCATCGCCTCGCTCTGGATCGCCGCGGGGCGGAGCCGTCGTGCGGCGCTCGCCTCCGGCGCGGCGCTCGGGATCGCGACGATCGCGGGGGTGGTGCTCACCGGCCTCATCGCGCCACTCGCGCACTGGGGACTCGCGATCTCGGCGGGCGTGACGCTCTATGTTGGCGCGTCCAACCTGATCCCCGAGTTCCAGGGGAAGGCCGGGTGGTCGCACAACGCCGTCTTCTTCGTGGGATGCGCCACCGCCCTCGCGTTGCGCGCCCTCCTCTGGCACTGACGATGACGCGTGCGGCGCGTTCGCGCGGCGGCGCCATCGACCCGGGCCTCTTCGAGCGCCCGCTCGCGGTGCCGCTGGCCTCGCGCCTGCGGCCGCGCACGCTCGACGAGGTCGTGGGACAGGAGCGGCTGCTGGGTCCGGGGAAGCCGCTGCGCGTCGCGATCGAGCGCGGCGACACCGGCTCCGTCCTCCTCTGGGGGCCGCCCGGGTCGGGGAAGACCACCATCGCGCGTCTCGTCGCGCAGCACGTCGCCGGGGAGTTCGTGCCGTTCAGCGCCGTCCCCGCCGGCATCCCGCGGATCCGCGAGATCGTCGCCGACGCGGAGAAGCGGCGCGCGCTCGGCCGCGGCACCATCCTCTTCGTGGACGAGATCCACCGCTTCAACCGCGGGCAGCAGGACGCGCTGCTGCCGCACGTCGAGAGCGGGCTCCTCACGCTGATCGGCGCGACGACCGAGAACCCGAGCTTCGAGATCAACGGCGCGCTGCTGAGTCGCGTCCGGGTGTTCGTGCTGGAGCCCCTCTCGGTGGAGGCGGTCGCGGGTCTCGTGGACCGCGCCCTCGCGGACCCCGAGCGCGGGCTCGGCGGACGCGGGATCACGATCACCGCCGAGGCGCGCTCGCTGCTCGCCGGCCACGCCGACGGCGACGCCCGGCGGGCGCTCACGGTGCTCGAGGCCGCGGTGGTGCTCGCCGAGGCGGGCCGCGACGGCGGGACGGCGCCCGACTCCGCGATCACGATCACGCCCGATCTCGTCGAGGCGGCCCTGCAGCAGCGGGTGGCGATCTACGACAAGTCGGGCGAGCAGCACTTCAACCTGATCTCCGCCTACCACAAGGCGCTGCGCGGCTCGGATCCGCAGGCGGCGCTCTACTGGCTCGCGCGGATGATCGAGGGGGGCGAGGACCCGCTCTACATCGCGAGGCGCACGGTGCGCTTCGCGACGGAGGACGTGGGACTCGCCGACCCACGGGCGCTCGAGGTCGCGATCGCGGCGAGGGACGCGTACCACTTCCTCGGCTCGCCCGAGGGCGAGCTCGCGCTCGCCGAGGCGGCGGTGTACCTCGCGACCGCGCCGAAGTCCAACAAGGTGTACGTGGC
>CAZYUL010000116.1:0-7576 GCA_964650715.1 uncultured Gemmatimonas sp. | reverse complement strand
GGAGCAGGCCGCGGCCGCCGATGCCGCGCTCGACGCCGCCCGCGAGGCGGCGCGCGCCGCGCGCGAGAGCGAGGCGGCTGCCCGCGCCGACGTGCGCCGGGTGGAGGAGGAACACACCTCGCTGCAGGGCCGGCTCGATGCCCTCGAGGGGCTCGAGCGCGAGCGGGTGGGACTCGCCCCCGCCGCGGCGCGACTCCTCCGCGAGCGGGACCGCTTCCCCGCCGACGCGATCCTCGGCCCCCTCTCCGACTTCATCGGCGCCGACACCGCCGTCGCGGCGCAGGTCGAGCGGTTCCTCGGTCCCTCGATCCACGCCGTCGTCGTGCGCGACCGCTCGGCGGCCGACGCGGTGCGGCGCTGGCACGCCGAGAACAATCCCGGCGCGCTCCTCCTGCTCCCGCTCGACGCCCCCGGTGTGGGCGCCGCCGGTGGCGACCCCGACGAACTCGCCGCGCGCGTCCGTGCCGAGGGCGCGGCGGGCGGCTGGGTGCGCGCCCTCCTCGGCCGCGTGCACACGACGACCGACGGCGATGGCTTCGTGGATGCGCGCGGCGCCGTCTGGCTGCCGGCGCGCGAGTCGGGCGCCGGCCCGCTGCGGCGGCGCGCCGAGCTGGACGAGCTCCGCGCCACCCTCGGCACCATCGAGATGCGGCGCAGCGCGGTGCAGGCCGCGGCCCAGCGCGTCCACGACGAGGTCGTGCGGGCCGAGGAATCGGCGTCGCGCGCGGCGGACGCGGCGGCCACCGCACAGCAGGCGGTGGCGCAGGCCGCGCAAGTGCGCAACGAACGCGATCGCGTGCGCGAGCGCGCCGCCCGTGAGCTCGCCGACGCGGTCGCGCTGCGCGAGCGCCTCGATGGCCGGCACAGCGAGCTCGGCGACCGGGTGAACGCGAGCATCGCGGCGCAGGAGGAGAGCACGCGTCGCCTGACGGGCGCCGAGGACTCCGCCGCCGCCGCGCGCACCGCGCTCCTCGCCGCCGAGCGCGCGCAGGACGAGGCCCGCGAAGCGCGCACCGCGCACCAGGTGGCGCACGCGCAAGCCGAGGCCCGCCGTCAGGTGGCCACCGAGCGGCGGGAGCGGCTCGACCGCGAGCGGGAGTCGGCCGTGAACCGGCTCGCCGCGCTCGAGCGGGAGTTGGCGACCCTCGCCGAGGAGGATGGCCAGCTCGAGCTGCAGATGGGGGTCTGGCAGCAGGAGATCGCCGCGCGCCGCACGACGCAGTCCGACGCCGACGCCGCCCTCGCGACCGCCGAGGAGGCGGTGCGCGCCGCCGACGCCGGGCTCACCGCGGCCGAGCGCGCGCTCGATGCGGCCCGCCACGAGGCCGACGCGGCCGGCGAGGCGCTGCATCACGCCGAGCTCCGCCACGCCGAGCTCTCGGGCAGGCGCACCGCCATCCGCGAACGGCTCGAGGCCGAGTGGCGGCGTCCGCTCGATGACCTCCTGGCCGGCTACGCGCCGGTGGAGGCCGAGGACGACGCGCTGCGCGCCGAGGCCGAGGAGCTCCGGCGGCAGGTTGAGGCGCTCGGTCCGGTGAACCCGCTCGCGATCGAGGAGCACGAGGAGGAGACCAAGCGGCTCACCTTCCTCACGACGCAGCGCGCCGACCTCGCCGAGGCCCAGGTCAAGCTCCAGCACGCGATCAAGGAGATCGACGTGACGGCGCGGGAGATGTTCCTCGCGACTTTCGCGCAGATCCGCTCGCACTTCCGCGAGATCTTCATGACGCTCTTCGGCGGCGGCGAGTGCGACCTGCGGCTGGAGAACCCCGACGCGCCGCTCGACTGCGACATCGAGATCCACGCGAGCCCGCGCGGCAAGCGGACGCAGCGCATCCACCTGCTGTCGAGCGGCGAGCGCGCGCTGGTCGCGCTGTCGCTGCTCTTCGGCATCTTCCTGACCAAGCCGAGCCCCTTCTGCCTGCTGGACGAGGTGGACGCGCCGCTCGACGACCAGAACATCGGGCGGTTCGTGAAGATGCTGAACCAGTTCAAGCAGAACACGCAGTTCATCGTGATCACGCACAACCCCCGCACCACGACCGAGGCCGCGGACGCCGTCTATGGCGTCACGATGCAGGAGCCGGGCGTCTCGTCGCTGGTGAGCGTACGGATGAGCGGGTCGCCGGTGGACGACGCGGAGGTCCCCGAGGGGGCCGCCGCGACCTCCGTCGCCTGAGGGAGCACAGATGCTGGTGGTGATGAGGCACGACGCGACGCCCGCGGACATCGAGCGCGTCTGTGCGTGGATCCGGGAGCGCGGCTACACCGCGCAGCCGATGCCGGGGGCGCAGCGCACCGCGATCGGCCTCGTGGGGAACGACGGACGCGTGGACGGCTCGGCGCTGGAGGACTTCGCCGGCGTCGCCGAGGTCATCCACGTCTCCAACCCGTACAAGCAGGTCTCGCGCGAGTGGCGGCCCGAGAACACCATCGTCGAGATCGCGCCCGGAGTGCAGTTCGGCGCCCGTGAGGTGCCGGTGATCGCGGGCCCCTGCTCCGTCGAGAGCGAGGCGCAGATCGTCGCGTCGGCGCGGGCGGTGAAGGCCGGGGGCGCCGTCGCCCTCCGCGGCGGCGCCTTCAAGCCCCGCTCCTCGCCCTACTCGTTCCAGGGGATGGGGAAGGCCGGGCTCGAGCTCCTCGCCCTCGCCAAGCGGGAGACGGGGCTCGCGATCGTCACCGAGGCGATGGACGAGGCCGGGGCCGAGCTCGTCGCGAAGCACGCCGACTGCATCCAGGTCGGCGCGCGCAACATGCAGAACTACTCCCTCCTCAAGGCGGTCGGGAAGCTCGGCAAGCCGGTGCTCCTCAAGCGGGGGATGGCGGCGACGATCCAGGACCTCCTCCTCTCCGCCGAGTACATCCTCGCCGAGGGGAACCCGCAGGTGATCCTCTGCGAGCGCGGGCTCCGCAGCTTCGACACCACCTCGCGGAACCTCTTCGACCTCACGGCGGTCCCGGTGGTGAAGCAGCTCTCGCACCTGCCGATCGTCGCCGACCCGAGCCACGGCACCGGGCGCCGCGACAAGGTCCTGCCGATGGCCCGCGCCGCCGTGGCCGCCGGCGCCGACGGGATCCTCATCGAGGTCCATCCGCAGCCGGAGAAGGCGATGTCGGACGGCGCGCAGTCGCAGACCCCCGACCAGTTCGCCGAGACGATGCGGCAGTTGCGCGCGATCGCCGGCGCGATCGGGCGGACGATCGCGAGTCCAGCGAGGTGAGGCTCCGGTGACGCCCCTCCTCGCCGCCTTCCTGCTGCAGGCCGCCAACCCACAGGGGGACTCCGCGGCGCTCGCGCTGCTCGAGCGGACCGCGGCGGCGTACCGCTCCGCGCGCACGCTCCGCGCCGAGTTCTCGCAGACCCTCACGAATCCCCGCACCGGCACCGTGTACGCGAGCCGTGGCGAGTTCTTCCAGCAGGGGACGGCGCGCTTCGCCTTCCGGTTCAGCGAGCCCGCCGAGGACCGCATCATCGCGTCCGACGACGTGCTCTGGCTCTACCTGCCGAGCACGGCGAAGGGACAGGCGCTCAAGGTGCCTCGGGCCGCCGGTGGCGGGATGGACCTCGCCGCCTCGGTGCTCGACGCGCCCGCGCGTCGGTACGTGGTGACCGCCGAGCCGGACACGAGCATGGGCGGGACACGGCTCCGCGCGATCCGCATCGTGCCGCGCTCGCCACAGTCCACCTTCACGCGCGGCCTCCTCTGGGTGGACGCGACGACGTCGCTCGTGCGGCGCGCCGAGTTCGTGGAGGCGAGCGGCCTCGTGCGGGTGATCGAGTTCGGCCGGGTGCGCACCGGCGGCGCGCTGGCCGACTCGCTCTTCACCTTCACGCCGCCGCCCGGCGTGCGGGTGATCGACCAGGCGGCGCTGCTCGGCGGGTCGGTGCCGCCGGGCCCGCGCTGACTCACTCCTCGGCGAACACCTCGCGCGGCGTCCGCGCACGCCGCAGGATCTCCGCCGCGCGCTGCACGAGCGCATCGTTGCGGACGATCCGGCGCTGCATGTAGGGCAGGCCGAAGGCGTATCGCGCGAGGTCGTTGCCGAGCAGCCGGTCCACCAGCGGGGCGACCTCCGCCCACGTCACGGCGCTCACGACGAGCCGTTCGCGCTCCATCATCCCCTTGAGCCGGTCCCGCCACGCCGGCCGAACGCTGAAGAGCGAGTCGCGCACCGCGCCCTCGCGGATCAGTGCCTGCGCGAGCGTCCGGACCTGCGCGCGCCACTCGGGGACGTGCTCGCCGAGCTCGGCGTAGAACCGCCGCTCGGCGGGATCGGGGAGACTGTCCCCCGCCTCGACGTCCGGCACGATCCCGCCGCCGCCGAACACCGTGCGCCCCATCGCCGTGTTGAACCGCGGTCGCGCCGTGTCGGCGTCGGCGAGGGGCACCTCGTCGGGGGGCGCGTACTCGATGCTCCGTCCGAGCGGGGTGAACCAGCGCGCGTTGGTGAGGGAGAGCGCGGCGCCGTTCTCGAGGGTGTAGATCGCCTGCGCGCTCCCCTTCCCGTACGTCGCGCGACCGACGATCAGCGCGCGGTCGTTGTCCTGCAGCGCGCCGGCCACGATCTCGGCGGCGCTGGCCGTGCCGTGGTTCACGAGCACCACCATCGGCAGGGTGCCCCAGCGCTGCGGCGTCGCGTCGTCGTAGGTCGCGCTCGCCTGCGCCACCCGGCCCCGCGTCGAGACGATCCGGCTCCCCGGCTCGAGGAAGAGGTCGGCGACGCTCACCCCCTGCGCGAGGAGGCCGCCGGGGTTGCCGCGGAGGTCGAGGATGATGGACCGCGCGCCGAGCCGCCGGAGCGAGTCCACCGTGCTCACCACCTCGGCGGCGGTCGAGTCGCTGAACGTCGTGACGGCGAGGAAGCCCACGTCCCCGTCGAGGAGCGTCGCCCGGGCGACCGCGCTGATGAAGATCTGCGCGCGCTCGAGGCGAACCGTCATCCGCGGGGCGCCCCCCCGCTCCACCACCAGCTCCACCGAGGTGTCGAGCGGCCCGCGCATCGCCGTCCGCGCCTCGTCCACCGTCCAGCCCTTCATCGAGCGCCCGTCGAGCTCGACCAGTCGGTCTCCCGGCTGGAGTCCGGCCCGCTCCGCAGGGGATCCCGGGCGCGGCTGCGCGACCGTGATCCAGCCGTCGCGCACGTCCACCTGCAGGCCGACGCCGTAGTACGAGTTGCTCGCCGCGCGGGTGAGGCGCTCGAGCCGGTCCGGCGTGAGGTACGTCGTGTTCGGATCGCCGAGCTCGGCGAGCATCCCGCGGGTCGCGTACTCCCAGAGCTGCTCCTCGTCCACCTCGTCCACGTAGGTGTCGCGGATGCGGTCCATCACGTGCTGGAGGAGGAGCGCCCCCTCGCGCTCGGCGCGGTCCGTGCCCGAGACCGCGCGGCGCACCAGCCAGCCGCCGGCGAGGAGCGCCGCGACCATCAGGAGCGCCGAGGACCAGAGCCGAGCACGATTCATCGCGCCGCCGCCTCCGTCGCGAGCAGCCCCGGGAGCCGGGCGCTCACCGTCGCGGCGACCCGCGCGGCGACCTCCTCCTCGGTGCCGTGCGCATCCACGGCGACGATCGGTCCGCACTCCGGGTGCGCGCGCTGCCAGTCGTCGCGCGCGAACCGCGCGAACGCCTCGGCGACCCGCTGGTGGAAGGCGGGTTCGGCGCCCTCGATGCGGTCCACCGCACCGCGCTGCACCGCGCGCGCGAGCCCCTCGACCGGCGTGAGCGAGAGGAGGAGCGTGAGGTCGGGGACGAGACCCGCCGTGGCGAGCCGGTTGGCGGCGCGCACCTCCGACTCGTCCAGCCCGCGACCGTGGACCTGGTAGGCGTAGGTCGAGAGGAGGAAGCGATCGAGGAGCACGTGCTCGCCGCGCTCGAGCGCGGGGCGCACCTCGGTGGCGACGAGCTGGGCGCGCGACGCGACGAAGAGCGCGGCCTCGGCCGCGGGGACGAGCGGCGCGTCGTGATGGAGGAGCAGGTCGCGGATGCGGTCGCCGGCGGGGGTGCCGCCGGGCTCGCGGAAGGTGCGGTGGCGGACGCCCGCTTCGGCGAGGCGCGTGGCGAGCCGCCGGAGCTGCGTGGACTTGCCGGCTCCCTCACCCCCCTCGAAGACCAGCAGCCGGCCGCGCATCGCTACCCGAGCGTGATGATCGAGCTCGTGGCCCCACGCTTGATCCCGTCGTGGATCCACTGGTTCACCTGCAGCATCACCTTGTCGAAGTTCTCGTTGGCGGCGGCGAGCCGCTGATAGAGCGTGCTCGCCTGCACCTTCGAGAGGAGCTGGTCGAGCTCGGCTTCCATCTCGGGGGTCGGGTTCTGCCCGCGCTCGATCATCACCTGCGCCTCGTGGCGGAGCCCCTCCATCCGCTGCAGCGCCGCGACGACCTCCTTGTCCTCGGCCAGCGCGTCGTTGGCGCGCTTGAGCGCCTGGTACTCCGCGCTCTGGCCGATCAGGCGGCCCAGCTCCGACGCCTTCTCACTCAGCATCACCTCTCCTTGCGCCTGGCCGCCACGAATCGGGGGCGACCCGTCAGGTCCGGTCGTATCACGATGTCCGCGAATCGGCCATCGGCTCTCACCACCGCCGCCGCGGCGTCCGCGCGGCGACTGTCCACTTCCATCGCGAGCAGGCCGCCGGGGTGCAGGGCCTCGGCCGCCTCCGGCACGAGGGCCTCGATGACGGCCATCCCGTCCCGGTCGGCGAAGAGCGCGAGAGCCGGCTCCCAATCCCTCACCAGCCGCGGCAGCTCGGACGCCTCGGTCGGTGAAATATACGGGGGGTTCGACACCACGGTGTCGAAGAGCGTTCCACGCACCGGGGCGAGCAGCGGTCCCTCGTGGAAGCGCAGCCGGGCGCGGCGATCCTCGGGGATCGCGGCGAGGTTCTGCCGGGCCACCGCGAGGGCGTCGGAGGAGACGTCGAGGGCGTGGACCTCGCTGAAGTCCCCTTCGGCGGCGAGGGCCAGCGCGATGGCGCCCGAGCCGGTGCCGACGTCGGCGACCCTCCCGCCCGCGCCGCCTGCGCCCGGGGGTCCTCCGGCGCCGCTCCTCGTGGCGTCGAGGACGAGGTCCACGAGGAGTTCCGTCTCCGAGCGCGGGATCAGCACCCGGCGGTCCACCGCGAGGGTGAGGTGCCGGAAGGCGGCGCGCCCGACGGCGTACTGGATCGGCATCCCCTGTCGCAGGCGATCGGCGGCCTCGCGGACGGCCTGTTCGGTCGGCGCGTCGAGCGCGTCATCGCGATGCGCGGAGGGCCAGAAGCGCGGCCTGTCGAGGACGCCGGCGATGAGGTCGCGCGCGGTGGCGCGGGCCGGTGGCACGTTCGGCCCCGCGAGGCGTTCCGCGAGCTCGTCGAGCAGTGCGCCGATCGTGGTCATCGCTCCGCGCGCTACGCCATCAGCCGGCGTCGCCCGCGAGCTTCTCCTCGATGTCGGCGAGCCGGAGCGCTTCCATGAGGGCGTCGAGCTTGCCGTCCATGACGCCGGCGAGGTCGTGCGTCGTGAAGCCGATGCGGTGGTCGGTGACCCGGCTCTGCGGGTAGTTGTAGGTGCGGATCTTCGCCGAGCGATCGCCCGTGGAGA
>CAZYUL010000115.1:0-7694 GCA_964650715.1 uncultured Gemmatimonas sp. | reverse complement strand
TCGAGGCCGTGAGCGCGGGGGACGTCGATCCCGAGGGGGTGCACATCCTCTCCACCGAGGGGATGATCAAGCGCCCCGGCATCTCCGACGCCGACAGCTTCATCGTCGCCACCGAGGTGGGGATCCTCCATCGGCTGCAGAAGGCCTATCCCGGCAAGACGTTCCACGCGGCCAACGAGCGGGCGTCGTGCGCCTACATGAAGGTCACGACGCTCCCCAAGGTCCTCAGCGCGCTCGAGCTGCTCCGGCACCGGATCACCGTGCCGCCGGAGGTAGCCGAGCGCGCCCGCACCGCGATCGAGCGGATGGTCGCGATCGGCGGGCGCTCGCCCACTCCCCCCGGCCCGGGCGTGGACCCCGGCGAGTGAGGCCGGGCGAACCCACGCCGCCGCGGCGGATCACGCCGCTCGCCACGCCGGTCTTCGTTCCCGCCGGCGCGCACTTCCCGTTCGACGAGGAGGTCCTCAAGACGCTCGTGCGCGCCGCGCTCGAGGAGGACCGCGCCCAGGACGATGTCACCACCATCGGGACGGTGCTCTCCACCCGCCACACCCGCGCGATGCTCGTCGCGCGCGAGTCCGGGGTGCTCGCCGGCGTCCCTCTCGCCCTCGCGGCATTCCGCCTGCTCGACGCCCGTATCGAGATCCGGGTGGACGCCGAGGACGGCACGCACGTCGCCGCCAAGGATTCGGTGCTCTTCCTGACCGGTCCGGCGCGCGGGCTGCTCAGCGCGGAACGCGTCGCGCTGAACTTCCTGCAACACTTGTCTGGCATCGCGACGCTCACGGCCCGCTTCGTGGCCGCGGTCCGCGGCACCCGCGCACGGATCCTCGACACGCGGAAGACCACGCCGGGATGGCGCGACCTCGAGAAGTACGCCGTGCGCTGCGGCGGCGGGGTGAATCACCGGCGCGACCTCTCCGACGCCGTGCTCATCAAGGACAATCACATCGCCGCCTGCGAGGGGAAGGTGTCGATCGCGATCGACCGCGCGCGTGCCCACGCGCCGCGCGGCATGACCGTGCAGGTGGAGTGTGACACCCTCGACCAGGTCCGCGCGGCCCTCGCGGCGGGCGCCGACTCGCTCCTGCTGGACAACATGCCCCTCGCGATGCTCCGTGAGGCGGTCGCCCTGGCCGGCGATCGGGCCGTGACCGAAGCGTCGGGCGGGGTCACCCTGGGGACGGTCCGCGCGATCGCCGAGACGGGGGTGGACCGCATCTCGATCGGGGCGCTCACGCACTCGGCGCCGGCACTCGACCTCGCGCTGGACTTCGAGTGAACCACGACGGCGCGGCACCCCGCAGCCCCTCCCTCCACGCCGACGGCCCCCGCGTCACGCGCGTTGACGGCCCCGCCGAGGACGAGGCGTGCGAGCATTGCGGCGCGCGGGCGCTCCGTTGGCGCAAATGCAAGCTCGTCTGTGACGACTGCTCCAACATCAATCGCTCATGCGCTGATCTGTAGGCGCGCGGCGTGTCGCGCGAGCTCCTGCGCGAGCTCCCCTCCCGCTCCGATGGGGAGCCCGCACGTGAACTCGCGGCACACATACGCGAGCGCGTGGCCCGGCGGCGCGCCGCGCCCCTCGAGGAGCGGGAGGCCTGCCACCGCCGCCCCTTCGCCGCCGGCGAGCACCAGCGGGGGGATGCACGCCGTCGCGACGGCGCGGGCGAGATCCTGGAAGGGAGCGCTCGCGGGGTCGCCGGCGATCACGACCTGCACCGAGCCGTTCACCGCGAGATCGGCGGCGCCGAGGAGGTGGCCGAACGCCATCGGGCTCCGTCGCACCGCCTCGGCGAGCGCCGCGAGCACGTACTCGGCGCGCCGGCGGGCGCCGGCGTCCCCCCGGTACTCCGCGACGAGCAGCTGCAGCTCGACCGCCAGCGACGTGCCCGACGGCGTCGCGTTGTCCACGATGTCCCGCGGGCGCGTCACCAGCGGTTCCGCGTCGTGCGCCGTGTCGAAGAACGCACCGGCGACGTCGTCCCAGAACCATCGCACGCAACCCTCGCCGAGCACCAGCGCACGGTCCAGCCAGGCGCGATCGAACGTCAGCTGGTAGAGCGCGACGAAGCCGAGACCGAGCGCCGCGTGGTCCTCGAGGAATCCCGGGATCGCCGCGCGGCCCCCGCACCAGCTCCGCCAGGCGCGGCCGTCCTGCACCATCTCGCGCCAGAGGAACTCCCCGGCCCGGAGCGCCTCCGCGCGCAGGGTCGGATCGTCGAACGCCCTGGCGCCCTCCGCGACCGCCCGCAGCATCAGCCCGTTCCAGGAGGCCAGCACCTTGTCATCGCGCGCGGGCCGCTGGCGCCTGGCCCGGACGGCGAGCAGCGCCTGCCTCGCCCGGGCGATCGCGGCTTCAGCCGTGCCCTCGTCCACGCCGCACGCCGCCGCGGTCTCGACCACCGTCCTGGCCACGTGCAGGATGTTCGCGCCCTCGAAGTCGCCCTCCTCGGTGGCACCCCAGTGCGCCACCGCGATCGCCGCGTCGGCGCCGAGCACGCGCTGCAGTTCGTCGAGGGTCCAGATGTAGAACCGCCCCTCGTGCCCCTCACTGTCGGCGTCGAGCGACGCGTACCATCCCCCCATCGGGTGTGTCATCTCCCGGCGGAGCCACGCGAAGGTCTCCTCGGCGACCCGCCGCACCGACGGGTCGCGGTTCGCCTGCCAGAGCCGCACCGCGAGTCGCGCGAGCAGCGCGTTGTCGTAGAGCATCTTCTCGAAATGCGGCACGCGCCACCGCGCATCCACGGTGTACCGATGGAAGCCGCCACCGAGCTGGTCGTGGAGGCCCCCGTCGGCCATCCGGGCGAACGAGATGCGGACGAGGCGGAGCCACTCCTCCTCGCCGGTGCGGACGAAGTGCCGCAGCAGCGCGTCGAGCAGCATCGGCTGGGGGAATTTCGGTGCGCCGCCGAAGCCTCCGTCGCGGGGGTCGAAGCGGTCGCGGAGGCCGCGAACCGCCTCCGCCACGTGACGTGACGACAGGGGCTTCCCCGCCTCGGTCGGCGCCTCCGCCGCCGCATAGATGCCGCGGAGAGTCGCCGCCCCCTTGAGCACGTCGTCACGACGCGTCCGCCAGGCCTCGCTCACCGAGACGAGCACCCGGCGGAATGAGGGCATGCCGTGACGCTCTTCCGGTGGGAAGTACCTCCCGCCGTAGAACGGCACGCCGTCGGGCGTGAGGAAGACGGTCATCGGCCAGCCGCCCTGCCCGGTGATCGCCTGCACCGCCTGCATGTGGATCGCGTCCACATCGGGCCGCTCCTCGCGGTCCACCTTCACGTTCACGAAGAGTTCGTTCATCATCCGCGCGGTCGTCGCATCCTCGAACGACTCGTGCGCCATCACGTGGCACCAGTGGCAAGCCGCATAGCCGACGCTGAGGAGCACGGGCTTGTCGGCGGCGCGGGCGGCCGCGAACGCCTCGGCCCCCCACGGGAACCAGTCCACCGGGTTCTCCGCGTGCTGCCGCAGGTACGGGCTCGATTCGCCGGCGAGTCGATTGGGCATCGCGGTGGGTGGCCGCGCGAGGACGCGGGTTAGATTCAGTCTAGTCGTCCTGCGCCGCATCGCCACGGAACCGACCCGAGCCCCTGACCTCGTGCCCGACGACCGCGCCGAACCGAGCGACGATCGGAATTCCCAGTACTGGCGGCAGGCGTGGCTGATCATCGTGGCTGCGTTGGCGGTTCGGAGCGTCGTCGCAGCGGCGCTCCCACTCTTCCCCGACGAGGCCTACTACTGGGAATGGTCGCGGCGGCTGGCCGGCGGCTATTTCGACCATCCCCCGGTCATCGCGTGGCTGATCGCCGGCGGTACCGCGCTGCTCGGTGACACCACCCTCGGCGTGCGCGCCCTGCCGACGATCGCTGGCGCGCTCGCGATGGTCATGCTGGCGCTCGTCGTCCGCGACCTCGCGGGTGCGCGCGCCGCGCGCTTCACGGCAGTCCTGCTCGCCTGCCTCCCGATCACGCAAGCGGGTCTCGTCCTCGCGACCCCCGACGCGCCCCTGCTCCTCGGGATCGCGGCGACCCTGCTCGGGGTGACCCGGGCGCTCGCCGCGCCGGCGGGGTCGCGCGCGGCGCTCCGATGGTGGATCGTCGCCGGCGCGGCGATCGGCACCGCGATGGCGTCGAAGTTCACCGGGGTCCTCGTGCCGCTCGCCGTGCTCGTCGCCTTCCTCACGCACGCGCCGCTGCGCGAACGGCTGCGTGAGCCCGGTCCCTGGATCGCCGTCATCGTCGCATCGCTCGTGATGGTGCCGGTCCTCCTCTGGAATGCGACGCACGACTGGATCGCCTTCCGCTTCCAGCTCGGGCATGGCCTCGGCACCTCGACGCGCGAGTCCTGGGTGACGCGCGAGCTGCGACTCGTGGGAGGACAGCTCGCGGTGGTCACGCCGCTCGTGGCGTTCCTCGCCGCCGCCGCCGCCCTGCGCGCGGTGCGTGCGCCGCGGGAACCGCGCCGCTACACCCTCGGGGTGATCGCCTGCGCGACCGCGCTCTTCTTCTTCTACAGTGCGACGCGCCGTTCCGTCGAGGCCAACTGGCCGGCGATCGCGTGGATGCCCGCGCTCGTGCTGCTCGCCGCGGCCCGCCCGGGCGCTCGCACCGCGTGGGAGCGCCGCGCGCTCTGGCTGGCGGGACCTCTCACGGCGGTGCTCCTCATCCACGTCGTGTGGCCGGTGCTCCCCCTCCCGGCATCGCGCGACCAGGTCTCGCTCGCGCACGGCTGGGACGCCGTCGCCCGCGCGGTGGACAGCGCGCGCGTCGCGACGGGTGCGCAGCATGTCGCGAGCAACCGCTACCAGGACGCCGCGATGCTCGCCTGGCACACCCCGGGGCGACCCGTGACGATCACCGCGCTCAACCTCGGTGCCCGTCGCAACCAGTACGACCTCTGGGAGCGCTTCAGCCAGCGTGCCCGCGCCGGTGACGACCTCCTGCTCGTCCTCGAGATCCCCCGCGACACCACGATGCTGCCGGGACCGATCCGCCGGCTCACCGGCCACTTCGCCCGGCTCGATCCCGGCGAGGTGATCCCGCTGGTGCGCGATGGCGAGGTGGTCGGTCGCCGCCGCCTCTGGCATCTCACGGGGTGGGTCGGCACCTGGCCGGCTGAACCCGCGGATCCCCTCGTCCAACGCCCATGACGCCCACCATCGCCGCCGACCTCGATCGCTGGCTCTCCGCCAACGACGTGCGCCTGCACGACGACCTGTTCGACCTGCTCCGCATCCCGAGCGTGAGCGCCCGCTCCGAGCACCGGTCCGATTGCGCGGCCGCGGCGCACTGGCTCCACGAACGCCTCGCGAAGCTCGGCTTCGACACCGTGACGCACGAGACCGAGGGCCATCCGATCGTGCTCGCCGAGTGGCGTCACGCGCCCAAGGGTGCGCCCACCGTCGTGATCTACGGGCACTATGACGTGCAGCCGCCCGAACCGCTCGAGCGCTGGACTTCGCCGCCCTTCGAGGCGACGATCCGCGACGGCAACATCTATGCGCGCGGCAGCGTGGATGACAAGGGACAGCTCTGGATGCACCTCGCCGCCCTCGAGGCCCACTTCGCGACGCGCGGCAAGCTGCCGGTGAACGTGGTGGTGCTCGCGGAGGGAGAGGAGGAGGTCGGGTCGGACCATCTCGCACCGTTCATCGAGCGCCACGCCGCGCGCCTGCGCTGCGACGGGGTCGTGATCTCCGACACCACGATGTACGCGCCGGGGATCCCGAGCATCATCTCGTCGTTGCGCGGGCTGGCCTACTTCGAGGTCGAGGTGACGGGGCCCTCCTCCGACCTCCATTCCGGGATGTACGGCGGCGCGGTGGTGAACCCGGCCACCGCCCTGGCCCGGATCATCGCCAGCTTCCACGACGCCGAGGGGCGGATCACCATCGCCGGCTTCCACGACGACGTGCTGGCGCTCCCTCCGGCGGTGCGCGCGTCCATGCGTGACCTCCCCTTCGACGAACGCGCCTACATGCGCGAGCTCGGCGTGGAGGCCCTCTTCGGCGAGGTCGCCTACACCACCCTCGAGAAGCTCTGGACGCGCCCCACCTGCGAGGTCAATGGCATGCTCTCCGGTTACACGGGCGAGGGCGCCAAGACGGTGCTGCCCGCGAAGGCGATGGCGAAGGTGAGCTGCCGCTTGGTCCCCGCCCAGGATCCGGCGACGATCGGTCGCCTCTTCGAGACGCACGTCCGGCGCGTCGCGCCCGCCGGCGTCACCGTGAGCGTGAGACACCTCCACGGCGGACATCCATGGCGCGCCGACCTCGAGGGACCGCTCTTCGATGCGGCGGCGAGGGCGCTCGAGGCCGCATTCGGCCGCCGCCCCGTGATCACCGGCGAGGGGGGCTCGATCCCGGTCGTGAGCGACTTCGCGCGCATCCTCGGCGCTCCGGTCCTCCTCGTCGGATTCGGGCTCCCTGGCGAGAACGCCCACGCCCCCGATGAGTGGATCAGCCAGGAGAACTTCCGCCGCGGGATGCGGGCGCTCGCCGCACTCTGGGACGAGCTCGCGACCGGCTGACGCGACGCGATGCCCCTGGTCGACCTCCTCGCCGCGCTCTCCCGCGCGACCCCCCCCTTCCGTGGCAAGGGGAGACTCGCGCGCGCCCTCCATCGCGGGCTCGCCGGCAGCGCGGTCGCGCAGATGCCGCTCCGCGACGTCACGATGCGGGATGGCAGCGTCGCGCGCTGGGACCTGCGCGATCCCGCCGAGGCGCTCGCCTGGTGGCTCGGCACCGCGGACGACGATGTGCGCGAGCTGCTGCTGGCGAGGATCCCCCGCGACGCCACCGTGCTCGACGTCGGCGCCAACATCGGCTGGTGGACGATCCCCCTCGGACGACACCTCGCGAAGGGCGGCGGTCGCGTCGTCGCGTTCGAGCCGGTGCCCTCGAACCGCGCGCGGCTGGAATGGGCGCTGGACGCGAACGGACTCCGGGGGAGCGTGACGGTCGCGGCAGTCGCGCTCGGCGACGCACCGGGAGAGCTGGGGATGTGGTTCAAGGGCGCGGAGACGGGCGCCGAGAGCGGCACGGCCGCGCTGGTCAGGGGCGAGGGAGAGGCGCATCTCAAGGTCCCGGTGGTGACCCTGGATGCGTGGGCGGCGGAGCGGTCACTCGAGCGCTGCGACCTGATGAAGCTCGACATCGAGGGGGCCGAGCTCCTGATGCTGCGTGGCGCCGAGCGGTTCATCGCGCGGCACCGTCCGCTGATCTTCGGGGAGTTCGAGGCCTACTGGCTGACGACCTTCGGCTCCACGTTCCTCGATGTCGCGGCGTGGGCGGAGCGGATGGGCTATCGCATGCTCAAGTGGGATCGCGCCCATCGGCGCTTCGCGCCGCTCGCGCGCGTCGAGGTCGGCGTGCAGGACGTCCTGCTGGAGCCGCGGTGATCGGTGGGAGGGGCCGCGGCCCTACAGGCCAGCCAAGAGCGCGTCGTTGGAGGTCGTCGCGGCGATCCGCTTGATCAGCCACTCCATCGCCGCCTGCGGCGGCATCTGCTGGAGTCCACGCCGCAGCGTGTAGATCGCGTCGATCTGCTCGGCCTTGTACAGCTTCTCCTCGCGCCGCGTGCCACTGGTCGCGATGTCGAAGGCGGGGAAGATCCGCTTCTCGGCGAGGGAGCGGTCGAGCTTGATCTCGCAGTTGCCCGTGCCCTTGAACTCCTCGAAGATCACGTCGT
>CAZYUL010000114.1:0-8302 GCA_964650715.1 uncultured Gemmatimonas sp. | reverse complement strand
CGCAGCAGGTGGACGACGAGGTCTCGCGGGTGATCAACGAGGCGTACAACCGCGCGATGGACACGATCACGACGCACCGCGACCTGCTAGACCGGATCGCGGCGGCGCTGCTCGAGCGGGAGACGCTCTCGCGCGAGGACATCGCGCTCCTCGAGAAGGGGGAGTCGCTCCCCCCGCGCTCGGAGCCGCCGGTGAAGTTGCCGGCGGCGAAGGAACCGACGCCGGCGGGTGAGCCGCGGCGCGTGCTGCCCCCGATGGGCGGGCCGGAGCCGAGCCCGGCGTGAGGGCGGCGCGCCGCGCGCTGACTCCGATCACGCTCCTGTTGGCCGCCGCGACGGCGGCGGCCTGCGGCGAGGCCTCCGCCCGCGATCCCCTGCGCACCGTCTTCGACTCCACGTCCGCGCCGGACACCGTGATCGCCACGACGGCGGGGGAGGTGCCGCGCGCGCTCGTCCGCGCGGTCACCGAGGAACTCCGCATCGCGCCCGAGGTGGATGACACGACCCTCTTCGGCGAGGTGTTCGAGTTCGACGTGGGCGCGGACGGCCGGCTCTACGTCTATGACTACGCGGGGAACCAGATCCTCCTCTTCGGCAACGACGGGACGCTGATCCGGCGCATCGGGCGCGCCGGCTCGGGGCCGGGCGAGTTCAACCAGAACGGCGGCATGCTGGTGCTGCCCGATGGGCGGGTCGCGCAGTGGGACTCGCGCAACGCGCGGATGAGCTTCTTCACCGCCGACGGCGACTTCATCAACCAGTGGACGGTGCCCGCCGGCTTCAGCACCTCCAACGGCCTCCGCACCGATACGTCGGGGACGCTCTACTGGTACCGTCCGGTCACGGAGCGCCGCGAGGGTGAGATCCTCGGCCGGATGGGGCTCGTGCGCCTGGCCGATGGGGGTGGCTTCGCGGACTCGCTCGTGCCGCCCGACCTGCCGGTCGAGCGGATCACCTACATCTCGCAGCAGAAGAACGAGCGGGGCGAGGTCGTCGGCACCTCGGCGACGGGGCCGGCCCACGCGCCGGGCTTCCTCTGGGGCTGGCACCGCGACGGTCACTTCGTCTCCATCGCGACATCGAGGTACCGCGTCGAGTCGAGCCGCCCCGGCAGGGCGCTCCGCATCCTGCGCGATGCGCCGCCGATCCCGATCCCCGAGGACGAGCGGGCGTGGGACCAGGAGCGGATCACGTTCAACATGAAGCAGAACCAGCCGACGTGGAGCTGGTCGGGGCCGCCGATACCGACGGAGAAGCCGCCCGTCGCCGGCTTGAGCCTCTCGCGCGACGGACGCATCTGGATCCGCGTCGCGACTCCCTCCGAGCTCATCCCTGAGACGGAGCGTGACGAGCAGCTCGAGAACCGGGCACCCGTGCGGCGGTACCGCGATGCCCTCGAGTACGAGGTCTTCGAGAAGGACGGCACCTTCCTCGGCCGCGTCGCCCTCCCGCACCGCTCGACGTGGATGGAAGCCGATGGCGACCTCGTCTGGTACCTCCAGCGCGATGAGGACGGCCTGCCGGCCGTGGTCCGCGCCCGGATCGCGCCGGGACTCGACGGACGGAGTGGGGCGGGCAACTAGCGCCTGACGCTGGTTCGTGGCATTCTCGCGACCCACACCACCGCGAGATCCTCACTGACCGCAGCGCTGTCGCTCCGCGTCGTCCTCCCCACGCTCCTCTTCGTCGCCGCCGCCTGCGGGGACGCGCGGCGCGTGGGGCCCGGCACGCGCCGAATGGCCGACACACTCGCGGCGATCCACGCCGCGGCCCTCGCCGACCCCCAGCGCGATCCGTTCATGAATCGCGCGCGCGCCGACTTCATCGAGTCGGAGCTGCGGAAGGGCCTGCGGTTCGACCCAGGTGGTCGTTACGTGCTCGCGCAGGAGCGGCTGGCCGCGGGACAGACGCGGGAGGCGATCGCCGAGTTCGAGGGGATCGTCAACAACCTCGGCTTCTCGATGGACCGCATCACGCCGCAGTCGAAGCTCATCTTCGACTTCCTCGCGATGAGTTGGCTCCGGCTGGGCGAGCAGCAGAACTGCCTGGCGAACCCATCATCGAACGTCTGCATCCTGCCGCTGGCCGGGGAGGCGCGGCACGCCGACCAGGAGGGGGCCCGCAACGCGACCCGGATCTACCGCGCGCTGCTCCGCGACTTCCCCGATGACCTCGGCTCACGGTGGCTCCTGAACCTCGCCTATCTCGCAGTGGGGGAGTACCCGGACAGCGTGCCACCGTCGCTGCTGATCCGCGGCATCCAGCCGCGCGCCGATGCGCGCTTCCCGACCTTCCACAACATCGCGCCGGTCGTCGGCCTCGCCGTGGACGGTCTCTCCGGAGGCGTCGCGATCGAGGACTTCAATGGCGACGGCCATCTCGATCTCTTCATGACATCGTGGGGGCTGCGCGACCAGAGCCGGTTCTATCTCGCCGACGGGCGCGGGGGGTACGAGGACGCGACGGAGGCGGCGGGGCTGGTCGGCGTCACCGGCGGCCTCAACGTGACGCACGCGGACTACGACAACGACGGCGACTCCGACATCTACATCATGCGCGGGGCCTGGCTCGGCGACGGTGGCCTGCACCCCAACTCGCTGCTGCGCAACGACGGGCTGGGCCGGTTCGAGGATGTGACCTTCGACGCGGGACTCTTCGCGCGCCACCCGACCCCGACGGCGGCGTTCGCCGATTTCGACCTCGATGGCGACCTCGACCTGATGGTCGGCAACGAATCGGGATCGGAGATGGGAGGGGGCGCGCATCCCTCGGAGCTCTATCGCAACAACGGGGACGGCACCTTCACCCCCGTCGCGCCGCAGGTCGGGCTGCGGCTCGATGCGTTCGTGAAGGCGGTCGCGTGGGGTGACGTGAACGACGACGGCCTCCCCGACCTGTACGCGTCGGTGCTCTTCGCGCCGAACCGGCTCTACGTGAACCTCGGCGCCGACGGCGCCGGGGGGTGGCGGTTCGAGGAGCGGGCCGCGGCCGCCGGCGTGACGCGACCGATCGCGTCGTTCGGCAGCTGGTTCTGGGACGTGGACAACGACGGACGCGAGGACCTGATCTCGCTCTCGTATGACGTCCGCAACAGCGGGTCGTTGCACGATGCGGTGGCGCGCGAGTACCTCACGCCGGACCGCGCGACGGGGGATCCGCCGCTGGTCGAGGCGACGCGCCTCTATCGCAATCGTGGCGACGGGACCTTCGAGGACGTCACCCGCGCGTGGGCGCTCGAGCAGCGCGTGATCTTCGCGATGGGGGCGAACTTCGGCGACCTCGACAACGACGGCTGGCTCGACGCCCACATCGGGACCGGGAACCCCGACATGCGCTCGGTGATCCCCAACCGGATGTTCCGGAACGTGGCCGGCAGCCGGTTCGAGGAGGTCACGATCGAGGGAGGGTTCGGACACATCCAGAAAGGCCACGGGACCGCGTTCGTGGACCTCGACCGCGATGGCGACGCCGATGTGTACATGGCGATGGGCGGCGCCTACGAGGGGGACCGCTTCGCCAACGTGCTCTATGAGAATCCCGGCGCGACGGCCAACGCCTGGCTCTCGCTCACGCTGGAGGGTTCGCGGGCCAACCGCTCGGCGATCGGCGCGCGGATCCGCGTGGAAGTGGTGGACTCCGCGGGTCGTGCGCGCGCGATCCACCGCACGGTGGGCTCGGGCGGCAGCTTCGGCGCGGGCACCTTCACGCAGTTGGTCGGGCTCGGCACGGCGTCACGCATCGAGCGCGTGACGATCACCTGGCCGGATTCGGCGCGGACGGTGACCGAGCATCGCGGACTCGGCCTGCGGGAGGCGTACCGGATCGTGCAGGGGTCGGAGGCGATGCGGCTCGAACGACCTCCGGTGCCGTTCGCCAAGCAGGGCGTCGCCTCGCACCAGCACCACTAGGCGACGCCCTGCCGGGCGCGGTGGACCCCGCGCGATCCGCGGCTACCGGCGCCGCGCGCTCTCGCTGGCGACGATCGCGATCTCGACGCGTCGGTTCTCCGAGCGTCCCTCCGCCGTGTCATTACTCGCGATCGGCTCGGTCTCGCCGCGGCCCAGTGCGCGCAGCCGCGTGGCAGTCACGCCCTGGCGCGCGATGTAGTCCGCGGCGGCGCGTGCCCGGCGCTCCGAGAGCCCCTGATTGTACGCGTCCGAGCCCGTGGCGTCCGTGTGGCCGACGATCAGCAGGTCGGTGTTCGGGTACTTGTTCAGGCTCGCGGCGAGGTTCCGGAGGTTCGTCGCGGCGTCGGCCTTCACGACGTCCGAATCCACGTCGTAGAGGAGTCCCGACGCGAAGGTGATGGCGATCCCCTCGCCCACGCGCGTGACCGTGGCGCCCGGGATGTTCTGCTGGAGCTCCTTCGCCTGCTGGTCCATCTGGTGCCCGATCACGGCTCCCAGGGTCCCGCCGACCGCGGCGCCGAGCAACGCGCCTTCGGCGGTCTTGCCGGTCTTCTTGCCGATCACTCCGCCGACGATGCCGCCGGCCGCGGCGCCGACGACGGCACCCTGTTCGCGGTGGCCCCAGGTCGCACAGGAGGCGACGATGAACGCGGCGAGGGGAAGCAGCAGGAGGCTGCGCGCGTCGGTCGAGCGATGTAGGGAAGGCATCGCGACTCCTTTGGTGGGGGGGGAGCGTGACCAAGGTAGTACCCCGAAAGGCCTCTCCCGGCCCTCGGCCGACACGCTGCCGGCGCCGCATCCGGCGCCGCATCCGGCGCTCGGTGGTATGGGAAACGCCCACCAGCGTGTAATTTCATGGTTTATGGCATTTCCGGATCTTCCGGACCGTTTGGCCGAGGTCCGCGCGCGGATCGCCGAGGCGGTGCGGCGCGGCGGACGCGGACAGTCGGTGCGGTTGGTCGCGGTGACGAAGACGCACGGCCCGGACGCGGTCGAGGCGGCATGGGAGGCCGGGATCGGGGATGTCGGGGAGAACAAGGTGCAGGAGGCGCTGGCGAAACAGGACGCGCTCAGCGGATCGGATGCGACGCGGGGCGGGCTGCGGTGGCACCTGATCGGACATCTCCAGAGCAACAAGGTGAAGTCGCTGGGCCGGTTCCATCTACTGCATTCGCTGGATCGCGATTCCCTCGTTGACGCGGTCGATCGCTTCGGCGGCTCGACGGGACATCCGGTGGACGCGCTGGTGCAGGTCAACATCGTGGGCGAGACGACCAAGGGCGGGTACGGCCCGGACGCGGTGGAAGCGCTCGCGGCGCGGTTGCGGGACCGGCACGGCATCCGGGTGCGTGGGGTGATGACGATGGCGCCGCTCGACGCTGACGAGGTGATGCTGCGGAAGGTGTTCGCGGGGGCGCGCGCGGCGCGGGAGCAGTTGGAGGCCGCTGGGCACCCGGCGAGCGACCTCTCGATGGGGATGTCGGGGGACTACGAGGTGGCGGTGGAAGAGGGAGCGACTCTGGTGCGGCTTGGCACGGTCCTTTTCGGGGCAAGGGGTTGAGATGATCGAACAGGATGACGCGTTCCACCTGACCGCCGTGGACGTGCGGCGTTACGAGTTCGCCACGGCGATGCGCGGCTACGACCGCGAACGGGTGGACCAGTTCCGCGCGCAGGTCGCCGACGAGCTCGAGCGTCTGGCGAAGGCGAACCACGACCTCGAGGAGAAGGCGCGGAACTTCCACGAGCAACTGCGGGCGTTCCGCGACCGCGACCGGGCGCTGAACGAGGCGCTGATCAGCGCCCAGGAGCTGCGCGGCGAGATGCGCGAGCAGGCCGAGCGCGAGAAGGAGCTCATGCTGAAGGAGGCGCAGGCCGAGGCGAAGTGGATCATCGACTCCGCGCGCGAGGAGTCGCGACTGATCAAGGAGGAGATCGATCGGCTCGAGCGTGCGCGCCGCGCGTACCTCGCGCAGATCAAGCTCTTCGCCGAACGGCACCTCGCCGAGGTGGCTGCCGCCGAGGGCCAGGTCCCGATGTCGGACGATCACGCCCGGCCCGCGAAGTGAGCGCCCGTCGGTGAGCACGATCCTGGCGGCCGACCCGGTCGTCCACACGGCGGACGCGATCGCGCGCGCCGTGGCGTCGGTGCGCGCGCGCACGCCGCTCGCGCCCGAAGTCGCGATCGTGCTCGGCACCGGACTCGGCGGCCTCGCCGAGGCGATGCAGGTGGAGACGGCGATCCCCTACGACGCGATCCCCGGATTCCCGCTCTCGACCGTCGAGTCGCACAGCGGCCGGCTGATCCTCGGGACGCTCGGTGGGCGGCGGGTCGTCGCGATGCAGGGGAGGTTCCACCGCTACGAGGGATACACGCTCCAACAGGTGACCTTCCCGGTGCGCGTGATGCGCTCGCTCGGCGCCGGCACGCTGGTGGTCTCGAACGCGTGCGGCGGGATGCATCCGCTCTGGGCGCCGGGAGAGTTGATGCTCTTGGCGGACCACATCAACCTGCTCGGGGACAACCCGTTGGTCGGGCCGCACGACCCGTCGTTCGGCGCGCGCTTCCCCGACATGAGCGCGCCGTACGACGCCGCGCTGCGTGAGCTGGCGCGCACGGTGGCCCGCGAGCAGGGGACCACGCTGCGCGAGGGGGTCTATGTCGCGGTCGCCGGCCCCAACCTCGAGACGCGCGCCGAGTACCGCATGCTCCGGTCCCTCGGCGCGGACGTGGTGGGGATGTCCACCGTCCCCGAGGTCATCGTCGCGCGACAGGCGGGGATGCGCGTGCTCGGCCTCTCGATCATCACCGACCAGTGCCTGCCCGACGCGCTCGAGGAGGCGTCGCTGGACCGGATCCTCGCGGTGGCGCGAGTGGCTGAACCGAAGCTGACCGCGCTGGTGCGCGGCGTCCTGGAGCGGATGTGACGATGGCGGCGCCGGGCGTGCGGTACCGTCTCCTGCCGAGCGACCTGTCGGGGGATGCGCTGGAGCGCGAGGTGCTCGAGCGCTGGCGGCGCGAGCGCACCTTCGAGGCGTCGCTGGCGGCGCGCGCCGACGCGCCCTCCTGGGTCTTCTATGAGGGTCCGCCGACGGCCAACGGCAAGCCGGGGATCCACCACGTCTTCTCGCGCACGCTGAAGGACCTCTTCTGCCGCCATCGGGCGATGCTCGGGTTCCACGTCCCGCGGAAGGCGGGGTGGGATACGCACGGGCTGCCGGTGGAGATCGAGGTCGAGAAGGCGCTGGGGATCAGCGGCAAGCAGGACATCGAGCGCGTCGGCGTGGCGGAGTTCAACCGACTCTGCCGCGAGAGCGTGTGGAAGTACAAGGGGGACTGGGAGCGGGTGAGCGAGCGGATGGGATACTGGCTCGACTACTCGGATCCGTACGTCACCTACACGAACGAGTACGTGGAGAGCGTCTGGTGGGCGCTCAAGACGCTGCACGGGAAGGGGCTGCTGTATCTCGGGCACAAGAGCGTGCCGTACTGTGCGCGCTGCGGGACGGCGCTGAGCTCCCACGAGCTCGCGCAGGGCTACGAGGACGTGGAGGATCCCTCGCTGTACATCGGCGTCGACCTGGTCGAGGAGCGTGGTGACCGTCCACCTTCCCCCATCCCCCATTCACCATCGGTTCGTCGCCGCCTGATCGTCTGGACCACCACCCCCTGGACCCTCGTCTCCAACGTCGCGCTCGCGGTCCATCCGGATCTGGAGTACGTCGAGCTCCGCAAGAAGAGCGTCACCGACTGGACCATCATCCTCGCCGAGTCGCGGGCGGGCGCGGTGCTCGGGGCCGACTACGCCGACCGGTGGGATGTCGTCGGCCGGTTGCGGGGTGCGGAGCTCGCGGGCCAGCGCTATCGCCGCCCGCTCGACCTGATCCCGTACCCGGCGCAGGGCGCGCACGAGGTGATCGTCGGCGAGGAGTTCGTCTCGGCGGACGATGGCTCGGGGATCGTTCACCTGGCGCCGGCCTACGGCGCGGACGACTACGCCGCCGGCCAGCGGCACGGGCTCGCGTTCGTGAACCCCGTGGATGCGCGCGGGCGGTTCCCCGAGGGGACGCCGCACGTCGGCGGGATGTGGGTGAAGGACGCGGACGCGCCGCTGATCGCCGAGCTCGAGCGGCGCGACCAGGTCTGGAAGTCGGGGCGGTTCACGCACAGCTATCCGCACTGCTGGCGCTGCGGCACGCCGCTGCTCTACATCGCGCGTGAGAGCTGGTTCGTCCGCACAACGGCGTTCCGCGACGGGATGCTGGCGCGCAACGCGGCGGTGAACTGGAACCCGCCGGAGATCGGCTCGGGGCGGTTCGGCGATTGGCTCCAGACCAACATCGACGGTGAGATCTCGCGCGACGTCGCCGTAGTCGGCATCGGCGTACATGTCG
>CAZYUL010000113.1:0-8347 GCA_964650715.1 uncultured Gemmatimonas sp. | reverse complement strand
AGCTCGCGGCAGCGGCCGATCATGTCGGTGAGCACCTGGTCGAGCGAGAACTGGTACTCTCCCGTCCAGCGGGAGACGATGCGGCGGATGTCGCCGCGATGCTGGCGGAGGAACGCCGCCGCGGTGGGCTTGGCGCGATGCCTGGGGTCGTCGGAGAAGAGGCGCTGGAGGTCCTCGTCGTACGTCCTCGGGTACTCCACCGAATAGATCGCCTGCCGGTAGGTGTAGTGCTCGAAGAGGGTGCGGTTGAGGGAGCGCAGGGGGTCCACGACCTTGCGCGACCGGTTGGGCACCGGCGCGCCGCGCAGTTCCTCCATCAGGCGATCCACGTACTCGAGCTTCTGCAGGGCAGGCCACCCGGCGTAGCGCTTGCGCCAGTCGCTGCGCGGCCGCAGCCACACCGCGAAGGTCTCGGCGAAGTCCTCGTCGGGATGACTCTGCGCGTACCAGCGGCGGAGGTGCTGCACGTAGCGCTTGCTCGCGGGGTTCGGCCGGTAGGCCTCAGGGTACTTGGTGCTCGACCTCCCGAAGAGCCGCTGCCACTCGCGTCGGCGGTGCAGCGCGTAGCCGTGCTGGATCGCGTGCCCCGTCTCGTGGCGCAGGATCTTCATGCACTCGTGGTGCGTCCCCCCCTCGACCTCGATGAGCTGCGAGCGCTCGAGCTTCATCAGCCGCGGATGCAGCAGGTAGAAGGGCACGGCGAACCCCGACACGCCGTGCGGGGAGAACCACTCGTCGGAGACCCAGACGTGCGGCTTGAGCCGCAGGCCGCGCTCGTCGAGCTCGCCGTGGAGCTCCCGGATGCAGTAGCGCACCCAGGAGCTCTCGATGCTGACGTCGAGGTCCTTGAGGCGAAGGAGGAGGAGTCTCTCGTCCCTCCAGTTCGCCCACGGATAGCGCGAGGAGCTCACACGGCGTCGGAGAGGCTCGTGAAGCTGAAGTCGCGCGCGCGGAGCGCCGGCACGATCGTGCCGCCTCCCTCGGTGCGCACGGACGGGCCGATCGCCTCGAGGTTGTTGAGGAGGAAGAGCGGCGAGTCGTTGAACCGGAAGTTCTTGATCGAGCGCGAGACCTTCCCGTTCTCGACGAGGAACGTGCCGTCGCGGGTGAGCCCGGTGACCGTCATCGTGCGGTTGTCCACGCCCCGGATGTACCAGAGCCGCGTGACGAGCACCGCCCGCTCGGTCCCCGCGATCATCGCGTCGAGCGAGGAATCCCCGCCGAGCATCTTGAATCCGCCGCCCCCGCCGCCGAACCCGCCGCCGCCCCCGGTCGGGGTCTTCCCCTGCCGCTGGGCCCAGTAACGCGTGTACGAGAGCTGCTTGAGGACGCCGTCCTCCACCCACACCTGGCGCGAGAGCGGGAACCCGTCCCCGTCGAACGGCGCGCTCAGGATCTGCGGATCGGCCGGATCGGAGATCAGGGTGACGCGGGCATCGAGCACGCGCTCGCCGAGCTTGGTGCCGCCGGGCTTGCTGAAGGGGCTGCGCCCCTCGTCGGCGGTGCGGGCGTTCATCGCGCCGCGGACACTGCCGCAGAGGTCGGCGACCGCCTGCGGCCCGAAGATCACGGTGTAGCGACCGGGCTCGATCGCCTGCGGGTTGCGCGAGGCGCGCGACTTCGCGATCGCGCGGGCCGCGATGCCGTCGAAGTCGATCCTCCGCCAGTCGTTCTCGTCGGCGCCGACCCAACCGGAACCGGTGCCGTCCTTCGTGCGGACGGTCAGCGTGTAGTTGGCGCCGGTGCTGCGGTGATAGGCGAAGCAACCGGCGCTCGTGCCGACCGCCGTGGCGCGCGCGTTGCACTCGATGAACCCCGCGACCGTGAGGTCGTTGGAGCGACGCGCCAGCTCGAGCGCGGTGAGCGCGGCCTTCGCGCGGTCGTCCGCCGAGAGCTGCGCCGTCGCGTCGAACCAGGCATTCACCGTCGCGTACTGCTGGGGGCCGAGCTCGGGAAGGATCTCGGGATCCTCGGGGGCGAGTCGGGCCAGCGCCTCCGCCTGGGCCACCGCGCGCGCGAGGCCCTCCGGCGAGGGATCGTTCGTCGAGATGCTCGCCCGCCGCCGTCCGAAGACCGGACTGATCGTGATCCCCACGTCATCGGAGATCCCCGACGTGGACATCTGGTTGTCGGCGAACCGGACGTTGGTGTCGTACGAGCTGCCGACCGACACGCGGCAGGCGTCGGCCTTCGAGAGGCGCAGCGCCCGTTGGACGATGTCCTCGCATTCGGCGCGCGAGAGGACGATCGCCTCGTCGAGCACGCCGTGGCGTTCGGCGTCCCGCAGGGCGATGAGGCGCTTGGGGGAGTCGGAGACGGTGCGGATGCTCACAGCGTGCGCCCCGTGTTGAGGACGTTGATGTTGCGGAAGAGGCAGGGCGGGCAGCCGTGGCTCACGGCGTTGGACTGGCCGGGCTGGCCCTTGCCGTCGTTGAACGTGCCGCCGAGCTCGTACGAGGACTTGCCGCCGATCAGGTCGATGGCGTTCCAGAACTCCGGGGTGCGCATCACGTACGCGACGTCCTTGAGCTGCCCGACGACCTTGCCGCCCTTCACCTCGTAGCAGACCTGCGCGCCGAACTGCGCGTTGTAGCGCTGCTGGTCGATCGAGTACGACGCGCGGCCGATCATCGCGATCCCCTTGTCGGTGGAGGCGATGAGGTCGTCCCACGAGCGATCCACCCGCTGGTCGGGGACGATCGACACGTTCGGCATGCGCTGGAAGGCGACGTCGCTCCAGCTCTGCGCGTACGAGCAGCCGTGCGAGCGCACCGGCATCCCGTTCTTCTCGTACCACGGCCGGAGCCACTCGGCCTGCTCCCGCGTGGTCTGGTAGTCCCAGAAGACGCCGTTCTTCACGATGTCGAAGTCCTGCGGCTGCACGCCATCGTCGTCGTAGCCGATCGTCGAGAGGGCGTTGGGCTGGGAGCGGTCGCCACGGATCGTGAGATGCTCGGGGCCGAGTCGTGTCTTGCCGAGATGGTCGTCGGGCGGGGCGAGGAAGGAGGTGCCGGCGTAGTTCGCCTCGTAGCCCATCGCGCGGTCGAGCTCGGTCGTGTGGCCGATGGACTCGTGGATCGTGAGGAAGAGCTGCGACGGGTGGAGGATGAGGTCCCAGCGCCCCTGCTCGACCGACCGTGCGGTGAGCTTCTCGCGCGCCTGCTCGGCCCAGACCGGCGCGTTGGCGACGATGTCGTTCTCGAGGACGTACTCCCAGCCGCGGCCCATCGGCTGGATCACCTCGGGACCGCGGGTCGCGACCTCGGTGCGGTCGTCGGAGATCGCGGTGACGCTCATCGTGACCCAACTGCGCACGACGTCCTGCGAGATCATCGACCCCTCGCTGTTCGCGTAGGAGCGCTCCTCCTTCACGAACGAGAGGTTGGAGTTCACGAAGCGGACGTTGCGGACCTTCATCGCCTCCGCGTTCGCGCGCATCAGGAGCTGCACCTTCTCCTCGACCGGGATGGACCACGGATCGATGGTGTAGCTCGACTTCCAGGTCGCGTTGGGGTGCACGTCGGTGGGCGCGAGCCGGACCAGCCGGTCACGGGCGACCCGGTTGGCCTTGGCGAGGGCGACGGCCTGCCGCGCGGCGCGGGCGACTCCGTCCTTCGTGAGCGAGCGGGTCGCCGAGAAGCCCCAGGTGCCGTCCACGAGGACGCGCACGCCGCAGCCGATCGTGTCGGTGTCGGAGACGTTGGTGACCTGCTGCTCGCGGGTGCCGAGGCTCTGCCGCCGCGCGCGCTGCACGCGGGCGTCGGCCCACGAGGCGCCGGCGATCTTGGCGGCGTTCAAGGCCTCGAGGAGGAGGACCTTCACCGCCGGGTCGGGCTCGGTCGTGGCGGTGAGGATCGGGCTCGCGGTCTCGGCGGCCTCGAGGCGGCGCGAGGCGAGGGCAAGGGCGCTCGCGGTGAGGCCGGCGGTGGCGAGGAACTCTCGGCGTGAGGTCATGGGCGGGCGGGAGATCGAAGGGGTCGGACCGGGGAGTGAATGTCGCGCGAGGCCGGCGCGCGGGCAAACCGGGGCGACGCAGCAGGATACGAAGGGTTACGGTCGGGGCGACGAGGATGCTGGACATCCTCCAGGAGCGCGCATCACCTGCTCGCGCAGGTCGGCTAGGCGATCCCGAGCGCGCGGATCAGGGCGAGCGACAGCCCGAGGAGCGCGACGAGCGAGAGCGACACCGTCGCGATCACCCCCGCTCCGACGGAGCGCAGGCGTCGCAGGTCCACGCCGAGTCCCAACGCTGCCATCGCGACCACGGTCAGCGCGCTCGACGCTTGCCGTCCGGCGTCGGCGATCCGTCCGGGAACGATCCCGACGGTCCGCAGCGCCGCGAGGAGCAGGAACCCGACGATGAACCAGGGGAGGATCCGGCCGATCGCGAGGGCGGAGCGTTCGCCCGGCGGCGTCCGGTGGTGCGTGATGAGCGTGAAGATGAGGACCACGGGGCCGAGCATCAGGACCCGCACGAGCTTCACCAGCGTCCCGACCTGCGCCGCGAGCGCGCTCACGGGGAAGGTCGCGGCGAGCACCTGCGGCACGGCGTACACGGTGAGTCCCGCGAGCACGCCGTACTGATAGTCGGAGAGCCGCAGCGGGCCGACGAGGAACGGCAGGCCGACGACGACCGCGACGCCGAGGATCGCCGTGAAGGCGATGGCTGATGCGATGTGTTCCCGCTCGGCGCGGATCACCGGGGCGACCGCGGCGATCGCGGAGTTGCCGCAGATGGCATTGCCGCACGCGACAAGGACGGCGAGCCGGCGCGGGAGCCCGAACATCCGCCCGATGCCGAACCCGATGGCGATGCCGAGGAGCACGAGGAGCGGGATGCTGACCGCGAGCGCGGGGCCGGCGCGGAGGAGCAGCGGCAGGTCCACCGAGAGGCCGAGGAGGCAGACCGCGAGCTCGAGGAGTTGCTGTGCGCAGAGGTCAACGCCGGGTTCGAAGCGCGTCGGGATGGCCCAGCTGGACCGCACGACCATCCCGAGGAGGATCGCGACGACGAGGGGTTCGAGCACCGTGGCGCCGAGTAGGCGCCTCTCGAGCGCGGCCACGGCGAACGCGGCGGCGGTGACAGCGAGGGCGAGCGCGACCCCGGGGAGGGCGCGCGCGATGCGGACGGTCGGGGTCGCTGACGTGTCGGTCATCCAGTGTGCACGAGGGCCGCGCGCGGCGGTGCCGCAGGAAGCTATGCGATGCCCGTCGGCGCAACGCTTTCCGGGGAAGCGGAGTCCAAGGCGTTGACCGGTCCGTGGAACCCGCGCGGAGCGGTCGGCGTACAGGTGTCCGGCCCGTCGCCCCTCCAGCCGAGAGCCCCCATGCCGCCCCGGTCGTCGCTCGTGCGATCCCTCGTGCTCGCGCTCACCCTCATGGCCGGAGCGGCCACGGCGGTCGCGCAGCAGCCGGCCGCACCACCAGCCGACACCACCCAGAACGCGGCGCTCCGCGTCTTCCTCGACTGCGACGGCGGGTGCGACTCGGACTTCATGCGCACCGAGATGACCTGGGTGAACTGGATGCGCGAGCGACTCGACGCCGACTTCCACATCCTGGTGACGTCCCAGCAGACCGGATCCGGCGGGCGCGAGTGGGCGATCGTCGCCATCGGCCAGCGCGCGTTCGCGGGACGCACCGACACCCTGCACTACGTCTCCAACCCGAACGACGCGAGCGACACGATCCGTCGCGGATTGCTCCGGGCGATTAGCCAGCTGCTGGTGCCCTACGCGGCCCGCGGCCCGCTCGGCAGCCGCCTCAACGTGACCTACACGCCGCTCGAGGGGGCCGCGGCCACGAGCGCGCCGGCGAACGACCGCTGGGACTTCTGGACCTACAGCATCTCCGCCAACGGCTTCATGGATGGGGAGTCGCGCCAGTCGTTCAGGGAGCTCTGGACCGACCTGAGTGCGAATCGCACGACCGAGGCGTGGAAGATCCGCGTGAACGCCAATACGTCCTACGGGCAGTCCGAGTTCTCGTACGACACCGGCGCTCCGCCGGTGAAAGTGACGACGACCTCGATCCGCCGCAGTTCGAATGCGAGCGCGATGGCGGTGAAGAGCCTCGGCGACCACTGGTCGGCAGGCGCGCGCGGGATCGTCTCGCAGACCGTGTTCAACAACCTCGACCTCGCCACGCAGGTGAGCGCGGCGGTCGAGTGGGACCTCTGGCCGTACAAGGACTACACGCGGCGCCGGTTCACCGTGCTCTATACCGCCGGCATCCGCGACCTCAACTACAACGAGGAGACGATCTACGGGAAGCTGAGTGAGACACGTCCGGTGCACACGCTGGATGCGACCCTCGGCGCGCGACAGCCCTGGGGGAGCGCGAACGTGACCCTCTTCGGCTCGCAGTACCTCGACGGGCTCAAGTACTACAACCTCGGCATCCGCGGTGGCGTCGAGGTGCGCGTGGGGCGCGGCCTCTCATTCAATGTGGACGGGCAGCTCAGCCGCGTGCGCAACCAGCTCTACCTCCCCGGCGGCGGCCTCACGCCCGAGGAGGTCCTGCTCCGGCAGCAGGCGCTGGCCACGAACTACCGCTACTTCACCTTCTTCGGGATCCGGTACCAGTTCGGCAGCATCTTCAACAACGTGGTGAACCCGCGGTTCGGGAACATCAACGGGATAGACGACTTCTAGAGGTGGACGGCCGGGCGCTCCCGCCTCGTGGCGGGGGTGCGCCGGTGCGCGACGCGGGATAAGTTCGGCGGTCGCCAATCGGGAGTCAGTGATGCGCACTTCGCTCGTGATCGCCGCGTTCGCGGTGACGGCAGGGATCGGATACGGGATCGGGCGCGAGCGCCCGGCGCCGAGCGACGAGCACGCCGGCCACGACATGAGCATGATGGACGTGGCGACCGACGGCGACTTCCAGCAGGCCGGCGGGATCCCCGCCGGCGGGACCACCGCCGCCGAGCGACTGAACGGCTCCCCGCGCCACGGCGAGTGGGTCGCGATCAAGGTCGGCGCGACCGACAGCGTGATGGCGTGGGTCGTCTACCCGGAGCGCTCGACCAAGGCGCCGGTCGTGATCGCGATCCACGAGAACACCGGCATCAACACCTGGACGCGGAACGTCGCCGACCAGCTGGCCGCCGACGGGTTCATCGGCATCGCGCCCGACCTCACCACGATGTTCCGCACCGGCGACCTCAAGGCGGATCCGACGCAGGAGGCCGGACGCGCCGCGATCGGGCAAGTGACTCCCGAGATGGCGAACCGGATCATCGACGCCGTGGCCGCGTACGGCATGGCGTTGCCGGCGGCGCTCCCACGGTACGGCATCATCGGGTTCTGCTGGGGTGGCGCCCGGAGCTTCCTGCATGCGACGCACGCGCCGACGCTCGGCGCATCGGTGGTGTTCTACGGCTCGCCGCCGAGCGTGGAGCAGATGGGGAACATCCGCGCGCCGGTGCTCGGACTCTATGGCGGGAACGACGCGCGGATCAACGCCACGATCCCGGCGACCGACTCGGCGATGAAGCGGCTCGGGAAGTCGTACGAGTGGCACATCTTCGACGGCGCCGGGCACGGGTTCCTGCGGGCGCAGGCGAACTCGGAGGCGAATGCGGCGGCGTCGCGCGCGGCGTGGCCGATGACGGTGCGGTTCCTGCGGGAGAAGCTGGGGGGCTGATCGCCCCCCGGGGGGATCACGACGGCCGCTGCACCGCCTCGATCACCGCGGTCGCCGTGACGCCGTACTCCTCGTAGATCCGCTGGTACGGCGCGCTGGCGCCGAACTGCTCGATCCCGACGATCGCGCCGTCGGGTCCCACCCACCGGTGCCACGACTGCGGGTGCGCGGCCTCCACCGCCACGCGCCGCACACCCTTCGGCAGCACCGACTCGCGGTACGCCGCATCCTGGAGCGCGAACAGCTCCATGCTCGGGATCGAGACCACGCGCACCGGCACGTCCTGCTTCAGGAGCTCCGCCTGCGCCTTGAGCGCGAGCTCCACCTCCGATCCCGTCGCGATGATCACGGCCTTCGGCTTCGCGCCGTCGGGCGCGTCCTTCAGCACGTACGCGCCCTTCGCGACGCCACTCGCCGGCGCATGCGTCTTCCGGTCGATCAGCGGCAGTTTCTGCCTCGTGAGCACGAGCGCCACTGGACCCGTCCGGTGCTTGAGCGCCACGCGCCACGCTTCCGCCGTCTCGTTCGCGTCGGCGGGCCGGAGGACGAGCAGGTTCGGGATGCACCGCAGGCTCGCGAGATGCTCCACCGGCTGGTGCGTGGGACCATCCTCGCCGAGCCCGATCGAGTCGTGCGTGAACACGTAGATGCACTGCTGGCGCATCAGCGCGGCGAGGCGGATCGCGGGGCGCATGTAGTC
>CAZYUL010000112.1:2479-8412 GCA_964650715.1 uncultured Gemmatimonas sp. | reverse complement strand
ATCCTCTACGCGCCGGACTTCGTGGCCAACGCCGGCGGCGTGATCAACGTCTACTCCGAGCTCGCCGGCTGGACCCGCGAGCGTTCGCTCCGCAAGGCGGACGAGATCTTCGACACGGTGCTCGGCGTTTACCAGATCGCCAAGGAAGAGGGGATCTTCTCCTACCTCGCGGCCGACAAGCTCGCCGAGCGGCGGATCGCCGCGGTGCACGGCATGATGCGCACCTGGCCGCAGTGGCCGCGGAAGAGCTGACGATGGCCGAGCGCATCCCCATCGCCTCGGACCACGCGGGGTTCGAGCTCAAGCAGCACCTCGCCTCCGCGCTCGCGAAGCTGGGATACGACGTCGAGGACATCGGCACGCATTCGCCGGCGTCCACCGACTACCCGGATTTCGCCCATCCGGTGGCGGAGAAGGTCGAGCGCGGCGAGGTGAAGCGCGGCGTGCTGCTCTGCGGGACGGGGCTCGGGATGAGCTACGCCGCCAACCGGCATCCCGGCGTCCGCGCGGCGGTCGCCTGGACCCCGGAGATCGCCGCCCTCGCCCGCAAGCACAACGACGCGAACGTCCTGGTGCTCCCCGCGCGCTTCGTGAGCGAGGAGGATGGGGTGCAGATCCTGAAGACCTGGCTCGAGACGGAGTACGAGGGGGGCCGGCACGAGCGGCGCGTGGCGAAGATCGAGCGGGAGGAGGGATGAGACCGGGCTGGAACAACTGGGACCGGCGCCTCCCCGGCGCGGCGCTGCTCGGCACCGATCCCGAGATCGCGGCGCTGATCGCCGAGGAGACGCGGCGCCAGTCCGAGGGGATCGAGCTCATCGCGAGCGAGAACTTCGTGTCGCCCGCGGTGCTGGAGGCGATGGGTTCCTCGCTGACCAACAAGTACGCCGAGGGACTGCCGGGGAAGCGGTACTACGGCGGCTGCGAGGTCGTGGACAAGGTCGAGCAGCTCGCGATCGACCGCGCCAAGCAGCTCTTCGGCGCCGACCACGCGAACGTCCAGCCCCACTCGGGCGCGACCGCGAACGCCGCGGTGTACCTCGCGTTCCTCAAGCCGGGCGAAACGGTCATGGGGCTCGACCTCTCCCAGGGCGGGCACCTCACGCACGGCTCCCCGGTGAACTTCTCGGGACTCAGCTATCGCGCCGTGCACTACGGCGTGGACGCCCACGGGATCATCGACTACGCCGCGATGCGGGAGACCGCGCGCCGCGAGCGCCCGAAGCTGATCATCGCCGGCTACAGCGCGTATTCGCGGGTCCTCGACTATCAACAGTTCGTCGAGGCGGCACGCGAGGTCGGGGCCATCTTCATGGTGGACATGGCCCACTTCGCGGGTCTCGCCGCCACCGGCGTCTACCCCAGCCCCGTCCCGTACGCCGACGTGGTCACGACCACGACGCACAAGACGCTGCGCGGACCCCGCGGCGGACTCATCCTCTGCAAGGCCGAGCACGCCAAGACCATCGACAAGGCGATGTTCCCCGGGACGCAGGGGGGACCGCTCGAGCACGTGATCGCTGCCAAGGCGGTCGCGTTCAAGGAGGCGCTCGACCCGACCTTCGCCCTGTACTGTCAGCAGGTCGTCGCGAACGCCAAGGCGCTCGCCGCGGCGCTGGTCGCGCGCGGCGTGCACATCGTCTCCGGCGGGACGGACAACCACCTCATGCTCGCCGACCTGCGCACGCGCGCCAATGGCCTCACGGGGAAGGTGGCCGAGCAGGCCCTCGACCGCGCGGGGATCACGGTGAACAAGAACACGGTGCCGCGCGAGACCCAGTCGCCGTTCGTCACGAGCGGGATCCGCATCGGCACGCCCGCGGTGACGACCCGCGGGATGAGGGAAGCCGAGATGGAGCGGATCGCCGTGCTGATCGACCAGGTGCTCGCCGCGCCGGACGACGCCTCGGTGACGACGGCGGTCAGGGCCAAGGTGAGAGAACTCGCCGAGGAGTTCCCGCTGTACCTCTGAGCATGGCCGGGAGCGAAGCGGTCGCGCTGGGCCGCGCTAAGTTCCCCTGAACCTTCCATCCTCCATATCCCCTCCGCTCCACGATGCCCGAACTGGCCTTCCGCGATGGCGTGATGGACCGCATCAGGCTGCGCGAGCAGCGGTACGACGAACGCGCGTACCTGTTCGTGCTCGCCGCGCTGGAGTACTGCCAGCAGCGCCTGCCGGAACGGCGCCATCTCACGGGCCGCGAGCTCGCGGCGGGATGTCGCGACCTCGCGCTGGAGCGCTATGGCGTGCTCGCCCGGGACGTGCTCGCCCATTGGGGCGTGCGCGACTCGCGCGACATCGGTGAGGTGGTCTTCACGCTGGTGCACGAAGGGCTGCTCATGAGCCAGCCGAACGACTCGAAGGAAGACTTCATCGACGCCGTGGACCTCGCGGCGCTGGACCATGACTACCCGTGGAACACGAGCCCGCGCCCGTAGGGGCGCGGCATTGAGGCGCTGATGGGGGTCCGCGTCGTCACGGCCGCCCAGGCGGCGGCGCGCGATGCGGCGGCGATCGCCGCGGGCACCGAGTCCTACGCGCTGATGCGTGCGGCCGGCGAGCGGTCCGCGCACCTGCTGCTGCGACGCGTCACCGAGATCCGCGAACGCGGGGCGATCGTCTTCGCTGGCGGCGGCAACAACGGGGGCGATGCCTGGGTCCTCGCCGGGGCCCTCGCGCGGTCGGGATGCCCCGTGAGTGTGCGGGTGGTGGCCGAGCCGCGGACCCCCGACGCGCAACGGGCGCGCGCCGAGGCCGCGCCGGCGCTCGCCGACGTGTCGCCGGCGAAGTGGCCCGCGGTCGTGGTGGACGGCGTGCTGGGCACGGGCGCGAAGGGTGAGGCGACCGGGACGGCCGCCGACGCGATCGCCGCGATCAACGCGCACCGCGCCGGCGGCACGACGATCGTCGCGCTCGACGTCCCCAGCGGCGTGGACGCCACCACCGGCAGCGGCGGCGTCACCGTCCGCGCGGATCTGACGATCACCTTCGGCACGCTCAAGCGCGGCCTCCTCCTCCGCCGCGACGAGTCGGGCGCGATCGTCGTGCTGGACATCGGCCTGGGCGCCCACGCCGATCTCGCCGACGGGGCCCCGGAGCTCGTGGACGCCGCGGCGGTCCGCGCCGCCATCCCCCCGATCCCCTCCGACGCGCACAAGGGGGTCCGGCGGCGACTGGCCGTCGTCGGGGGCGGCGACGGGATGGCGGGCGCGCCGATGCTCTCCGCGCGCGGGGCGATGCGGAGCGGCATCGGGATGGTGCAGCTCCTCGTCGCGCCCTCGAATGTCGTGGTCGTGCAGGCGGCGTTGCCCGAGACGATGGCGGGTCGCTGGCCCGTGACCGCCGAGGACCAGGATCGCGTGCTCCACTGGGCGCACGTCCTGCTGATCGGACCGGGACTCGGGCGCACGGCGATGACCCGCGCGCTGGTCGAACGCCTCTTGCTCGCGTGGCGAGGACCGGTGCTCCTCGACGCCGACGCGCTCAACGTGTTCGAGGGGGAGCCGCGCACGCTCGGCTCGCTCCTCGGTGGCCGGCCGGCGATCGTGACGCCCCATCCGATCGAGGCGGGCCGGCTCCTGCGGCTCGACCCCCAGCAGGTCCTCGAGAGGCGATTCGAGGTCGGCGCCGAGCTGGCGCGCGCGCTCGGCGCCACCGTGATCCTGAAGGGGCCGCCGACGGTGGTTTCCGCGCCCGATGGCCGCGCCGCGGTCTCGGCGTCGGGCGCTCCGACCCTGGGGACCGCCGGGAGTGGCGACGTGCTCGCGGGGATCGTCGCGACGCTGCTGGGGCAGACCGGGGACCCGTTCGCGGCCGCGACCAGCGGCGCCTGGATCCACGGGCGGGCGGGGGAACGCGCCGCCGAGGTGGGGTCGGTGCGCGGCTCCTCGCTGGAGGATGTCGTCGTCTCGCTCCGCGACGTGTGGGCGCTGGACGATCCGGTTCCCGAGCCGCCGGAGCTCGCCTCGCTCCCCGCCGTCGGCACGCAGCGATGAGCGACCACGTCCGGCTCGGGCCGGGCGCGGAGTTCGACGCCGTGCGCTCGATGCTCGAACGCTGGGGCCCCCGCGCCCGGGGGATCGGCGACGATGCGGCGATCCTCGACGTCCCGACGGGGGAGCGTCTCGTCGTGAGCACCGACGCGACGGTCGAGGGGATCCACTTCCGCCGGGACTGGCTGACCCCGGAGGAGATCGGCTGGCGCGCGACCGCGGCGGCGCTGAGCGACCTCGCGGCGATGGGGGCCGCGCCCCTGGGGGTGCTGATCACCCTCACCGTGCCGCGAGACTGGCGTGTGGCGCTCGCCGGCATCGCCGACGGCATCGGCGCGATCTGCGAGCGGAGCGCGGCGCCGATCGTCGGCGGTGACCTCACCGAAGGGGACCGGCTCGCGCTCGCCGTGACCGTGCTGGGCCACGCCCGCGCGCCGCTGACGCGCGCCGGCGCGCGCGTGGGGGACACGCTCTACCTCACCGGGGCGCTCGGCGGTCCGGGGGCGGCGCTGGCGTCCTGGCGTCGCGGCGACGCGCCATCGCCGGAGCACCGGGAACGCTTCGCGCGGCCACAGCCGCGCCTCGCGGCCGGGCGGTGGTGTGCGGACGCCGGCGCTCGGGCGGCGATCGACCTCTCCGACGGGCTCGCCGGCGACGTCGCCCATCTCGCGGCGGCGAGCGGGGTCCGCTGCGTCGTGGATCTCGGAGCGCTGCCGCTCGTCCCCGGCGCCACTGCCGAGGCCGCGCTGGCGAGCGGCGAGGAGTATGAGCTGCTCGTGGCGGCTCCGGCGATCGATGTCACGCGATTCGCGACCGAGGTGGGAGGGCGACTGACGGCGATCGGTCGCGTCGAAGCCGGCGGCGCGGGCGACGCGGTCGCGTTCGTCCGCGATGGCGTCGCCGTGACCCCTCCGGCGTCCCACGACCACTTCGCCGAGCGATGATGGCGACGCTCCGCGCCTTCTGGCTCGCGGTCACGTTCATCCTCTCCACGCCGGTGCTCGGCGCCCTCGTGATCGGGGGCGCGGTCCTGCGCGTGCGGGACCGGAAGGGATCCATCTTCGACTGGACCGCGCGCGCGTGGGGGCGGCTGCACCTCTGGGCCGGCGGGGTGCGCGTCGAGGAGCACGGACTCGAGCACAAGGCCCTCGCCCAGCATGTGTACGTCGCGAATCACCTCGGGATGTTCGACGCGTTCGCCCTCGCCGCCTCGCTGCCCTGGATCAAGATCGTCGCCAAGCGCGAGCTCTTCCGGATCCCGCTCTTCGGGCAGGCCATCCGTGCGGCGGGGATGATCCCGATCGAGCGCGGGAACGCGAAGGCCTCGTTCGGCGCGTACTCGGCGGCGACGCAGGTGATCCAGCGCGGCGCGTCGGTGGCGGTGTACCCCGAGGGGACGCGCGGCACCTCATACGCCCTGCGCCCGTTCAAGCGCGGCCCCTTCGTGCTCGCGATCCAGGCGCAGGCGCCGGTGGTGCCGATCGTGATCCACGGGGTGCTCGAGGTGCAGCGGAAGGGGGAGCTCAAGGTGCGACCGGGCACCATCCATCTCCACTACCTCCCGGCGATCCCGACGGCGGGCCTGACCTTCTCCGACCGCGGCGATGTCGCCCGCCGCGCCTACGAGGCGATGGCGCACTGCCTCCGCGAGACGTACGGCGTGGAGTCCCCGCCCTATCGGGCGGGTTGAGACGGTAGATTGCACGCGCAGGGGAGGGAGGCGTCTCCCATCTCCCACCGTCCACCTTCCATCGGCCATTCCGTGTCCGCTTCCACCATCATCGGCGTCGTCGCCCGCGAGATCCTCGACTCCCGCGGCAACCCCACCGTCGAGGTGGAAGTCCTGACCGAAGATGGCTTCATGGGCCGCGCCGCCGTGCCTTCCGGCGCCTCTACCGGAAAACACGAAGCCGTCGAACTCCGCGACGAGGACAAGAGCC
>CAZYUL010000112.1:0-2469 GCA_964650715.1 uncultured Gemmatimonas sp. | reverse complement strand
TGCTGGAGGCCGGCACCTACGGCCGGGCGGCCGTGCCCAGCGGCGCGTCCACCGGCGAGCACGAGGCCAACGAGCTCCGCGACGGCGATGCCAAGCGCTATCTCGGCAAGGGTGTGCGCAAGGCCGTGCAGAACGTCTCCCGGCTCATCGAGCCCGAGCTGATCGGGCTCGACGTCACCGAGCAGCTCACGATCGACCGCGCGCTGATCGCGCTCGACGGCACCAAGACCAAGTCGAAGCTCGGGGCGAACGCGATGTTGGCCGTCTCGATGGCGGCGGCGCGCGCGGCGGCGTCGAGCGTGGACCTCGCCCTCCACAAGTACCTCGGCGGCCCGATGGCGCGGACCCTCCCGGTGCCGCTGATGAACATCCTGAACGGCGGCGCGCACGCGACCAACACCGTGGACTTCCAGGAGTACATGATCGTCCCGGTGGGGGCGGAGAGCTTCTCGGAGGCGCTGCGGATGGGCACCGAGGTGTTCCACGCGCTCAAGAAGGTGCTGGTGAAGCGGAAGCTCTCGACCGGGGTCGGCGACGAGGGAGGATTCGCCCCGGACCTGAAGAGTGACGAGGAGGCGTTGCAGGTCGTGATGGAAGCGATCGAGGCGGCCGGCTACCAGCCGGGGAGCCAGATCGCGCTCGCGCTCGACTGCGCCGCGAGCGAGCTGTTCGCGAACGGCAAGTACACGTTCAAGAAGAGCGGGGCCGGCACCAAGAGCGCCGAACAGATGGTGGAGCTCTACGCGAAGTGGCTCCAGAAGTACCCGATCGTCTCCATCGAGGACGGACTCGCCGAGAGCGACTGGGCGGGGTGGAGCGTGCTGACCGACAAGCTCGGCGACCGCTGCCAGCTCGTGGGCGACGACCTCTTCGTGACGAACACCGAGTTCCTCGCGCGGGGGATCGAGGAGGACGTCGCGAACGCGATCCTCGTGAAGGTGAACCAGATCGGCACGCTGACGGAGACGCTCGAGGCGATCGAGATGGCGGGGCGGAACGGGTACCGTTCGATCATCTCGCACCGTTCGGGGGAGACCGAGGACACGTTCATCGCGGACCTGGCGGTGGCGACGAACGCGGGGCAGATCAAGACCGGCTCGGCGAGCCGGACGGACCGGGTGGCGAAGTACAACCAGCTGCTCCGCATCGAGGCGGAACTCGGCGCCCACGCCGAGTACCCCGGCGGGGCGATCTACGGCATCGACGGCTAGACGAGGGGACGGATGGCGGCGAAGCGTGGCGCGACGGGGGGAGGGAAGGGGCGCACGAGGCGGGCGCCCGGCGGGGCGCTGACCGGCAAGCAGATCGTCGGTCGCGCCGTCGTGTTCTCCGGCGCGCTCGCCGTCGTCGTGTTCGCGATACAAGGCGGCGAGTACGGCACCACGGACCTCGTCCGCCAGCACCGGCAGCTGATCGCGGAACGCGCGGCGGTGGAGTCGCTGGAGGCGGAGGTTGAGCGGCTCACGGCGTATCGGAAGCTGGTGGAGGGCGACGCGGCGACGCAGGAGCGGATCGCGCGCGAGGAGTTCGGGATGGTGAAGGGGGAGAAGGAGATCCTCTACCGGTTCGTGGAGCCGGCGAGACGCTGACCCTCATGCGTCCCGCCGCGCAGGCTTCAGCCGCCGGTCGCCCGATTCACGGCGCGATGCGCCGAAAGATGCTCGGACGAGGGACGTCGGGACCCCGGAGGCTCTCGACGAGTCGGGTGTCCTCATGCCTCAGCGACGCTTCCCATCCCAGTCCCTCCTCCCCGACGATGAGCGTGTCACCGATCGCGCGCATCCGGATGCCGAACTCCAGCCGTATGCGTTCCATCGTCGTGTACGGACAGCGGTTCTTGAAGGGGTCTGTGCTGACGCAGATCGGATAGACCGTGGTGCTGTCGCCCTTCGTCATGAGGAACCCGATCGCGTCCCACGCCAGGATCGTGAAGCGTTCGCGGTAGTCCATCGGCGAGAGGGTGACCCTGCGGTCTTCATCCGATTCGTCCGGATGGGTGCAAAGCAGTCGCCCGCTCCACGCGATCTCGAATGCCGCGCTATCTATCGTGATGCGTGCCGAGTCGGAGAGGGCGTGGCAGCGTCCCGCGGCAGGTCTGGGCTCAAACCACTGCTCGGCGGCGGCGTGCGCCCGCACCGGGAGCCCGAATCCCTCCTGCGAGACGAGCCGGTAGGTGCCGAGGGCGAAGGGTTCGTGCGGAATCGGAGCCGTCGGGGTCGGGACCGTACAGCCGAGCGCTGTCACGAGAAGTACGGTGCTCGCGAGGGAGCGCGGGAGTCGGCGCAGGCTGAACATGAACCGACGATGGGGTCAGCCGGACCCCGGACCCATACGTCAGGTGACGTAGATGGGGCGCCTCGTCCGTCGCCGCGGCGCCCGCCGCACGCAGAGGATCCCGATCCCGCTTGTCATTTCGCGGCGGGCGCGTATCTTTCCTGCACTGCCGCGGGGTGGAGCAGCCTGGTAGCT
>CAZYUL010000111.1:0-8459 GCA_964650715.1 uncultured Gemmatimonas sp. | reverse complement strand
GATCACGGTGTGCCCCAGCTTCTGCCCCATCAGGGCGAGGCGCATGAACTCCTCGTCCTTGTAGCCATTGCAGATGATGAGGTGGTCGGCCCGCTCGGAGAGCGCGAGCACCGCCTGGAGCTCCGGCTTGCTGCCGCACTCCAGCCCGACGCCGGTGGGCTGGCCGAACTCGACGATCTCCTCGACGACGTGGCGTTGCTGGTTGACCTTGATCGGGTACACGGTCGTGTACCGCCCTTCGTACTGGAACTCGGCGATGGCGCTCGCGAACCGGCTGTGGAGCATCTCGATCCGCGCGCGGAGGATGTCCGAGAACCGCAGCAGCACCGGCAGCGCCACGCCCTGCGCCTCGAGGTCGTGCGCGACGTCGAAGAGGTCGAGGACCCGCTCAGGATGGTCACGGTCGGGCCGCACGACCACGTGCCCCTTCTCGTTCACGTCGAAGAAGCCGTCACCCCAGCCGTCGACGTTGTAGAGCTGCTTCGCGCGGTCGATCGTCCACGGCACGGCCGCCGGAGGGGCCGTGGGCGCCGTCGCGGGGACCGAGGTCGGTTCCGGGACCGGGACGACCGGCGCGGCGGTCGCGTCGGCTGGCGGAGTGGACATGCGTGAATAGTATTGGCCCCGGGCCGGCGGCGAAACCGATCCGACGCGCCCCGCGTACTCGCGTTCGCGAGAACCCACCCCCGCTCACCAGGATCACCATGTCACGCCTCCTCAAGTACCTCGGCATCGCGGTCGCCGCCGTCGTGCTCCTCCTCGCCGGTGCAGCCGCCGTCGTCTACGCCGCGACCCAGCGCGCGCTCGGCAAGACGATGCCGCTGCCGGTGCACACCTTCTCGGTCCCCGACGACGCGAGCGCGGCGCGCGGCGAGCACCTTGTGCGCGCCCTGGTGAAGTGCGTGGATTGCCACGGGCAGGACCTCGGCGGCCAGCTGATGCTCGACGATCCCGCCATCGGCACTCTCTACGCCCCGAACCTCACCCGTGGTCGCGGTGGCCTGCCGGCGGTCTACGACGAAGGCGCCTACGAGCGCGCGATCCGCCACGGGTTGGGGCGCGACGGCCGGCGCCTCGTCGTGATGCCGTCGGAGGAATACCAGCACGTGTCCGACGAGGACCTCGGGAACATCGTCGCGTATCTCAAGTCGGTTCCCCCGGTGGACCGCGAGAACCCGCTGCCCCGGCTCGGACCCCTGGCGCGCGTGCTCTACCTCGCCGGCAAGTTCCCCCTCTTCGGGTACGAGAAGGTGACGCACCTCGATGGCGTGGTGCCGAGCGTGCCGGTGGACTCCACGGTCGAATACGGGCGCTACATCGGGAGCGTCGGCTGCTCGGGGTGCCACGGCGCCGGCTACGGCGGCGGGGCGATCCCCGGCGGTCCGCCGGACTGGCCTCCGCCGGCGAACCTCACACCGACGGGGATCGGTCACTACACGTACGAGAGTTTCGTGACCGCGTTGCGCGAGGGGAAGCGCCCCGACGGATCCGCCATCAACGAGTTCATGCCGATCGCGGCGACCAAGCTGATGACGGACGTCGAGATGCGGGCGGTCTGGAAGTTCCTCCAGAGCCTCCCGCCCAAGGAGTACGGCACGCGGTAGTCCGCCGGGCGAGCGCGGATCCCGTGCGAGGGATCACGGGATCCGCGCCACCCCGCCGCTCGTCCCCTGCCCCATCGCCGGCGCGACCGCGGGTGCGAGCTGGTCGCGCCCCTTCTCGAGGAACGGGATCCCGCGCTTCATCCACTCGGGTTCCGGCGCGCCGAGGAGCTTGGCCGCGAAGAACTCCTGCATCCGGCGATCGATGTCCTTCTGGTTCGCGTACTTCCGCGGATTGTGGGCATCGCCGTTGTAGTTGAGCATGTAGGCCTCCTTGCCCAGCCGGCGCATCGCGACGAAGAACTCGATCCCCTGGTACCACGGCACCGCACCGTCATTGTCGTTGGCCATGAAGAGCACCGGCGTCTTCACCCGGTCGAGCCGGAAGAGCGCCGAGTTCTCGATGTAGCGCTCGGGGTACTCCCACAGCGATCCCCCGATGCGGCTCTGCCCGCGCTCGTAGTTCACGACCGCGCGCTCGACGCCGCTCTCCCAGCGGATCCCGCCGTACGCCGACGTCATGTTCACGACGGTCGCGTTGGGGACCGCCGCGGCGAAGAGGTCGGTGTGGGTGATGATGAACGACGTCTGGTAGCCGCCCCACGACTGTCCGCTGATGCCGAGCTTCGCCGGGTCCGCGATCCCCCGCGCGATCAACGACTGCACGCCCGGCACGATCGCCTTGACCGAACTGGGTCCGGGATAGCCGGGCGTGTAGTGGATGTTCGGCATGAAGACGAGGTACCCGAGCGAGGTGTAGACCGCGGCGTTGACCACGTTGCGTCCCGCCGGCCGGACGTAGTTGTGGAGCCCGTCCGAGAGCTGCTCGTAGAAGTACACGACCATCGGGTACTTCCTCGAGGGATCGAACCCCTCGGGCTTGTAGAGCAGCCCCTCGAGCGGGACGCCATCGGTGTTCAGCCACTTCACCAGCTCCACCTCGCCGCGCTGGTACTCGGCGGCCTCCGGCATCGCGTTCGAGATGCGCTCGAGCCGGTCGAACGCGGTCCCCGTCCAGAGGTCGGGGAACTCGCGATAGTCCGCGCGCGCGACGAGGAGCTGCTCGGAGTTGCGCGCCTTCTGGAGGACCGGCCAGGACTTCGGTGCCATCACGAGCCGCTCCGCCGCCGTCGCGCTGCCGACGCGCTCGCGGTAGAACCCCGCGCTCTTCGTCGCGTTGTCGAAGGCCCGGAGCAGGATCGGCTGGGTGGGATCGATGAAACGCTCGTCCGGGTCCAGGTCCACCACGCGGAAGGTGAGGTTCTCGCGGCGCCCCGTCCCTTCCGTGAGGTTGCGCGGCGCTGCCGCGCCGAGCGGATCGACCTCCCAGATGTCGTAGCGGTCGTAGACGAGCACGCGCGCGTCGTTGCGCGTCCACCCGCCCACGCCGTACGGCGTCGGATCGGTCGGCGTGTCGTGCTCCTCGTTCTCGAAGCTGACGCCGGTGATGCCCGCGGTGAGTTCGCGCGTGCGGCCCGCGGCCACGTCGTGGACGCGCCAGCTGCCACCCTCCCACCAGGTCACGAAGCGCGCGGCCGGCGAGAGCTGGCCGCCGCCGCGGACCTTCGTCGCCACCTGCCGGGACGCGCCGGTCACGGTGTTGATGACGTGGATGTCGTTGCCTCCCTCACCCGCGATCGCATCCATCTGGTAGGGCACGTTCGTCGTCGCGACGGCGACGCGTCCGTCGTCGGAGAGCGTCACGTTCGGGCGTGACTCATCGGCGAGGCGACGCACCTGGCGCGTGGCGACGTGGAACACCGCCGCATACGAGCGGTTGCGGTCCTGCGCCGCCTGGATCCGCTGCATCGGCTGCGGCCGCGCGTCACGCCAGTGCCAGAGGTCCACCACCGCCTTGTCCGCGAGCGAGTCCGCCGGGATCGAGTCGGGCGGGATGGGCTGCACGCCGAAGCGGAGCACGCCGCCGTCACGGACGAAATCCACCTGGCCCCGCTCGGCGATCCGCATCCCCTCTCCGGCGGCGGAGGCGGCCACCGCCACCGTGGCGGACTGCGGGCCCGGGCGCTGCCGCGTGCCGGTCAGCGACGCGTGGTACAGCGTCATCCGCGGCGACTCCGCGGTCCACTCATCGGCGTCGGTCACGAAGGCGACCTGCGTCGCGGCCTCGTCGATCGCGAGGGAGCGGTAGTTGCCGGTGCCCGACTTGAGCGTGGTCACGGCGCCTGTCGCGAGGTTGCGCACGTGCACGCCATCGGCGTTCGCGCTGTCCGGCCCGGTGGTGCTGTAGACGAGCCACCGTTCGCCGCGGTCCATCTCGTAGTTGGTCACGCCCTCGATGCGGACCTCGGTGCCGGTGGCGAGTTCGCGAAGGACGAGCGGGGCCCCCGAGTCCTTCCGGCGCGCGGGCCGCGTGGAGTCGGAGCGGGCGGCGGCCTGGCCACCCCCCGCGCGACCGCCGGCACTGCCCCCCGCGGCCGCGGTGTCCGCGTCCACCTGGTACGCGACGAAACGCCCACCGTCGCGCGAGAGCTGGAATCCGCGCACCCGCTCGACCGTGGTCACGCGTCCGTCGGCGAGCGACAGGATCGCCAAGGCGTTGCGGAGCTGCTCGCCTCCGGAGCGCCCGCGACGTGCGCGTGAGGCCGAATCGCTCGCCGCCTTCGTCGGATACCGGAGGAACACGACGTGCCGCGAATCCCCGCTCACCTGCGCCGCCTGCGCGTTGAATGGCGCGCCGGTCACGGACATCATCGGCCGTCCCGTCCAGCCGCGCGGAACGCGGTGCTCGGTCACGCCGTTCGTCGCACGGGCGACGAGCTCCCCATCCCCGACGGTCGGCGTGAGCGTGTAGACCGCCCACTGGCCGTCCGGCGTCAGCGTCGGCTGCAGGATCGAGCGCCACAGGTCGTAGGTGTCCTGCGTGAGCGGCTTGCGGCCCTGCGCGGCGAGCGCCAGCGGCAGCAGCGAGAGGAGGAGCGCGACGTGGCGCGCGCGGCGGATCAACGGATGGAGCGGCATCGGACTCACCGGCTGGGGTTATCTTCCCGCGGACAGCGTCAACATACGCATCCTCCCCCGCTCCCGCTGTCAACGCCCCGATGAAGCGACTCCTCACGTACTTCCTGCGCGGGCTGGTGCTGACCGTCCCGATCGCCGTGACCGTCGTCGTCTGTTGGTGGGTGCTCACCCGCATCGACGGGTGGCTTGGCCTGCCGATCCCCGGCGCCGGACTCGTCGTCACGGTCGCGGCGATCACGCTGATCGGCTTCGCGGGCTCGACCTTCCTCTGGAGCCAGGTCGAAGGATGGATCGACGCCACGCTCGACCGGCTCCCGTTCGTGCGCCTGCTCTACTCCTCGACGAAGGACCTGCTCAACGCCTTCGTCGGCGAGAAGCGGCGGTTCGACACCCCTGTGCTCGTGCGGCTCAGCGAGGATGGTGCCGTGCGCACCTTCGGGTTCATCACCCAGGCGTCGCTCGCGGCACTCGGCCTCCCCGGCGACGTCGCGGTGTACTTCCCGCAGTCGTACAACTTCGCCGGGCAGCTCGTGGTGGTCCCGGCGTCCCGCGTCACGCGGCTCGAGAGCCAGAGCTCCGAGGTGCTCGCCTTCATCGTTTCCGGCGGGGTGACCGACGTGCCGAAGGAGGCGAAGTGAGGGACTCCAGGCGGTCGCTCGCGCGACGCGCGGCCCTGCTGATCGGCCTGTGGCCCGGCGTGCTCGCCGCACAACAGATGCCGCGCGGGGCGGATTCGCTCGTCCTGCTCGTCCCCGACGCCGTGTTCACCGCGACCGACGACTCGCTCCGCGCGGGATGGGTGGTGCTCGTGCGCGGCGAACGCATCGCCGCGGTGGGGCCGCGCGCCGCGGTCGGCGTGCCGCGCGGGGCCAGGACGGTCACCCTCGCGGGCACGACCCTGATCCCCGGGATGATCGAGGGGCACACCCATCTCTTCCTGCACCCGTACGACGAGACGAGCTGGAACGACCAGGTGCTCCGGGAGTCGCTCTCGCTCCGCACCGCGCGAGCGGTGAACCACGCGCGCGCCACGCTGCACGCCGGATTCACCACCGCGCGCGACCTCGGCACCGAGGGCGCCGGCTTCGCTGACCAGGGGATCAAGCAGGCGATCGAGCAGGGGATCATCGAGGGACCGCGCCTCCTCATCACGTCGAAGGCGATCGTCGCCACGGGCAGCTACGGACCGCGCGGATTCGCGAGCGAGTGGCAGGTGCCGCAGGGTGCCGAGGAGGCCGATGGCGTCGAGGGCCTGACCCGCGCCGCGCGCGACCAGATCGGTCACGGCGCAGACTGGATCAAGGTCTACGCCGATTACCGCTGGGGACCGTCCGGTGAGGCCAGGCCGACGTTCAGCGAGGAGGAACTGCGCACGCTGGTGGAGGTCGCGGCCTCCTCGGGACGCAAGGTCGTGGCGCACGCGGCCACCGCCGAGGGGATGCGCCGGGCGATCCTGGCCGGCGTGGCGACGATCGAGCACGGCGACGGCGCGACCGCCGAGACGTGGCGCCTGATGGTCGAGCGCGACGTGGCCTTCTGCCCCACGCTCGCGGCCACCGAGGCCACGACGCGCTACGCCGGCTGGCGCGATGGACAGCCGGTGCCGGCGCGGCTCGCCGCCAAGCGCGCGATGTTCGCCGCCGCGCTCGCCGCCGGGGTGACGCTTTGCGTCGGCGGTGACGCGGGCGTGTACGCGCACGGCACCAATGCGTGGGAGATCGAGCTGATGGTCGCGGCGGGGATGGCGCCGGTGGCGGCGCTCCGCGCGGCGACCTCGGGGAACGCGCGCATCCTCGGCCTCGGGGACCGGCTCGGCGCCGTGCGCCCGGGACTCCTCGCCGACCTCGTCGCCGTCGCCGGCGACCCGACGCGCGAGGTGCGGCGGCTCAGGGAGGTGCGGTTCGTGATGCAGAACGGCCGGGTGGTGCGCGCGCCGTAGCGCACCCCCCGGCCGCTGCCCCGGACGGACGCCTCCTAGGGCGCGCCGCTCTCCGTGACGGGCGTGCCGTCGCTCTTGAGCCAGTAGCCGAACCAGTCGCGGAGTCGTCCGAGCCGGTCCACGAGCAGCCAGGGCTCCCCGGTTCGCGAGAGGTCGTGCGTCGAGCGCGGATAGCGCACGAACTCCACCGGCGTGCCCTGCTTCTTGAGCGCGATGAACCACTGCTCGGCGTCGGTCATCGGCGTGCGGTGGTCCTCCTCCGACTGGAGGATGAAGGTCGGCGTCCTCACCTGCCGCACGTAACGGATCGGCGAGAGCGAGTCGTACATCGCCGGGTTGTCCCAGGGACGGCCGTAGAACTCGAACTCGGTGAGCCCCTGCGCGTCCGACGTGCCGTACCACGACCACCAGTTCGAGATCATGCGGTCGGCCTGCGCCGCCTTGAAGCGGTTCGTCTTGACCGTCACCCAGGCCGTCATGACGCCGCCGTAGGACCCGCCCGTGACGCCCATCCGCGTCGAGTCCACGTCGGGCCGCGCGGCGGCGATGTCCACCGCCTTCATCAGGTCCTCGTAGTCCTCGGCGAACCAGCGACCGCGCGTGGAGAACGTGAACGCCGCGCCATAGCCGCTGGACCCGCGCGGGTTCGTGTAGAGCACCATGAAGCCGGCCGCCGCGAGGTTCTGCGTCTCGTCGAACCACTGCTCGCCGTACTGGCTGTGCGGGCCGCCGTGGATGTAGAGCACGAGCGGATATTTCCGGCCCGCGGTGTAGCCGAACGGCTTCATGAGCCATCCCTCGATCTCGACGTCGCCCACGCTCCGATAGGTGATCCGTTCGGCGTCGGACCACGCGACCTCGGCGTTCAGCGCGTCGTTGAACGCGGTGAGCTTCCGCTCCCCCTTCCCGTCGGCGCCGGCAACGAAGAGCTCCGTCGGCCGGTTCACCGAGGTGGACGTGTAGGCGACCTGCCGCCCCTGCTGGTCGAACGAGAAGCCGTTCATCTTCCGCCGGCCGCCGAGCGACTCGCGGAGGCGGCCATCCCGGGGATTCACGAGGAAGAGCCCGCTGGATCCCCCGATGTCGGCCCAGAGCGCGATGTCGCCGCCCGGGAGCCACTCGAGCCCGTTGGGCTCGTGCCGCCAGTCGCGCGCGAGGGGCGTCGGCGTGCCCCCCGTCACGTCGATCACCGCCGCGTGCGCCTGCGCGGTCCGACCGGCGCGGTGGACGAACGCGAGACGCCGGGAATCGGGGGACCAGGCCAGCGAGGTCTCCGTGCCCATCAGCGCGGCGACCTTCCGCGGCGTGCCGCCGGCCACCGGGATCACATAGATGTCGGAGTCGTTGCGGTCGGCCTCGTCGCGCGCCCGATCATAGGGCAGGAGCGCGATCGAGTCGGCGATGGCCTGCACGAGGCTGTCGCTGCGGAGATCCACGTCCGCGAGGAAGGCGATCCACTTCCCATCCGGCGAGACGACGGCGCTGCGGTGCGAGTAGGTCGTGTTCGTCACCTGCACGCGCTTGGCCCCGGGGGCCTGGGTGTAGAGCTGCTGCGGACGGATCACGCGCGCTTCGCGCGGCCCCGGGAGGAATCCCTGGCCGTTGGCCTTGTAGCGCATCTCGGTGATGTGGCGCCCGTCGAACCGCGCCGGGTCCACCGGCTTCGTGATCGCACCGTGCGGTGGCCGCGCCATCGGCGCCATCCGGCCGAACGGGTCGTCACCCGACCTCGTCGCGGATCGCTCTGCCGCCGGGGCCTCGGCCGCCGCGGTGAAGACCGCGAACTTCGGGTCCCGCGGCCAGGAGCCGCTCGGGTAGTCGGGGACCTGTTCCGCTTCGCCCGAGGGCACATCCATCCGGATCGCCCAGGTGTTGCCCGTCCCGCCGGCGCGCTGCGACGAGAAGAAGAGGTACTTCCCGTCGGGCGAGAAGCGCGGGTT
>CAZYUL010000110.1:0-8650 GCA_964650715.1 uncultured Gemmatimonas sp. | reverse complement strand
GTCGGGGGAGACGGCGGACACGCTGGCGGCGATGCGCGAGGCCAAGCGCCGCGGGGCGCACACGCTCGGCCTGGTGAACGTCGTCGGCTCGACGATCGCCCGCGAGGATGATGGCGGCATCTACCTGCACGCCGGCCCCGAGATCGGCGTCGCCTCCACGAAGGCGTTCACGAGCCAGGTGGCGGCGCTCGCGCTCTTCGCGCTCAAGCTCGGGCGCAAGCGGACGCTCTCGGTGATGCGCGGACGCGAGGTGGCGCAGGCGCTCGCCGACCTGCCGAAGCAGATCCAGTCGATCCTCGACCGCGCCGCCGAGATCGAGAGGATCGCCGAGGCGTTCAAGGACGCGCACAACTTCCTGTACCTCGGCCGTGGCTACAACTTCCCGGCGGCGCTCGAGGGGGCGCTCAAGCTCAAGGAGATCAGCTACATCCACGCCGAGGGGTATCCGGCGGCCGAGATGAAGCACGGTCCGATCGCGCTGATCGACGAGAACATGCCGGTGGTCTTCATCGCGCCGCACGACGCGGTGTTCGACAAGATCGTGTCGAACATCCAGGAGGTGAAGGCGCGGCACGGCAAGACGATCGTCATCACGAGCCGCGAGGAGCCGGCGCTCGAGAAGCTGATGGACTACGAGATCCGGGTCCCGCACACGATCGACATGCTGACGCCGGTGCTGGCGAGCATCCCGCTGCAGCTGCTCGCGTACTACATCGCGGTGAAGCGCGGCACGAACGTGGACCAGCCGCGGAACCTCGCGAAGTCGGTGACGGTCGAGTAGCGCGGGTCGCTGCATCCGGCGGTCGTCGCCGGTATCTTGACGGGGCGGGACCTCTCCGGGTCCCGCCCCGTCGCGTTCCCACCGCTGTCCCGTCCGCTCCGCACGACACCGCGTCCCGTTCCCCTTGATATGCGCCCCGCTCGCCGCTCCTCCCTCGCCCGCGCGCTGACCATCGGCGCCGCGCTCGTGCTCCCCGGAGGCCTCGCCGCCCAGGGAGCGCGCGCCAACGCGCCGCCGACCGTCGCTCCCGCGGAGCGGTTCGAACGCGCCACCTCGCTGTGGGACGCGGGGCACTTCGATCGCGCCCTCGAGGAGTTGCGCGCGCTCGCGACCGGACCCGATGCGGCGGCGTGGCTCGATCGCGTCGCCGAGCTCACGGGCGAGATCTGGCGCACGACGGAGGTCGCGAAGGACGCGCGCACGCCACGGTGGTCGCCCGACGGCCGCCATCTCGCGTTCATGGTCGGGACCGCGCAGCGCCCGTCGTTCCGCGTCGTGCGCGTCGCGCCGGGTTTCCCGGTCGTGGTCGAGGGCAACGGCGCGTTGCCGAGCTTCTCTCCCGATGGCGGCACCATCGCCTGGATCGAGGCGGCGGACGGACGCGCCGAGGTGGTCCGTCGCACGCTCGCGGGGGACCTCTCGCAGAGGATCCCGCTCGCGCAGGGGGCGGCGGCGAGCGTCACCGTGGTGGACCAGCGGGGCGCGGGGCTGGCTCTCATCGCCGGCACTCCGGGCGACACGCTCTCGGAGCTGTTGCTCATCGGGGGGAGCATGACCACGCCCACCCCCCAGCGGCTCGCCACGGGCGCACTGCAGCCCCTCGAGATCATCCGCTCGCCCGATGGGTCCCGCGTGATCGTGACGCTCGGCCGTCGCGGTCCCTTCGCCCGCGGTGGAGGCGGCGCGGCGGCCTTCGCCGGCCGCGCCCCGCTGGCGTTCGCGGAGCTCGGCAACGCCGGACTCGGCACCCCGATCGTCGGCATCACGCCGACCTTCTCCCGCGACGGCTCGACGCTCGCGTGGCTGGTGCAGGACACCACCGGCGGCGACCAGAGGATCCTCGTGCGGCGAGGGGCGACATCGGGGACCGTGGCGCCCGAGACGTTCACCCTTCCGGTCCCCGGCCCGCTCACGACCTTCGCGCTCTCCCCCGACGGCCGGCAGGTCGCGTACCAGCAACTCCTCCGTGAGGACTGGGAGCTCTTCACCGCGCCGGTGGATGGGTCGGCGCCGCCGCGCCGCCTCACGCGCGAGATCCAGCACGACCTGATGCCGCAGTACCTCGGGACGGACCTCCTCCTCGGCGTGATCGGCGAGGCGCGGCACCGACGGTCGCACCTGTACGACCTGCGCACCGGAGCGCGGACGCGGCTCTTCCACAACAACTCGGTGCGGACCGTCGCGCCGGAGTACGACTGGGTCGCATCGCCGGACGGGTCGCGCGTGGCGATCGTCGCCGAGCGTGACGGGGACACCGTGACGCCGCACCGGCACCTGTACCTCACCGACCTCACCGCGAAGTGGACGCCGGCGGAGGTCGTCGCGCGGATCGACTCCAACCTCGTCGCCGAGCGGGAGCGGCGCGCCGGCGCGGAGCGGATGTTCGCGCCGATCGAGTCGGCGGTCCGCGCGGCCGCCGACGAGGTGGACGTCTCGCGCATCTACGGCTACGAGAAGGCGCTCTTCGGCTTCGACTCCAAGCACATCTTCAATCCCGGCAACTGGCCGGCGACGGAGTGGCTGCTGGCGAAGTACCGCAGCTTCGGGCTCGAGGCGCGGTTGCAGCGGTTCCGGACCCCCGGGCCGCAGGGCCAGCCGCTCGACGTCGCGAACGTGATCGCGGTGGTGCCGGGCACCGTGAACCCGGAGCTCGTGTACGTCGTGGGCGCACACTTCGACTCGCACCAGCGCGGGCCCGGCGCCGACGACAACACCTCGGGCACGGCGATGATCCTCGAGGCGGCGCGCGTGCTGTCCACGCGTCCGCAGCCGGCGACGGTGATGTTCGTCGCGTTCACCGGCGAGGAGGGGGGCCTCCGCGGGGCGCGGGAGTTCGGCCGCCGGATGAAGGACTCGATCCGGGTCGTCGGTGCGCTCAACAACGACATGATGGGGTGGTCGAACGACCACCGCATCGACAACACCATCCGCTACTCGAACCCGGGGATCCGCGACGTCCAGCACGCCGCGGCGATGCGCTTCTCGCGGCTCGTGACCTACGACGCCTTCTACTACAAGAGCACCGACGCGCACGCGCTCTTCGACGCGTGGGGCGACATCGTCGGCGGGATCGGCTCGTATCCGATCCTCGGGAACCCGCACTACCACCAACCGCACGACGTCCTGGAGACGATCAACCACCACCAGCTCGCGGAGACATCCCGGACGACGGTGGCGACGATCATGCTCCTCGCGTCGAGCCCATCACGGCTCACCGGGCTCACGGCATCGGGGACGACCGCGACGTGGACGCCGTCGCCCGAGAAGGGCGTGACGCGGTACCTGGTCCGCTGGGGTCCCGCCGAGGATCCGATGCGGCACTCGGCGAGCGTCACGACCACGCGCGCGACGCTCGCTGGCGCGCGGCCGGGGTGGCGGGTCGCGGTGAAGGCGGTGAACGACCGCGGGCTCGAAGGATGGGACTGGGCGCGCGCGGACGTGAAGTAGCCGCGTGCGCGTCCTGCTCCAGCGTGTCTCGCGGGCCGAGGTCCGCGTCGGCGGCGCCGCGGTCGGGCGCGTCGGGCGCGGCTTCTGTCTCCTCGTCGGGTTCACCGCCGCCGACACGCCCGAGCAGGTGGCCTGGATGGCCGACAAGGTCGCCGGGCTCCGGCTCTTCGCGGACGACGACGGGAAGATGAACCGCGGGCTCGACGAGGTCGGTGGCGGCGTGCTCGTCGTGAGCCAGTTCACCCTCTACGGCGACGCAGCGAAGGGACGGCGACCCAGCTTCGTGGACGCGGCGCGCCCGGAGCAGGCGATCCCGCTCTACGAGGACTTCGTGCGCCTGCTGCGCGAACGCGGACTGACCGTGGAGACCGGGGAGTTCGGCGCGATGATGGAGGTCGAGCTCGTCAACGACGGCCCGGTCACCCTCTGGCTCGAGCGATGAGCGCCGCCGTGCCGGTCCGCGTGATCCTCGCCTCACAGTCGCCGCGCCGGCGCGAGTTGCTGACCCTCATCGGCGTGCGCCACGAGGTGCGGCCGGCCGACATCGACGAGTCGCAGTTCCCCGACGAGCCGCCGGTGCCGCACTGCGAGCGGCTCGCCCGCGAGAAGGCGCACAAGCTCGCGGTGCTGCACCCCGAGGCCGTGGTGATCGCCGCGGACACGATCGTGGTGCTCGACGGGGAGCTCCTCGGCAAGCCGGTGGACGCCGCCGACGCGCGGCGGATCCTCGGCCGGCTCGCGGGGCGTACGCACACGGTGCACACCGCGATCGCGGTCGCGCGCGACGGCCGCACGGTGAGCGCCGTCGAGTCGGTGGAGGTCACCTTCCGCGCGCTCGACGCGGAGGAGATCGCCGCGTATGTCGCGACCGGCGAGCCGATGGACAAGGCCGGCGCGTACGGGATCCAGGGGTACGGCGCGACGATCGTCGAGCGGATCGCGGGGGACTACTTCAGCGTGATGGGCCTGGGGCTCCGCCGGCTGGTCGCGCTCCTGGAGGCGGTGGGGCTCCACTACGACTTCGCCGAGGGCGTGACGCGCGGGGTGTGAGGGGGGTCTCGCTTCTCCCGTGCCGCGTCGGCGCCGTAGCTTCATCGAGGGCCGCGCCAGCGTCCCCGATCCCCCTCAACCCGTCGAGCGCAATGCGTCCTGACCTTGTCCGCGGTGGCCGGATCGCCATCGCCACCCTCCTCCTCGCGATCGCCGGACCCCTCCGCGCCCAAGGCGCGAACATCCCCGGCCTCCAGCAGACCGGACCCGTGATCCAGAGCACGGGGATGTCCATCGCGGTCCCCGACGCGACGTTCTCCGTCCCCGACGGGCACGTCTTCAAGGCCGTCTGGGTGATCGACGCCGGCGACACCTCACGCGTGAACCAGCAGCTCACGACGATCGCACGGTACTTCAACGTCCACGCGCGGCACGGCTTCACCGGTGATCGCGTGCAGGCCGCGGCGGTGGTGCACGGGAGCGGCTGGATCGCGCTGCTCAGCGATTCCGCGTTCGCCGCGCGGTTCGGCGGCAAGTCGAATCCGAGCCGGCGACTCGTCGAGGAACTGCTCGCGCAGGGGACGCAGCTCGTGCTCTGCGGGCAGACCGCCGGCGTCCGCGGGGTCCGTCGCGAGGAGCTCCTCCCGGGCGTGCAGCTCGGGATCTCGGCGATGACCGCACTCAACGTCTTCCAAGCGCAGGGGTTCCGCTACAACCCCTGGTGAAGCCGTGGCCGACGCGTCAGTGCGCGTCGGCCTGCGGCATCGTCGAGAGCTTGCGGCCGCGGGCGTGGATCCCGCGCATCGTGGCCGCGTCCATCGTCCGCCAGAGGTTCACGACGAAGCACCCCGCGGCGACCGCCGAGAGGAGCCCTCCGGTCGCGAGCATCCCCTGCGCGGCCGCCACGCCGTGGATGCGGAGGGAGAACCCCGCGGCCATCAGCGCGAGGCCCGCCTGCGCGCAGGCGAACTGCACGCCGCCGAGGCGCGGGTACACCAGGGGCTGGCCGAAGAAGCGCGGGATCACGTGCAGCGCGACGCCGTAGATCATCTGTGCGACGAACCCGAGCAGGGCCATGTGGAGGTGCGCGGTGCGGTACACGGCGAGCCCGGGCCAGACGGCCATCGCCACCGCGAGCGTGACCGCCAGCGAGAGCCAGACGAGGCTCGCCTTGAGGAACGCCTTCACGAACCAGTCCATCATCGTCAGGCCACGAGCAGGCGCTTGAGCGCCCGGGGCTTGGCGACGAGGTCGGCCACGGTGTAGCGGTCGAGCACCGCGAGGAAGGCGCTGAGCGCCTCGTCGAGCGCGGGGGCGAGGGCGCAGGCCGGCGCGATCGGGCACTGGTTCGTCGCCGGATCGAAGCACTCGACCAAGGCCATGTTGTCCTCGGTGTGCCGGACGACGGCGCCGACGTTGATCGCGGCGGCCGCCCGCGCGAGACGGACGCCGCCGGTGCGCCCGCGGGTCGTCGCGACGTAGCCGAGGTCCGCGAGCCGCGCGATGACCTTCGCGACGTGGTCCTCGCTCATCCCCATCCGCCGCGCGATGTCGCTGATCCGCGCCGGCGCGTCGTCGTGGATCGCGAGGTAGATGAGGGCGCGGAGGGCGTTGTCGGTGTGCCTGGTGAGTCGCATCGGGGAGGACGGTTGGGTGAGGGAGGGAATCCCCTACGCCGATTACCGAAAAGGACCGACTTTCTAAGGTGCAAGTAGGATGCACCTTTTCGTCGTCCCGACGCAAGTGGCGGGACCGGATCGCTGCCGATCAGCCCACCCAGCCCCATCGAGGTCCCGATGCCTCACTCCCTCCGCTCCCGACTGCTGCTCGGCGCCAGTGCCCTCGCCGTGCTCGGTCTCGGTTATGCCTGCGCGGGCACGCGCAGCAGTTCGCTCGCCGGCACCGGCGACGTCGCCCAGCGGGTGTACGTCGCCCCGGGCACGCACGACGAGCTCTACGCCTTCCTCTCCGGCGGCTTCGGCGGCCAGGTCGGCGTGTACGGCCTCCCGAGCGGTCGCCTCCTCAAGACCGTCCCCGTCTTCTCGCAGTACGCCGAGAACGGCTGGGGCTACACCGAGGAGACCAAGCCGATGCTGGAGACCTCCTTCGGGTTCATCCCCTGGGACGACCTCCATCACACGGCGCTCTCGCAGACCAACGGCGAGGATGACGGCCGCTGGCTCTTCGTGAACGGGAACAACACGCCGCGGGTGGCGCGGGTGGACCTGACGACGTTCGAGACGACCGAGATCCTCGAGATCCCGAACGCGGGCGGCAACCACGCCTCGCCGTTCGTCACCGAGAACAGCGAGTACATCGTCTCCTCGACCCGCTTCTCGATCCCGGTGCCGAACCGTGACGTGCCGATCGACGAGTACAAGCGGCACTTCAAGGGGCAGATCTCGTTCATCACGGCCGACCAGCCGGGGAAGATGGACATCGCCTTCCAGCTCGTGGTGCCGGGGTTCAACTACGACCTCGCGCGGGCCGGCAAGGGTCCCTCGGCGGGCTGGATGTTCTTCTCGACCTACAACACCGAGCAGGCGAACACGCTGCTCGAGGTGAACGCGTCGCAGGCGGACAAGGACTACATCGCGGCGGTGAACTACCGGGCCGCCGAGGCCTGCGCGCAGCAGGGGAAGGGGCGGCGCGCGACCGTCGAGTACCGGCACAACCACATCGACGAGTTCACGCGGACCGCGCGCTCGGAGCGGAAGACCCAGGTGACGCAGATCCTGCCGGCCGACTGCCCCGGCGTGATGTACTTCCTGCCGACGCCCAAGTCGCCGCACGGCGCCGACGTGGACCCGACCGGCGAGTACGTCGTCGGCGGCGGCAAGCTCGCGACGGTGATCCCGGTGCACTCGACGACGAAGATGCTGCAGGCGATCAAGGACAAGGCCTTCGAGGGCGAACTCGAGGGGATCCCGGTCCTCAAGTATGAGAGCACGCTCGCCGGCGAGGTGAAGGAGCCGGGCCTCGGCCCCCTCCATACCGAGTTCGACGGCAACGGCTACGCCTACACCTCGATGTTCATCTCGAGCGAGATCGTGAAGTGGAAGCTCGGGACCTGGGAGGTCGTGGACCGCGCGCCGACGTACTACTCGGTGGGGCACCTGATGATCCCCGGCGGCGGCACCCGCAAGCCGTACGGCAAGTACGCGCTGGCGATGAACAAGATCACGAAGGACCGCTACCTGCCGACGGGCCCGGAGCTCACGCACTCGGCGCAGCTCTACGACATCACCGGCGAGCGGATGAAGCTGCTGCTCGACTTCCCGACGCAGGGCGAGCCGCACTACGCCAACGCGATCGACGCCAAGCTCATCAAGGACAAGCAGGTCAAGTTCTACCGCATCGCCGAGAACCGGCACCCGATGGTGTCGCGGTCGGAGCGCGAGACGGGCGTCGAGCGGCGCGGCAAGGTGGTGCACGTCCGGATGACCTCCATCCGCTCGCACTTCGCGCCCGACAACATCGAGGGCGTGATGGTCGGCGACACGGTGCTCTTCCACGTCACCAACCTCGAGCAGGACTGGGACGTGCCCCACGGCTTTGCGGCGATCGGGTCGGCACACGATGCCGAGCTGCTGATCATGCCGGGCGAGACCCAAACTATTAAATGGGTTCCGGATCGCATTGGTGTGTTCCCGTTCTATTGCACTGACTTCTGTAGCGCATTGCACCAGGAAATGCAGGGATATATTCGCGTTTCTCCTGCAGGTTCTTCTGTGCCGCTGACATTCAGTACAGGCAAAACAGCAGCAGCTGCACCGGCTAAATAATTCAGGCAAAAGATTACCGTATGGCTTCATCCATTAAATCAAACATTATGAAAAACATACTGAATATATATCCTGTCGCCTTTGCCATGCTCCTGTTTACAGCGTGCAGCAACAATGGCGGCGACGCAACAGGAGAAACAACTGCAGGTGTTGTCGTATCTGCAGGAGGACAGGAAGCCGTACAAGATGACGAATCACAAAAAGATGTCGTTAAGATCGCTGTAGGCTCTGCTGACCACAGTACACTCGTTGCTGCTTTGAAACAGGCCGATTATGTAAATGACCTCAGCAATGCCGGACCATTTACTGTATTTGCCCCAACTAATGCGGCATTCGATAAATTGCCCGCAGGCACTGTTGATGATCTCATGAAGGATGAGAATCAGGATGCATTGCGCAATATCCTCGAATATCATGTTGCTGTGGG
>CAZYUL010000109.1:2847-8890 GCA_964650715.1 uncultured Gemmatimonas sp. | reverse complement strand
GATCACTTCTCCGGCTCTGCGCGAAAGAGGCCCGGCTCGACGCTGAAGAACTCCACTCGACCGCAGCTTGGACAGACCCGGGGCTCCGCGGCGTTCCGGCGACGCGCCCCCAGTCGACCGACCATTAGTCGGAACCCGCCGAGATGACCTGGCACGAGTTCGACGTTGCAGGATGCGCAGCGCGCAGGAGGTGCTTCCTCTTGAGTCACGATCTCCTCGAGGCGGCGCCTCGGAACGCTCGGCCTTGGGCAGCGAGGCCGGCCTTCAGTAACCGGACGCCCTTGGGTCCCATGCCATGAAGCTCGGCGATCTCTCGCTCGGTTCGCCGCGCGAGCTCCGTCATCGTCCGCACCCCTGCGTGCTTCAGCGCGCGGAGCGCCGGACCTGACAGACCGCTTGGGAACGCGGACGCGTTCGGATGAGTCGACTCTGGCTTCGTTGCCATCGGATCTCGCGCGCGACCGCGTAACGTGGGGCTGTGCAGCGGCCGTTCATATGATTCTGATTCCCGGCGGCCCCGCCCGCCACCACCGACGCCGCGGCGGTCAGCACCAGTCGGCACTATGCGGCAGACCGCCCGCTACGGGAGGATCACGATCGCGCGGGCGCTCGACTGCCCGGGACACGAGTCCAGCACGACGGTCGTCGTGACCTCGACGCGGCGACCTATCGTGAGTTCGGACGCCGACACGCTGACCGAACCGCCCCCAGGGAGGCTCCGCCGAATCGAGGTGCTCGGCCGGACCAAGAAGATCACGCCACACTCGTCCGTGTCCGAGGTCTTGACGTGGATTGTTGGCGGCTCACCGATTGGAGCGCTTACGTCGACCGCGACAATGGATCCCGTGATTGCGTAGGAGTCGGATCGCGTCGGAGCGAAGCACGCCGTCAGAATCAAGACGAGCAGCACGAGTGAAGGCGAGCGCATACATCCGATACCCCACTCGGAGCGAGAATGTCACCTGACGGAGCGGCCCGCAGTTCGTGTGCTTCTGCTGCGAGCGCTCGCATCGCATGCGGTTGTGGCGCCTCAGCAGCCGGTGGTTCAAGATGAGACCGTGGCTCCACAAGCGCTACCGCACCTGCGCTCGTCGGCAGCGAGCGTCGCGATGCCGCGCTAGCGTCCGACGATCTCGGCGGCGCGATCGAGCATCCGGTTCAGAGCGTCTCGCGAGAGATAGCGGCCATTGACGAACACCGCTGATATGCGCCTGGTGTGCTCGATGTTCTCCATCGGGTTGGCCTCCAGCAACACCAGATCCGCCAGCTTCCCTGGCGACACCGTTCCGAGGTCGTGCTCGCGTCCAAGGAATCGCGCCGGATTGATGGTCGCGCTCTGGAGGGCGACAAGTGGAGACAGCCCAGCTTTGACGAGCAACGCGAGCTCGTCGTGAAGACTGAATCCGAAGAACAGGAACGGGAACGTGTTGTCGACGTCCTTGCCCGCCAGCAGCGCAGCGCCACCCGCGTGCAGGTCCGCCGCCATCCGGAGGCGTGTCGCGATCTCCCGCTCGCGCTCGGCGAACACCGTGTCAGGGCCGCGCGGTCCGAAGCTGAACTGCCCCTGCACATACCCTGCATCCAGCGCCATGGTTGTGCGCCACTCGATCACCCGCTCTGGTGACACGTAGCGCAAGCGGGGATCGCTGAAGCGACTCCGGAACTCGTCGCTCAAGGGATAGTCTGAGACGAAGCGCGTCTGCATCTCCACGAGGGTCGGCACGAACCACGTGCCATTGCGGGCGAATCGTGCACCCAGTTGCCGGCACTTGTCGGCGCTGTAGCTGTTCAGCCCGAGAACGAAGGCGGAATCCTCGGCAGCCGCATAGCCTTGGTCGTCGAACGCCTGCCTGAGCGTCACGAGGCTGGAGAGCAGACGTCGAATCTCATCCTCTTCTGTCGCGCACGACATTCGGTGTCGATAGGCGTGTTCAACGCTACGCATCCCAGCGTCCGAGGCTTCCGCCGCCGTCACCGCGAGCGGCACGTGTCCAGCCAGCGGAACGTCCAGTCGCCGAGCTTCTGCGGCCGCCGCGAAGAACACCTCACGGGAGAGCTGCGTGTACACTTTGATGAAGTCGAGGCCTGCTTGCTGACGCCGAGCCATCTCCGTCCGCATCGCCGCTGGGTCCGTGATCTCCACGTAGGTGCGGCGCGACTTCGGCGCGCCATCCACGATCGTGCCACTCGCGACGAATCGGGGGCCGAGCGTCTCGCCACGCTCCACGGACTGCCGCAACTCGACGATGGCACGCGCGTCCATCACTGCGCCTGGATCGCGAAAGCCCGTGACCCCGTTGGCTACGTTGAGCAGCGACGACCATTCCCAGCGGTCGAGCGAATGGCTGTGCATATCCCACAGACCCGGAATGAGCACCTTTCCGCGCGACTCGATGACGCGAGCCGCTTCCGGAATGGGCGCATTCTGTCCGATCGCCGAGATGCGATCGCCGGTGACCACGACGGTGAGATTCGGCGTGACGCGTCCCGTCTCGACGTCGAGCACGCTCACGTGCGTCAGTGCGACGGCCGGCGTCGCCATCGGGTGGGGCGGTGCAGGAAGCGCGCCAGTAGTCGCTGGCGATGGACGCGCTTGTGCGCTCAGGGCTCCGGGAATCAGAGCTAGCCAGCCAAGGCAGAGCCTCAGTACTCGCGCCGACCGAGTTGTGACTGACACGAGACCTCCCCGGCTTGTTTCGAGGGCGCCGCTGAACTCAGTCGGCATGACGTTGGGCTCTGCAGCGGCCGTTCCCCATCATTGCGGCGGCGGCGGAACGAGGCGCACGTAGCGCCATGAGCCAAAGTACGCACGCACCAGCGTGTCGGGAGAGGCCAAGACTGCATCGTCACCGTACCAGATGGCACCCCGGCCGCATGGGGAGAACGTCAGATGAAGAGTCTGGCCGTTACGCTCATAACGGAGGCAGTCTACCCACGAGGCGTCGCTCGGAGGGCCTCCCGCAATAGGCTCACGGTAGGCGACGTGAATCCATTCGCCGACACCGCCAGGCACAAAGCGCAGCGTGTCTGCTACCACGATGGTCCGTAGGCCCACACCTAAGTCCGTTTCCTTCGGAACGATCACGGGCGGTGCAATGCCGTCGATGCTGACCAGCACATAAGTGCCCTCGAGGTCTTCGAGCTCTGTGCAGGCTGCCGCGGCGATCGCGAGCGCGACCCATACGCGTCGAAGGGATCGTGCGCCGCTGACGGACGTGCGAACAGCCATCTCTCGCTCCTCATCATGATTGAGCGACCGCGCCTTCGGAGTCACGGCCGCGTCGCGCACGCCGGTCTCCCTATCGTGAGCTTCTGCTGCGGACACTCCTATAGACTGCGGCGACGCCTACGATGTCCGCTCGCGCCGCATGATGTGGATCAGCAAGCCGACGAGCAGCACGGTGCGCGCCGCATCGCGCCAGTCACCATCGAGGGCGACCAACACCGCGTCGATGAGCAAGACGCTCGCCGCGAGTAGCACCCAGACGGGCAGTCTCATCGGTCACCTCGGGACGAAGGAAGCGACACAGCATCCGAAAACGTGTGGCCGTGCCGTGGCCGTTCTATTGGTCGCGGCAACGGGGCCGCCGCGTGCTGTCCATATCACGGTGCGGCCCCGCCCGCCGCCACCGAAACTACAGTCAGCGGTCACCAGCCGTCGCTAGCCGGCCCGACGCGAGCCGTCCCAGTACCAGACGGTCACGACACCGTCGCTATGATCCGCAGAGTGCGCGATGCTGATGACGTTCTCGCGCCCAAGCTTCGTCGCGAACGCCGCCGCCTTCTCGAACAGGCTGTCCCAACTCGAGAAGGTGCCGCGAAACTTCTCGAACTTGACCACGGCGGACTCGGCCATCTGAACTCCCTGTGAGCGATTGAGACGCTGCCCTGGGTCCGGCTGACGTCAGGGGGTGCCGTGAACGCTTCCAATAGAACGCGCAGGGCGGCCGTTGGCGAGCGCAGCGAGCGACAACGGCGAGCCCGCGCGCAGTCCCGCTGCGTTCATCGGCACCACCCGTCGTTGGCCGGCACAGCTAGCGCCGAGCAGGCTGCACGACTACCACCACGCTCTCGGGAAGTGGCGGCGTCACTCGCGCGAAGAATCGGTCTCCGGTGCTGCCCCCAGCTAGTCGCATGTGCAGCCAGATCGAGTCAGGCCGTGCTCCCAACTGGCGCACGGCGACGACTCTCGCGGTTGCGGGCAGCGCCATCGCGATCTCCGCGGGGAACCGGATGACGAGGTTGGTGCGGTCGCGAAAGACTCGGCATTCCAACACGAGCCAGCACGACGCGCGGCGTGCCTCGCGTTCGGTCCAGCTCTCCACGATCTGCCGCGTCGTCGAGTCGTCGCTCGTCGGGGTCAGACGCGCAAGCACGTGCTCAACGGGCACTCCATCGCGTCGGGCTGCAGCCTCCGACTCGTGCGGGTGGATCGGCGAATCGAGACGCACTTCGCGCGCGTCGGAGTAGGCGAGCAACGCCCACGGCAGCACGAAGCCCCCCACGAGTAGCAGTCCGCATCCGAGGGGCGTCGCAATCTTCGTTCTCACAGATCGTCTCGGCGCGTGACCGGCTGACGTGTATCAGCCCGCACTGCCTGACTCCACGCTCTCTTCCGATCGGGCCGAATGTCCACAATTCCGCGCGCGCATCCGGCGGACGCAAGTCCCCACGGAGCATCGTCTTCCGCGAGAGGACCGACAACCGGCTCCCGCTGCCGCACCTCGAACACCTCCTCATAGAGACAGACGTCGCGGCGCACTTACATCGTAGACGCCTCGATCGTGCGAGGGCTGCAGTGCTTCAACCGCAACCGCTCGGCGAGCTCGACGAGCAACGTCGGCCCGGCAGGAGGTCGGAGTGGCGCCATCGGCTGGAGATGCGCGATGGCGCCGACCCCCTACGCCACCCGCAGCATCCGCAGGACGCGCCCCAATCCTCGACCGACGGCGGCCGCGACCGGCGCCGCAGCCGGCAATGCCCGCAACGAGAGCCGCGGCAGCGCCCGCGGCGCCGGCAGCAGCGTCGTCACCGCCACCTCGCTCGCCGTCAACGGCGTCGCCGTCGACGCCGCCGCCCCCTCAGTCGCCATCACCGCCGTCGCCGTCACCGTCCTCCGCGCGCTCGGCAGCTGCCGCACCCGCTTCGCGGCGCGCCACTCCGCGAGTACCGCCTCGTCCCCCGCATACTCGACCCGCACGACCGCATCGAGCTGGGACACCGCCAGTCGCGCGCGCCGCAGCTGCCACTTCAACCCCTCCTGCGCCCCGACTTGCGTCCCCGTCAGGTTCGCGCGCACGTCCGCCGTCCTCGCCAGTTCGTCACGCAGCTCACCGAAGCGCTCGAGGAAGTCGCTCGGCATCCCATGCTCGACCAACACGGCCTCGAACTCCTTCGCCGACATCATCATCCCGTCGCACCACGCGAGCATCCTCGTCACGCTGAGCCTGAACGGCGGCATCCGGAATGTCGCCGCCAGGCGGACGTCGGAGCGCGGCTCGACCTCGGCGCGCGCAATCGCGACGATCGGCCGCACGAAACGATCGCGCAGGCGCAGCATGAGCTGGCGCTGCCGCCTCACCTCGCCCCGGCCGAGTGACGGACCCGACACCTGTTCTCCCGCGCACCGGCGCGCCAGCCGGAGCGCCTCGTCGAGTCGCACCGCAGCGGTCCCGTAGCGCAGCGGGCCCCGCGCCGGATGCGCCTCGATGAACGCCTGGACCCGCGCCAACGACTCGTACAACTGCTTCTGCATCGCATTCATCCCCGACCCCCACTTGGTTGATGTGATCCACCCCCCTGCCCCTGCTCGTGCGCGAAACGCCGTTCTCCGTTCGTGCGGAGCCATTCATCGACCGCGCCGAGCGCCGCACCGCCCGCGCAGCCCCCCCTCTTCGCCCGCGAATGCCTCCCTCAGCGCCGGTGCATCTCTGCTCCGCGCGGGTGCATCTCCGCTCCCTGCCCGCGCGTCGCCGCTCCCCGCCCGTGCATCGCCGCTCCCAGCCCGTGCATCGCCGCTCCCTGCCCGTGCATCGCCGCTCCC
>CAZYUL010000109.1:0-2747 GCA_964650715.1 uncultured Gemmatimonas sp. | reverse complement strand
GCCCGTGCATCGCCGCTCCCTGCCCGTGCATCGCCGCTCCCCGCCCGTGCATCGCCGCTCCCCGCCAGTGCATCGCCGCTCTATGCCGCTGCCACGGTCCTCTCCACCCGGGCACTCCGGCTCTCCACCAGTGCATCGGCGCTGCTCCGCCGCACGTCTCCCCTCCCCCTCCGGTGCGGCGGCCTATCCGTCGGCACATCTGGCCTGCTTGCTCGGGCGATCGCGGTGAGCGGCCGCGAGACCCTCCTCCGCGCTCAGGCCGACTCGCGCTCCGGTCGCGCGCGCCCTCTCCGTGCCGCGACGTCCCGTCGTCTCGCCAGTGCGCCGAGCGCCTTCGTTCTGTGAAGGCCCTCTATCCTGTAAACGCATTTTTTCGGGTCATTTGGGTGAAGCCTGTTTGGCGGTACCCCACGCCAGTTCGGCACCCCGCGGCCAAGTCGCTACAAACACGCGACATAGCGCCCTCATCCACCTTCAAACCTCTTGCAGCCTCACGCTGTCAGTTCTATACATAGAACTGCCTATTCACCGCCCCACCCGGGCCCCCCAAGCACGCCCGCTCCAGCTCCCCGCCCCCTCCCCTCCCCCTCCCCGCCGCCGTCTCTCCGACACCCCGCCATGCCCCCGCGCGACGCCCGACCGCAGATCCTCCCCGGCACCCTCGACCTCCTGATCCTCAAGACCCTCTCGCTCGGACCGGCCCACGGGTACGCGATCGCACAGCACATCCAACGCCTCTCGGACGACGCCCTCCGCATCGAGGAAGGCTCGCTCTACCCCGCCCTCCAACGCATGCAGGTGAAAGGCTGGCTCACCTCGGAGTCGCGCCGTACGACCACGGGGCGACAGGGGCGCTACTACACGATCACCGCTTCCGGTCGGCGCCAGCTGAAGGACGAGTCGGCCTCCTTCTACCGGGCCGTGATCGCCACGCAGCGCGTCCTGCGGGGAGCCGAGTCGTGAGTGGCTCGCAGACCCTCCGACGACCCTTCGCGAGGTCCTCAGCCGGCTCGCCGCCTGGCGCCGCCGCCCGCAGCTCGAGCAGGAACTCGCCGCCGAGCTCGACGACCATCTCGCGCCCGCCGCCCTTTGCCCGCCCCCCGCGCCCCCTTAGCTTTCTCTTCTATAGATGCCCCGCCTCCGGGACACCGGCGGCGGGGTTTCGTCCCTGTCGGCCCCTCCCCATCGCCGATCCCCGACCTCCCGCAGCGATATCGCCCGCATCCATATGGACTTCCAGATCACCTCCACCCAGACCAGCACCGTCGAGCGCCGGCTCCAGGTCGCCGTCCCGCCGGCCAGGGTGGCCAAGGCCCGAGACAAGGCCGCCTCCCGCGTCGCCAAGCAGGTCCGCGTCCCCGGCTTCCGCCCTGGCAAGGCCCCGGCCGCGATGGTCCGCAAGCAGTTCAAGGCCGCCATCGACCAGGAAGCCGTCGAGTCGCTCCTCCGCGAGGCCTTCGAGGAGGTCCTCGCCAAGGAGCAGCTCCAGCTCGTCACGCAGCCGCACGCCCACGACGTCAAGTTCGGCGACGACGACACGCTCTCCTTCGAGCTCCACTGCGAGGTCCGCCCCGAGCTCAAGCTCGAGCGCCTCGAAGGGTTCCGCGTCATGCGCCCGGTGGACACGGTCACCGAGGAGCAGGTGCAGGCCCAGCTCGACCAGCTCCGCGACCAGCGCGCCACCTGGACCCCCGTCGAGGGGAAGCCGAACGAGGGCGACCTCGTCACGGTCACGCTCGCCACCGCCGAGGAGGACGGCACGATCCCCGAGGGCAAGGAATACCGCCTCGTCCTCGGCGCCGGACAGGCGATCGCCGCCATCGAGGAGGTGATCCTCAGCCTCGCGATCGGCGAGACGGTCGAACGCCCGGTGAAGTGGCCCGACGACTTCCCCGATGAGGCGCAGCGCGGCAAGACCAAGACGGTCCGCGTCGTCCTCACCGAGGTGAAGCGCAAGCAGCTCCCCGCGCTCGACGACGCCTTCGCCCGCGAGATGGGGGACTTCGAGTCCCTCGACGCCTTCACGAAGGTCGTCCGGGACGACCTCGCCGCCAACGCGGTCCGCGAGGCCGATGCCGCCGCCCGCACGCAGCTCCTCGACGCGATCGTCGGCGCCAACCCCTTCGACATCCCCCCGAGCTGGGTGAAGCAGATGGTCCAGGCCTACGCCGAGGCCTACCGGATCCCGCAGGAGGAGATCGGGCGCTTCGCCGAGGAGATCCGCGGGATGGCCGAGCGACAGGTCCGCCGCGACCTGATCCTCGACACGATCGCCGAGCGGGAGAAACTGGCCGCGACCGAGGCGGACGTGGACGACAGGGTCGCCGAGATGGCCCAGAAGCGGGGGATGGAACCCGGCAAGCTCTACGCGACCTTGCAGAAGGCGGGACGACTCCGCGAGCTTGAACGGAGCATCACCGAGGAGCGGGTATTCTCATGGCTACTCACGCGCAACACGGTGGACCAGGCGTAGGCCGATACCTCCGAGAGGACGACGACGACATGCCCATCATCCCCAATCCCTACGTCATCGAGCGGTCGAGCCGCGGCGAGCGGAGCTACGACGTCTACAGCCGGCTGCTCATGGACCGGATCATCTTCCTCGGCACGCCGATCAACGACGACGTGTCGAACATGATCATCGCGCAGATGCTCTTCCTCGAGGCGGACAACCCGGGGCGGGACATCCACCTCTACATCAACTCGCCCGGGGGGAGCGTGTCGTCGGGGCTCGCGATCTACGACAC
>CAZYUL010000108.1:0-8908 GCA_964650715.1 uncultured Gemmatimonas sp. | reverse complement strand
CCCGCGGTCATGACCGCGAAGACCGTCATCGCCTCGGCGGCGCGGTAGATCGTCGTGCGGAAGCCGGCACGGAACAGGTAGAGGATCGCCGAGATCAGCGTCCCGGCATGCCCGATGCCGACCCAGAAGACGAACGTGATGATGTAGACGCCCCACATCACCGGCGGGTTGTAGCCGGCGACCCCGAGGCCCTGGTGGATCTGGTAGCCCCACGAGAAGATGCCGAGCCCGAGGGCCGCGATCGCCGTGAAGAGCGCGGCGAACCACGCCTTCGTGGGCTGCATCGCCGCGATGATCTCGCGGTCGACCTGCTCGTAGTCCTTGACCGCGGGGAGCTGGATGTCCGCGGAGGGGACGTTCGGGCGGTGCGGCTCGCCGGCGGGATGCACGAGGGTTGCCATCGTCGCGCCCCCTTACGCCGTGGCCGACGCCGCAGGCGCCGGATGGTTGACCTTCTGCAAGTAGACCACCGCGGTGTAGGTGTTGAGCTCCTCGAACACGTGGTAGGCCCGGCGGTCCTTCGCCCACTGCGCCACCGACCACTGCTCATCGGCCGCGTCGCCGAAGATGATCGCGCGCGACGGGCACGCCTGCGCGCACGCCACCGTGAACTCGTCGGGCTGGACCTCGCGCCCCTCGGCGGCCGCGCGGTGCTCGGCCTCCTTGATGCGTTGCACGCAGAACGTGCACTTCTCCATGATGCCCTTCTGCCGCACCGTCACGTCCGGATTCAGCTGCCAGTGCAGCGGCTCCGGGAACGCGTACTGCGCGCGCGTCGGGTCACCGTACCCGAACCAGTTGTAGTAGCGGACCTTGTACGGGCAGTTGTTCGAGCAGTAGCGCGTGCCGACGCAGCGATTGTAGACCTGCACGTTCAGCCCGTTCGGCGCGTGGTACGTCGCATACACCGGGCAGACCGGCTCGCAGGGCGCATTCCCGCAGTGCTGGCACATCATCGGGATGAACCGCGTCTCGAAGTCCGGGTGATCGGGGTCGAAGTGGACGTCCTTCGGCTCGCGATCGAGTTCCCAGTACCGCTCGAGGCGGATCCACGCCATCTCGCGGCTGCGGGTGATGTTGGCCCCGAACCCCTTGCGGTCCGGCAGCAGGACCGGGCCCTGCCAGTCGGCGCCGACGGTCGGGATGTTGTTCTCCGCGTAGCACGCGGTCACGCAGGCCGAGCAACCGGTGCACCGCGCGAGGTCCACCGTCATCGCCCACCGACGCTTCGCGGCACCTGACCAGTGGTTGGGATCGTACATCCCCTTGTCCTTCGATTCCGGGACGCCGAAGTCGCCTTGCGCGTCGTTCGCGACCGGCGACCGGAGGCCCGGCAGGAAGTCGGTGCTGGCCTGCCCGTCGAAGTGGTGGTGCACCCGCGCATTCGTGCCCGCGGCGATCGACGCGACCGTCGCGGCCTGCGCGATGCCGCGCCCGTGCTGCCGTCCGGATCCCTCGGTGGTGACGATACGGACGTCGCCACCCGCCCTGGCAATCGTCGCGCGCGTCGCCGTGAGCGCGGCCGCGCCGCTCCTCGCGTCCTCGGCGGTCGCGAGGAGGCTCCAGGCGTTCTCGCCAGCGCTCGCATACCGACCCGACGCGGCGTGGCCGCGCCCGAGCATCACGGCGATCGTGTCCGGGCGGAGGCCGATGTAGATGAACGCCGGCGCAGTGATGGACCCCGCGGAGGTCGTGACGGTGACGAGGTCCCCCTGCTCCACCCCGAGTTCCGCGGCGGTGTCGCCGTGCATCTCGACGACCGTCTGCCAGACGATCTTGGTGACGGGGTCCGGGAGCTCCTGCAGCCAAGGCTTGTTCGCGCCCCGGCCGTCGCCGAGGGTCGGCGAGGGGTAGAGGATCAGCGTGTGCGTGCCCTGCTGCGCGCCGCCCGACACGCGACGGGACTCTGCGCGCGGCGCGGACGACCGCGCCAGCGCGCTGCCGGGCCGGAGCGCCGTCGGCAGCGACTCCTTGAGCGTCGCGTTGCCGCCGATGCGTCCGGCGAGCCAGGCGCGATAGTCGGCGAACTGGAAGCGCGACGCGATCGCCGGATCGCCCTTGGCGATGGTGAGCAGGACGTCGGCGGTGGCGCGTGAATCGAAGACCGGGTCCATGACCGGCTGCTGCAACGAGAGGGTCCCGCGCACCGGCTCGGCGTCGCCCCAGCTCTCGAGTCCGTGGTGGTCCGGCAGCACCAGGTCGCAGAGCGCCGTCGTCTCGTCGGGAACGCTCGAGAAGGAGACCTTGAAGGGCACCTTCGCGAAGGCCGCGGCGAAGCCGACCCCCGGGGCCGTCGTGTAGGCGGGGTTCGCGCCGCGGACCATCACCAGCGGGACCTCGCCGGCGTTCATGCGCTCGGCGACCGCGCGCATCTCGGCGTGTCCGGCGACGCCCTCGAACGCGAGGTACCCCTCCGCCGGCTTGATCGTGCGCCCGACGTTCCCGCGCTGGCGGTTCAGCTCCGCGACCGCGGCCGCGAGCTCACCGGCATCCTCGCCGTGTCCACCCGAGAGGATCGCGCTCGACGCGGCGCCGCGGATCTCGCGGGCGAGACCCTCAAGCAGTGCGGCGCCGACCCCCGCCGCCTCCGCCGCAGCGGCGAGCGACCCGCGGCCCAGGAGCGCATTCACGATCTGCAGCTCGGTCCCGGGCCGCGCCGGGATCCACTGGTCGGCGTTGAGCCCGGTCAGCGAGCGACGCGCCCCCACATAGATGAAGCGCGGCGCTCCCTCGACCTTCCCGCGGGCGTCGGCGAAGGCCAGCTGCTGCGGGACGGGGAGACCCCACCCGTCGAGGAAGTCGGCACCGAACGAGACGATGAGCGATGTGGCCGAGAAGTCCACGTGCGGCCACGACGCGCCGTACGCCGCCCGATTCGACTGTGCGACGGCGATCGGCGCCTCGGCGTCATAGGCGATGTGCGGCGCGATGCCGAATCCGGCGAGCACGCTGTCGAGGAACGCCGGGAAGGAGCCGAGCTCGTGCTGGTTGATGAAGACGACGTCGCGCCCCTGGTTCCGGCTCCGCACCTCACCGAGCCGCTGTGCGAGCGTCTGCAGTGCCTCGTCCCACGTCGCGGGCACGAGCCGGTCCCCCTCGCGCTTCATCGGCGTGCGGAAGCGGTCGGGATTGTAGAGCCCCTGGAGGGAGGCCTGCCCACGGGCGCAGAGCGCACCCTTGTTCACCGGGTGCGCGGGATTCCCCTCGGCCTTGATGGCGCGGCCGTCGCGCACCTCAACGATCAGGCCGCACCCGGCGGCGCACTCGCGGCAGGTGGTGGCGTAGTAGTTGGATACGCCGGGGACGGTGTTGTCCGGCGAGACCAGGTACGGGATCAGCTTCTCGACCTCGCCCGACGTGCAACCGGCGACGGTACCCGCGGCACCGGTGACGCCGAGGACCTTGAGGAAGTCGCGGCGCTTGACGGCCGCCTGCCCCGTCGTCGCGTCCTTCGTATCGGAAGTGTTGTTCATCGCGATCCTAGTAGTGGCACGTGGCGCAATCGTAGTTCGCCCGCTTGCGGGGGAGCGCGAGGGTCGCGGAATCCGGTTCGAGGCCCGCGGCACGGACGCCATCCGCGGGCGAGTAGCCGTTCACGTGACAGGTCACGCACCAGCCCATGTTGAGTGACTGCGCCTGGAACACCTGCGGCATGTTGTTGACCTGCCCGTGGCAGGTCTGGCAGGTGACACCGGCGTTCACGTGCCGCATGTGCGGGAAGTGCACGTACTCAGGGACCTTGTGGACCCGCACCCACGGGATCGGCTGCCGCTTGGCGGCGTACTCGCTGAGCTTCACGATCTCCGGCCGCCCGGCGCCGACGATGGTATGGCAGCCCATGCAGGTGCTCACCGCGGGCAACCCCGGGTCGGGGGACTGCGACGCCGCATTGTGGCAGAACGTGCAGTTCATCTGCAGCGAGTTCACGTGCACCGGATGCGGGAACTTGATCGGCTGCTCGGGGGAGCGGCCCATCCCACCACCGATATAGAAGGTGTAGCTCCCGGACCCGCTGTAGGCCCAGGGCCCGAGCACCGCCTTGCCGAAGGCCTCGCGGTTCGCACGCTCGGTGGCGGTCTCGTTGGGGGCGGGCTGCGGCGCTTCGGCCGTCTGTGATCCCGCGTAGGCGGAGACGATCGTCGCGCCGATCGCGACCACGACCATCGCGGGAACGACGACCCACTTCCTGCGACCCGTCATCAGGCTGGCTCGGGGTAGGGGGAAATCCGAATGGTCCACTCGGCTTGTGAACGATTTCACAAGCGTTTTCGCCGAGAAAAGATGACCCGCGCTATCCCCTAATGCAAGTGAATGCGCGCAGCGCGGTCACTCCAGGCCGCGCTTGACGCGGTCGATCGTGCGCAGGACCTCGATCGCCATCGCCCGCACGAGCGTGAGCTCGCGGGAATCGGGCCCGGCGCGATTCAGCAACGAGCGCACCGAGCGCATGATGTGCTCGGGGTTCCGGGTGCGGTAGAACGAGATCGCGGCCAGGCTCCGGTCGATGTCACCGAGGGCGCGCTCCCACTCATCGTGCTTGGGGAGCGCGGCGTGGTGCTTGTGGCGGGCGACCGTCCGCGTCGCGTCCCCGGCGGCGCGGTGGAGTTCGTAGCAGGCGACGAGCACGGCCTGCGCGAGGTTCAGCGACGCATGCGCGGTCGTGGGGATGGTGACCAGCACGTGGGCGAGGTCGATCGCCTCGTTCGGCAGGCCGTGGTCCTCCTGGCCGAAGAGGAGAGCGACGCGCCCCTCCGCCGCCTTCCCGAGCGCGGTGCCCGCGAGGGTGCGGGGATCGGAGAGCGGCCAGCGATGCGCCCGCCGCTTGGCGCCGAACGCGGCGACGAACACGCAGTCGGCGAGGGCCTCGGGAAGCGTCCCGAAGTGCCTGATGCGCTCGACGACGTCACGGGTGCCGTGGGCCACGCCCTCGATCCGCCAGGGATCGTAGGGCACCGGCTCGACGAGGCGCAGGTCGGCGAAGCCGAAGTTCTTCATCACCCGGACCGTCGCCGCGAGGTTAACGGGGTCCTGGGGACGGTTGAGCACGATCGTGAACCGGTCGAGGAGCGACACGACTGGAAGCTAGCGCGCGGCTAGATTGCGTGGCTTATGGAACTCATCCGCGACTTCATCGCGATCTTCAGCGACCTCAACGGCCTGGTGGCGACGGCCGGCTATGTCGGGATCACCGCGATCATCTTCATCGAGACCGGGCTGCTCTTCCCGTTCCTTCCCGGCGATTCGCTCCTGGTCACTGCCGGCATCGTCGCCGCGGGGAGCGACGCGGTCGTGCAGCTCAACGTCTGGCTGCTCGGGCTGCTCTGCAGCATCGCCGCGATCGCCGGGGACCAGATCGCCTACGCGATCGGGAGGAAGTCGGGGGCGGCGCTCTACAGCCGTCCCGACTCCCGCTGGTTCAAGCAGAGCCACCTGCAGGCCGCGCACGCGTTCTATGAGAAGCACGGCGGCAAGACGATCATCCTCGCGCGATTCATGCCGTTCGCACGGACCTTCGCCCCGGTCGTCGCCGGCGCGGCGCGCATGCACTACCCGACCTTCGTCTTCTACAACGTGATCGGCGGGCTCGCGTGGATCTGGTCCATGCTGCTCATCGGCTACTACGTCGTGCGGATGGTGCCGGGCCTCGAGCAGCACGTCGAGGCGCTGGCGGTGGGCATCATCATCCTGTCGGTCTCGCCGGCATTCATCGCCTGGTGGAAGCAGCGCCGGCGGGAAGCGCCGGTGCCCTGACCTATATTCCGACGCATCCCGTCACTTCGAACAGGAGTCCCTGCCGTGCCACACAGCCTCCCCGCCCTGCCGTATGCGCCCGACGCGCTCGAGCCGCACATCGATGCCCAGACCATGCAGATCCACCATGGCAAGCATCATCAGGCGTACGTGAACAACCTGAACGCGGCGATCGAGAAGGCGCCCGAGCTCGCGTCCTGGTCGCTCGACCAGCTCTGCCGTGACATCGCGAAGGTCCCCGAGTCGGTGCGCACCGCGGTACGGAACAACGGCGGCGGGCACTGGAACCACTCGCTCTTCTGGCGCCTGATGGTCCCGAAGACCGGTGGCGAGCCCTCCGGGAACGTCGCCGCCGCGATCACCAAGGCCTTCGGCGACTTCGCGAAGTTCCGCGAGGCGTTCCAGGCCGCTGCCGTCGGTCGCTTCGGCTCAGGGTGGGCGTGGCTCGTCGCGGCGAAGGACGGCTCGCTCAGCATCATGTCCACGCCGAACCAGGACAATCCCCTGATGGAGGGGAAGCACGCGATCCTCGGACTCGACGTGTGGGAGCACGCCTACTACCTCAAGTACCAGAACCGCCGGCCGGACTACGTCGGCGCGTGGTGGAACGTCGTGCACTGGGGCGAGGTCGCGAAGCTCTACGACGCGCGGTGATCCCGCGCGTCGCGGCGCGCCGGGGGCCGCCCTAGGCGTCCACCTTGCGCTGCCGGGTCGTGCGGCGCTTGCTCCCCACCACCAGGTCGTCGATGCCGATCTCGTCCGGCGCGTCCTCGGCGTTGGCCGCGCGGCGGCGCGCGATCGCGCTGAGGAGCGGCGGCGTGATGAACGTGGTGGTGACGACCATGAGCATGAGGGCGCCGAAGAGCTCGGCGCCGAGCACGCCGGAGGCCATCCCCATCTGCGCGAAGATCAGGCCGACCTCGCCGCGCGGGACCATCGCCACGCCGACGAGCAGGTGGTCGCCCTTGAACCAGTACGGGGCGTACCCCGCGAGCACCTTGCCGAGCACGCCGACGACGATCAGCGCGGAGCCGACCGTGAGCGCGGTCGGTGAGGTGAGCGCGCGGAGGTCCACCGCGGCGCCGACCGACGCGAAGAAGATCGGCACGAAGAAGTAGCCGAGCTGCGTCGCGCTGCGCTCGATCTCCTTGCGCTGCGGCGTCGGGTGCAGGATGAGCCCGGCGGCGAACGCGCCGATGATCATCGCCGAGCCGCTCTCGGTGGCGAGCCACGCGAGCAGCAACGCGAACCCGAGGGCGATGATGCCCAGCGCGCCCGTGACCCGGACCTGCTCCACGAATCGGAACAGCGGCGGGATCGCCACCGAACCCAGGGCGACCGCGAGCACCACGAACCCGATCGCCGGCGCCGCGGTCCGGAGGAATCCGCCCGCGGTGAGCTCGGCGCCCGCCACGAGCGCCGCGACCACGGACAGGATGATGAGGCCGACGACGTCGTCGAAGACCGCCGCGCCGATCACGACCTGCCCCTCGGGCGACTTCAGTTGTCCGAGGTCGGAGAGCACGCGGGCCGAGATGCCGATGCTCGTCGCCGTCATCGCGGCGCCGATCACGATCGCCGGAAGGGTCTCGACCCCCATCAACTGCGCGACGAGGAGGCCGCCCCCGAGCGGCACCAGCACGCCCACCACTCCCGTCGTGAGGGCGGTCGTGCCGACCTTCGCGAGCGCCCGCACGTCGGTATGCAAGCCGATCTGGAACAGCAGGATGAGCACCCCGAGCTCGGCCAGCGCGTGCAGCACCGGATCCGACGGGTCGAAGACCCCGAGCACGCTCGCACCCACGAGCACGCCCGCGAGCAGCTCGCCGAGCACCGACGGCTGGCCGACGCGCTGCGCGATCTCGCCCACCAGCTTGGTGGCGGCGATCGTGGCGACGAGGGTGAGGAGCAGGGCGTGGAAGCCGCCGCTCTCCCCGGCTGCCGCCATGAGCGCGGACAGGTGAGGGGTCATCTGGACTCGGACTCCGGTAGGACTGCGATTCGGCGGGACGCGCTCAGCGCGCCGCTTCGCCCTCGAGGTAGGTGTAGCCTTCCAGTCCTGCTACGTACTCGGCGATGAACATGTTGGCCTCGTCGCGCGAGATCCCCTTCGCGTTCTGCACCTTGCGGCGGAAGGTCGCGAGGAGGTCGGACCCGCGGAACTGAACGTAGTTGAGCACCTCGGTGACGGTGTCCCCGTGCACGAGGTGCGTCACCTCGTATCCGCCCTCGCGCAGCCGGATGTGCACCGCGTTCGTGTCGCCGAAGAGGTTGTGCAGGTCGCCGAGGATCTCCTGGTACGCGCCGGTCAGGAAGACGCCGAGGATGTAGGCCTCCCCGTCGCGGAAGGCGTGGAGCGGCATCGACGGCGAGCCGTCGCGACCGCCGATGAAACGGTCGATCTTCCCGTCCGAGTCGCAGGTGACGTCCTGGATCGTCCCCCGGCGCGTGGGCTGCTCATCGAGCCGGTGGATCGGCACGATCGGGAAGAGCTGGTCGATCGCCCAGCTGTCGGGGAGCGACTGGAAGAGCGAGAAGTTGGCGAAGTACCGGTCCACGAGCCCGGCCTCGACGTCGCGGATGATGTCGTCGAAGTGGTCCCGCTTGCCGGCCGCGAGGCGCCCGACCGTGTTCAGCGTGCAGAGGTAGAGCGTCTCGGCGAGTGCCCGCTCGCGCAGCGAGAGGACGCCGGTGGCGAAGAGCTGCTGCGCCTTCTCCTTGTCGAACGTCGCATCGTGGAAGATCTCGCGGATGCGCCGCATCGAGACGTTCTTGCGCGAGACGGTCTTCAGGTCGTCGGCCATCTCGTGCAGCAGGGCGTGGTCGTCCTCGGTGAGCCCCGGGACGACCGGCTCGGCCGCCGACTCGACGTCGATCACCGAGAGGAGCAGGAGCGCGTGATGGGCCGTGAGCGCGCGCCCCGACTCGGAGATGATGTCCGGCATCGGGAGGTTCTCCTCCCGGCAGGTCTCGGCGAGCGTGTAGACGATGTCGTTGGCGTACTCCTGCGCCGAGTAGTTCATCGACGCCTGCGCGGTGGACTGCGTGCCATCGTAGTCCACCCCGAGCCCGCCGCCGACATCCACATAGCGCACGTCGAGCCCGAGCCGCCGGAGCTCGACGTAGAACCGGCTGACCTCCTGCAGGCCCCGCTTGA
>CAZYUL010000107.1:0-8970 GCA_964650715.1 uncultured Gemmatimonas sp. | reverse complement strand
TTCAAGATCGCGAACAACATCGCCATCGATCACCTCCGACGACGACAGCTGGACACGATCTCGATGGACGGCTCGCCGCACGCGATGACCGCCGCCGACATCGAGGCGACGTCGTTCGACCTCCCCGACACCGGGGAGAACGCCCTCGACGAGCTCGCCGCCCGTGAGCTCGGCTCCGAGATCGAGCAGGCCATCGGGCAGCTGCGACCCGAGTACCGGAACTGCATCATGCTCCGCCACGTCGAGGGCCGCAGCTATGAGGAGATCGCCGCCACCCTCGACCTCCCCCTGGGGACCGTGAAGACCTACATCCACCGCGCGCGCCACCAGCTGCGCGACGCCCTCCAGCACCTCCGGGAGTGATCTGCCTCACCCTTGATCCCTCCCCTTCTCCCCCGCATCCCGCATCTCGCATCCGAACGCACACCGAACCGCGGTTCCAGCATCACCCCTCCCGCATCCCGCACCCCTCGTCCCACCCCGCGTCCCGTAGCGACCCCCGCATCCCGCATCGCCTGAAACCGGCCATCTCCCCCCACCGTAGGCCTCCTCACATGAACCACCGTCACCTCCTCCCCAACGAGATCGACCTGCTCGTCGATGGCGAGTCCGGATTCGGCATCACGCCGCTCCGCGCTCACCTCGACGAGTGTTCCGACTGCCGCGCCCGCTTCGAGGCGCTCCGGGAGGTCACCGATCGCGTCGAGACCTTGCCGCACTTCACGCCGCGGATCCGCTTCGCCGACGGCGTGATGGCCAAGGTGCAGGTGATCGAGCCCTGGCACGTCGCCGTGGTCGAGGGCGCGCGCCGGTTCGTCCCCCGGAGTGCGCCGATGCGCGTCCTCGCCGGGGTCGGGGCCGGGATGGTGGCCCTCGTCGTCTCGGGCAGCGCGCTCTGGCTCTCCTTCCGCGCCGACCTCGCCGTCTGGGCCCTCGGCGTCTTCGCCGACCGTGGGCGCGAGACGCTCGTGACCGGCGCCAGCGAGGTCGCGACCCGCGCGCTCGGCGCCGAGGCCACCACGGCCATCGCCGGCGGCGGCCCCACCTCCCTCCTCCTCACCTCCGGGATCCTCGGTCTGGTGGTCGTCGGCGCCGTCCTTGGGTTCCGCCGACTCGCCGCCACCGCTCGCGCCACACGGAGCTGACCCCATGCGGCGCACGATGATCCACCTCACCGCGACGCTCCTCGCGTTCGCGGCGCCGCACGCCGTTGCCCGGGCGCAGGTGAGCTCCGCAGCCGTCCCCGCCGAGAGTCTCGCCCGAGCTCTCGACGCCTTCGCCATCACCGAGGACGGCATCGAGCTGAACGGCCGCGTCTCCCGCGGCAACACGACGATCGCCGCCAGCGACACCGTCCGTGGTCCCCTCCTCGTGATCGGCGGCACCGCCGACATCGCTGGCAGGGTCGAGGGCAACGTCTATGCCCTCTGGGGCGATGTGCTCGTCCACGCCGGCGCCGATGTCGTCGGCACGGCCAACGCCTACCGCGGCCGCGTGATCGTGGACGGCGGGCGCGTGCGGGGCGGGCTCCACGCCTGGCCCTCCGCCGTCGCCACCGCCGCCGCCGAGCAGCCGCCGATGACCCGCGCCCGGGCCCTCCAGCTCTCCGCCGGGTGGACCGCCGTCCTCGTCGTGGTCGGCATCCTCGTGCTCGTCCTGATGGCGCCCAACCTCGAGGCGACCGCCAAGGCACTCGAGCAGGACTTCGGTCGCTCGTTCTTCCTCGGCGTCGTCGGCCAGCTGGCATTCCTGCCCGGCGTCATCGTCCTCTGCGTCGCCCTCGCGGCGACTGTCCTCGGCGTCCTGCTCATCCCGTTCGTGCTCGTCGCCGCGCCGGTGGCGCTCGCCGGGCTCGTGACCCTCGGCTGGCTCGCCCTCGCGGTGACGAGCGGACGCGCGCTCCTCCGCTCCCGGCACGATGGCGCCTCGCGCGCCGAGGCGCTCCGGGCGCTCGTGACCGGTGTGGTCGTGCTGATGCTCCCCTGGATCGTCGCCGCGTTCCTGCAGGGGAGTGGCACCCCCTCGCTCGTCCTGCGCGTGGCGGCCGTCGCGATCACCTGGGTCGCGGCGACCGCGGGCCTGGGAGGCGCGATGCTCTCACGCGCCGGGGCCGGGAGCCGGAAGCCCGCCGAGCAGGTCTCACCGCCGCTGCAGGGCTGGCAGACGCCGACGCCCGTCGTCGGCGTGGCGGCTGCGCGGCGGCCTATCCCCGCGCGGCCGGGGGCGACCCCGCGATAGCCGCCGCGATCGTCGTGAAGCGGCGCGCGGCCGAGCTGGCCGCGTCGCTCACGACGATCGGCGCCCCGCGGTCCCCGCCCTCGAGCACCGGCGGGTAGAGCGGGATCTCGCCGAGGAGCGGCACCGCGAGCTCGTCGGCGAGGCGCTTGCCGCCGCCCGACCCGAAGATCGCCATCGGCTTCCCCGTCTCCGGCGACTCGAAGTACGACATGTTCTCGATGATGCCGAGGAGCGGGACGCCCACCCGCTGGAACATCTTGGCGCCGCGGAGCGCGTCCCCCACCGCGACCTCCTGCGGCGTCGTCACGATGATCGCGCCCGCGACCTGCGTCGCCTGCACCAGCGAGAGCTGCGCATCACCCGTGCCCGGCGGCATGTCCACGAGGAGCACGTCGAGGGTGCCCCAGTCCACATCGCGGAGGAACTGCGTGATGATCTTCATCACGATCGGACCGCGCCAGATCGCCGGCTGGTCGCGCTCGATGAGGAACCCGAGCGAGATCACCTTCACGCCGTGCGCCTCGAGTGGCTGGATCTTGTCGTTCCGGACCGGGGGCGCCTCGTTCACGCCCATCATCATCGGGATGTTCGGCCCGTAGATGTCGGCGTCCATCAGGCCCACCCGCAGTCCCGCCTTGGCGAGCGCGATCGCGAGGTTCACGGTGACGGTGGACTTGCCCACGCCGCCCTTGCCCGACGAGACGGCGATGATCCGGCCGAGCCCGGGATAGGCCACGGGCGTCGGCGCGGCGGGAGTGCGCGGCGCCGGCGCCGCGTCCATCACCGGGAGGGCCCGCCCCTTGGCCCCGGCGGCGGGCGCTGAGGGGGCCGCGGGGGCCGCGGGGGCCGTGGGTCGGGCCGTCGCCTCTCCCGCGTCCTTCACGTCCACGCGTACGTCGGTGACGCCGTCCACCCGCTCGAGCGCCTGCCGAACCTGTCGCGCGAGCGTGGGGTCGTCCTGCGCGCCGAGCAGGAGCGTGACGCGGACCTTGCCGTCACGGGTGGTGGCGATGTCGCGCACCTGCTGCGTCTGGTAGACGGACGCGCCGGTGCGGGGATTGGCGATCGGGGCGAGCGCCTCGGCGAGGCGTGCCTGGAGGGTATCGGTCATCGGGTGGAGGAACGGAGCAAGGGCCTATCGTTCGCGCTGCTGAACGATAGGCCCTTGTCATCCCGTCTCAAAACGGCGCACCGGTCAAGGTGCCGGGACCAGGAGCGGCCAGTAGGTAGCGATGTTGAACCCCGTGGGATCGACCTCGAAGTAGTGGCCTCTGACGAAGTGCCCGGTCGTCGGGAAGTACGGGGGCGGCTCGGCCCCGGCGCACGCGTCGTACTGGTAGCGCTTGGTGTATCCCCGGCCGTCGGTGATGCCGACCGGACCTCGGGTGTTCTGGATGATGCCTCCCGTCAGGAAGAGGCAACCGCGGGCGTTGTTCGACCCCTGGCAGTCCTCGACGTTCGTGGGGCCGCGGTTGTACCCGTCGGCGGTGAACTGATCGAGGGCGAGCACGACGCCATGGATGAATTCGTCCGAGCCGCGGCTGGCCCACGTACGATACGTCCCATCCACGAGGATCCCGCTGACGCCGGGCCCTGCAGCCCAGGGGGAATTGAGGAGGTTGTTGGCGACCACCACGTCGCCGCCGCTGAAGAGGCCGAGCATGTCACGGATCGGGGAGTTGCAGGGGACGGTCCCGCCCGGATTCGTCACATAGGTGAGGTTGTCGGCGATGATGATGTTGCCGGTCGCGGCCAGTGTGATCTTCCCGCGGAGCTTGCCACTGATCGCGACCTTCCCCGTCACATGGATGACGCCCTTGAAGTTGGGATTGAGGGCGCGCGAGACCGGCCAGAGGTACGGGGCCTCCAGCGGGAGCAGTGCGGTCACGCGAGCATCGACGGTGCCGGTCCACGCGAGCCACGACCCCATGTTGTAGTCGTCGACGGGCTGGAAGACGCCACGCGTCGCGTTGTAGAGCGTGGGATCGTCGTTGAGGATGCTCGCGCCGCCGAGATAGCAGTTGCGGTTCTGTCCGTTGTTCGGCGCCCAGCGACGCTGGTCGGACGTGTTGTTGGTGCCGGTATGCCGGTCGAAGGTCAGGAAGTACGCGTGGGCGCCGGTCCCGCTGCTGAGGGTATGGCCGCAGTTGCGGGAGTCGCGCAGTCCATTGGTGTCGAAGTCCCCCGTCGTGTCCGCCACGACGTACCAGGCGTTCGAGGTGTTGCTCACGCTGTAGATCTTCATGAAGCCCTCGTCGACGTCGGTCGAGTCGCCGTCGGCGTTCAGGTCCAGTGCGACGAACTCGATCCGCATCGTTGCCTGACCGGGTCCGCCGGCGGTCGAACTCGTGAAGTTCGTCCCGCCGATCGTGGCCTGGGCCAGCAGCTTGTTCAGGTCGGAGGTCTCGGGGAACGGGATCGCCGGTGCGTTCTCGACGTAGCCCGCATTGTAGTTGCCCCAGTTGCGATTGACGATCGTCTGGGCCGTCTTGAGCTGACCCCAGAAGGTGGCCCCGGGATTGGCGGCCTGGATCTCGATCTCGTCGTTCGAGTGCACCGGGCCGTAGAGCACGTCATTCGCGCCGAAGACGATGTTCCCCTCGACGTCGGTGAAGTAGGCGTACTTGGCGAAGCTCTCCTGGAAAGTCTCCGCCCGACGGACGACCCGGTTCCCGACCCGATCCTGCACCACGGTGACGATGCTTCCGAACACGCCGTACTGTCCGGTGGTGATGCCGGAAGGGCCGACGTAGGTCCAGCGCTGGATCCCCGGGATGGCGTTGCCGGCCGCGTCAGTGACCGCGACGCCGTTCTCGTAGACGACGAAGCCGGAATCCGGATAGAGGGAATCGATGCCGTTCAGGGCCGATCGGCCCTCTTCGAGCCCGGCGTCGGCAGCCGACTCGAGGATGCTGAGTCGATTGTGGTACGTGCTGACGAGGGTCGTGTTCAGGCCGAGGAAGGACGCCGCGGACGCGATGGCCGCCACCGCCATCATGACGAGGATGACGACCACGAGCGCAACGCCCCGGCGGGCGCGGGACTGGCCGCGGGCGCGCGAGCGCCGACGCCGGCGGGTGGGGGACGGGAGGGTCACTGGGGCTCCTCGTTGCATCAAGGGACGACCGGTACCGCGATCTCGTTGCTGACCCGGCGGTCCGAGAGGGTGGGCGTGCAGTCCTGCGCCGAGACGGCGTAGAGGTAGCTGATGCCGCCGACGACGCCGGCATCGACGAAGAGATTGGGATCGGTGCCGCCGGGGAGCGTGACGTAGGGATCGCCCCAGTCGACCACCGTCGATTCACGGCGCCAGATCACGTACCGCTCCACGTCACGCTCGCCCGCGGACTCGTCGACCGAGGCGGCGAACGACAGCTCGACGACGATCGTGCTGTCGACCAGCATGCTCGTGTCGGCCACGGGCGTCGTGGTGAAGATCGGTGCGTCGCCGCAACTCTTGGTGTTCACCAGGCCGGCGTTCGGGAGGCGGATGAACCGCGTGAGCGCGCGGAGGCGCTCATTCCCGCCGACCGCCCCGTTCGTCACCGTGAAGTTGACCCGCACCGCGCGCACACTGTCGATCCGCGCGAACGTACCGGTGTCCGTGTTCGCGAGGTGGATCGGCACCGTGTGCCGCCAAGGGAGCTGGTTGGACGGGACCTGACTCATGGTCGACACGCCAGCGGCCGTCGTCGAGACGCGGAAGTACTCGAAGAAGGGACGTCCCGTGGTGCGCCGGAGGTTCGTCGCCACGACCTCCGGCGCGAGGTTGTTCACCCGGCGCCAGAGGATGAAGTCGTCCGTCGGCGTCGTCGACGAGTCGCCGCGGAAGTAGAAGATGATCGTCTCGGAGGGGCTGTTGACGCCGCCGACGGAGTAGTTCGTGTCGGGATACTGGATCGCGGTGAACGGGATCGTGATCTGCGACGTCGTGCGCATCGCCGTGACGGCGCTGTCGGGGGCGTCGGGATTGAAGTAGACCGCCTCGACGTCCCCCGCGGTGTTGGTCCAGTAGTTCGCGTTGAACGCCAACACGCTGTCGGCGGCGTAGATGAGCTGGGGCTGCATGTCCGGCGCGCCCGCGCCGGAGGTGCGGAGGTCCTTCTCCATCTCATTCATGGCGAAGCGGCCGTTCTGGTACATCGCCACCCCCTCGCTGCCGAGGGAGAACGCCCGGCTCTCCGACCGGAGGAGCAGCATCGCGCCCGCCGTGACGAACGAGAAGATCAGCAGCGACACGATCATCTCGATCAGGGTCATGCCTCGCCGACTGCGCATCGAGGGCCTCCACTGTCGCGTCACGGCGCCGCCACCACGATGGTCCGGCGCACGCTGGACTCCAGCCCCGGTCCCGTGACGACCACCGTGACCTTCTTGTAGTCATGACCGCCCGAGGTCGTGCGGACGATCGTCGTCGTGCGAGTGAACCCGAGCAACGTCGCGAACCCCGTCTCGGTGCCGGCGTACGTCGTGTCGAGGCCGGCATAGTCGGGATTCGTCAGGATCTCGTCGGTACGGTCGGTCGCGAGCTGGATCGCGGCCTGCTCGCGTTCGCTCACCGTGGTGATGTGCACGGTGCGTCCCGTGAGCGTGATCAGCGTGAGCATCACGATCAGCAGGATCGACATCGAGATCACGAGCTCGACGAGGGTGAATCCGCCGCGGGACTTCATCAGAAGGCCTTGACCCAGCCGTCGGATCGATAGCGGAACCAGGAGGCGCGCCCCGTCGCGCGCGACATCGTGACCGCGCGGGCGTCGTCAGGGCGGTCCCCGTCGCGCTCGGCCCGCTCCGACGTCACGTAGAACCCGCCGGCCTCGCTGGCACTCCCGTCTCGATGGAAGATCCAGGCCGGCAAGCCGAGCACGACTCGCGTGACCGCCACCGGTCCGTTCCCCATCGACATCGCGGGCGCGCCGCCGCGACCGAAGACCATCCCTTCGCCGATCGGCACCGCGCGCTCGTGCTCGCCGGCATCGACCGCTTCATTGTTGTTGCGATCCTCGTGGATCCGCAGCCGGCGCCCGGCCGTATCGATCCGCACGATGATGTTGTGCTGCTGGGTGATCGCCTGGCGCTGGACCGTCAGCATGGTCGTGCCAAGGACCTGCATCGAGGCGTTCACGCGGAACCGCGTCCCATCGATCCGGGGCGCGGCGAACGCGACCATCATCCCGAAGATGACCATCACGATCAGCAGCTCGATTATCGTGAAACCGCGTACCTGGTGTCGCATCGGTCCTCACTGCGGGCCCTGCACGCCCCGCGCATGCGATTCGGCCTCATCGGGACAGCCGCCCCCGACCGTCAAGACGACAATCAACGGCGCTCGGTCATCCGAGGAGGGCCACCACGTCACAATGTGACAGAAAGACGGCTTACGATAGTGTAGTCGCGCCGCGACAGCCGCGCGAGCGTGACCCGTGTCACGCGGCCGGAGCCGTTCAGTCCGCGAGCGCCCCCGCCGAGAGTTGCCGACGTGCCTCGCCGAGGACCCGTGACTCGACCTCGGCCAGCGCCCCGGCGATCAGCGCCCCGGACGCCCGAGCATGCCCACCGCCCCCGAAGGTCCGCGCCAACGTGTTCACGTTGACCCCCGCGAGGCTCCGGAACGAGACCTTCACCTTCCCGTGCCCGAGGTCGCGGAAGAGCATCGCCAACCGGACCCCCGCGATGGACCTCGGGTGCTCGACGACCCCATCGAGGTCCTCCGTCGAGACCCCGTGCTTCTCGAGCGCCCCCGCATGGATCCGCACCCACGCCATCCCGTGCGCCATGTCCACCTCGAGCGTGTCGAGGGCGTCCCGGAGGAGGTGGATCCGGCCCAGGGGGACACTCCCATAGATACGCGCGTACATCTGTTCCGGGTCCACCCCCGCCCCGAGCAGTTCGGCGGCGATCGCGAGGCACCGCGGCGTGGTGTTCCCGAAGCGGAAGCCCCCGGTGTCGGTCACGAGCGCCGTGTACAGCGACTTCGCGATCGCGGTCGTGATCGTCAGACCGCGCTCGCGCGCGAAGTCGAACACCAGCTCCGCCGTCGCGCACGCGGCCGTGTCGCTGAGCATCGTCGTCCCCGGCGGCTCGTTGCCCGGCAGGTGGTGGTCGATCACCAAGGCGTCCGTGGGAAGGGCGCGGACCGCGTCCGCCAACTGGCCGAGCCGTCCGACGTCGCTGATGTCGAGCACGATCAGGCGGTCGATCCCCTTGAGCGCCGCCGCCCCTTCCGCCGAGCGATCCTCGACGTCGTCCCCGAGGGTCCAACGGAAGAGTTCCGGCCACGGGGTGGGATTCACGACGAAGGCGCGGATCCCCATCTGGCCGAGGAGCCGCGCAAGGGCCGTCTGCGACCCGCAGCCGTCACCGTCGGAGTTGATGTGCGTGGAGAGCGCGACCGTCATCCCCGGGTGGAGCGCCGCCGCGAGGCGGCCGATGGCCTCACGCCGCGCCGGCGGGACCGCGAGCAGGTCAGACACTGTAGTTCGGCGCTTCCCGGGTGATCGTGACGTCGTGCGGGTGCGACTCGCGGAGGCCAGCCGGCGTGATCCGCACGAACTCGGCCTCGGTGCGGAGGGCGTCGATCGTCGCGCACCCCGCGTATCCCATGCCGCTGCGCAGCCCTCCCACCATCTGGTAGAGCACGTCCGCCACGGGTCCCTTGTACGGGACGCGCCCCTCGATCCCCTCGGGCACGTACTTCTTGGCCGACATCTCGCCGTCCTGGAAGTAGCGGTC
>CAZYUL010000106.1:0-9122 GCA_964650715.1 uncultured Gemmatimonas sp. | reverse complement strand
ATGTACACCGCCTCGTATTCACGAGACAATGCGGCAATCCTCCCTTTGGTCGTGATCGCCCCCCGCGGGTTGCCGACGCGGGAGGAGAGTGGTGGGACCCAGGGCGCGGCGGTTGCCGACCATCGAGGTGCCACCGATGTGGAAAGCCCCGTAAGGTATTCTGGCGCCGAGGGTTGGTCAACCCCGGCGGGGCCCACCGCAGGCCGCCGGGCGCTCGCGCCCGGTCCGCGTCATCTCATCGTGCGCCGGTTCTCTTCATCGCCTGCTCGGCCGCGATGAAGCCGAAGCTCGCCGACGGTCCGGTCGCGAGCACCGCTTCCCAAGCCGAGCGCGCCTGGGCGGTGCGCCCGTTCGCCGCGTGCCACTGTCCGATCCCGTTGCCGATCGTCTGACGTTCGAGGGCGCTCGCGCTCGCCGGCAGCAGTGCCGCCTCAGTCAGCTCCCCCTTCATCCAGAGCAGGGCGCGATGGTAGCTCCCGTTCTCGATGATGTCCCAGTCGGCGCGGATCGGCGCGAGCGCCGTGCGCGCCTCGGCGTGCCGGCCGAGGTGCGCCAGAGTCAGCACCCACCAGTAGGTCGCGGCCACCCGATGGTCGAGGTTCCGCGCCAGTCGCGCGTCCTCCTCCCAGACCGGGAGGGCCTTCGCGAAGTCCCCCTTCACGAAGTGGGCGAGGGCGAGGTGGTACCTGATGTTGGAGTGGAGGGTGCTGGTGGGGATCCCGCGCGCATTCGGCTGTCCGTCGGGCTCCACCTCGTCGGGCTTGCCGGCGACGACCGCGCGCGCTCTCTCGAGGTCGGCGATGGCGCGGTCGAACTGCCGGAGCGAGACGTAGCGGTGGCCGCGGTGGCGCAGCAGACGCGGTTCGTCGGGGTGGTACCGGAGGCCGATCGTGTAGAGCGCAACGGCGTCCTCGAAGGCGCCGGTGTACCCGATCCGGCGGCCGAACCAGATGATCGAATCCACGTTCGTGGGGTGACGCTCCCAGGCGGCGCGGGCGGAAGCGAGTTGGGCGGCGGGGTCGGGCTGGGTGAGGACCGCCTCGGGCGTCCCCACCATCAGGCACGCGAGGACGGCCCAGATCGGTGCGGATCTTGCGAGTCCGTCGGCGGTCCAGCGCATGGCGGTCGGCATCCTCTTCCTCGCTTGCGTGGTGTCCGACGGCGAATGTAGACTGGCCGTCATGGCCGTCGCCAGTTCGTCGCGGTCCCTTCCGGAGGTCTCGCGCGACACGCGCGTCGTCGCGTCTCGCGCGCTGGTCTCCGCCGAGCTCGAAGGCGAGACCGTGCTGCTGTCGATGAGTGAGGGCGTCTACTACGGCCTCAATCGCGTGGGCACCTTCATCTGGCGACGCCTGGCGGTCCCGGTGACCCTCGAGGCGCTGCTGACGGACGTCGTCGCCGAGTTCGAGGTCACCGAGGACCGGGCGTGGGGCGATCTCGTCGCATTGACGCAGGAGCTGCTCGCGCAGGGACTCGTCGTGCGCGCCGACGTCGCTCGCGACTGAGCCCCCTTGTACGAACTCGCGGACTACCTCGCGATGGTCGAGGATCCCGTGCGCACTCCGGCGTACCTCGCGGCGATGCGCGAGGTGATCCGGCCGGGTGACCAGGTGCTGGAGCTCGGGACCGGTTTCGGGTACTTCGCCGTCCACGCCTGTCGTCTCGGTGCCGCGCACGTCTGGGCCGTCGAGCCGAACGACGCGATCGCCCACGGCCCCGCGCTGGCGGCGGAACACGGCTGCGCCGACCGGATCACGTTCCTGCAGGACCTGTCAGAGCGGGTCACCCTTCCGAGTGCCGCGGACGTACTGCTCGAGGACCTTCGCGGCGTCTCGCCGCTGCACGGCGGACGCCTGCGTGCGTTGGTCGACGCGCATCGGCGTCTGTTGCGACCGGCGGCGCGCACGATCCCGCTGCGGGATCACCTCTGGTGTGCACCGATGGAGTGGCCGGCCGAGGTCGGCGTCCATCCGTCCGACGCCGACGCCGAGCTGATGGGCGTGCGCGTCGCTGCCGTGCGCCGCGTGGCCATCAGTCGACTCATCCAGACCCATTCGAGCGCGGAGTGTCTGCTGGCGCCGGCGCGGCGCTGGGCGACGCTCGACTACGGGAACGGTCTCACGCCCGACCTCCCGACGGAGGGGGAGGCGACCTTCCGCGTCTCGCGCGCAGGGCGTGCCGCCGGCATCGCTTCCTGGTTCGCCGCCGAACTCGCGCCGGGAATCGGATTCGATACCGCACCCGGGGGACCGCGTACGGTCTACCAGCACGCCGTACTCCCGCTGGATGAGCCGTTCGCCGTGCAGGCCGGAGACGAACTGCGGATCCGGCTCCAGGTGGTGCCCGACGGGGGCGACTACGTGTGGGCGTGGACGGTGCACCTTTCGCGTGGCGACGGGACCACGCTGACGCGGATCGGATCGTCCCTGGGCTCCCGGCTCCTCAGCGCCGCGCGCCGCCGGCGGCGTGCCGCGGGATTCGTCCCGGAGGTGACGCCAACGGTCGAGCGGCTCCGGACACTGTTCAGCGAGGTGGATGGATCGAGGACACTCGAAGCCATCGCGCAGGAGGTCCGTCGCCGGCATCCGGACGACTTCGAGAGCGACCACCTCGCGTTCACTTGGGCGAGCGATCGCCTCGCCGAGGCCGAGGAGCCGCGCTCGGCGTGACGGCCTGCCATCGGTGACGAGGTTCGCGATGGTCTGGCATCGTGGCGGTGGCCCGATCCCGGACGAGGTGCGTGACGCGATCGCACGCCGACTCGGGCGCGACGGCGGGGGCCACGTTCGAGAACGCGGTGGCCCGGAGTGGATGGGGTGGATCGCGCAGGATGGTTGGGCGCCGGGCGCGGAGGACGGCCTCCCGTCGGATCGCGGCGGGTGGCGCGGCACCGGCTCACTGCGCCTCGACGACCGAGGGTCGCTCGCGGAAAGGCTGCGCGATCGGGTCGGTGAGGGAGCGGAGGACGACGCGGCGCTCGCGTGGCGCGCCTTCGCCGCGTGGGGGGACAGGGCCCCGGCGCACTGGATCGGGGACTACGCCATCGCCGCGCTCGCGCCCGCCGGCGACCGCTTGATCGCGGCGCGGGGCACCGTGGGCGTCCTGCCGTGCTTCTACGCCGTCGCCGGACCGATGATCGTGGTCGCCGATGATCCCGCGACGATCGCCGTGGTCGAGGGCGTCGACCTCACCCTCGACGAGCGGGCGGTCGCGGAGTATCTGGGGACCGGCGACCTCCTGACCCCGACCGTGAGCTTCCGTCGCGGCATCCGACGCGTCCCGGCGGCGCACACCGTTCGCTTCGACCGCGGCGGAGGGATCGGGCTGACGCGACACTGGGACCTTCCCACGCCCGCGATCCGTGAAGCTCGGCGCGAGGATGAGGTCGTTGATGGGTTCCGGGAGGTCGTCGCGCGGGCCGTTCGCGATCGGGTGCGGGGGCCGGCGGCCACAATCCTCTTGAGTGGCGGCCTGGACTCGCCGCTCCTGGCCGCGACCGCACGTTCCGCCGTCCCCGCGGGCGTGATCCGCGCCACGACGGTCTCGTGGCGTCGACTCCTTCCCGACGACGACGAGGCCGAGTGGGCCTCGATGGTCGCCCGTCGGCTGGGGTTGCCGCACGAGATCGTCGAGATGGACCCCGTCGCGGACCTCACCGACGACAGTCCACTCTGGACGCCGGAGCCGTCGCCGGAGGTGGAGCCGCGCCTCTGGCGGGAGTTCTCACGACGTCTCGCCGCGCGCGCGCCCGTCGCGCTGCTCGGGGATGACTTGGACACCCTCCTCTCGCCCGCGCCGCTCGCGGATCAGTTGCGCGTGGAAGGACTCGTGACGACGATGCGCCGCTGGCGCGCGTACCGGCGGGCGACGGGCCGGCGGCCCTGGGTCGGGCTGGGTCGGAGTTCGGGGACGCTCGAACGGGCGCGGGACCGGCGCTGGCGACGTCCACCGAGCTGGCTGCGCTCCGAGCTGCTCCGTCGGAATCCGTACCCCGATGTCCCGGAGGCGAGACCGCACCCGACGCGGTCGCTCGCAGCGCGGGCCCTCGCGCAGCCACTGTGGGAGAGCACGCTCTGGAGCGACGCCCCGCCGATAAGCGGCGCGCCGGTGCACATGCTCCTTCCCTATATGGATCCACGCGTGATCGAGTTCTGCTTCGCGCTGCCGTCCGTCCCCTGGTGCCAGCGCAAGCACCTCGCGCGCGCGGCACTGCGGGGTCTCGTGCCCGAGGCGATCGTCGAGCGTCCGAAACGCCCGCTGCAAGGGTACTACGAGGCGCGAGCCGAGGCGTGGCGGGGGATCGCTCGACCGCGTCCCCTGCCGGCGGCGGTCGACGAGTGGGTGGACGTGGCGCAGTGGGAGCGCGTGATGGCGGGCGCGGGCTCGGCGGACGAGATCTTCGCGGCGTGGCGCGTGATCGAGTTCTCCCGCTGGCTCGCCCAGCCGGAGGCGATGCCGGCGTGACCGACCGCTGGATGCTCTATGGCCTCGTGGTCGAGTGTGACGTCGCGCTTCCCGGCGTGCTGGTCGCGTCCACTCCCCGGCCGGCCGATGTGCGCGTTCACCTGGGTGCGCGGCCGCCGGGAGCCGCGGGTTGGCCGGGGGTCCCGCCCCTCCCGTTCTACCGCGGCGAGCCCGGTGAGGGGGATCCCCCGTCCCTCGTTGCCGACCGACCCGACGGCCCCGGAATGGTGCGGCTCAGCTACGCCGAGGGCATCCGATTCCACGTCAGGGACGACGGCAGCGAGATCTGGAGCGACTGGGATCCGCCGCTCGGGCTCGAGGACGCGCTGGCGTACCTGCTCGGTCCCGTCCTCGGCTTCGCGCTCCGCTGTCGCGGGGACCTCGCGGTCCATGCGAGCGCGGTCGTCATCGGCGGGGCGGCCTGGGGGTTCGTGGGCGCGGGGGGGGCGGGGAAGTCCACGATGGCGGCCGCGCTGGCACGTGCCGGACAGGCGGTGCTCACGGAGGACGTGCTGGTCCTGCGGCCCGAGGCAGGGGTCTGGACGGCGTGGCCGGCGTACGGTCAGATCCGGCTGTGGGAGGACTCGCCGGCGCTGCCGGAGGCGGTCGCTCGCGCCCTGCCGGTCCTCTCGCCGGTCTACGACAAGCGGGTCCTCGACTTGACGACTGCGGGACTCCCGCGTGCGGCCGTACCGGTCCCGATCGCGGGGTGGTTCGCGCTCGACGACGCGCCGGTGGGAGCGCCACCGCGGATGCGTCCACTCTCGGCGGTCGAGTCGCTCCGCACCCTCGTGCAGCACTCGTACATGGGATACCTGCTCGACCAGGGAGCACGGGGCTCGGAACTCCGAGGTCTCGCGGCGGTGGCCCGCACCGTTCGGGGGTTCGGACTCGAGGTCGCCGAAGGGCGAGAGGGCCTCGCGGCGACGGCCCGGCTCGTGGCGGTGGCCGCGTCCGCGACCTAGCTCGGCGTTGACTTCGCTTTCGAGGCCCCCTAATAACCAAGTGGAGCCCCTGCTCCGATTCCCCCGCAACTAAGGTCCGCCCATGCCGGAAGAAGTGACCGATCACCGCGCCCCCGAGAAGAAGACCGAGTACGCGGCTCCGGCGCTCGAACGCCTCGGCGCCGCCGCGGACCTCACGCGCACGCGCTCGATGAGGGGGAGGATGGACGGTGGCATGGGCGGGATGAACCGGACCGGGTGAGCCCGATCCACCACGCGAGCGCCATGTCTGATCACCAGCCGAAGACCCCGGTTCGCGAGAAGGCGAGATACGAGACGCCCACGCTCGAGCGCTTCGGTGCGGCGGCCGAGCTCACCAACGCGCGGTCGCTGATGGGGCTCATGGATGGCGGGAACATGGGCTTCATGCGCAGGACGGGTTGACCTCGGCGCTGAGCGAGGCCGAGCTCCGCGCCGCCATCCGCCTCGCCGTCGACGGCGGGCGAGCATCGTCCGGTGACCAGGGGAGCACCCTGCGCTTCGCGGAGGGCACCGTCGACCTCCTCCTCGCCAACCGCCTCGGCCCGCTCCTGGCGCGCGCGCTCCATCGCGGCGCTCCCGCGTCAGCGGTCCCCACACCTCTTGCCGAGGACGCCCGGACCGCGACGACGCGCGCGCTCAGCGCACTCGCGGCGCTGCGGCGCATCGCCGAAGTGCTCGACACCGCGCGGATCCGGTGGCTCCTGTGGAAGGGACCCGCGCTCGGCGCAATCGCGTGGGGGGATCCCACGGCGCGCCACTTCACCGACCTGGATCTCCTCGTCACCCCGCGCGATCTCGCGCGCGCCTCAGACGCGCTGTTGGCCGCCGGGTGGAGAAGGCGTCTCGGGATGTCGCGCCCACAGCAGCGCGTGCTCCTGGGCGGCCGTGGTGCCATCGACTTGGAGCGGTCCACCGACGAGCCGTACGTGGAGCTGCACTGGCGGTTCCTCGGCGCGCGGTTCCCGACCCCACTCCGGCCGGCGGAGGTCCTCGACCGCGCCGAACGCGTCGATCTCGGCGGCGTCGCCGTGCGAACGCCGAACGCGGCGGACACCCTGCTGCTGCACGCGGTGCACTCGATGAAGCACGGCTGGTCGCAGGCCGAGGAGGTCGCGACGTTCGCCCGGCTCGCCGCGCGGTCTCCCGATGCACTGGACGTCCTGCTCGGCCGCGATGCCCGCGGACCGGGCGCTCTCGCGCTTGCGACCGGGCTCGGTCTCCTCGCATGGGCCGGACTCGCAACGGCGTCGGTCGGGCCGCTCGGCGCGCCGGCCGAAGTCGTGGACGCACGCGTCGCTTCCTGCGTGGCGCGCATGCGCCGGGGCGATGCCGCGTGGCGGCCCGATCATGGGTGGGCGTCCCTGCTCCTCCGCGGACCGATCGACCGCATCCGCTACTGGACCCACTCCCTTCTCGCACCGACCATGGAGGAGTGGCATTGGATCCGACTCCCGGACCAACTCGTCGGGCTCTATCCCGTGGTGCGGCTCGGGCGCCTCGCGATGCGTGGTCGCCGAGAGGCGTGAGGGCCCGTTCTCTCCGGGATCCGCCCTAGACGTTGAACCGGAAGAGCATCACGTCGCCGTCCTTCACGACGTACTCCTTGCCCTCGGCGCGCGCCGCGCCCTTCTCCCGGGCGCCCTTCCAGCCATCGAGCGCGATGAAGTCCTCGTAGCCGACGGTCTCGGCGCGGATGAAGCCGCGCTCGAAATCGGAGTGGATCACCCCCGCGGCCTTCGGCGCGGTGTCGCCGCGATGGATGGTCCAGGCGCGGACCTCCTTCTCGCCGGCCGTGAAGTACGTCTGGAGGCCGAGGAGGTGGAACCCGGCACGGATGAGCCGGTCGAGTCCCGCCGACTCGAGGCCGAGCGAGGCGAGGAACTCGGCGCGGTCCTCCGGGGGGAGGTCGGCGAGCTCGGCCTCGATCTTCGCCGAGAAGGTCACGACCTCGGCGGGCTCGTGGTCGGCGGCGATCACGGCGCGCAGCGCCTTCACGTGCGGGCCCTCGGCGCCGGTGAGTTCACCATCGGTGACGTTCGCGGCGTAGAGGATCGGCTTCAGGGTGAGCAACTGGAGCGGCTTGAGCAGCTCGCGCTCCTCCGGCGTGAGCGCGACGTGCCACAGAGCCTGTCCGTTGCTGAGTGGTGAGAGCGCCTTCTCGAGCGCGGCGGCCTCGGTGGCCGCGGCCTTGTCGCCGGTCTTGGCGGCGCGCTTCGCCTTGTCGAGCCGCTTCTCGACGACGCCGAGGTCGGCGAGGGCGAGTTCGAACTCGATCGTCGCGCGGTCGCGCACGGGGTCCACGGTGCCATCCACGTGGATGACGTCGGGGTCGTCGAAGCAACGGACGACGTGCACGATCGCGTCGGTCTCGCGGATGTTGGAGAGGAACGCATTGCCGCGGCCCTCGCCCTTGCTGGCGCCCTTCACGAGCCCGGCGATGTCCACGAACTGCACGGCGGCGGGAACGGTCCGCTCGGGCTTGACGATCGCGGCGAGCGCGTCGAGGCGCGGGTCGGGGACGGTGACGACGCCGACGTTGGGGTCGATGGTGCAGAAGGGGTAGTTCGCGGCCTCGGCCTTGGCGGCGGTCAGGGCGTTGAAGAGCGACGACTTGCCGACGTTGGGTAGTCCTACGATCCCGAGACTGAGCACTTGAACGGCGGTGAATGGTGAACGGTGGAGGGTGAAAGGTAACGGCTGCGGGATGCGGGATCGGGATGACGGCGCGGTGACGGGCACCTCGCTTCGTGCGGCATGTACCCGTTCCGACGGCTCTCCGTGTGGGAGAAGGCGCACGAACTCACCGTTCGCGTCTACTGGGCGACTGACGGCGCGGTCGGCCGCCGGTTCCCGGGACTCGCGAGCCAGCTTCGACGTGCCGTGGCGGCGATCCCCGCGAACATCGCTGAGGGCGCGGGTCACGCTTCCGACGCCGAGTTCAAGCGATTCCTCGAGATCGCCCTGGCCTCGGCTCACGAGGCCGACTACCACCTGCTCCTGGCGAAGGATCTCGAGCAGCTATCGCCGCGGGACTACGCGCAGCTCGAAGCGAGGCTCGGGCAGGTGCAGGGGATGTTGATCGGACTGCGCAAGCGTGTCGGCGAGAGGGTCCGCGCAGGGAAGCGGAAGGGAGCGGAGAAGAGCGGAGGCTAGAAAGGAAGAGGGGCGGCCGCCCCGGCCGCCCCCCTTCCACCGTTCACCCTTCACCGCCGTTACGAGATGAACCAGGGCGCCAAGACCAGTGACACAACGCTCATGAGCTTGATGAGGATGTTCATCGCTGGCCCGCTCGTATCCTTGAACGGGTCGCCGACGGTGTCACCCACCACCGCTGCCTTGTGCGGATCCGAGCCCTTGCCGCCGAGGATCCCGCCCTCGATCGCCTTCTTCGCGTTGTCCCACGCGCCGCCGGCGTTGGCCATGAAGAGTGCCATCATCACGCCGGTCACCGTCGCGCCGGCGAGCAGGCCGCCGAGCGCCTTCACGCCGAGGAACTTGCCGACGATCACCGGGAGCAGGACGGAGGCGACGCCGGGGATGATCATCTCCTTGTGCGCCGCGGCGGTCGAGATGTCCACGCACCGCGCGGAATCAGGCTTCACGCCCGGCTTCCCCTCGAGCAGGCCGGGGATCTCGCGGAACTGGCGACGGACCTCCTCCACCATCCCCTGC
>CAZYUL010000105.1:0-9186 GCA_964650715.1 uncultured Gemmatimonas sp. | reverse complement strand
TGCTCACCGTCATCGGCTACTCGATGAACGACAAGGTCGTGGTCTTCGACCGCGTGCGGGAGAACCTCAAGCTCCACCGCAAGCTGCCGCTGTACGAGTTGCTGAACCGCTCGGTGAACGAGACGCTCCCGCGCACGGTGATGACCGGCTCCACGACGCTGGCCACGCTGCTCGCCCTCCTCATCTTCGGTGGGGCGGTGATCCGGCCCTTCGCCTGGATCCTGATCTTCGGCATCGTGATCGGCACCTTCAGCTCCATCTACGTGGCCTCGCCGCTCCTGCTCTGGATCGAGCGGCGCTATCCGCGTGAGACCGAGGCCACGCCACACCACCGCGCTGCGGCGCAGAAGGCCTGAGCGCCGGCGGCTGGCTCGACTCGCACGCCCACCTCGCCGCCGTCGAGTTCGACGGTGACCGGGACGCCGTGCTACAGCGCCTTGTCACCGCGGGCGGCGGCGGCGTCATCTGCATCGGCGAATCCCTCGCGGCGGCGACCCGGGCCCGGGCCGTCGCCGCGGCGCATCCCGGGACCGTCTGGTGGACCGCCGGCGTTCACCCCCACGACGCCGCCGGCTACGATCCGGCGCGGGACGCCGCCGCCATCCGCGCCGCCATCGCCGACGGCGCGGTGGCCGTGGGGGAATGCGGACTCGACTACCACTACGACCACGCACCCCGAGCGCTCCAGCGGCACGCGTTCGCCGAGCAGCTCGCGATCGCCGGGGAGACGCGTCGCGCCGTCGTCGTGCACACCCGCGACGCCGAGGAGGACACGGGCGCGATGGTCCGCGAGGCCGGCGCCGCCGGCATCCGCGGCGTCCTGCACTGCTACACCGGGACCATTGCGCTCGCCGAGACCGCACTCACTGCAGGCTGGTACGTCTCGTTCAGCGGGATCATCACCTTCAAGAAGTGGACGGATGACGCGCTCCTGCGAGCGGTCCCCGACGACCGGCTCCTCGTCGAGAGCGATGCACCCTACCTCGCGCCCGTCCCGCATCGCGGGAAGCGCAACGAGCCCGCGTGGTGTGCGTATACGATCGAGCGCCTCGCGCTGGCCCGCGCGACCACGGCGACGTCGTTGGGCGCGCAGACCGCCGCCAACACGCGCCGCCTGTTCGGCCTGAGCTGACCCGCCTCATCCCTCCCATCCCACACCCCACGCCCTGAGCATGTCCGTCCCCTCCGACATCGAGATCGCGCAGGCCGCGCGGCTGCGTCCGATCACCGACGTGGCCGCCGACATCGGCCTCACCCCCGACGACCTCGACCTGTACGGGAAGTACAAGGCCAAGGTCTCTCTCGAACTCACCACCCGGAAGCCCAAGGGCAAGCTGGTTGTCGTCACGGCGATCAATCCCACGGCTGCCGGTGAAGGGAAGACGACCACCTCGGTCGGCCTCGCGCAGGCGCTGCGGCGGATCGGGACCAACGCCGTGCTCTGCATCCGCGAGCCATCGCTCGGCCCGGTCTTCGGCGTGAAGGGGGGCGCGGCCGGCGGCGGGTACGCGCAGGTGCTCCCGATGGACGACATCAACCTGCACTTCACCGGCGACTTCCACGCGATCTCTTCGGCGCACGCGCTCTTGAGCGCGATGCTCGACAACCACCTCCAGCAGGGGAACGCGCTCAACATCGATCCGCGACGCATCACCTGGCCGCGCACCATCGACATGAACGATCGCGCGCTGCGCAAGGTGATCATCGGTCTCGGGGGCGCCACCGAGGGCGTCGTACGCGAGGAACGCTTCGTGATCATCCCGGCCTCCGAGGTGATGGCGATCGTCGCCCTCGCCACCAGTGCCGCCGACCTCGAGGAGCGTCTCGGCAACATCATCGTCGGCTCCACCTACGGGGCCGACCGCAGGCCCGTCCGTGCGCGCGACCTCAAGGCCCACGGGGCGATGGCGATGCTCCTCAAGGACGCCATCCGTCCGAACCTGGTGCAGACCCTCGAGGGGGGGCCGGCCTTCGTCCACGCGGGACCCTTCGGCAACATCGCCCACGGCTGCAACTCCATCCTCGCGACGCGCGCTGCGCTCGCCGTCGGCGACGTCGTCGTCACCGAGGCCGGCTTCGGGTCCGACCTCGGCGCCGAGAAGTTCTTCGACATCAAGTGCCGCTTCGGCGGGCTGAAGCCCGACGCCGCGGTCGTGGTCGCCACCATCCGTGCGCTCAAGATGAACGGCGGCGTCGCCAAGTCCGACCTCGGCAAGGAGAACCTCGACGCCCTGCGGAAGGGGGTCGTGAACCTCGAGCACCACATCGCCAATGTGCGTCAGTTCGGGATGGACCTCGTCGTGGCGATCAACCGGTTCGGCTCCGACACCGACGCGGAGCTCGAGATCGTCCGCGCCGCGGCAGAGAAGGCCGGCGCGCGCGTCGCGCTCTGCGAGGTCTTCGCGAAGGGCGGGGCCGGGGGTGAGTCCCTCGCGCGCGAGGTGCTCTCGATCCTCGAGGCGGGGAAGTCGAGGTTCGCTCCCGTGTACGACAGCAGGCGGCCGATCCGGGAGAAGATCGACGCGATCGTGCAGAAGGTGTACGGCGGCGACGGCGCCGACTACAGTGCCAAGGCCGACCGCGCGATCGCCTACCTTGAGAGCATCGGGCTCACGGAGACGCCGATCTGCATGGCGAAGACGCAATACTCGCTCTCCGACGACGCGACCAAGCTCGGCCGCCCGCAGGGGTTCCGGGTGACGGTGAATGATGTGTATCCAGTGGCCGGGGCTGGCTTCATCGTGGCGCAGTGCGGCGAGATCATGACGATGCCGGGCCTGCCGAAGGCGCCGGCGGCCGAGAAGATGGCGATCCATCCCGACGGCTCGATCTCCGGCCTCTTCTAGGCCAGCGATCCCTCCATCGTCCCTCAACCATCCCTCTTCGATACGTCAGATGCCCGTGAAGATCCTCTCCACCGACGCGGCCCCCGCGGCGATCGGTCCATACTCGCAGGCGACGATCGCCGGCGGCTTCCTCTTCACCGCCGGTCAGATCCCGCTCGACCCGGCGTCGGGCGAGGTGGTCGCCGGCGACGTCGAGCCGCAGACGCGGCAGGTCCTCACCAACCTCGCCGCCATCCTCGCGAAGGCGGGCGTGGGCTGGAGCGACGTCGTGAAGACCACGGTCTTCCTGCAGGACATGGCCGATTTCCCGCGCTTCAACGCGATCTACGCCGCGACCCTCGGCGAAGCGCGCCCCGCCCGCTCCACGGTGCAGGTCGCGGCGCTGCCGCGCGGGGTCGTGGTGGAAGTGGAGCTCATCGCCAGGCTCAAGGAATAGGAACGTCGGAGGACGACGGACGATGAGGGGGTGACGTGGTCCACCGTCCGTGCTCCCTGGTCCATCCTCCATCTATGTTGACACCGTGTCCAACTCCCGCGAACAGCTCTTCCGACTGACTCAGTTCGCTCGCTGCGCCGGTTGAGCGTCGAAGATGGGTCCGGGTGACCTGTCCGCCGCGCTCGCGCCGCTGCCGCGCGAATCCGATCCCCGCCTGCTCGTCGGTCGCGAGACCTTCGACGACGCGGGGGTCTTCCGGCTGTCCGACGACCTCGCGCTCGTCCAGACGGTGGACTTCTTCGCGCCCATCCTCGACGATCCGTACCAGTTCGGCCGCGTCGCCGCCGCGAACGCCCTTTCCGATGTCTATGCGATGGGCGGCGAGCCGCTCACGGCGCTGAACATCGTGGGATTCCCGGAGAAGGCGCTGCCACTCAGCGTGTTGACCGAGATCCTCCGCGGCGCCCAAGACGCAGTGCACGAGGCCGGAGCGCGCGTGGTCGGCGGCCACACGGTCACCGACGAGGAGCTCAAGTTCGGCCTCTCGGTCACGGGCCGGATCCACCCGGACCGGATCCTCTCGAATGCGAACGCGCATGCGGGCGACGTCCTCCTGCTCACGAAGCCGCTCGGCACCGGGATCCTCGCCACGGCCGCGAAGAAGGGCGCTCTGCCGCCAGAGCCGGCACAGATGCTCTACCGCTCGATGGCGACGCTCAACGCCGAGGCGTCCCGGGCCGCCGTCGCCCTCGGCGCGCGCTGCGCCACCGACATCACCGGATTCGGGTTGCTCGGCCATGCGCTCCACATCGCGCGCGCGAGCGGGGTGCGCCTCCGCTTCCGCCACGCCGACGTCCCGTTGCTGCCGGGCGTCCGCGAGGCGCTCGCCGCGGGCTATGTCACCGGAGGAGGGACGCGGAACGCGACGTGGATCGCCCCGCACACCGATTGGGATGACGTCGGCGATGACGTTCGCGCGATGCTGACCGATCCGCAGACGTCCGGCGGGCTCCTCGTCTCGCTCGATGCAGCGCTCGCGGCGGACTACCGCGCGCGGGTGCCGGGGGCGGCCCTGGTCGGGGAGGTCCTTCCGGCGGTGCCTGGCGCGGCACTCCTTGAGGTCCGGTGAGCGCTCGCCGGGGTACACGAGGGAAAGGGGGGTGGATGGGGTCTGGTGGTCCCCGCGGTCTTCAAAACCGTTGCGGCCCGACCACGTCGGGCTGGGTGGGTTCGATTCCCACACGCTCCCGCCTTCTCGCGCGGCCTGCGCTGGCGGCCCTGGTGGCGCTCTCGTGCATGGTCGCCCCCGGCCGCGTCATCGCGCAGGAGGTGGCGGCCTCGCGGGCGGGCGTGTCGTCCGGCCCACCGATCTCGCCGCGTCGCGCCTTCCTCTACTCGCTCCTCCTCCCGGGCGCCGGCCAGGCGCGGCTCGACCGGCAGACCTCCGGTGCGATGTTCTTCCTCGTCGAGGTCGCCGCCCTCACGCTCGTGCATCGCTCGGCGGAGGACCTGCGGATCGCGCGGAGCTTCTCCGGCGACTCGATGCCGCTCCGCTACCGGATCGATGCCACGACCGGACTCGCCGAGCGGGACGCCAACGGCGCCCCGATCGTGGACGCGTGGAGCGTCCCCAGGTACGACGGCGCCTTCGTCCGGACGCGGCGACAGCATTACGAGGACTGGCTCGCGGTGGTGATCTTCAATCACCTGTTCGCCGGCGCGGACGCCTTCGTCGCGGCCCAGCTCTGGGACCTGCCGGCGAAGGTGTCACTGCGACAGACCAGCGACGGTCCCTTGCTCCAGGCGACGATCCGCTTCCGCTAGCTGCCGCGTTCGATGGCGCGCTCCACCCGGACGCCCCCCGCCGAGTAGCGCACGAGCTCGACGCGCCCTTCGTCCAGCCGGAGCGCGGTCGGCGCGTCCATCCAGGCGCCGGGGTTCGCGAAGATCCCCCGGCCGATGCGCTCGAGCACCTGCAGGTGCGAATGACCGAAGATCAGCACGTCCGGGGCGCCTGCTGCACCGAGGCGCGCCTCCGCGACGCGCCGCAGGCCCTCCCCTCCGTCGCGCGGCCGCATGTTGCGGCTCGTGTGCGAACTCTTGAGCGCGAGCCACGTGCCGACGTCGGGATGCAGGAGACGATAGGCCTTCACCGCGAGCGGATGCCGGAGCACCGCGCGCAGACGCCGGTAGGGCGCATCCTCGCGATCACGGAGTCCGTCGCCGTGCTCGATGAGCACGTCGAGCCCGCCGATCCCTCCGCGCCACGGGCCGACGTGATAGTCGAGGCCGAGGTCATCGCGCAGGACGGCGCCGCCCCAGCAATCGTGGTTGCCGGCGATCCAGAGGATCGGGAGCCCCGCGGCGCGGAGCCGGGCCAGCTCCCCGAGGACCCGCACCCCGACGCGGGGCACCACGTGCCGCCACTCGAACCAGAAGTCGAACAGGTCGCCGTTGATCACGAGCGACTGCGCGTCCTCCGGGAGGTGGCGGAGGAAGGCGAGCAGGTCCCGCTCGGACTCCACCGGGGCGACGCCGAGGTGTGCGTCGGAGAGCACGTAGCTGGGCGCCGGGAGTCGCATCGCAGGATTCTATCGCGCGCGCACGGCCTTTACAAAGCCCGACTCCGCCCGGTAGACTCGCCCCGATGCGGAGCATATCCGAGATGCGCGTGCGCTACGCCGAGACGGACCAGATGCGCGTCGCCTATCACGCGAACTATCTCGTATGGTGCGAGGTCGGGCGGACCGACTTCATCCGCGCGCTCGGCGTCACCTACGCCGAGATGGAACGGCGCGGCGTGCTCCTCGCCGTCGCCGACGCACACGTCCGCTACCACGCCAGCGCTCGCTACGACGACCTCGTGCGCGTCGAGACCACGCTGAGCGCCGTGCGGTCCCGGCTCGTCGAGTTCCGCTACGAGCTCTCCCGGGTCCTGCCGGACGGCGACGCGGAGCGGCTGGCCAGCGCGACGACCGCTCTCGTGTGCCTCGCACCGGACGGCAGGCCGGTCTCCCTGCCGAAGGACCTCCGGGACCTCCTCGCCGGCGCGGCGGCAGGCGCCGATTGACCCCCGACGGCGGCGCGCCGAGACTACAGTCGTGACGCTCCGACGTCGGTCTCGGGTCCTCCTGCAGCTCTCGCTCGTCGCGGTCGCGCTGGGGGCGGGCGCGTGCCTCTACGGCTTCGCCGGGGGCGGCCTGCCGGCCCACGTGAGGACCTTCGCCGTCCTCCCCTTCGACAACGAGACATCCACGCCGGAGCTGCCGCGCGAACTCCAGGAGGCACTGCGGAACGCGATGCAGTCGCGACTCGGCTTGCGCGATGCCACCGAGGAGCGGGCGAACGCGCTCGTCCGCGGGAAGGTGACGCGACTGGAGCCCGACATCCCGGTGGCGTTCAGCGCCAACCCGAACCAGGCCACCAGCGCACGTCGGCGGCTGCGTGTCCATGTGGACATCGAGATCGTCGATCAGGTGACCGGGAAGACCCTCTGGAGCCGCACGGGGATGTCCGCGGACGGAGAGTACTCGGAGGGCGGCGAGGCCCAGGGACGCAAGCAGGCGATCGACCGCATCGTCAACGACGTGATCGAGGGGGCACAGTCCCAATGGTGAAGTCGCGCGCGGGGAAGGGAGGCCTCGGATGTCTCCTGTCGCTGGTCATCCTGGCCGCGGCCGGGTACTTCGCGTGGCACGTGGGTAGCGCGTACTGGAACTACTACCAGTTCCAGGACCGCATGAAGCAGGAGGCCCGCTTCGCGATGCACCGCAGCGACGCCCTCATCCAACGGCGCCTCCGCGATTTCGCGGACTCGCTGGGACTTCCGGAGGGTGCGCAGAAGGTCAACGTGCGCCGCCGTCAGCGGACGATCCAGATCTGGGCCGAGTACTACCAGATCATCGAGTTCCCGGGATTCGTCCGCGAGGTCTACTTCCACCCGCAGGCCGTGGGGACGTTCTGAGCACCGCGGGGGATCCGCGACGCAAGGTCATGTCGCGGGAGGGAGCCGAGCGCTGGCGCGGCGAACAGCGGGGGCCCGTCGTCTTCACCAACGGCGTATTCGACCTCCTCCACCCCGGGCACGTGGATCTGCTCCGTGGCGCCCGCGCCGAGGGCGAGTCCCTCATCGTCGGGATCAACAGCGACGCGTCGGTCCGACGGCTCGGGAAGGGCGAGGATCGTCCGATCCGCGGTGAGCGTGAGCGCGCGTTGGTCGTCGCGGCCCTTGAGAGCGTGGACGCTGTCGTCGTCTTCGGGGAGGACACGCCGCTCGAACTCGTGCGCGCGCTCCTGCCCGACGTGATCGTGAAGGGTGGCGACTACAGACCGGAGACGGTGGTCGGGGCCGATGTCGTGCGATCGCGCGGCGGCCGCGTCGTGATCATCCCGCTCACGCCTGGAGAGTCCACCACAGCCATCATCGAGAGGATGCGAACGGATGCCCACCGCTGACCCCGCCCGCGCCCGCCCTGGGGACCGCGCCCCCGACGCCCTCCGACCTGTCACACTCGAGCGCGCCGTGGCACCGTACGCCGAGGGCTCCTGTCTCGTCTCCTTCGGGAACACGCGCGTGTTGTGCGCGGTCAGCGTCGAGGATGGGGTCCCCGGGTGGCGGAAGGGCCGCGGAGAGGGGTGGCTCACCGCCGAGTACGCGATGCTGCCACGCGCGACCCACACCCGCACCGCACGCGAGCGCGGGCAGGTCGGCGGACGCACGCAGGAGATCCAGCGGTTGATCGGACGGAGCGTGCGCGCGATGCTCGACGGGTTCGCGTGGGGCGAGTACACGCTGAAGGTGGATTGCGACGTCCTGCAGGCCGATGGCGGCACGCGCACGGCCGCGATCACCGGTGCATCGGTCGCGGTCTGCGACGCCTTCGAGTGGATGGTGCGCACCGGCCGGATGCAGGCGTCGCCGGTGCGCCGACGGGTGGCCGCGGTGAGTGTCGGCGTGGTGGGTGGTCTCCCGGTGCTCGATCTCGAGTACTCGGAGGACGTCCGCGCTGAGGTGGACGCGAACGTCGTGATGAGCAGCGAAGGCCGGTTCGTCGAGGTGCAAGGCACCGGCGAGCACGGCACCTTCGCCCGCGAGGAACTCGATCGGCTGCTCGAGCTTGCCGCACACGGCATCAGCGCCCTCGACAGGGCGCAGGCGAACGCGCTCTCCGCGAGATGAGCGGCGGTCCGCGACAGGGCGTCCCCCGGGAGATCGTCCTTGCGACGCGCAGCAGCGGGAAGCTCCGGGAGCTGAAGGCGCTCTTCGCCACGCGAGGGATCCTGGTCCGCGACCTCACCGATCTCGCGATGCCGCAGGATCCCGCTGAAGGGGGACTCGAGGTGCACGCGACCTTCGAGGAGAACGCACGAGCGAAGGCGCGGTGGTTCGCCGCGAGGCTCCCTGGCCGCGTCGTCGTCGCCGATGACTCTGGCCTCGAGGTGCGCGCACTCGCCGGGGCGCCCGGTGTACGCAGCAAGCGATGGTCGGGGAGCCCCGCCACCGGAACGGCCCTCGACGAGGCGAACAACGCGGCGCTCATCCGTGCGCTCGAGGGCCGCGCCGATCGGGCGGCACGCTACGTGTGCGTCGTGGTCGCGTGTGACGGTGAGAGGGAGTGGCTCGCGCGAGGGGAGTGCGCAGGGACGATCGCCTCGGCGCCGCGGGGCGGCGGCGGGTTCGGCTACGACCCGTACTTCGTGAGCCACGACCTCGGTCGCGCGTTCGGCGAGGTGTCGCCGGAGGAGAAGGCGCGGGTGAGTCACCGCGCACGCGCGTTCCACGCACTGCTCGAGCAGTGGGAGCACCGTTGACCGATGCGTTCGACGCGACTACTCTTCGTCTCGGTTCTCGGGGCGTAGCGTAGCCCGGTATCGCGCCTGCTTTGGGAGCAGGAGGTCGCCGGT
>CAZYUL010000104.1:0-9407 GCA_964650715.1 uncultured Gemmatimonas sp. | reverse complement strand
CGATGAACTACAACATCCATCCGCTGATCAAGACCGGACTCGATGTCGTCGGCGGGGCGATGCACAACCGGTTCGTCGCCGAGAACAAGGGTGGCGTCGTGATGCGGTCCGGGGCCAGCTACTCGACCTGGTGGAACGGCGGCCTGCGCACGACGGTCTACTTCCACAACATGATCGGCCTCCTCACGGAGACCATCGGCAACCCGACCCCGATCGAGATCCCCTTCATCCCGAACCGGCAGATCGCGAGCGCCGACCTCCCGCTCCCGGTGAAGCCGGGCCCGTGGAAGTTCCGGCAGTCGGTCGAGTACTCCGTCACCGCCAACAGAGCGGTGCTCGACGTCGTCTCGCGGAACAAGGACACGTTCCTCTACAACATCTGGAAGATGGGGAACGACCGGATCGCCGAGGGGAACCGGGACACCTGGACGGTCTGGCCGAAGCGGATCGAGGCGATCCAGGCCCGCATCGACGCCGAGAATCGCCAGCGGATGGGCGGCGGCGGTGGCGGCGGTGGTGGCGGAGGGTTCGGTGGTGGCGGCGGGGCCCGCACCGGCGACGCGGCCCAGCAGATGCTGGCGGCCCTGAATGATCCCGCGATGCGCGACCCCCGCGCTTACGTGATCCCGGCGAACCAGGCCGACTTCCCGACCGCGGTGAAGTTCCTCGTCGCGCTCCAGAAGGCCGGCGTGGACGTGCATCGGGCCCGCTCCAGCTTCAGCGCTGGGGGCAAGACCTATCCCGCGGGCTCGTACGTCGTGAAGACGGCGCAGGCGTTCCGCGCCCACGTGCTCGACATGTTCGAGCCGCAGGACCACCCGAACGACTTCCGCGTCTCGGGCGGCGCGCCGACGCCGCCGTACGACAACGCGGGATGGACGCTCGCCCTCCAGATGGGGGTCACGTTCGACCGCCTCCTCGAGGGCGTGGATGCGGCGCCGCTGGAGAAGATCCCGCCGACCACGCGCCTCGCCCCGACGCCGGGGACGGTCGCCGGCGGCAACACCTGGAACCTCTCGGCGGCGACGAACGACGCCTTCACGGTCGTGAACCGCCTGCTGAAGGCCAACGTGAGCGTCTCGCGCAAGGCGGACGGCACCTGGGTGATCCCGGCCACCGGCGCGAGCCGCCCGATCGTCGAGCGCGCGGCGCGCGAGCTCGGGCTGAGCTTCACCGCCGGAAACGCCACCGGCGCGACGCCGGTCAAGTCCCTCCGCGTCGGCCTGTGGGACCGCTACGGTGGGTCGATGCCGAGCGGGTGGACCCGCTGGCTGCTCGAGCAGTTCGAATTCCCCTTCACGGTGGTGTATCCGCAGGACCTCGACGCGGGGAACCTCAACGCCCGGTACGACGCGCTCGTCTTCCCCGACGGCGCGATCCCCGAGGTCCGTCGGCCGGGCCAGGCGGCCGGCGGTGGCGGCTTCGGTGGCGGCTTCGGTGGCGGCGCACCCGACACCGCGTCACTCCCGGCGGAGTGGCGGCGCGCGGTCGGCAGCGTGACGCAGGACCGCACGATGCCGAACCTCAAGGCGTTCGTGGAGAACGGCGGCATCATCATCACGATCGGCAGCTCGACGAACATCGCCGGGCACCTCGGGCTCCCGGTCAGCGACCACATGGTCGAGCGGCTCCCCGACGGTACCGAGCGGGCGCTCGGCAGCGCGAAGTTCTACGTCCCCGGCTCGCTCCTCGAGGTCGCCGTGGACAACACCCAGCCCGGCACCGTGGGGATGGGGAACCGGGCGGTCGTGATGTTCGACAACAGCCCGGTCTTCACGCTCGCGCCCGATGCGCAGATGCGCGGCGTGCGACCGCTGATGTGGTTCGACACGACGACGCCGCTCCGTAGCGGCTGGGCGTGGGGCCAGAACTTCCTCGAGGGAGGCGTCGCCGCCGCTGACGCGCAGGTCGGGCGCGGCACGGTGCGCCTGATCGGACCCGAGGCGCTCTTCCGGGCGCAGCCGCACGGGACGTTCAAGCTCGTGTTCAACGGGCTGATCGGGATGAATCGGCCGACGATGTGAGGCTGGAGGGAGGTGGAAGGTGGAAGGGGGGCGCCGGGTACTGCCGGCGCCCCCCTTTCGTTCAAGACCCGGCGGGTCGGGTGGCCCACACTGGGGGCGGATGCGGAGAACCTTCCTCTCGCCTGATGTGACACAATCGCATGCGCCCACACATCGCTCCTGCACTCGTCGCCGCCGCCCTCTCCATCACCTCCGGGGGCCTTCACGCACAGACGCTGGTCCGGCTCGACCGGCCGGAACGCACGCTCAGCGAGCCCTTCAGCTTCGTTCGCGGGGTCCGTGAGCTCTCAAGCGGCAAGCTGCTCATCGCCGACTGGATCGAGAACCGCGTGGTGCTCGCGGACTTCGGCGCCGACGACTGCACGGAGGTGGTCACCGAAGGGCCCGGACCGCAGGAGATGCGACTGCCGATGGGTCTGCTGCGGCACCGTGGCGACTCCACACTGCTGATCGACCTGGGCAACAATCGGGTGAGCGTCCTCGCGCCGTCCGGTCGGGTCGCCTACTCGGTGCTCGCCGAGGCGCCGGGCGTCGGCGGGGTGAGGGGGACCACGGCGTCCGGTGAGTGGTACTTCGCGATCCCGGCCTGGGCGGAGGGACCTGCCGCGCTCGCCGATGACTCCGTGCGCATCGTCCGGTGGCGTCCCGGGGGTGATGACCGGCGCCGGGTGGCGGTGGTGCAGGGGACGCGCTGGCGGAAGGATCGCAGCCCGGCGATGCAGCCACGGATCCCCACAGTCGGCTATGCCGCCCAGGACGGCTGGGCCGTGACGCCGAGCGGCGCGCTGGTCCTCGTCCGCGCGACTCCGTACCGCCTCGAGGTGATCGGCGCCGACGGCGCGCGTATCGCGGGTCCCCCGGTGAGCGTCACGCCGCGGCCGGTGACCCTCGAGGACAAGCGTCGCTTCGTTCGCGAGTTCTCCGCCGGGAGCGCGCAGAGCGGGCGCGGACCCGACGGGGGGATGGGGCGCGCGCCACTCGCGGACGCGGCCGAGGTCGCCAGGCAGCTCGAGACCACCGAGTGGGCCGCGACCCATCCGCCCTTCGACGCCGGGGCCGTGCTCGTGGACACGAAGGACCGGGTCTGGGTCGGGCGGTCGGCGGTGCCCGGCGAGCCGCGTCTCTACGACGTGTTCGACCTCTCCGGCCGGCGCGAGCTCGCCGTCGAGATCCGCGCCGGCCGCCGCATCGCGCACGTCGGCGCACAGGGCGTGTACGTGGTGGCCGAGGACGAGGACGGCGTACAGACGATCGAGCGGTATCGCGTGCCGTAGGGTGACGTCGCGGCGCTAACTTGAGCGCCGATGCGACGCGCCATCCCGTTCCTCCTCGCCGGAGCGCTCCTCGTCGCGTGCTCGTACGCCGCGACGCTGCTTGGCGTCGCCGCGACCGCCGCACCCTGGGGCCTCGCGGTCGGATCCGCCGTCGTGCTTGGGGCGATCCTCGCGCTGGCCGCCCAGCGCAACGGCCGCGCGATGCGCCTGCTCTCGATCACCGCGGTGATCGCTGGCATCGCGCTCGCCGCCGGCCTCGGTCTCGCGCTTGCCGCGCCGCCGCCCGCCGCCGATGGCCCACTGCTCCTCGGGCTTCCGCGCACGACCGCGCTCCTCTTGGTCGTCGCGGGCCTCATCCCGCTCCTCGTGCTGCCGCTGGCGTACGCGGCGGCGTTCGACCGCGAGGTGATGGGTGACGATGCCGGCTGAGGTGGGCGTGCTGTTGCAGGTCGCGGCGCTCCCGACGGCGCGCCAACCGGTGATCATCGGCATCGGGCTCGCGTACTTCATGGCGACCGCCGGGATCGGCTGGTGGGCGGCGAGGCGCACCCGCTCGACCGACGACTTCTTCGTCGCGGGGAGAGGCATCGGCGTCGTCGCGTTCGCGCTCGTCGCGATGGCCTCGACCCTCTCGGGCTTCGCCTTCATCGGCGGCCCAGGGCTCGTCTACGCGATGGGGATGACCGCGGTGTTCATCATCCTGCCCGCGGCGATCACCAACACCGCCGGCGCCTGGGTGCTCGGCAAGCGGATGCGGCGCCTCCGCGAGTCGTTCGCCCTGCTCACCGTCCCCGACGCGATCGGCACGCGCTATCGCTCGCCGGGCGCCCAGGGCGCGAGCGCGGTGGCGATCCTCGTCGGGGTCGTGGGCTACGTCGGCACGAACATCCTCGCGCTCGGGCTCGTGGTGGATGCGATCCTCGGCGTGGGGCTGGGGCCCGGCATCTGGATCGGCGCCGCGGTCGTGATGGCATACTCGGCGAGCGGCGGGATCCTCGCGGGGATCTACACCGACATCTTCCAGGGCGCGCTGATGGCGGTCGCGAGCACGGTCGTCTTCGTCTTCGCGCTCGACTCGGGGGGAGGGCTCGCCGCGATCACGCGGACGCTGCAGGCGGCGGACCCTGCCTTCCTCGGCCCCTGGGGGACCCGTGGGGCGATGGTCGCGCTCTCGTTCTTCTTCGTGTTCGCCGTCGGCTCGCTCGGGCAGCCGCACATCGCGCACAAGTACTACATGCTCCGGGACGTGCGGCGGCTGCGGTGGTACCCCGCGCTGATGACCGTGGCGATGCTCCTCGCGCAGCTGCTCTTCGTAGGCGTCGGTGTCGCGGTGAAGGCGATGACGGTGCGCGGCGAGATGCCCCCGCTCGCGCGGCCCGACGACGCGACGCCGCTCTTCCTCCTCGCGCACGTGCCGGTGGTCGCGGCGGCGCTGGTGTTCGCGGGGGTCGCGGCGGCGATCATGAGCACCGTCAACTCGTTCGTCGTGATCGGGGCGGCGGCGGTGACGCACGACCTGCCGAAGGCTCTCGCCGGCTGGCGCGCCGTGCGCGGCGGCACGCCGGCGCCGGCTCCCGACCCCGCCGGCGCGCTCCGGAAGGGACGCGCCTGGACCGCGGTGCTCTGCCTCGCCGGCGCGGTGCTCGCGCACGCCAGCGGGACGCTCGTCGCCTTCCTCGGGATCTTCGGCTATGGACTCTTCGCGAGCACGCTCGTCCCCGCGCTCGCGATCGGCCTCAACTGGGAAGGCGCGACGCGGGAGGGCGCGATCGCGTCCATCCTCACGGGGCTGGCGATGACGCTCGCACTCGAGACACTCGCCTACCTGCGGGTGGTGGGACTCCCGACGGGGGTGACGGTCTCAGGGCTCACGCTGGTGGTGTCGCTGCTGGTGTTCCTGGGGACCAGCTGGCTCACGCGAGCGCATGCCGCCGGACAGCTCGATGCGGGAGTGCGGAAGGCGCTCGAACTCTAGGAGGGACTCGGGACGATCCGCGTCCCGTACCGCCGGTTCGGACCCGCATCCAGCATCCCCCCTACTTCAGCATCGCCTTCGCGATCGTCGCCAACTGCATGTTGGACGTCCCTTCATAGATCGTCCCGATCTTCGCATCGCGGTAGTACTTCTCGGCGGGGTAGTCCTTGGTGTAGCCGTACCCCCCGAAGAGCTCGAGACAGAGCGAGGTGACCCGCTCGGCGACCTGCGACGAGAGCAGCTTCGCCATCGCCCCGGCCTGCGCGATGTCCTCTCCCGCGTCCTTCAGGCGCGCGGCGTTGTAGACGAGCAGTCGCGCCGCCTCCAGTTCGGTCGCTGCCTGCGCGAGTTGGAACTGCACCGCCTGGAACTCGGCGATCGGCCTGCCGAACTGCTGTCGCTCCTTCACGTACGCGGTCGCCGCCGTGAGCGCCCCCTGCGCGATCCCGATCATCTGCGCCCCGATCCCGATGCGTCCCTCGTTGAGCGCTCCGATCGCGAGCTTGTAACCCTGTCCCACCGGGCCGAGCACGTCGGCGTCTGGGACGAACACCTCCTCGAGGATCAGCTCCGTGGTGCTCGACGCCCTGATCCCGAGCTTGTCCTCCTTCTTGCCGACGCCGAACCCCTTGGCCGTCCGCTCGACGACGAAGGCCGTGATCCCCTTGTAGCCCTTCGAGGGATCCACCGTCGCGAACACGATGTAGAGCCCCGCCTCCGCGCCGTTGGTGATCCAGAGCTTGCGGCCATTGAGACGCCAGCCGCCGTCGACCCGTGTCGCCCGCGTCTGGAGCGCGAAGGCGTCGGATCCGCTCGAGGCTTCTGAGAGCGCGTAGGCGCCGACCGTGTCGGAGACGAGCCGCGGCACCCAGCGCGCGAGCTGGTCGGGTGTGGCCGCGGCGAGGAGCGGGTTCGCGACCAGGGTGTTCTGCACGTCCACCAGGATCGCGGCGGCGGCGTCCACCTTGCTGATCTCCTCCACGGCGAGCGTCACCATCGTCACCGACCCGCCTGCGCCGCCGTGGCGCTCCGGGGACTGGATGCCCATCAGTCCCATCTCGAAGAATGCCTTGATCAGCGCCGGATCGATTCGGCCCTCGCGCTCCATCGCCTGTACCCGTGGGCGCACCTCCCCGTCGGCGAAGGCCGCCACCGCGTCCCGGAAGGCGGCCTCGTCCTCGGAGAGCGTCGTCAGGGCCGGCCGTGCCTGCAGCGTGGCCGTGCTCATGCCGCGATGCCCAGTTCGGTCCGTACGCGCTCCTGCCACTTCGCGTGCCACTCGGGGATCGCGTCGGGCGCCATCGGCCGCCCGATGAAGTACCCCTGCGCGTAGTGACAGCCCGTCCGTCGCAGGTGCTCCCAGTCCTCCCGGTCCTCGACCCCCTCGGCGATGCAGTGCATGCGGAGTTGGGTCGCCAGTCCGAGACTGGCCGAGTAGATGGCGCGGACCGTCTCGTCCTTCGCCGCGCGGTGCACGAAGCTGCGGTCGATCTTGAGCTCGTCGAAGGGGATGTCGCGAAGCTGCGCGAGCGAGGAGTGGCCGGTGCCGAAGTCGTCGATCGAGAGCACGAAGCGCTTGAGCCTGAGGCGGGCGAGGGTCTCGAGTGGGCCGCGGAGGTCCTGCATCAGTCGGCTCTCCGTGACCTCGAGTGCCACGTCCGGCGGGCGCACATCGCGCCGCGCGGCCTCCTCGATCACGAAGTCGGCGAAGTCCACCGATGAGATGTTGTCCATCGAGACGTTGATCGCCACGCGCAGCGTGAGTCCGGCATCGCGCCACGCGCGCCCCTGCCCGATGGCGTCGCGCGCGACCACCCGGGTGAGGTCGTCGATCATCCCGTGCGATTCGGCCACCCCGATGAACTGGTCGGGGTAGATCATCCCGCGCTCGGGGTGCTTCCAACGCACCAGCGCCTCGACGCCGATCAGCTTCCCGGTCGCGACCTCGACCGTCGGCTGGTAGTGGTTCACGAGTTCGCCCCGGTCGATCGCGCGGCGGACCTCGGCGGGATCGGCCTGCGCCCGGTTCGGATTCGAGTCGCGTCGGCGCGCCTCCGTCCAGCCGTCAAGGATGCCCGCGATCGCCTCGCGGGGGACGGGCTTGGGGACGTGGCCGAGCACCGGGATCCCGTGGGCGCGGACCAAGTGCTCGACCGACTGCAGCACGCGCTCCCCCTCGCCCGACATCAGCAGGAGCTTGCCTCCGAACGAGCGGCTCACGAGCTCGCGCACGAACGCGATGCCGTCGAGCTCAGGCATGTTGAGGTCGAGGAGGATCAGCTCGATCGCGTCCCCCGGTTGCTCCAGTCGCGAGAGCGCCGTCGCCGCGCGGTCGAAGGTCTCCACACGATCGCAACCGAGACCCTTGAGCATGCGGGACACAGCGGCCAGGACGAAGGTGTCGTCGTCCACGACGAGCACTGACGGCCGCCGGCGGATCTCCGCGGAGGGGGCGCTCATCGCTGGTCCCCCTGACCGGTCCCCGTGAGCCGGGCCAATGCGTCCAGCGCGCGCGCGAGCTCCGCTTCCATAGTGGGTCGCTCCTGTCGGACGCCGGTCAGGTCGCCCTGCTTGCTGAGTCGTTCGAGCCGCTCACAGCTCGCCGCCAACGCGGTGGCGCCCAGATAACGTGCCACCGACTTGAACCGATGCGCCACTGCGCCCACTGCCTCAAGGTCGCCCGCCGCCGCCGCCTCCTGCAACTCCGTGCGCGCGCGAGTCGCGCTCTCGACGAAGAGCGTCACACTCGCGCTCAACTCGGAAGGGTCGTCGCCGATGAAGGACCGCAGGACCTCGAGATCGACCGGTTCAGCGCTCATGGCGGTTGGAGACGACTGGCGGCACACACCCGTACTTCCTTGGCGCAAGCTACGCCGCTGTCATGCGGTCGGACAGGGTGGCGGAACGGGCCGGGCGCGACCTCTCGGCGGCGTCAGCGCCGGCGGTCGTAGTTCAGGTTCGGCGCCAGCCAACGCTCGGCCGTGGCCAGATCCATCCCCTTCCGGGCGGCGTACGCCTCGACCTGGTCCCGCTCGACCTTCCCGACCCCGAAGTAGCGGGCCTCCGGGTGCCAGAAGTAGTAGCCCGAGACGGCCGAGGTCGGGACCATCGCGAAGCTCTCCGTGAGCCGGACCCCGGCGTTCCGCTCGGCGTCCAGCAGTTCGAACAGCGTGCGCTTCTCGGTGTGGTCCGGGCAGGCGGGGTACCCCGGGGCCGGCCGGATCCCCTGGTACTGCTCCTTGATGATGGCCTGGTTGTCCAAGTGCTCGTCCGGGGCGTACCCCCAGAGCTCGCGCCGGACCCGTTCGTGCAACCGCTCGGCGAACGCCTCGGCCAGCCGGTCGGCGAGGGCCTTGAGGAGGATCGAGTTGTAGTCGTCGTGCTGCGCCTCGAACGCCGCCACCCGCTCCTCCAGGCCGATCCCGGTGGTGACGACGAACGCGCCGATCCAGTCCTCCACCCCTGAGTCTGCCGGCGCGACGAAGTCGGCGAGGGCGTAGTTCGGTTGCCCGCTCGGCTTCACCATCTGTTGCCGGAGGGTGTGGAGGACGACGGTAGCGTCTTCCGCATCGCCCTTCCTTCCACCACCCACCTTCCCCCTTTCACCCGCGGTCACGAGGATTGACTCCTCACCGTCGGACACCGCCGGCCAGAACCCCACGACCGCGCGCGCATGCAGCCACTTCTCGTCCACGATCCGCCGCAGCATCTCCTGCGCATCCCGCCACAGGTTCCTCGCCGCCTCGCCGACCACCGGGTCGTCGAGGATCGCCGGATACGACCCCGCCAGTTCCCAGGTCTGGAAGAACGGCGTCCAGTCGATCCGCGGCACCAGCTCGTCGAGCGGGAAGTCGTCGAACACCCGGACCCCCTCGAAGCTCGGCTTGGGCGGCGTCACGCCCTCCCACGAGAGCCGCGGCTTGTTCGCGCGCGCCTCCTCCAGCGTCTGCCGCTTGATCGCCTTCTGCCGCGCCGCGCGCGCGACGCGCACCTCCTCGTACTCGGCGCGCACCTCGGCGACGAACGGCTCCTTCAGGCCGTCGCTGAGGAGGTTCGACGCGACGCCGACCGCGCGCGACGCGTCGAGCACGTGCACCACCGGCCCCGAGTAGTTCGGCGCGATCTTCACCGCCG
>CAZYUL010000103.1:0-9409 GCA_964650715.1 uncultured Gemmatimonas sp. | reverse complement strand
AGGCGGGGAAGGACTTCGACATGCTGATGCTGCCGCAGGCGCGGCACGGGTTCGGCGCGGACGGGCCGTACATCATGCGGCGGCGGTGGGACTACTTCATCCAGCACCTGCGGGGGGATGTGCCGCCGAAGGAGTACCAGATCGGGAGGCCGCAGGTGGTGCCCTGAACTGATGGGGAATGGTGGAGGGTGAACGGGGATGGTCGGATGCGGGATGCGCGCTACGGCACGCGCTCGAACCGCACCCCGCGCACGCGACCCTGGCTGATCGTGAAGCCGGTCACGCGCCCTCGCCGGTCGCGCGTGAAGAGCACCGTCGTGCCGCCATACGTGAACAGGTCGCGCCCCGCGGCCGCGAGCGTCGCGTCACCCAGCTTGCGGTGCCGCCGCACGAGCGCGCTGTCGCGGAGCACGATGTCGTAGCGCGTGTCGAGCTCGGTGCTGTAGTACGCCCCCGCGTAGTCGCCGAAGGCGCGCGCCGCGACCGGCGGCTCCTGCCGCACGAGGACGACCTGCCGCATCCCGCGCGGCTCGCGGACGAGCGTCATCCGGCCGTCGCCGCGACGACGGAGCGCGAGGTATCCCGACCCGTCGGGCGACGGCGCCGTCGTGTCGCTCCCGAGCGCGAGATGCTGTCCGTTCGAGAAGAGGGAGTCGCCCGAGACGGTGAGTCGGAGGACCGCCTGGCTCACCGTGTCGCGATAGGTGCCGACCCACTGCGCGAGCGCCTCGGCCGACGCCCGGTGCGGGAAGGCGCGCGCGTTGACCATCTCCATCGGGATCCGCCCGCGCAGCAGCGCCTCGGCCACGAGACGCGAGAGACCGGCCGGATTGGCGTCGGCGCGATTGCAGAGGATCGCGATCGCGAGGCCGTGGTCCGGGAAACGTTCGGCGTTGGCGCGGTATCCGGCATCGGCACCGGCGTGGCCGATCACGCGCTGGCCACGCCAGCGGCCGACGGCGAGGCCGTAGCCATAGCCGGTCTCGGCGCCGTTGTTGAGCGTGGCACTCGTGATCGCCGCGCTCCAGAGCTTGGGGGTGCCGACGCTCGGCGCGTCGAGGAACGCCATCCAGCGGAGCAGGTCCTCGGCGGTCGTGAAGAGCGACGTCGCGCCGTAGGTGTCGAAGACCGGGATCGAGATGCGCCAGGCCCCGGTGCCGTCGCCGTTCGCCACCGCGGCCGCGAGACCGCCCCGCGGTTGGTACGCCGACGTGCGCCCGGGGACGAGCATCGTGTGATCGTCGTGGAAGTGCGTGTCGCGCATGCCGAGCGGTCCGAAGAAGCGCTCCTGGGCGAACTCGCGAAGCGACTTGCCGCTCACCCGCTTCACGACGACGGCGAGCAGCGTGTAGCCGGTGTTCGAGTAGAGGTACTCCTCGCCGGGGGCGAAGTTGACGCCGCGCTGGCGCGAGACGATGTCGAGGACATCCTCCTCGGTGATCAGGTCGTCGCCGCGCCAGCCGGCGTAGGCGAGGAGGCTCCACTGGTCGCGGAGCCCGCTCGTGTGATGGATCAGCTGGCGCAGGGTTATGCGCGCGCCGTGGTCGGGGACCTCGGGGACGTGCGTGCGGATGTCGTCGTCGAGGCTGAGCTTCCCCTCCTCGGCGAGCAGCGCGACGGAGAGCGCGGTGAACTGCTTCGAGATGGACGCGACGTGGAAGATGCTGCGCGGCCCGAGGGCGATCCGGTGCTGCAGGTCGGACATCCCGTAGCCGCGGACGTACACGGGTGCACCCTGCCGCGAGACCCCGACGACGCAGCCGGGCGTGTCGGATCGGTCGATGCGAGAGAAGACGGAGTCCACCGCGCGGCGCTCGGCGAGAGAGAGTTGCTGCGCGGCGGCGGGAGCGGCGGAAGTGACCGCGGTGGTCGCGGCGGATACGGCGAGCAGGGCGACGAGGCGTAGTGTCATCCCCCAACGGTGCGTGCTGGCGCCGATGAGCGCAACGAAGCGATGTCGCCTTACTCGATCCTGAGGCGAGACTCGGCGCGTGTCCTCTTGCGCCCCTCACTCCGTCGAGCGTACGCTGTGCCCATGCCGATCGCACCCGAATACTGGACCGCGGAGATGGTCCGGGATCTCCCCGACGAGTCGCACGCGCGCGAGTGGTCCGACGTCAAGACCCTCCGTCTCGTCGTCGAGGTGCTGAGTCCCCCGACCGAGCGGAACGACCGGTTCCAGAAGCGTCGGCTCTATCAGGAACGCGGCGTCAATACGCTCTGGCTCGTGGATCCGGTGAAGGGGACGGTCGAGGTGTGGACGCCCGACCGGCAGTTCCCGACGGTCGAGGACGAGCGCGTCGTGTGGCACCCGAGCGACGCGAGCGCGCCGCTCGTCATCGAGCTCTCCGCACTGCTCGCCTGAGGCGGCTCCGCCCCCGCACGCGCCTCATCCGCGCGGTCCGCCTCACGCTCCGGGGACATCGCGCGTAGAATAGTCGCGCGCAGGTTCACCTCCCCTCCGTTCCCCGGAGCTCCCACCGATGTCGCTCCTCGTCCGTATCCGCCCTGCGGCGGTCCGCACCGGCTTCGGCCTCGCTCTCGCCGTCGTGTCCGCCGTGTCCGCCGTCGCCCCGGTCGTCGCGGTCGCCCAGGCCCCCACTGCCACCAACGCCGCGAACGCCGTCACCGAGGCGAACTACCGCCTCGCCGCGCGGTTCGCCCCGGCGAAGATGCAGCGCCTCATCTACTCCACTACGGTCACACCGCGGTGGATCAAGGGGAGCGAGCGCTTCTGGTACGAGTACGACACCGCCGAGGGGAAGCGCTACTCGATCGTGGACCCGGTCGCGGGCACCAAGCGCGCGCTCTTCGACAACGATCGCATCGCCGCCGAGCTCACGCGACTCACGAAGGATCCTTTCGACGGTCGCCACCTGCCGATCCGCTCGATCCGCTTCATCGACCAGGGGACGCTGCAGTTCGAGGTGGAGTCGTCGCAGGACACGGTGCTCGCCGACGCCGAGGCGGAGCGCGGGAACCAGCAGCAGCAACAGGGCCAGCAGCGCGCGCGGCCCCGCACGCAGAAGAAGGTCTGGCACTTCCGCTACGACGTCGCGACCCAGCGGCTCACCGAGATCCCCGACTACCGGCACCCCGACAATCATCCGCAGTGGGCGCACGTCTCGCCGGACGGCAACACGATCGTGTACGGCCGGCAGCACGACCTCTACAAGATGACCCGCGAGGAGTACCAGAAGATCCTCGACGCACGTCGCGGCAAGACGGGCGCCGCCGCCGACTCCGCCGAGTGGCGGGTGGAGGCCGCCGAGACGCGGCTCACGACGAACGGCGAGCAGTGGTACAGCTGGATGCAGGACGACTTCGGCTCGACCGACGACGAGAAGGAGAAGGCGAAGGACCGGCGCAAGCGCGCGAACATCACCTGGTCCCGCGACTCGCGGCGCTTCACTGCGCAGCGCTCCGACCGCCGCAAGGTCGGCGAGCTCTGGGTGATCAAGTCCACCGGCAACAAGCGCCCCCAGCTCGAGACCTACAAGTACGACATGCCCGGCGAGAAGGACGTGAGCCAGCCCGAGCTCGGCGTCTTCGACCTCGGCACGTCGCAGATGACGATGGTGCAGGTGGCCGGCTTCAAGGACCAGGTGATCGGGACCTTCACCGCGCGCCAGTTCACCTACCCGGATGACGACGAGCCGAACCGCACGCTCTGGCTCTCGCCGAACTCCAACGAGGTCTGGTTCTGGCGTCGCAGCCGCGACCAGCACAAGGTGGACGTCCTCGTCGCCGACGCGGCGACGGGCACGGTGCGGGTGGTGATCGAGGAGCGGCTCAACACCTACGTCGAGCACCAGCGGCTCGAGCTCCTCCGTTCCGGCGACCTCCTCTGGTGGTCGGAACGCGATGGCTGGGCGCACATCTATAGGTACGGCGCCGACGGGACCCTGAAGGGCCGGCTCACCGAGGGTCCGTGGCACGTCGGCGGCATCGAGTCCATAGACGAGACCCGCGGCTTCGTGTACTTCAACGCGCACGGTCGCGAGCGCGCCGAGGACCCGTACTACGAGCACACCTACCGCGTGCCGCTCGCCGGCGGACCGGTCACGCTGCTCAACCCCGGGGATTTCGACCACCGCACGAGCTTCGGCGAGTCGAGCCGGTTCGCGGTCCACAACTTCTCCCGCGTGAACACGGTGCCGGCCTCGGCGCTCCTCGAGGCGAACACCGGACGCAAGGTGATGGACCTCGAGACCGCCGACTTCTCCAAGCTGATGGAGGCGGGCTATCGCTTCCCCGAGCCCTTCACGGTGAAGGCCGCCGACGGGATCACCGACCTCTACGGCGTGATGTACAAGCCGTTCGACTTCGACTCGACGCGGACGTACCCGCTCGTCGAGTACGTCTATCCCGGACCGCAGACGGAGTCCGTCGCCAAGCAGTTCGTGACGAGCGCCAACGAGGTCGCGCTGGCGCAGTTCGGGATGGTGGTGATCACGGTGGGGAACCGCGGCGGCCATCCCGACCGCTCGAAGTGGTACCACAACTTCGGCTACGGTGACCTGCGCGACTACGGGCTCGCCGACAAGAAGACGGCCGCCGAGCAGCTGGGGATGCGGCACCGCTGGCTCGACCTCGACCGCGTCGGCATCTACGGGCACTCGGGCGGCGGCTTCATGTCCACCGCGGCGATGCTCGTCTACCCCGACTTCTTCAAGGTCGCGGTCTCGTCGTCAGGGAACCACGAGAACGACGTCTACAACCTGAACTGGTCGGAGAAGCACCACGGCGTGAAGGAGGTGACGCGCGGCGACTCGGTCACGTTCGAGTACTCGATCGAGAAGAACTCCGAGCTCGCGCGCAACCTGAAGGGGCGCCTCCTCCTCACCACCGGCGACATAGACAACAACGTCCACCCCGCCGGCACCTACCGGATGGCGGAGGCGCTCATCCGGGCGAACAAGCGGTTCGACTTCTTCATCTTCCCCGGCCAGCGGCACGGCTACGGCAACATGGGGGAGTACTGGTTCTGGCTCCGCGCCGAGTACTTCGTGAAGCACCTGCTCGGCGACACGCGGTGGAGCGCGAACGTCACCGAGCTCGACCTGGAGCGGCAGCAGACCGGGCGCTGACGCGCCCGGTCAGCACTTGGGATCCTTGCCCAGCATCACCTCGCGCGGCACGGAGGTCGTGTCGCCGACGTACGCGAACTGGAGGCACTTCGCGTAGCGGCGGATCGCGCGGCGCATGTCGAAGATCGTGAGGCGCTTCATCACGTCGCCGGCGCGCGCCGCCATCCGCGGATCCCCCTGGTAGAGGAACGCGTCGAAGAGCGCGTGCCCCTGTCCGTCGGCGGTCTCGATCGCCGCGAGGTATCCGCGGTGGACGTTCTCGGTCTGCTCGCGGATCCAGGCCCGCGGGTAGTTGATCCGCGCGTCCCCGGCGAAGAAGTCGAAGATGTTCTTCACGATCCGCATCACCGAGTCGGGGTTCGTCGTCGAGACGTGCAGGCGCGCGAGGGGGAGGCCGTTCTCCACGACGCTCACCCCCGCCGCGTACGAGAGCTGCGCCTCCTCGCGGACCAGGTTCGAGAACACGGACCCGAAGAGCCCCATCCCCGAGCGGAAGGCGTGGAACTCCTCCGTCCCGCGTCCGGGGCCGAAGGCGGTCGCGACGATGTAGTTGGTCCGCACCGAGCGTCCCGCCACCGCGAGGCTGCGCGTGGTGGGCGTCACCGGCTCCGGGAGCACCCACTTGTACTCGCCGCGTGGCAGTGTGCCGAGCGACTCGCCCAATGCGCGCTCGATCCGCTCGCGCGAGAGGTCTCCCGCGACCACCAGCACCATCCGTGAGGTGACGAACTGCTCCGTGTGGTACTGCCGGACCCCCTCGCGCGTGAGCGCCTTGAGCGAACGCTCGGTCCCTCCCGGCGGGTTGGCGTAGGGATGCCCATCGTACGAGAGGCTGTCGGCGAGCGACCAGGCGAAGTCCTCCGGCGAGACCCGCCGGCGCGCGACGCGGCCGAGCATCCGCTGCCGCACGACCTCCACCGACGCGGAGTCGAGCGTCGGTCGCATGAGGCGATCGGTGAAGACCACCCACGCGGAGTCGAAGTCCTGCTTGAGGGCATCGAACTCGTACACGGAGTAGTCGTACGACGCCGAGGCGCCGAGGGCGGCGCCGGTGCGCGCGAGGGCGCGGCGCGACTCGTCGCCCGGGAACCGTTCGGTGCCGAAGGCCGCGGCCTCGAGGATGAGCTGCTCGACCCCCGCCTGCTCGGCGTTGACGTTGCGCGAGCCGCCGAGGAGGTAGAGCTGGATCGAGATGACTTCGGACGACGCGGGCCGCCGCTGGTGGATCACCCGGAGCCCGTTGACCTCGTACTGGAGGAGCGACGTGTCGCTCTCCTGCTGCGGCACCGAGACGGCGAGGAGGAGCGGGAGGAGGAGGTTCATCGCGCGGCCCCCCAGCGGGTGATCGCCTGCTCGACGGACGCCTTGAGCGCCGGCGGCGAGAAGCGCGGGATCATCACCACCACGGAGTAGGGCTTCCCCGTGATGTAGGCCTGGCCGAAGCGCTTCACGTCCTCCGCGGTCTGCGCCTGGAGCGCCTCCTCGTAGCCCTCGAAGTATCCGGGACCGGCGGTGCTCCAGAACTCGGAGAGCCAGCTCGCGGTGCTGGCGGCGGTCTCGGTGCGGAAGTGCGACGCCACGCGCTGCCACTTCTTGGCGAGGCCCAGGTCCTCCTCGGTGAAGAAGTCCCCGCGGGCGAGCGCGGCGATCTCCTCGCCGAGCAGCCGGGCGGCCTGCGCCGCGCGGTCCTCGGAGGTGCGCACGCGGAGCGAGACGGCGCCGATGTCCCGGCTGGTCGAGTAGCCGAACGAGAGGTCGTCCACGATCCCGGCGTCAACGAGCCGGCGCTTGGCGCGCGAGACCGGTTGGTTGACCAGGCCCGCGAACACATCGGCGGCGTGCGTGTCCTTCAGCTGCGTGCGGGTGCTGGGCCCGTGCCAGCGGACGAGGAAGGTCACGTCCTTCACGTCGCCCGTGATCACCTTGCGATGGATGCCCGCGAGGGGCTTGATCGCCGGCGGGAGCCCCGCCGCGAAGGGATCGTCGCCCTTGCGCCAGTTGCCGAAGGCCTTCGTCGCGAAGGCGTGGACATCGGTGTCGGTGACCGGGCCGGCGACGACGAGCGCCGCGTTGTTCGGCACGTAGTAGCGGTCGTAGATCGCCTTGACCTGCTCCATCGTCGCGCCCTGCACCGTGACGACGTTGCCGCCGGGACTCCGCGAGCTCCAGGCGTTCTCTCCCCAGACGGCGGCATTGGACTCGGTCTCGAGGTGGAAGTCCGGCTCCGAGGCGCGCCGCTCGAGTTCCCCCTGCACGATCCTCCGCTCGTCATCGAGCGCGCCCTTGGCCCACGAGGGCCGGCGGACCATCCGCGCCATGATGTCTATCCCGTCGCCGAGGTGCTTGGGCGGGAAGGTGAAGTAGTAGCGCACGGTCTCGTCGTCGGTCGAGCCGTTCATGTACGCGTCGATCTTGCCCAGGTCCGTCTCGATGGATCCCGACTCGCCGCGCCGGAAGAGCATGTGCTCGAGGAGGTGCGCCATCCCGGCGTCCTTCGCCGAGTGCTGCACGTTGGCGCCGGCGCGGAAGACCATCTCGACCGTGACGAATGCCGCCGCGGGATTGCTCGCGACGAGCACGTGGAGTCCGTTGTCGAGGATCCTGCTCGAGACCTTCGACTGCGCCGGGAGCGTCACGGCGGCGCCGGCCACGACCAGCGCGAGGAAGGGGGTGGGGGCTCGCATCGGGAGAGCTTGCCTCGCGACCGGACGGGCCGCAAGGCAGAACCTCCCGTGATGTGTCAGTAAACGACCATGTCGCGCGCGGAGAAGAGCGGCCCGGCGTATCCGGCGCGCACCATCTCGGCCAGGAGCCCGGCGTCGTCGGTGCCCCAGTAGAGCTGGTGGTAGAGCACCAGGGCCTTCGGCGCCGCGCGGCGCGCGAGCGCGGCGAGCTCGTCGGTGCTCGTGTGCGCGCGGGCGTGGTAGCGCTGCCACTCCACGGGCCGCGTCTTGAACCGATCCGCCGAGTACACCTCGTGCACCAGCAGGTCGCACCCGTTGCAGGCGGTCACGACCGCGTCGCTCGCGCGCGTGTCGCCGGAGATCACGATCGAGCGCTCCGGCGAGTCGAACCGGTATCCGTAGCTCACCTCCCAGTCCCCGTGCGGGACGGCGAAGGCGCGGACGCGGACGTTGCCGTCGTCGAGGATCTGCCCGGGTGCGGAGATCTCGTGCACGTTCACCTTCCACCCCTCCTCGTTGGCCGGCTCGAGCCCATCGAGGCGGTTGCGGATGTCGGCCTGGTAGGCGGCCAGCAGGTGATCCACCATCGCCTTCGTCCCCGGCGGGCCGTACACCTCGAGCGGCACGTCGCGCTCGAGCACCCACGGCGAGAGGATGACGTCGGCGAGCCCGATCGTGTGATCCGAGTGGAGATGGGTGAGGAAGAGGACGCGCAGGTTCCTCGGGGTGAGCGCGGCGATCTCGTGCGCCCGCGCGGCCGCGGCGGCGCGGCGGACGACGCCGGGACCCGCATCCACGAGGTAGCTCCGCTCGCCCCGCACCACCGCGAGCGCGGGTCCGCTGCGCTCGGGATCGGCATTGGGGTTCCCGGTGCCGAGGACGACGAGCTGGGTCTGCGCGCCGGCGGTCGGCGCCGCGGTCACCGCCACCGTGACCGCCGCCGCGGCGACGACGAGGAGGGCGCGCCTCATTGCCGCGGCCTCAGCTTGCGCTCGAAGTACTCGGCGATCGCGGCATTCACCCGCTTCTGGTTCTCGTGGCGCATGAAATGATGGGTGTCGTCGGGGATCACGATCTCCTCGTACTCCACGCCCTGCGCGCGGAGCCGCTGGACGAGGTCGGTCGTCTGGTTGAATCGCACGTTGCGGTCGTCATCGCCGTGGATGAGGAGCACCGGCGACCGCCAGGTCGCGATGCTCGAGACCGGTGAGCTCTGCCACGCGACGTCGGCCATCCGCTGCAGGTCGGCGTCGCTCCGCTCGTAGCGCCAGGTGCCGGCGCCGAACCGGTTGCCCCCGTCGCTGGTGAAGTCGTGGACGCCGTGGATGTCCACGCCGACGGCGAAGAGCTGCGAGTCGCGCGCGAGGGCGAGCGCGGTGAGGTAGCCGCCGTAGCTGCCGCCGTACACGCCGATCCGCGCGGGATCCACGCTCGCCTGCGTGCGCAGCCACTCGCCGGCGGCCTTGATGTCGATGTACTCGCTCGCGCCGTTGGCGCCGGCCTTCGGGGGCCGGTGGAAGTCGTGGCCGTAGCCGATGCCGAGCCGGTAGTTCACCGCGAGGACGATGAACCCGCGGTTGGCGAGGTACTGGTTCATCGCGTACGCGTTCCAGTAGTAGTCGCCGTAGTGCCAGC
>CAZYUL010000102.1:0-9484 GCA_964650715.1 uncultured Gemmatimonas sp. | reverse complement strand
GGACGCCGGGGCCGCGGAGCAGCATGCCGCCGGAGTTGTGGTAGCTCTGCGCCCCCGCGATGTTCGGGTGCGCGATCACGAAGTCCATCACGTTCCGCGTCTCGACCAGCGACGTGGGATAGGGATCCGATCCCCCCTGCACGTACTGCGGCGCCCAGCGCCAGGGCCAGTTCCGGTTGGGGTCGTAGCCGCCGTCGGCGTCCTCGTTCACGAAGCCGTCGCCGTCGTTGTCGAATCCCTCCTGCCCGAGCAGGTCGTACTCGCCACGCTCTCCCGGCATCACCGGGATCATCAGGCGCGGGTCCTCCGGTGAGACCTTGAAGCGTCCGTTCACGTTCCGCCGGCGCATCTGCGTGATGTGGCCGTCGCCGTTCAGGTCGTCGAGGTTGTCCTCGTCCACGCGTCCGTCGCCGTCGTTGTCGCGCGGCGCGAGGCCGGTGCGCGGCGAACTCGCCGTGTTCGGGCGGTGGAAGTAGTGGTCGCGCGCATCGGGATTGATCGAGGGCACGATGTACAGCGTGTACCGGTCGAGCAGGGAGTCCACCGCCGGCACGCGATCCGCCATCTCGGCGAGGTACCACGCCGTGTAGAGCGAGAACTCCGAGCCCTGGATCTCGTTCGAGTGGATGTTGCCGTCGATGTACATCGCCGGCTTCCGGTCCGGGTTCCCGGAATCGAAGTTCGTCACCGTGAGCAGGAACATGTCGCGCCCCTGCGTGCTGCGGCCGATCGTGCCGAGCCGGATCCGCTCGGGGTGCGCGGCGGCGAGCCGTCGCCCGATCTCGAGCAACCCGGCGTGGTCGTAGAAGCGGTCCCAATGCACCGCGACCTTGGGGTTCGGCGGCGAGCCGAGGGCAGCGAGCGCGCCGGCGACGGGCACCTGCGTGGCGCGCGGTGTCGGCGGCGTGGTCGGCATCGGGGGCTGCGGCCGCGCCTGCGCCGAGAGCGCGGCGGGGAGCAGCGTCGTCACCGCCAGCATCGTCCGCCAGCCGCGGCGCGTGATCATCGGGCTCGTCCCCATCGAAGGTCCCTTCCTGAGTCGTCTGGTGGTCATAGCGGTCACCGCGCCCTGAGGGTGATCGTCTCGCTCGCCATCCCCGCGTTCGGCGCGCCGACGTCGAGCCGCACCGTCGAGCCGGCATCGCCGACGACGATCCACTCGAAGGTCTCGCTCCCGCCGCTGCCGCGGAGGGCATTGATGTAGCTGAGCCGCCGTCCACTCGAGAGCTGCTGCGTGCCCGAGAGGCCGAGCTCGACCTTCACCCGCATCGGCAGCCGCGAGCGGACGCCGAGGGCGGAGTTCGTCGGCAGGAACCCGGTGTTCTGCACCGTCGCCGTGATGCGCCAGACGCGCGGACCCACCGATTCCACCCGCGCCGGGCCCGCCAGCGTGGTGCGCGGCAGGAGTCCCACCAGTTGCCTCACCCACTCAGACTGCTGTCGCGCGAGTGAATCGAGCGTCGGGGCCGGCGGATTGAGCTTTGCGCCCGGAGCGATGCCACCGACCTCGACCGGCTGGCCGTCGATCGTGAAGCCGCTCACCGTGCGCCATTCGACCAGGCCCGACGGGTCGTTCGCGCGGAGCCAGCGGTAGTCGTTGCGTTCGTTGGCGATCGGGTCCGGGGTCGGGGCGCGCCGTCCCGCGCCGCTGTCGGCCGGCGCGCGTCCCGGCCACCAGACGCGGGAGCCGAAGGCGAACCGACCCATGTGATAGTATGCCCACGAGAGCGGATCGCCGTTCTCGGCGGCGCTCACCGGGTCCTGGCCGGTCACCGGACGGGGCGCCTTGCGACCCACTTCGGTGTACCAGGGGCCGTCCTCGGGGAGGATCGCCGTCAGCGGTCCGCCGGCCGACGTGCCCTGCGGGTTGCCGCCGATCCCGGGGACGCGACGTCCCTCCCACGGCCGCACCAGGTTGTCCTGCATCCCGAGCACGTACACCGCGGCGATGTTCGCTCGCGTCGCGACGAACTCGGCGACGGCGCGCGTCTCTGCGGCGGCGAAGGGGTGCAGCCCGGAGCCCTGGGCGAAGAACTGGTAGTTGTGCGCGAAGTTCAGCGAGAGGTCGGTGCCGCCCGCGACGTCTTCGTTGTACTCGCCATCGCCATCGTCGTCGCGACCCTCGACGTACACCTTGTACTCGCCGCGCTCCCCCTTGAGGGCATCGGCGCGACGCATGAGCGCCGGGTCCACCGGGTCGGGCATCCATTCGCCGCCCGCGGGCACCCTCACGCGCATCATCGTGATCATCCCGTCGCCGTTCAGGTCGTCGGGCCCGTCCTCGTTCACGGTCCCGTCCCGGTCGTCGTCGGAGCGCTCGTCGTTCCCCTTCCGCTCCCAGCGCAGCGGCGCGAAGAAGGTCTCCGAGGCGTCCACCGCGAGGCGCGGGATGACGTACACGGTGTTGTTCGCGAAGAGCGCGCGATCCGCGGTGAGCAGGCGCGTGACGCGGAGCGCGACCTCGCTCGACGCGAGCTGCGGGCCGTGCGCGCCGGCGATGATCAGCAGCGCCGGCTTCTCGTCGGAGTCGCCGAGGCGGACCAGCGAGACCGGACGGTTCCCGGGAGAGGTCGCGAGGGTCGAGACCGTGACCATCGCGCCGTTCGCGCGGGCCAAGGAATCGAGTGAGGCGCGGAGCCGGGCGGCGTCGTGGTAGCCCGCGGTGCGCGCCTGGGCGCCCGCTTGGGCGCCGAGCGGCAGCGCGACGAGCGCGAGCGCCAGTGCGGCGCGGCGAGTGGAAGGTGGAAGCATCGTCCCGTTGTTGGAGGAGAGGATGTGCAAGATACGCGAGCGGCGCGCACGGCGTTCGGGGCGCGAGGCTGCCCGCGCCTCGCGCCCCGCCCGTCGTCGCCTTCGCGTTGGTCGCCTTCGTCGCCTTGGTCGTGTCCGGCCCGGCTCCGCGACCCTCTTCAGCGGCTGAACCAGTACGCCATCTTCACGAGGAAGGTGTTGTCCGCCTGCAGGTCGAACAGGTCACCGTAATCCTGCGTCCAGGCCTGGTCCGCGAATGCCCCCTCGCGGTAGCGCGACTTGCCGTGCTGCCACACCACGAAGAGCGTCGAGCCCGGCCGGTACTCCCACCGCACGACCGCGTTGCCGCGCAGGTCGAGCAGCTTGAAGTCCTGCGGCTCCTCGCCCACGGGCGGGGTGTAGGGGACGTACCGGTCCGCATAGGACGCCGCCTCCGGCGTCGCGCTCAGTTCGCGAACGTTGCTGTAGCGCCCCTCGGCGATGAACGGCGCGGCGTAGAACTCGAACGACAGGTCCCTCGTCGCGGTGTAGTTGACGCGCGCGTTCATCGACACGAAAGTCTGGTCGATCCGCGCGAACGCGTAGTGTGTGCCGCCCCCGTCGGTGAAGGTACCGACGTACTGGCGGTCGCCGGTCGAGACCGAGTAGCCGAACCCGAGCCCGATCGTCGCCCGGCTGGACGGACGGAAGTTCACGTACGGATCGAAGCCGTGGCTCGACGAGCGACCCTCGTCGCGACGGCCGGCGTTGAACCAGACCCCGCCTTGCACCCGCTTCCGGCTGTCGGTGTTGACTCCGCCCCACATCGAGGCGAAGGGCGAGATCCCCACATCCGGTCCGCCGCGCGTCTCGCGGTCGCTCGCGAGCGGTCCGAAGCCGCCCACCGTGCCGCCGAGGTGCACGTCCCAGTTGTTGAGCAGCCCCATATGGCCGTTGGCGTTCACCCAGTTGTCGATGTTCGTCCCGGCCTTGTTCCAGCTCGAGGTCACGTTCCCGTTGAGCTGGGCCCAGCGGTAGATCCACTTCTGCTCGCGCCAGGTGAGCGCCGCCCAGGTGCTGAAGTTCGTGAGGTCGGCCCGGCGCAGGAACCCGATGTCGTTCGTCTCGAAGCCCGGCGTGAAGTGGATCAGGCTCGTCTCGAAGCGGGTGATGCCGCCGGCGTACTTGCCGACCTTCAGGTGCGCCGACACGCCGCTGAGCGACGTGCGGGTGGGATCGTACTCGAGGTCGTCATCCGGCCGCTGGTAGTAGCGCTGCGGCGCCTGCTGCGTCGCGGCGATCACGTCGGCGGTGCCCGTCACGTGCGTGGCCGCGAGCTGGCCCGAGAGCTCGTAGTTGCGCTGCCCGAAGCGGCTGCGGAAGGTGCCGCCGGCGCTGTACGCCGAGCCGCGCAGGAAGTCCTCGGAGTCGTCATCGAGGGCGCGGTTGGTGGCGGTCGCGATCAGCGAGACGCCGGCGTCGCCGTCGCGCAGGTCCTGGTTCGCGCGGAAGACCGCATAGTTCGTGCGCGGCTCGGCCGTCGCGCCGCCGGCGCCGCCCACCCGCTGCGTCACCGCGTCGAGGAAGCCGAACGAGAGGCCGCCCGCCGTCTGTCCCGTCACCTTGGCGGCGGCGGCGATCGGGGTCGCCGTCGCCGTGTTGGCGTCGCCGTACAGGAACGAGAGCGAGGGCGCGCGGCCGATGCGCCGCGAGTAGAAGAGCGTCTCGTTCGTCCCGCAGTCCTGCACGATGTAGCAGTTGAGCGGGAACTGGTAGAAGCCGCTCCCCTCGACGAAGAAGGGGCGTCGCTCCGAGAAGAAGGTCTCGAACGCCGTGAGGTTCACCACCGCCGGGTCGGCCTCGACCTGCCCGAAGTCCGGGTTCACCGTGGCGTCGAGCGTGATGTTGGACGTGAGCCCGATCTTCACGTCGCCGCCGATCGTGAACTCCTGGCCGCGCGAGAACGCGTTCCCGGATGTCGGTTGCCGGAGGTTCTTCGAGACGATGTACGGCGTCGCCTCGATCCGGCGCGCGGCGGTGAGCCCGCGCAGTCCGGTGAGCTGGCCGAGCTGTGAGGAGAGGCCGCGGACCGTCGGTCGCCAGACCGGCCAGGCCGAGCGTTCGCGCATCCGCTCGAGGTCTCGCCAGATGCCGAAGCCGAAGGTGTGCTCGTCGGCGGGGGCGTAGCGCATCTGCGAGAGCGGGATCCGGAACTCGGCCGTCCAGCCCTGCTCATCCACCATCGTGGCGACGTCCCAGATGCCGTCCCACGATTCATCCTCGTCGCCGTCGTTCGACATCGCGTAGTCCCGCTTCACCCCGTCGGGGTTCACCGCGAACTCGTAGCCGGAGCGCTTGTCGTTGTAGGAGTCGATCAGGAGCTTGATCTGGTCCGAGGGGCCGCGCACGTCGCGTCGCGAGAGCGCGCGCATGATGCTGTCCGGCGCCGTGTCGAACATCCGGACGAAGACATAGAGGTTCTTCGCGTCGTAGGCGACCTGGAACTCCGTTTCGTGCGTCGGGACCGAGTCCACCGTCGGCTCGAAGGTCTTGAAGCCGCGGTGCCTCGGGGCCGACTGCCAGATCACGTCGTCGGCGCGGCCGTCGATCGTGATCTCGTTCGGTGTGGGCACCGCCGTCGCGACGGGGGCCGCGGCGCGCTCCGTGCCGCCGTTCGTGCGGCCGGCGTTCAGCGCCTGGGCGCCGAGCGAGGAGGTCGCTGTGACGAGAAGGATGACGCAGGCGCTGAGGGCGCCGAGCGCGCGGGATCGGACGGACATGCGAGGTCCTCGATGGGGTGACGCACGGTTCGACAGATGTAGTCGCCGAATGGTTGGCAGCCGTGTGGGGCCGCCGGTCCATCACCCACCGATACGACCGCGCCCGCGGCCCGGTGTCAGCGTCCTCCGTCGCGGAAGCACACGCTTGCACGGAGCGCATACATTAGAAGGTCCAGCTGTGCGCGTGGAATCCGATTGCGCCTGCGAAGGGGGGCGCTCATCGGTCCGCGATCGTGTCCGCCCGGAGCGTCCCGATGTTCGTCGGCCATCTCGCCGTCTCCCTCGCCGCCCGTCGCGCGGACCGCGCGACGTCGCTGGTCTGGTTCGTGGTGGCGGCCAACCTGATAGACCTGCTCTGGCCATTCTTCCTCGTGCTCGGCGTCGAGCGCGCGCGGATCGCGCCCGGCGCGAGCGCGTTCACGCCGCTCGCGTTCGAGCATTATCCGTGGACCCACAGTCTCCTGATGGTGCTCGTGTGGGCCGCGATCCTCGCGGCGATCGCGCGCTGGCGCGGGGTAGGGGCGCGGGGAACGACGCTCGTCGGGGCGCTCGTGGTGAGTCACTGGGTCCTCGACCTCGTCACGCACGTTCCCGATCTGCCGCTCTGGCCAGGCTCGGAGACGGTGGTCGGGCTCGCGCTCTGGCGCTCCATTCCCGCCACGTACGCGGTCGAGGGGCTGCTCTGGCTGGCGGCGATCGTGTTGTATCTCGGCGCACGGCGGCCGCGCGGCGCGCAGGGGCATCTGGCGCTCTGGTCGTTCGTCGGGGTGAGCACCGTGATGTGGGCCACGGGACCGTACTCGCCGCCGCCCCCCGATGAGCGTTCGCTCGCGTGGTTCGCGATGATCGGTTGGGTGATCGTGCCCTGGGCGTGGTGGATCGAGCGGACGTCAGAGGCGCGCGCCCCGGATGCACCTGGGCACGGGGCCGGGGCGTAGTCCGATGCGCCGTTCGTCCGCGGTGCCGGATCCGGTGACGATCGAACGCGCATTCGCGGCGATCCGCGAGCACTGGGCGCCGGTGGTGATCGCCGAGTTGAACGAGCAGTACGTGAAGGCGGTCAAGTTCAAGGGCGCGTTCCACTGGCATCATCACGAGCACGAGGACGAGATGTTCCTCGTCCATCGCGGGCGTTTCCGGATGGAGTTCCGGGATCGCGTGGTGGAACTCGCGGCGGGCCAGTTCCTCGTGGTCCCGCGCGGGGTGGAGCACCGACCCGTGGCCGATGAGGAAGTGGAGGTGCTCCTCTTCGAGCCGGTGACGACCGTGCGGACCGGGGACTAGCGCGACCGCCTTCGTGCCAAGCACTACAGTCCGCGCACGTCCGAGGCGTACGTGCGATGGGTACGGCGCTATGTGCTCTTCCACGGCAAGCGTCATCCCCGCGACCTCGACACGCGTGAGCTGCGCGACTTCCTCACGCACCTGGCGAGCGCTGGCGGGGTCGCGGCGAGCACGCAGAACCAGGCGCTCGCGGCGATCCGGTTCCTCTATCAGGAGGTTCTCGAGATCCCGCTGGCGTCGCCGGTGGATCATCTGATCGCCAGGCGTCCGCGTCGGTTGCCGACCGTGCTGTCCGTCGAGGACGTCGCGCGTCATCGAGGCGATCGACGGCGTGCCGCGCCTGATGGCGGCGGTGCTCTACGGCAGCGGCCTGCGATTGATGGAGTGCTGCATGCTCCGGGTGAAGGACCTCGATCTGGTGCGTCGTGAGTTGACCGTGCGGCACGGCAAGGGCGGGGCGGACCGGCGGACCATGATCCCCGAGGCGCTCATCGGGGAGCTCGACGCGCATCTGACGCGCGTCCGGGCGCTGCACGATCGTGATGTCGCTCGTGGGGCGGGACACGTGCACCTGCCTGACGCGTTGCGGCGCAAGCTCGGCGCCGAGTCAGGGCGTCGGTGGGAGTGGCAGTGGGTGTTCCCGGCCAAGCGCGAGCATCGTGATGCGGCGACTGGTGAGCGCCGTCGCCACCACCTGCATGAGACCGTTCTGCAGGGGGAGGTCGTCCGCGCCGCGCGTCGCGCCGGGCTGAGCCAACGCGTGACGTGCCACACCTTCCGTCATTCGTTCGCGACCCACCTGCTCGAGGCCGGGTACGACATCCGGACCGTGCAGGAGCTCCTTGGGCACCGAGACGTGAGCACGACGATGATCTACACGCATGTGCTCAATCGAGGTGGCCTCGGCGTGAGGAGTCCGCTCGACGGGCTGCGGCCGAGAGGCGCGGCGAACCGGCGATAGGGGAGGGGGCGAGGCCCGAGCGGCAACGGCGGTGGACGGGACCGCGCTGGATCGGCGCCGCCTGTTGCGGCTCCACTGCCAGCCGACGTAAGGAGCCACTACGTTCCTGCGCTTTGTTCGACGCGGGCCACGGGTGGAGCGGTGCCAGCATTGTTCTGCCGCGGACCGTGGTGCATGAACCGTGCGGGCCCAGCCGCTTGGCCACCAATCGCGGGCTGGGCCCCGCGGCGCACCTCCCCACTGCGCTATCTGCGTCCTCGGCGCCGTGCTATATAGTTCTGCATAACAACGGGCCTCGGCAGGACTTCCGAGGATGACCACCGTCCAACACGTGGTCTGGTGGGCACTTGCGGGGCGAGGGGGAGGGGAAGGAATTGTGGAGAATCGGCGCGTGGTGCGCGCCACGCCGCGCTATATAGTTCGGCATGATACACGTTAGGTCGGCTCCCTGAACGATAGGATTGAGACTCGATGATCGGTTTGCGCAGCGGACTCGCAGCGTGTGCGTTGACCTCCCTGCTCTCCGCTCTCTGGTTCACCTCCGCAGGAGCGCAGGCAGCGCAGGACTCCCGTACCCTTCTCCTCAACGGGGCCGGCGCCAGGCTCACCCATCCCTTCAGTCGCGTGACGTCCGTCCGCGAGCTCGGCGATGGCCGAGTGGTGATCACTGACGAGAAGGAGTCGCGGCTCGTGATCGCCGACTTTCCGCGTCAGACCGTCACAGCGATCGGCCGCACCGGCCAAGGACCTGGAGAGTACCGACAACTCGCGCGAGCATGGGCGCTTGGCTCGGATTCGACGCTTATCAAGGAACCATTCAACGCTCGCTGGCTGGTGCTGCACGGCGACAAGGTTGTCGCCACGCTCGGCCCCGCGGAACCGCAGGTGAGTGCGTTCGCGCCGCGCGGCCTCCTCAGCGGCTCGAGCGCGCACGGCACACTCTTGGCGGTCACCATCGGCCGAGACGCAGCGGGAAGGCCGACGATGATTGACTCATTGGTGCTGCAGCGACTTGATCGTCGGACCGCGCGCATAGATACGGTTGGGCGACTGCGCTCAGCCGAGGCGTGGAGCGCCGCCGCTGGCATGGAGGCACAACCTGCTGCCGAGCGAGCGGCCACAGGTGGCGCACCGGGGCGTCGCAGATTCAGCCTCGGGCTTCAGGTACCTGACCAGGCGACGATGTTCGCTGACGGATGGGTCGCCATCGCGCGCGCGAAGCCATATCGCGTCGAATGGTGCTCCCCGGAGGGCCGCTGCCGGCCCGGACCTGAGCTCTCGGGTCAGGTGGTGCGATTCACGGATCGAGAGAAGCGCGCGTACCTCGCGGCGGCTCAACTTAGGCTGACGTGGCCACCCACCTCCGACCCGGCTGAGGTGTCTGGCTGGCCGGCGGAGGTGCCGCCGTTCGCGATGCCCAAGTCGCAGATCGACGGCGGCGCTCTGTGGCCGATGCCGGACGGACGCCTGCTTATCGAACGCACGCCGACGGCGGACAGGCCATCAAGACGCTATGACATCGTTGGCCGCGACGGTCGGGTGGAGGCACAGCTTCGCCTCGATCAGACGAGGCGCGTGATCGGGTTCGGGGTGCGGCACGTGTATGTCATCGACATCGACGACAATGGCCTTGAGCATCTCAGTCGTCTCGCTTGGCCTCCGTAGTAGCCGGCACGATGAATAGCCGGGGACATGGGTAACACAGTAGTCCGGCAACATAGGTAACACT
>CAZYUL010000101.1:0-9582 GCA_964650715.1 uncultured Gemmatimonas sp. | reverse complement strand
TCAGCCACGGCATCTCCACCGGGGCGCTCTTCCTCCTCATCGGGATGATCTACGAGCGGCGCCACACCCGCCTCCTCGAGGACTTCGGCGGCATCGCCAAGGTGATGCCGGTCTTCGCGCTCTTCCTCACGATCGTCGCCCTCAGCTCGATCGGCGTGCCGGGGACCAACGGCTTCATCGGGGAGTTCCTCGTGCTGGTCGGCTCGTTCCGCACCCAGCCGGTGCATGCGGTGATCGCGGCGACGAGCGTGATCTTCGCCGCCGCGTACCTGCTCTGGGCGGTGCAGCGGATCATCTACAACCCCCTCGTGAAGCCGGAGAACCAGGCGCTCAAGGGGATGGACCTCAACTGGCGTGAGATCGGCCTCCTGACGCCGCTCGTGATCGGGATCCTCTGGATCGGCGTCTATCCGAAGCCGGCCCTGCAGAAGACGGAGGCGGCCGCCGAGCGCCTCGTGCGCGCGGTCGAGGCGGCGCGGCTGGGGACGATCACGCCGCCGAGGGTCGGCGAATGACCTTCGACCTCTCGATCCCCTCGCAACTGATGCGGGCGCTCGCGCCCGACCTCGTCCTCATGGGCGGGGCGATGCTCCTGATGCTCGTCTCCGCGTGGCGCCCGGACTCGGACGCCCATCAGCGTCGCGTGGGGCAGCTGGCGATGGGGCTTGTGGTGCTGACGATCGCCGCGGTGGTCCGGCTCGCCACGAGCGGCGCGACCGCGGGACCCGGGCCGATCGCGGTGGACGGGTTCCGGTTCACCGTGGACCTCGTGATCCTGCTCGGGGCGCTCGGCACCATCGCGATCGCCGTCGAGCACAACACCCGCGACGGGATCACCCAGGCCGACGCGCACATCCTGGTGCTGCTGGCCGCCTCGGGGATGATGATCCTCGCCGCCGGCCGCGACCTGATGGTGATCTTCCTCGGCATCGAGATCATGTCGGTGGCGGTGTACGTGCTGGCGGGCCTCAACCGCCGCAGCGCGCGCTCGGCCGAGGCCTCGCTCAAGTACTTCCTGCTCGGGGCATTCGCCACGGCGTTCCTGCTCTATGGGATCGCCCTGGTGTACGGCGCCACGGGCTCGACGTCGCTGGCCGGCATCCGGATGGCGGTCGGCACGAACGCGATCAGCTTCCCGCCGATCCTGCTGATCGGGATCGGGCTGATGCTCGTAGGGATGGGATTCAAGGTGGCGGCGGTGCCGTTTCACATGTGGGCGCCGGACGTGTATGACGGGGCGCCGACGCCGGTGACGGGCTTCATGGCGGCGACGGTCAAGGCGGCCGCGTTCGCGACCTTCATGCGGGTGTGGTACGAGGCGTTCTACTTCACCTTCGCGGCGTGGGCGCAGGTGGTGTGGTGGCTCGCCGTGCTCACGATGGTGGTGGGCAACGTGATCGCCCTCAGCCAGCGCAACATCAAGCGGATGCTCGCGTACTCGAGCATCGTCCACACGGGCTACCTCCTCGCGGCGGTGATCGCCAACTCGAGCCTCGGCTCGGGCGCGTTCACCTTCTACGTGATGGCGTACACGCTCGCGACGCTCGGCTCGTTCGCCATCGTCTCGGCGCTGCAGCGCCCGGGGGAGACCGACGCGCCGATGAGCTCGTACGAGGGGCTCTGGCACACGCGGCCGTGGCTCGCGACGGCGATGGCGGTGTACCTGCTCGCCCTCCTCGGCTTCCCGATCTTCGGGGGCGTGGGCTTCTTCGCGAAGTGGTACCTCCTGCAGGCGCTCCTCGCCTCGCCGATCCGGCTGACGGCGATCTCGGTGATCATCGTCGTGACCTCGGTGATCTCCGCGGGCTACTACCTGCAGGTGGTGCGGATGATGTTCATGAAGGCGCGGCCCGAGGGCGCGGCCGAGGTGCCGCCGGTCGGGATGTACACCCGCGCGGTGCTGACCGTGACGGCGGTGCTGATCCTCGTGCTCGGCGTGGTTCCGACGAGCCTCGCGCGCCTGACGGCGCAAAGCGCGTTCCGCCCCTATCCCGTCGCTCCAGCGGCCGGCGTGCCGGTCCCGCGGGCGCGGCTGGAGGGTGAGCCCTGATCGCGCCGGGGATCTTCCGCCAGTACGACATCCGCGGGATCTACGGCAAGGACCTCACCCTCGAGGCGGCCGAGGGGATCGGGCGAGGCTACGCCGCGCTCCTCGCGGCACGGGGGATCAGCGGGGCCGTGGCGGTGGGACGTGACAACCGGCCGAGCGGGAGCGCCCTCCGCGACGCGCTCGTGAAGGGGCTCACCGCCTGCGGCGTGGACGTGGTGGACGTCGGCGTGGTTCCGACGCCGCTCCTCTACTGGAGCCTCCATCACCTGCCGGTCGTCGCGGGGATCCAGATCACGGGCTCGCACAACCCTCCGGAGTACAACGGCTTCAAGTGCTGCGTGGGGACCGCGTCGCTTCACGGCGCGGGGATCCTCGAGCTCCGCGACCTCATCGCGGCGGGCCGGTTCCCCGCGGGACAGGGATCGGTCCGGCACGAGGCGATCGTTGACCGCTATGTGGCCGACATCGCCCAGCGGATCGGCCCCCTCCCGGACGCGATGAAGGTCGTGGTGGACTGTGGCAACGGCGTGGGGGCCGTGGTCGCGCCCAAGCTCTTCGCGGCCCTCGGGCTCACGCCGACCTGGCTCTTCGCCGAGAGCGACGGGACGTTCCCCAACCACCATCCTGACCCGACCGTCGTCGAGAACCTGCAGGACCTCATCCGCGCGGTGCGCGAGACGGGGAGCGGGATCGGGATCGGGTTCGACGGCGATGCCGACCGGATCGGGATCGTGGACGGCGACGGGACGATCATCTGGGGGGACTACCTCCTCCTGCTCTACGCCCGCGACGTGCTCGCGCGAACGGGGAAGGGGCAGCCGATCATCTTCGACGTGAAGTGCTCGCAGGCACTGGCCGACGGGATCGCCAAGGCCGGTGGCGAACCGGTGATGTGGAAGACGGGGCACTCACTGATCAAGGACAAGATGAAGGCGCTGAAGGCCCCGCTCGCGGGGGAGATGTCGGGGCACATGTTCTTCAGCGAGGGGTTCTACGGACATGATGACGCGCTGTACGCGGCGGCCCGCGTGCTGCGGATCATCGCCGACGCGGGGCGGCCGGTGAAGGACCTCCTGGCGGACGTGCCGCGGTTCGTCTCCACGCCGGAGCTGCGCGTGGATTGCCCCGACGAGCGGAAGGAGGCGATCGTGCGGGACGCGCTTGCGCACTTCCGCTCCAAGTACAAGGTGTCGGACGTGGACGGTGTGCGGATCCTGTTCGACGGGGGCTGGGGGCTGATCCGGAGCTCGAACACGCAGCCGATCCTCGTGCTGCGGTTCGAGGCCGACAGCGAGCGGCGGCTCGGCGAGTTGCGCTCGGAGGTGGAGGGGTGGCTCGAGCGACAGGGCGTCCGCGTGGGGGCGGGCGCGGGGCACTGAGATGACCGCGCGGCGGGGGATCCTTTGGGTCCTCGCTGGCCTCGCGCTCGCCCTCCTCGGGGGCCGCTGGCTCGCCGGCCTCTACGGGGACTGGGCGTTCTTCCACGCTCTCGGCGCCGACGCCGTCTGGCGCACCGCAGTGACGGTCGGGGCCGCGCAGCGCCTCGCGATCGCGCTCATCGTCTTCGGCTTCACCTTCGCCAACCTGTTCGCGGTGCGGCAGTCCATCGTGTCGCTCGCGCTGCCGCGGAGCGTGGGGGGCGTGGACTTCACGGAGGCGGTGCCGCCCGAGCGCCTCACCGTCTTCGCGCTCGCCGGGTCGCTGCTGGTCGCGCTCCTCTTCGCGCTCGTGGACCAGGACTGGAGTGTGGCGCGGATGGCGTTCGCCGACACCCGGTTCGGCGAGTTCGACCCGTACCTCGACCGCGACCTCGCCTTCTACGTGCACTGGCTCCCCTTCGAGCGGGCGTGGAACGCGATGCTCTCGGTGCTCGTGCTGGTCGTCGTGCTCGTCGTCGTGGCGCTCTACGCGGTGACGCCGAGCGTGCGGTGGGACGCGAACGGGCTCTACGTGTCGGCGTGGGTGCGCCGGCACCTGGGGATCCTCGGCGCGGTCGCGATCGGCCTCGTGGCATGGGAATGGCGGCTCGACCGCTTCACGCTGATCACCGAGGGGGGCTCCGCGACCTCGCTCTTCGAGGCGCCGTCCGCGTTCACATCGTTCGACCACCGCGTGCTCCTGCCGTACCTCGCGGTGATCTCGTTCCTCGCGCTCCCGCTGGCAGTGGTCTTCGCGCTGGCGACCTGGCGCGGGCTCGTGCGGATGGCGTTCGTGCTCGCCTCGGCGCTGGTGGTGGCGGGCCCGGTGCTCCGCCTCGTGCTGCCGGCGCTCTTCGGCGGCGACGCGGCGCCGGAGCGCGTCGCGGCGAGGGAGCGGCCCTACCGCGCGACGCAGGCGCTCTTCACCCGTCGCGCCTACGCGGTGGACCAGATCGCGAGCCCCGAGACGCTGGCGGTGCAAGTGCTGGACGTCCGCGCGATGCCACGCCGCGTGAGCAGCTGGGACCCGGTGGCGCTGACCCGCGCGATCTCCTTCGAGCGCCGCGGGACCGATGTCGCCGCGCTCGCCTGGAGCGGGGGGCCGGCCGGGCTCGAGGCGGTGCTGCTCCGCGAGGCGCCGGAGGACGCGCCGGCCGGCGCCCGCTGGCCGCTCGACCGCGTGCACGCGCCGGGAACCGACGCGCGGGGGGCGCCGGTCGAGGTGCCTAGTGGGGCCGGGACGGGGATCGCGAGCATCCTGGTCGAGCCGGGGGGCGGTCGCTATGCGCTCGTCGCCGACACGACCGGGCGGCTGGCGGCCCCGCGGTTCGAGACGACGCTGCAGCGCGTGGGGCTCGCGTGGAGCCTGCAGAACCCCCGGCTCCTCGCCGCCGAGTCGCCGGGGATGCGGCCGCGCCTGATGATCCGGCGCGACGTGCGCGAGCGCCTCAGGGCGCTCGTGCCCTTCCTCGAACTCGGGCCCACGATCACACCGTTGGTCCGCGGTGATTCGCTCTACTGGGTCGGCGAACTGTTCGTCGCGGCCGCGGAGTACCCGCTGGCCGAGCGGATCCAGTTCGAGGGGCGGCGGACGCACTATGTGCGGCACGCGGCCACCGCGGTGGTGCAGGCGCAGACCGGCGAGGTGCGCCTCTACGCGACGGCGCGTCCGGACCCGGTGATGCAGTCGTGGATGCGGGTCTTCCCGCGGGTGTTCGCCACGCGCGTAGAGGCGCCGGCGTGGCTCCATACCGCGTTCCCGCCGCTCGTGGACTGGGCGATGGTGCAGGCGGCCGCGCTCGCGCGGACCGGCTTCACCGGCGACACGCTCAGCGCGCGGGTGCTCGCCCGGGTGGACGACGCGGACGCCGACCTCGCGGTGGGTGCGGCGGCGTTCTTCCAGCTCGACTCGCTCGGTGTCACGGCGTGGGCGGGTCCCGTGATGGATGGCGACGACCATGTGATCGGCCTGCTGGTCTCGCGCGGGGGCGCCGCCGCGCGGACCGAGTTCCACCCGGTGGAGGGGGCGCTCAGGTGGACGGCGGTACTCGAGCGGCTGCAGGCCGCCGCCGACAGCGCCGGCGTGGGCCGTTCGCTACCGAACTCGCGGCGGGGCCGCGTGCAGGCGGTCCCGGTCGGGACGGGGATCGCGTTCGTCCAGGCGTACTACGAATGGCCCGCTGACCAGGCTCCGCGGCTGGCCGGCGTGGCGGTGCTCATGGACGGCCGTGCGCGCGTTGGGCGGAGCGTGGCGGCCGCGCTCGGCGCGCGCGAGGAAGGGCCGACGGGAGCCCTCCCGGGGGATCTGCTCCGCGCCCGGGCGGCGGTGCTCTACGACCAGATGAGCGCGGCCCTCCGGAGTGGCGACTGGCGGGCGTTCGGCGAGGCCTGGGCGGCCTTGGGACAGCTGCTCGGACGGCTGCCGCGTTAGGTACGCCGGGCGGGTCGAACGTTTTGTGGCGCAATGGCGTACAACGATCGTGAGCGCTCCGAAGTCCCCCTCCGCCGCCCCGATGCTCGACCGGCGAAGCTTCGTCGAGAAAGCCGCCGTCCTCGCGATGGCGCCTGCCCTGATGGCGCAGGGAACTCCGGTTGAGGCGCCCTCGACGGTCGCCGGCGACGCCGCGCCCACCTCGCCCGCGCGGGGGCCCCTCACGAGCGTCTCCGAGCTGGACGAAGTCACGATCGGCGAGCTTGCGAGTTCGATGGCGAGCGGGCGGACGACCGCGCGCGCCGTCGTGGATGTCTACCTCGAGGCCATCGAGCGGATCGACCGCCGCGGCCCGGCGATCAACTCCGTGCTCGAGGTGAATCCCGACGCGCGGGCGATCGCCGACACTCTCGACGCCGAGCGACGGGAGAAGGGGGCTCGCTCGGTGCTGCACGGGATCCCGATCCTCCTCAAGGACAACATCGGCACGACCGACAAGCTGCACACGAGCGCGGGTTCGCTCGCGCTCGCCGAGTCGTTCGCGCCGAGCGAGGGGCAGGCGGTCGAAAGGCTGCGGTCTGGCGGCGCGCTCATCCTCGGCAAGGCCAACATGAGCGAGTGGGCGAACGCCCGCGGTCGCTCGTCCATCGGCGGCTGGAGCGGACGCGGCGGGCTCACGAGGAACCCCTACGCGCTGGATCGGAGCGCCGGTGGATCGAGCTCAGGCACCGCAGCGGCGGTCTCGGCGAACCTCGCGGCGGCGGCGCTCGGCACCGACACGATGGGCTCGATCGTGAGCCCGGCCTCGATGTGCGGGATCGTCGGGATGCGTCCGACGGTGGGGATGGTGAGCCGCAGCGGGACGATCCCGATCTCGACCACCACGGACACGATCGGGCCGATGACGCGCACGGTGCGCGACGCCGCGCTCCTGATGGACGTGATCTCCGGCGTGGATCCGCGGGACCCCGCGACGCGCGCGGCCGGCCGGCCGGCCAACGCGCGGTTCGCGGAGAGCCTCGACCCCGACGCGCTGCGCGGCGCGCGGATCGGGGTCGTGCGCAACGCCTTCGGCGCGAACGTACTCGCCGACCGCGTCGCCGAGCGCGCGATCGAGGCGATCCGCGCCTGTGGTGCGACGATCGTGGACGACGCGAACATCGAGACGTCGGATTCGCTCTGGAGCTTCGCGGCCGAGGTGCTGCTCTTCGAGCTCAAGCCGGCGCTGAACGGCTACCTCGCCTCCCTCGGGGCCAAGGCGCCGGTGAAGAGCCTCGATGAGCTCATCAAGTACAACCTGGCCCACAGCGACCGCGAGCTGGCCTGGTTCGGGCAGGAGACGTTCACGGACGCGGCCTCCCGCGGCCCCCTCACGAGCCCCGAGTACCGCAATGCGCTGCAGCTGATGCAGCAGCTGGCGCGCGCCGAGGGGATCGACGGCACGCTGCAGCGCCACCGGTGCGACGCGCTGATCGCGCCCGCGCAGTCGCCGCCGTGGCTGACCGACGTCCTGCTCGGGGACAACACGGTGCTGGGGAGCTTCGTGAGCGCCTGTGCGGCGGGGTATCCGGCGATCACCGTGCCGGCGGGCGACGTCGCGGGGCTCCCCGTGGGACTGCTCTGGGTCGGCACCGCGTGGAGCGATGCCAAGCTGCTGCGGTACGCGTTCGCGTTCGAGCAGCGGGTGCGGGCGAGGAGGGCGCCGACCTTCCTGCCGAGTGTCAGTGCGAGACCGTGACGGCGAGGAGCGAAGAGCGAGGAGGGAAGAGCGAGGGGAAGCGGTGAGGGAGGAGGGGTGAGGGGTGAGGGAGGAATCGCGTCGCAGGGGTGAAAGGCGGAGCGTCCCTGAGTAGATTGCGCGGCTGGCTCCTGCGGTCCGTTCCCTGTCCTAGACTCCCCGATGAACCTCCACGAATACCAGGCGAAAGAGATCCTGCGCGGCTATGGCGTGAACATCCCGCCCGGTGAGGTCGCGACGACCCCCGCCCAGGCCGAGTCCATCGCGCAGAAGTACGGCACGGCCGTCATGGTGAAGGCCCAGGTGCACGCAGGGGGCCGGGGCAAGGCCGGAGGCGTCAAGTTCTGCAAGACTCCCGCCGACGCCAAGGAGAAGGCCACGGCGATCCTCGGGATGCAGATCAAGGGACTCACCGTCGAGAAGGTGCTCGTGACGGTGGCGGCCGACATCGGGAGCGAGGCGTACGTCGGGATCATCGTGGACCGCGCGACCAAGAAGCCGGTGTTCATGGTCTCGGCGGCCGGCGGCATAGACATCGAGGAGGTCGCGGCGAAGACGCCCGACAAGATCCTCTACGTACCGGTGGACCCGCGCTACGGCCTGCCGAACTACGATGCGATGCGGATGGGCTTCTTCCTCTACGGGGATGTGAAGCTCGCGCGCGGCGCCGCACAGATCATGCAGAAGCTCTACGCGGCGTTCATGGCGAGCGGATGCTCGCTCGCCGAGATCAACCCGCTGGTCGTCACGCCGCAGGGGGAGCTGGTCGCGGTGGACGGCAAGATGGTCATCGACGACAACGAACTCGACCGGCTTCCCGGGATCGCGGCGCTCCGTGACGAGTCCAGCGAGGCGCCGAGCGAGGTGGACGCGCGCAAGGCGAGCCTCACCTTCATCAAGCTCGACGGGAACGTCGGCTGCGTGGTCAACGGTGCCGGCCTCGCGATGGCGACGATGGACCTCGTGAAGTACTACGGCGGCGAGCCGGCGAACTTCCTCGACATCGGCGGGTCGTCGAACCCCGAGAAGGTCGTGAACGCGCTGCGGATCATCACCGCGGATCCCAACGTGAAGGCGATCCTGTTCAACATCTTCGGCGGGATCACCCGCACCGATGACGTGGCCAATGGCATCGTCACGGCGACCAAGGCCAACCCGCTCAAGGTGCCGATCGTCATCCGATTGACCGGGACGAACGAGGAGATCGCGATGGGGATCCTCAAGGAGAACGGCTTCTCGGCGTCGAGCGACATGGACGAGGCCGTGAAGCAGGCGGTCGCGCTGGCCAAGGGAGGGAAGGCCGCGTGAGCATCTTCGTCGACAAGGACACCAAGCTGCTGGTGCAGGGCATCACCGGGCGCGATGGCTCGTTCCACGCGAAGCAGATGATGGAGTACGGCACCCAGGTCGTGGCGGGGGTCACGCCCGGCAAGGGAGGCCAGAAGTTCGAGGGCTCGGTGCCGATCTTCAACACGGTGATGGACGCCGTGAGGGCCACCGGGGCGAACACGAGCGTGATCTACGTGCCCCCGCCGTTCGCCGCTGACGCGATCATGGAGGCCGCCGCGGCCGGCGTGCAGCTCGTCGTCTGCATCACCGAGGGCGTGCCCGTCCTCGACATGACCAAGGTGTACCCGTTCGTGAAGGAGCGGGGCGTGCGACTCATCGGCCCGAACTGCCCGGGCCTCATCACGCCCGGCGAGGCCAAGGTCGGGATCATCCCCGGCCGGATCTGCACGCCGGGGCCGGTCGGCGTCGTCTCGCGCTCAGGGACGCTCACGTACGAGGTCGTGTGCCAGCTCACGCGCGCGGGGATCGGCCAGACCACCTGCGTCGGGATCGGCGGCGACCCGATCAACGGCACGAACTTCATCGACTGCCTCGAGGCCTTCGAGAAGGACCCGAAGACCAAGGCGGTCGCGATGATGGGCGAGATCGGCGGCAC
>CAZYUL010000100.1:0-9610 GCA_964650715.1 uncultured Gemmatimonas sp. | reverse complement strand
CGACGACGGCGCTGGCGCCGAGCGACATCACCGCGCCGATCCGCTGGATCCTCCGGCGACAGCGGAACGTGACCACGCTCCTCGGCGCGGTCGAGCGTATCGACCGCACCGCTCGCGCCGTCCGTGTCCTCGGCGACAGCGAACCGATCCACTACGACTACCTGATCGTCTCGACGGGCGCGCGCCACGCCTACTTCGGGCACCCGGAGTGGGAGAAGTGGGCGCCGGGACTCAAGAGCGTCGAGGATGCGCGTCGCATCCGCAAGCGGTTCCTGCTCGCCTTCGAACGCGCGGAATGGGAGGAGGATCCCGCGGCCCGCCAGGCGCTGATGACCTTCGTGATCGTCGGCGGGGGACCGACCGGCGTGGAGCTGGCGGGGGTGCTCCCCGAGATGTGCCGCCGCGCGCTCCGACCGGACTTCCGCCGCATCGACACCGCGCAGGTGCGGGTGATCCTCGTCGAGGCGGGACCGCGGCTGCTGCCGGCGATGCCCCCACAGCTCTCGGAGCGCGCGCGGCACGACCTCGCGCAGCTCGGCGTCGAGGTGCGCCTCGGGGAGAAGGTCACGGGGATCGACGAGGACGGCGTGTCGCTCGGGGCCGAGCGGATCCGGTCGCAGTCGGTCTTCTGGGCGGCGGGCAATGTCGCCTCTCCCCTCGCGCGGACGCTGGGCGTCCCGCTCGACCCGGTCGGCCGGGTGCTGGTCGAGCGCGACCTCACGCTGCCCGGCGATCCGCGCGTGTTCGCGATCGGGGATCTCGCCGCGATCGCGCGCGACGACGGTCGGCTGGTGCCCGGCGTCGCGCCGGCGGCGATGCAGATGGGGGCGCACGCGGCCCGCAACATCCTCGCGCAGCTCGAGGCGCGTCCGATGCGCCCGTTCCACTACGTGAACAAGGGGGACCTCGCCACGATCGGCCGCAACAAGGCCGTGGCATCGTTCCTCGAGGGGAAGCTGCGGATCGGCGGGTTCCCCGCGTGGGTGTTCTGGCTCTTCCTGCACATCATGTACCTCGTCGGCTTCCGCAACCGGCTCGGCGTGCTGCTCGAGTGGGCCTACAACTACGTCTCGTTCCAGCGTGGGGTCCGCCTGATCACCGAGACCGAGGACCTCGAGATGTCGCGGCACCCGGCGACCACGGGGCGGACCGCGGAATTCGAGCGCCTGCGGGCGGAGCGCCGCGACGCCGGGCAGGGGGCCGGGACGTCGCGCTGAGGGTCGCGCCGCGCGGCGGTGCGATGCGCGCTCAGGGCGTCGCCGAGGGGATGTGCTTCTCGATCCCGACGCCGAGCAGGATCGTCGCTCCCGCCAACACCGCACCCGTGTAGAACGGCACGCCGCGCCCGAGGTGGTCGAAGGCGAACCCCGCCCACAGTGGCCCGGCGATCCGCGCGACGCCGCCGAAGCTCTGCTGCACGCCCATGTAGAGCCCTCGCTCGTGGTTGGGGATCACCTGCGAGAGCATCCCGGTCACGCAGGGGAAGGTGAACGCGGTGCCGAGCGGCACGAGGAGGATCGCCAGCGCGAGGCTCGTGTAGTTGGTCGTGAAGGGCAGGGCGAGGAGCCCGAGGGCCAGCAGTGTCTGGCCATAGCGCGATAGCCGCGGTTCGCGATATCGGTCCACCGCCCGACCGAGGACGAGGGCTCGGGTGACGACCGAGATCACGCCGATGTACGCGAAGACCCATCCGATGCTCCGCTCGTCGATCCCGAAGCGCTCGAAGAGGAAGAGCGCGAGGATCGCGTTCATGCCCGTGAAGGCGCCCATGCCGATCGCGTACATGTAGATGAGGCGCGAGGCCGGCTCGGCCGGATGGGTCACGACGCGCTGGAGTGCGACGTGCGAGCGCCGCACCGCGGGATGCTCCCCGGTCTTCGCCCCCACGCGTTCGTTGGATTCGGTGAGGTAGTGATAGGCGAAGAGGAACGTGATCGTGGTCAGGCCGGCGGCCAGCAGGCCGGGCCAGGCGGGTCCGATCCGCGCCGCCGCGGAGCCGATCACGGGGCCGATCGCGACCCCGGCATTCGTCGCCGCCGACAGCCAGCCGAGCGACTTGGCCCGGTCCTTCGGCGCCGTGGCATCGGCCACGTACGCCTGGATCACCCCCACCGTTCCGCCTCCCGCGCCCTGCACGATCCGGGAGAGGAAGAGCAGTTCGAGCGACTGAGCCAGCGCGAAGACGATGAACGCGATGCCGCTCGCGGCGAGACCGACGAGGAGCGCCGGCCGCCGGCCGTAGCGGTCGGAGACCCGGCCCCAGATCGGCGCGCTCACGAGTTGCGCCACCGAGAACGAGGCGATCAGGAGGGCGATCACCGTGCCCTCGCCCCCCATCCCCACGGCGTCGAGGCTGCTCCAGAGCGGGCCTTGGCCGACGAATCGCTTCGCGTAGAAGGGCAGGAGCGGGATCACCATGAGGAGACCCACCATGTCCATGAACGCGGTGACCATCAGCACGACGAGCTTGCCCAGGCGACCCCCGGATCGGCGAAACGGGCCGAAAGTTAACACCGCTCCCGACAGGCCTCGGGCGCGACCCGACACGAACGTCAGGCGGACCCTCTGGGGGTGCCCCAGCGCGCGGCGTATGTTCCCAGCATGATCGAGCGCGTCGGGCGGGTCGTGCGCGAGGCGGCGGAGGCGTTCGGCGCGGCGGGCAAGCTCGCGCTCGAGGCGGCCCGCTCGACCCGCGACGTCCGGACGTGGTGGCCGAACCTCAGCGAGCAGGCGCGCCGCCTCGGGGTGGACTCCCTCCCGATCGGCATGCTGATCGCGCTGTTCACAGGGGTCGTGCTCGCCCTGCTCGCGAGCTACAGCTTCACCGGCGCGGTGCCACGCTACCTCGTCGGCACGCTCGTGCAGAAGACCGTCATGATGGAGCTGGCGCCGGTCCTCACCGGGCTCGCGCTCGCCGGTCGCGTCGGCGCGAACATCGCGGCCGAGCTCGGCACGATGCGGGTCACCGAACAGGTGGACGCCCTCGAGACGCTGGCGTATGACCCGGTCGCCTACCTCGTCGTCCCGAGGGTGCTGGCGGGCATCATCATGTTCCCGGTCGTCGTCGGGATGGCGATGTTCGTCGGGCTCGGCGCGGGGTGGGTCGCCTCGTTGCTGCTGCTCGACCTCAGCACACCGGAGTTCATGAAGGGGGTGCGTCTCTTCTTCGACGCCTTCGACGTGCGATACGGTCTGGTGAAGGCGTCGAGTTTCGGGTTCGCGGTGACCCTGCTGGGCTGTGTGAACGGGCTCAAGGCCCGCGGCGGGGCGCAGGGGGTCGGGGCGTCGGCGACGAGCGCCGTCGTGCAGTCGGCGGTGATGATCCTCGTCCTCGACGCCTTCTGGGCGATGGTCTGGCTTCTCGGGAGAGCGCGATGAAGAAGCGATCGAATGACTGGATCGTCGGCGCGGTCATCATCCTCACGATGGTGGGGGTGGTCGCCACGACCCTCTGGTTGCAGCAGGCGGACATCGGCCAGCGACGTCTCGGCGTCACGGCGCGGTTCCGCGACGTCGGCAACATGCAGGTCGGGAACGCCGTCGTGATCCGCGGCGTGCGGTCGGGACGGGTGCATGGGCTGTCCCTCGCGAACAACGGCTGGGTGGTGCTGGAGATGGACCTCGACGAAGGGATCACACTGCCGCCCGACCCCGTCGTGCTCCTCCAGGCGGCGACCCTCTTCGGCGAATGGCAGGCGACGATCACCGCCAGGGCGGCGGCGCCGCAGTTGCTGGACGTGGTGTCGCAGCTCGACGATTCGTTGGGCGCGCCGGCCGGCGCGCTGGCCGGCGCCGTCCTGCCCGATATCGCCCAACTCACCACGCTCGCGGGCGGGATCGCCGGCAACGTCGCCTCCATCTCGGAACGCGTGCGCACGGCGTTCGACGACAGCGCCGCCCGCGAGCTCCGCGCGTCCATCCGGAACTTCAATACGCTCTCCGGCGACCTGGCCCGCGTGGTCCGCACCCAGGCGCGGAACCTCGACTCCATCGCGGCGCGCGTCCGTGACGGGGTCGACGAACTGGGCGAGACGTCCCTCGCCCTGCGGCGCACCATCGGCCGCGTGGACAGCGCCACCGCGACCGGGGAGATCCAGCGCATCGTCACCGAGACCGAGCGCACGGCCAGCAACATGCGCGTGGCGAGCGAGCGGCTCGACGCGCTCACGCAGTCGCTCGTGACCGCGGAGCAGAGCCTCCGGGGCGTGATCTCCAAGGCCGACACACTCCTCGGCAAGGTCGACCGCGGCGAGGGATCCCTCGGCCTGCTCGTGAACGACCCGAGCCTCTACCGGAACACCGATTCGCTGCTGGTGGACCTTCGTTCCCTGATCGCCGACTTCCGCCGCGACCCGAAGAAGTACTTCGCCTTCAGGGTGTTCTGAGGAACGTCGGCGCGAGGGGGTCGAGTGCCGCCGTCGCGGCAGCCCGGCACCGGGTCAGGCGAGCATCCCCGCCAGCGAGGCACTCGTGAACGCCGCGAGGTTCCCGGCGACCATCGCGCGGAGCCCGAGTGCGGCGATGTCCTTCCGCCGCTCGGGGGCGAGACCACCGATGCCGCCGATCTGGATCGCGATGGACGAGAAGTTCGCGAATCCGAGCAGCGCATAGGTGAGGATGATCGCGCTGCGCGGCTCGAGCACCTGCGCGCTGCCGAGGTCCGTGGCGAACTGCGCGTAGGCGACGAACTCGTTGAGCGTCGTCTTGAGCCCGATCAGGCTCCCAACGTAGGCGGTGTCGGCCCAGGGCACGCCCATCACCCACGCGAGCGGACGCAGGACGAAGCCGAGGATCCCCTGCAGGCTGAGCGCGTCGTACCCGACGAGCCCGCCGAGGAACCCGAGCATCGCATTGAGGAGGGCGACGAGCGCGACGAATGCCATGAGCATCGCCGCCACGTTGATCGCGAGTTGCACGCCTTGGGCGGCGCCGTTCGCCGCGGCCTCGATCACGCTGTTGTCCGATGTGTCGGAGGTGAGCAGCCGCGCGCGCCACCCGCCGACGTTCGGCGGTCGCTCCACCACGGCATCCGCCGCCGAGACCCCCGCCGACGTCTGCGGGGTCTCCGTCTCCGGGAGGAGGATCTTGGAGATCGCCAAGCCGGCCGGGGCATTCATCACGCTCGCCGCGAGGAGGTGGGCGGCGATGCCCGGGAAGAAGCCCGAGAGCATCCCGACGTACGCGGCGAGCACACCGCCCGCGACCGTCGCGAAGCCGCCCACCATCACCGTGTTGAGCTCCGAGCGCGTCATCTTCCCGACGAACGGCTTGATCAGGAGCGGCGCCTCGGTCTGCCCGAGGAAGATGTTCCCCGACGCCGAGAGCGTCTCGGCGCCGGAGGTGCGGAGGGTCCTCTGCATCACGATCGCGAGTCCCTTCACGAGCAGCTGCATGATGCCGAGGTAGTACAGCACCGACATCAGCGCCGAGAAGAAGATGATCGTCGGCAGGACGTTGAACGCGAAGTAGGCCCCGGTCTGCGCGGCCATCGTCGCCGTCGAGCCCTCGCCCGTCACTGGCACCGACGACTGCACGAGGTTGCCGAACACGAATCGCGCCCCCTGCTCCTGGAACCCCAGCAGGCGGGTGATGAGGTCCCCGATCCGCGCGAAGATCGCCCGCCCGGCGTCTGTCTTGAGGACCAGCACGCCGAAGAGCATCTGCAGTCCGATCCCCGACGCGACCAGGCGCCAGTTGATCCGCTTGCGGTCGTACGACAGCAGGTAGGCGAGCGCGATCATCGTCGCGATGCCGACCAGGCCGACCGCGCGGTCGGCGATCGAGAGGTCGAGTCCCTCGCGCGCGGCAGCGAGTCGTTCCGCCGCCGTCTGGACCTGCGGGATCAGGGGGGTGGTCAGCATCGCGAGAAGGTACAGGCGCCTCGCCACCCGACGCCACCCGACGCCACCCGACGCCACCCGACGCTGTCCGGCGCCACCGGCCGCCACTCGCGGACGTCAGGACCCATCCGTTGATTCCAGCCATGCCCGAACGTCTCCGTGCCCGCTTCCTGGTCATCGGCTCAGGCGTCGCCGGTCTGCACACCGCGTGGCGCGCCTCCGACCACGGCGACGTCGTCGTGATGACGAAGCGGACCCTGAAGGACTCGGCCACCGCCTATGCCCAGGGTGGGATCGCCGCCGCGCTCGGAGCCGGCGACTCGACCGAACTCCACCGGATCGACACCCTCGCCGCCGGGGCCGCACTCTGCGATGCCGCCGCGGTCGAGGTCCTCGTCGCCGAGGGGCCGGATCGGGTCCGCGAACTCGCCTCGGCCGGGGCGCAGTTCGATACCGACCCCTCGGGTCGCTTCACGCTCGGCCGGGAGGCGGCGCACTCGCGCAAGCGGATCGTCCACGCCAAGGGGGACCAGACCGGTGCCGAGGTCGCGCGGGCGCTGATCGCGCGGGTGACGGAACGGGCGAACATCCGTGTGCTCGAGACGGCGCGCGCGCTCGACCTGATCGTGGCCAACGGTCGCTGCTGCGGCGTGCGGGCCAACGTGGGCGGACGGGCCGTCGAGATCGTCGCCGACGCGACGATCCTCGCGACGGGCGGATGCGGCCAGCTCTACCGTCACACGACGAATCCCCTCGTCGCGACGGGGGACGGCTACGCCATCGCGCACCGCGCCGGCGCGCGCCTCGCCGACATGGAGTTCGTGCAGTTCCACCCGACCGCCCTCGACACGCCGGAGAACCCGCTCGCGCTGATCTCCGAGGCGGTGCGCGGCGAGGGCGCGGTCCTCGTCAACGACCGCGGTGAGCGTTTCATGCCGAAGCGCCACCGGCTCGCCGAACTCGCCCCGCGCGACATCGTGGCCCGCGAGATCTTCGCCGAGCAGCAGGAGGGCCGTCGCGTCCTCCTGGACGCCCGGCGGCTCGGGCGCACCTTCGCGCGACGCTTCCCCGGCATCCTCCAGCTCTGCATCGCCCGCGGCATCGATCCGCGCCGCGAACCGATCCCCGTCACCCCGGCCGCCCACTACATGATGGGCGGGATCGTCACCGACCTCGCCGGCCGCTCCTCGCTCGAGCGGCTCTACGCCTGCGGCGAGGTCTCACGCACCGGCGTCCACGGGGCAAACCGGCTGGCGTCGAACTCGCTGCTCGAGGGACTCGTCTTCGCCGAGCGGGTCGCGCGCGACGCGGTGAACCAACCCCGCCTGCCGCGCGTCCCGCGCGTGGGCGCATGGCGTGTCGCCACGCTCCGTGACCGCGGTGCGGCGCAGGTCGCGGCGGACGAGATCCGCCAGGTGATGTGGGACCACGCCGGGATCACCCGCGACGCGCGTGGCTTGCGTCGCGCCAGGAAGGCCCTCGACACCATCCGCGGCCGGCTCACCGAGGGGATGACCGAGGAGCTCAACATGGTGGATACCGCGCAACTGATCGTGGACTCGGCGCTGCTCCGGCGCGAGTCGCGCGGTGGACACTACCGCAGCGACTTCCCGCGCGCGAAGAACAAGTGGCGCGGCAAGCACATCGAGTGGTGACGCGGACGGTGCGCACCGGCTGACGTCCGCCGGCCCGCCGACGCGGCGACCGGAGCTATTCGGGCGCGGCAGTGACGGTGAGGAGTCCCGTCAGCGCGAGCACCGCGACGGCGACGATCAGCTCCCGCGCGAAGCTCGCGCTCACGGCGCCGCGTTCACCGTCCCTGATCCGCGCCTCGGCCCCGCGCCAGTGCCGGAATCCCAGGCCGAGCGCGATCGCGACGAAGGCGAGCTTCACCGTCAACAGGCGGCCCCAGCGCGTCGTCGTCAGCGCCGATGCGTCCCCGAGCAGGGAGAGCACGTGGCCGAGGCCGGTGAGCGTCAGCAACGCGACCGAGCCGATCGCCACCGCGTGAAAGGCGCCGAGCATCCGCAGCAGTGTCGCCTCGCTCGCCACGCGCGACGCGCGCCAGAGATGGAAGAGCCCGCCGATCCAGGCGCCCGCGGCCAGCACGTGCAGGGCGGCGGCGACCAGCCCGGCGAGCACAGGTTCCGCCGCCGCGTGATGGCCGAGCATCCCCGGTGTGAGGGAGAGCACGACGGCGGCGATCGCCCCCGCCCGCCATCCGCGCTCCCGCTCCGCGCGCGCCGAGGAGAACGCGAGGGCCGCCGCCGCGGCCCAGATCGCCTGGAGCGCGAGGGCCTGCCCGGTGGCCGTCCCGGTGATCACGAGCCGCAGCATCGGGAACCACGGCTCCCCGGGCCCGGTGAGCTCGATCGCCATCTGCGTGGCCCGGACGATGGCGGCGAGGAGGACGGCGATCGCGCCGAGGGCCGCTCCCCGCGCCGCGTGACGCGCAGCGGGCGCCTGCTCCGCCGTCGTGAGTCCGCTCCGCGCGAGGACGACGAAGCGGGTGACGACCGCGCCGATGACGACGGTGAGCCCGGCGAACGAGGCGACGTTGACCAGGGCCGCCGTCATCCGCGCCGGCTAACGCCGGATCGTGAACGCGAACGAGTCGCGCACGACGTGACCGTCCTTCGAAGCGGTGCTCCAGTGCACGGTATAGCGCCCCGCCGCCAGCGAATCCGGGAGCGGCGCGGTGACCGGCGCGCTCGCGTCGGCGCTCGCGCGGCCGAGGGGCGCGAGCTGACGCAGCTCGGCCGAGGGTCCCGCGAGGCGCACGCGGCTCACGGCGAGCTCGATCGGTTCGCTGAACCAGAGCTGGAGCTGCCGCGGCACGACGGTCACGACGGAGTCGCGCCCGGGGATGCTCCGGACGAGTCGCGTATGCCGACGCGCGGCGTCGGCGGCCGTCGCCGCCATCATGGTGGCGAGCATCGCCGCGACGAGGAGGAGCGCGCTGGGGGACCGGTGGGTGTGCATGTCCCGAACGATACCCGCCGTCGGCCGGCCAGCGCCACGGGCGCGGCCTCGCTCCTCCACCGGGCGGCACATATGATTCCCGGCATGGCTTCCTCCAGCAGCACCGACCGCGAGACCAAGGAACTCCAACGCCGGATCCGCGCCCTCGCCGCCGAGCGCCGCGCGGTGATCCTCGCCCACAACTACGAGCGACCCGAGGTCCAGGATGTCGCCGACTACGTGGGGGACTCGCTCGGGCTCTCCCGCGAGGCCGCGGCGACCGACGCCGAGGTGATCGTCTTCTGCGGCGTCCACTTCATGGCCGAGACCGCCGCGATCCTCTCGCCGGACAAGACGGTCCTCCTGCCGGATCTCGCCGCGGGGTGTTCGCTCGCCGCGACGATCGATGCCGACCAGCTCCGGGCGTGGAAGGCGGAACATCCCGGCGCGATCGTGGTCTCGTACGTGAACACGACCGCGGCGGTGAAGGCCGAGTCGGACTACTGCTGCACCTCGGGAAATGCGGTGGAGGTCATCAACGCCGTTCCCGCCGACCGGGAGATCCTCTTCCTTCCCGACATGTTCCTCGGCGCCCACGTCCGGCGGGTGACGGGCCGTGAGAACATCCACGTCTGGATGGGCGAGTGCCACGTGCACGCCGGCATCGATCCCGAGAACATCCGGCTCCAGCGGAAGCTGCATCCCGAGGCCGAGTTCCTGATCCATCCCGAGTGCGGCTGCGCGACGAGCGTCGTCGAGGCCGTGAGCGCGGGGGACGTCGATCCCGAGGGGGTGCACATCCTCTCCAC
>CAZYUL010000099.1:0-9734 GCA_964650715.1 uncultured Gemmatimonas sp. | reverse complement strand
AACCCCCAACCGCCGGTTTTGGAGACCGGTGCTCTACCAATTGAGCTACGGACCTTCAAGGCCGGAGGAAGGTGGATGGGGCGCGGCGGGAACTGCGCCGCGCCGGAGTCATCGCAGACGTCGGCGCCCCCCTCCTCCTTCCACCTACCACCTGTCGTTCTAAGGGTGGATGACGGGATTCGAACCCGCGACCCTCGGAACCACAATCCGATGCTCTAACCGGCTGAGCTACATCCACCATTGCCCGGCGTCCCGCCCGGGAGTCTCAAAAACTAGTGGCCCCGCCCGACCCAATCAACCGCGCCCCGTCCGCCTTCCGACTCCGATCAGTCCTTCGCGCGATCCATGTACTCGCCGGTGCTCGGATTCACCCGGATCCGCTCGCCGGCGCCGATGAACTCGGGCACGTTCACCGTCACCCCGTTCTCCAGGAGCGCCGGCTTCGTGCTCGCGGTCTTCGTCGCCGTCTTCATCACCGGCGCCGTGTCCTTGATCGAGAGGTTCACGAACTGCGGCAGCTGCAGCGACATCGGCTTCCCGTTATAGAACTCGGCCACCACCATCATGTTGTCCTGCAGCCACGGGGCGTTGTCGCCGAGCGCCTCCTCGTCCATCTCGAGCTGCTCGAAGTTCTCGGTGTTCATGAAGTGGTACGAGTCGCCGCCCTTGTACAGGAACTGCAGCTCGTGCGTCTCCATGTCCGCCTTCTCGATGGAGTCGTCGGCGCGGAAGCGGTGCTCGAAGCTGTTGCCCGAGAGCAGGTTCTTGAGCTTGGCCTGCACCATCGCGCGCAGGTTCCCCGGCGTGTGATGCCGGAACTCGATGATGCGGCAGGGAGCGCCTTCGAAGACGATCACCATCCCGCGGCGGATCTGGGTGGCCGGGAACGCCATTGGTCGGTCGGAAAGACGGTAAACAGGGGCTAAACCAAGACAGCCACTAAGTTTAGCCGGTCAGCGACCTAGGGTCAACCGGAAGCGGATCGCGCCACCCTACCTCCCGCCCCGCAAGCGCTGCATCAGCACCTCCACCGCCCGGTCGAGCTGCACGTCGCGCCCGCCGTACCACTCCCCCACCGGGCGGTCCACCCGGACGTCCACCGGCCGCGGCACCAGTTCCATGTCCTCCCCCGCGGCGTCCCGGATCCGGATGAACGGCATCCGCAGCGTCGTCCCCTCGAAGAGCGTGAAGTTCGACGTGTAGATGATCCACCCCGACGTCGGCTCTCCCACGACCGGCCCGAGCCCCATCGCCCGGTACCCCTCGGTGAAGTCCTCGGCGTCGCTCAACGAGTGCTGGTTCGTCACGAGCACCGTCGGCTTCTCGAACGCACGCTGCCCGAGCTGCAGGCGCGCCGGCACCTCGACACTCCCGCGCCGCTCCATCGTCAGGTACGGCCGGCGGCTGAAGACGTCGAGGGCGTAGGCGTTCACGAACCCGCCGTTGTTGTTGCGGATGTCGATCACCACGCCCTGCCGCCCGTGGTTCTCGGCATCGAGGTCCACGTAGAGCTGGTCGAGCGAACCCTGCCCCATGTCGAGCATGTGGACGTACCCGAGGGCGCCGTTGGAGACGCGGGCGACGTAGGCGCGACGGGACTCGACCCACGCCCGGTAGAGGAGCCCCTTCTCGGCGTTCGTCGAGATCGGCATCACGGCGACCTCGCGCGGCGCGGCGTTCCCGGTGGCGATCCGGAGCGTGACGCGGTTGCCGGTGGTGAACGACAGCAGCGAGTCGAGGTTCGTGCGCGCGGTGAGCGCGACGCCCTCCACCGCCAGCAGCCGGTCGCCGACCTCCACGCCCGGCGTCGCCGCACCCGGGCGAGCCGCTCCAGGCGCCTGCGCGAGCGCCACCGGGCCGTCGGGGATGATCTCCGCGATCCGGAATGTCCCATCGCGCTCGTACGCGGCGCGGTCGAGGAACACCCCGAGACGCCCGGTGCTCGGACCCTGCGCGTTGGGGCCGCCGATCCCCGAGTGCGACGCGTTGAGCTCGCCGATCATCAGTCCGAGCGCCCGACGCATCTCATCACTCGTGCGCGACGCCGCGACGACCGGCGCGTACCGCGCGCGCACCGCCTCCCAGTCCACGTCGTGCATGTCGGGGTCGTAGAAGTTGTCGCGCGTCCAGCTCCAGACCTGGCGGAACACCTCCTCCGACTCACCGCGGAAGTCGCTGTCGAGTTCGGCCGTGATGTTGACCGACCGCACCTGTCGGTTCTCGACGCCGATCACGTTCACGCGCCCACCGCTCAGGTACCAGAGCTCGCGCGAATCGGGCGACCACCGCAGGTTCCCCTTCCCACCGGCATTCGACGTCACCTGCCGCAACTGCGGCGGATCCGTGGCCTCGAGGTCGATCGGCCAGGTCCAGATCTGGGTCTGTCCGGCGGCATTCCCGACGAACGCGAGCGTCTTCCCGTCGGGGCTGATGTGCACGCCGCCGGCGTTGAGGTCGAGCGGGAGCGAGGTCGCGCGGCGCCGCAGCCCCTCGAGTTCGATCCGCACCGCGGGCGCGGCCGTCGCGCCGCTGCGCGCCGCCGGCTGCGCGCCGGATTGGTTCCCGGCCGGTGCACCGCGACCCGGGGGAGTGGCGGCGCGCGCGGCATCACGCACGGCGCTCGACTCCGCCGGGAACAGCGCCTCGAACCGGCTCTCGCGGAACACCGGCGCGCGCGGCACGAGGTCCACGCGGATCACCTGCGTGTCCTCCGTCCGCTGCGCGTTGTCGAAATAGAGCGACCGGGCGTCGGTGCTCCACGCGATGGTCCCGCCGAAGGCGTTGGCGAGGAAGCTGACCTGCTGCGGCGTCCCGCCCGCCGCCGGCACCACGTACGCGTTCATGAAACCGCGGTCGCCGACGCCGAGGAACGCGAGGTGTGAGCCGTCGGGCGACCACGCGAGGTTCCGCTCGGGGACGAACGGGATGTTCCCCAGCTGCGTCCCGCGCGCGACGAGGCGCTCGGCGCCACTCTCGGCGTCCACCACGCGGATCTCGTTCCCGCCACGGATGAACGCGATCGAGCGGCCGTCGGGTGACCACTGCGGGCTGATGTCGTCACCGCCCGCGGTCAGCGCGCGCTCGGCGCGCGATGCGAAATCATAGAGGTGGATCCGCCCGCGCCCCTCGCGGAAGGCCGTGTACGCGAGGCGGCGGGAGTCCGGCGCCCAGGCCAGCATCCCCTCGGGAGTGACGCTCGTGGTGACGCGGATGGCGTTGCCGCCGGTCCGCGCGTCGGCGGCGAACACCTCACCGCGCACGACCAGGGCCAGCTTGCGCGCGTCGGGGGAGAGCGCGAACGACTGCACGCCGCTCGTGAGGGAGAGCCGCTCGGCGACGGGAGTGGTCGGCGCGCCGCGGAGCGTGAAGTCGAGCGCGCGCGACTGGTTGGTCGCGAGGTCCAGCGACCAGATGCGGAAGTCCCGCTCGAACACGATCGTCGTCCCCTGGCGACCGATCTGCGGCCACAGGAGCCGTCCGTCGGCGAAGCTCGTCAGCTGGCGCGCGGCTCCACCCTCCACGGGTTGCGCGTAGAGGTTCTCGTCGCCGGTGCGGTCGCTCATGTAGTAGATCGTCCGCCCGTCCGCCGACCACATCGGCCAGGTGTCGCGTCCCTTCCCGGGCCGATCACCCGTGGAGACGCGCGCGTAGCGCGGCGCGCCGTCGAGCGTCACGGTCCAGATCTCGGCCTCGTCGATGTGCGACGAGCCGCGCCGCCACCACTGGCCGGTCTGCGTCGCGCGCGCGGTGATCGCCAGCCGGCGGCCGTCGGGCGACGCCGCCGCCCAGTACTCCGAGAGGTAGCGGTCCCCCGCGACGATCATCGGCGTACCGCCCGCCGCACGGATCCGGTGCACGTCATTCATGCCGGCGATGTCCCGCGAGTTCGTCGAGAAGTAGATCCACTCGCCGTCGGGCGACCACCCGTCGAGCTGCTCGACGGCGTCGTCGAAGGAGAGGCGCCTCAGCGCCGCGGTCGCGAGGTCGAGCAGATAGATGTCGCCGTTGCCGCTGCGCGTGGAGACGAACGCGAGGCGGCGGCCGTCGGGAGAGAACCGCGGGCGGTAGTCATTCGCGTTGTGCCCGACCACGAGGCGCGCGTCGCCGCCGGCGGCGGGACCGATCCAGATGTCGCCCCCGGAGACGAAGGCGATCTCGGCGCCATCCGGCGAGAGGCTCGGCTCGGCGAAGAGCGCGGTGCGCGTCGCCTGCGCCGCGAGCGGCGTGGCGAGCGGCGTAGCGAGCGGCGTGGCGAGCAGGAGCAGCAGGACGGCGCGGGCGACCGCAGGCGCGGCGGCGTGGGACGTCGGGGTGGTCATCGCGGGAGGGCTCCGGGGACTTCGCGTATCACGGGCGCCAGGGTGCGCCACATGTTGCGGGCCGCGCGGCGGGCGCCGGCCTCGTTGGGGTGGATGCCGTCGGCCTGCACCATCGAGTCCACGCCGGCGACGCCATCGAGGAAGAAGGGGATCAGCGTGACCGCCTCCTCGGCGGCCACGTTGAGGAAGAGGTCGTGGAAGGCGCGCGTGTAGCGCTGGCCGATGTTGGGCGGCGCCTCCATCTGCGCGAGGAGGATGCGCGACTGCGGGCGCAACTCGCGCACGCGCCGGATGAGCCGCGTGATGTTCGCTCGCGTGGTGTCGGGGTCGAGCCCGCGCAGGCCGTCGTTCGCCCCGGTCTCGATCACGACGACGTCCACCGGCTCGCGCAGGAGCCAGTCGATGCGACGGAGCGCGCCCGCCGACGTCTCGCCGGACACCCCTGCCGCGAGGATCTCCGCGCGGAGCCCCGACGAGTCGGCCAGCCGCTGCAGCACGGCAGGATAGGCCGAGTCGAGGTCGATCCCCAGACCCGCCGTGAGGGAGGTGCCGACGATGAGCGTCCGTGCGCCGGCCATTGCTGGCGCCGCCGCCACCGTGGTTGATTCCACGGGAACCGATCGGGCGCCGGGCGGCTTGGACCCGGAGTCCCCGCCGCAGGCGACGACGGCGCCGATGAGCGCCGCGACCTGGAACCCTGCCCGCCCCATTCCCGCCATTCGCATCCAGATGCTCGCTGCTCGGGACCTGACCAAGGAGTACCAGAGCGGGACCACCCGCCTGGCCGTGCTGCGCGACGTGACCTTCGAGATCCCCCAAGGGGCGTTCGTGGCGATCGTCGGTCCCTCGGGGAGCGGCAAGACCACGCTCCTCGGGCTGCTCGCAGGACTCGACCTCCCCACGCGCGGGACGGTGACGCTCGACGGGTCCGACCTGACACGCCTCGACGAGGACGCCCGGGCCCGGCTCCGCGGGGAGAAAGTTGGGTTCATCTTCCAGAGCTTTCAACTCATCCCGACCCTCACCGCGGCCGAGAACGTCCAGGTGCCGCTCGAGCTCCGGGGCGAATCCGACGCCGTGGCGAGGGCCGCGGACCTCCTCGAGCGCGTCGGGCTCGGCGACCGCCGCGACCACTTCCCGAGCCAGCTCTCGGGAGGCGAGCAGCAGCGCGTCGCGATCGCGCGGGCCTTCGCGAACCAGCCGCGGATCCTCTTCGCCGACGAGCCCACGGGGAACCTCGATGGCGCCACCGGCGCGCGGATCGTCGCGTTGCTGGACCAGCTGAACCGGGAGTCGGGGGCCACGGTGGTCATCGTCACCCACGACCTCGGCCTCGCCGAGCATGCGCAGCGCGTGATCCGCCTGCAGGACGGCGCGGTCGTCGAGGACCGGCCCTCGCGATGACGGCGCGCGCCGGCATCGGCACGCTCCTCGCGCTCGCCTGGCGCGAGAGCCGCACCGCGCGCCGGCGGCTCGCGCTCTACATGAGCTCGATCTCCCTCGGCGTCGCCGCACTCGTCGCGATCGACTCCTTCTCGGCGAACGTCCAGGATTCCATCCGCGAGCAGTCCCGCGCCCTCCTCGGCGGCGACATCAACCTCCGCGCGCGGAACGGCTTCACGCCGCCGGTGGACTCGCTCCTCGACTCGCTCGCCACCGCCGGCTTCCCGTCGGCGAAGGTCGTGAGCTTCGCCTCGATGGCGACGGTCTCGCGCTCCGGCGCGACGCGGCTGGCGCAGGTGCGCGCCGTCGGGCCGGGGTATCCGTTCTACGGCGTCGTCGAGACGGCGCCCGACGACGAGTGGCGCGCCCTGCAGGACGGCCCGAACGCCTACGTGGACCCGTCGCTGCTCATCTCGCTCGACGCGCAGGTGGGCGACACGCTCGTCATCGGCCTCGCCCGCTTCGTGATCCGTGCGTCGCTGGTGAACGTCCCCGGCGACCCCGGGATCGCGGCGACGATCGGCCCGCGGATCTTCCTCCCCGAACGCTATGTGCCGGAGACGCAACTCCTCGGGTTCGGCGCCCGCGCCGAGTACGAGGCGGTGCTGAGGCTCCCCGAGGGGACGCCGGCGCCGATGTGGGTCGCGCCGCTGCGGCCCCGCTTCGAGGCCGCGAACATCCGCGTCCGCACCTCGGTCGAGAACGAGATCGACCTGACGGAGTCCATCACCCAGCTCGCGCGGTTCCTCGGCGTCGTGGGCCTGATCGCGCTCCTCCTCGGCGGCATCGGCGTCGCCAGCGGCGTCAACGCGTTCGTGCATCGGAAGATCGACACCGTCGCCGTGCTCCGGTGCCTCGGCGCCTCCAGCGCGCAGGTGTTGACGATCTACCTCGTGCAGGCCGCGGCGATGGGCTTCGTCGGCGCGCTGGCCGGCGTCGGGATCGGGATCGTGATCCAGTTCGCGCTGCCGCAGGTGATGGGGGACTTCCTCCCGGTGGACGTCCAGGTGGCGCTCGCGCCGCGGGCGATCGCGCTCGGTCTCGCGATCGGCGTCTGGGTGGCGGTGGTCTTCGCGCTCCGGCCCCTGCTCGCGCTGCGGCGCGTCTCGCCCCTGCAGGCGATCCGTCGCGACGACGTCGCCCTCGCCGCCTCGCGGCGCCGCGACAGCTGGACCTGGATCGTGAACCTCGGCCTGGTCGCCAGCGTCCTCCTCCTCGCGATCGGCCGCGCGGAGTCCACCCAGCAGGGACTCGCGTACGCCGTCGGCGTCTTCGTGAGCATCGCTGCGCTCTATGCGAGCGCCGCGCTCCTCTCGTCGCTCACCCGGCGGCTCGTCTCGGCCCGATGGCCATACGTCGTGCGGCAGGGGGTCGCGAACCTGCACCGCCCCGCGAGCCAGACGCGGGCGGTCGTCCTCGCCCTCGGCTTCGGCTCGTTCCTCGTGACGACCGTCATCCTCGTCCAGGCGAACCTGCTCAAGGAGTTCGACCTCACGGCCGAGAATTCGCGCGGGAACCTCGTCTTCTTCGACGTGCAGGAGGACCAACGCGACGGACTCGACTCGATCATCCGCGCCGGCGGCGCCGAAGTCGTCTCGTCCACGCCGATCGTCGTGATGCGGATCGCCGCGATCAACGGTCTCCCGAACGACGAGTACGCGGCGAGCCGCGCGATCCCACCGCGGTTCTGGGGGCTCCGCCGTGAGTACCGTTCGACGTACCGCGACTCGGCCGTGCTGAGCGAGGCCGTCGTGAGTGGCACCTTCCACCGGCCCGCGGCCGCCTCCGACGAGACGTTCGAGGTCTCGTTCGAGACCGAGCTCGCGAGCGAGCTCAAGCTCGCCCTCGGCGACACCATCACCTGGGACGTGCAGGGGGTGCGCGTGCGCACGCGCGTCACGAGCACGCGCGAGGTGGACTGGGGGCGGTTCGAGCCCAACTTCTTCGCCGTGCTGCAGTCGGCGGCCATCCGCGACGCACCGCAGCAGCATGTGCTGATCGCGGCGGTCGCCTCCGACACCGCCGTCGCGCGGATGCAGCGCGGCGTGGTGCGCGTCTATCCGAACGTCTCGAGCATCGACCTCTCGCTCGTCCGCCGGACCATCGACCAGATCGTCGCCAAGGTCACGCTCACGGTGCGGTTCCTCGCGCTGTTCAGCTTCGCGATGGGGGTGCCGGTGCTCTTCAGCGCGGTGGCGGCGACGCGGCGCGACCGTCTCCGCGAGGGGGTGCTCCTCAAGACGCTCGGCGCCACGCGCCGGCAGATCGGGCGCATCCTCCTCGCCGAGTACGCGGTGCTCGGCTTCCTGGGGAGCCTGAGCGGGATGGTGCTCTCGATCGGCGGCGCCTGGGCGCTCGTGACCTTCGTCTTCGACGGGACCTTCACGCTGGCGCCGGTGCCGGCGCTCGCGATCGCCGCGGCGATGACGCTGCTCGCGGTCGGGATCGGCCTCCTCACCGGGCGGGACGTCTTCCGCGAGACGCCGATGGCCGCCCTCCGCGAGGCGTAGCGCCCCGCCGCGCTCACTCGATGCGCAGGATCCCCATCCGCGCGATCGCCGGCGCCGACCCGCCGCGGTATCCGAGCACCTCGATCAACTGCCGCGCACCTGGGGTGGTGACGACGAGCTCGAACGACGCGAACCCTCCCGGAGCGACCGCCGCTGCCTCGAGGAGGAAGTCCCCGGTCTCGAGCCGCACCGGCTGCCAGGGATGCGGACGCGTGTACGGCGACTCGAGGCCCGGGGGTTCGCAGTTCCCCGCGTAGTCGCACAGCGCGTGGAAGAGCGCCGCGAGGTCCCACGACGGGAAGGTGAGGCGGGGGGATGCCGGCGCCACCGGCGTCGCGCCGTCGGTGACCATCGCCAGCGACCACTCGGGGAGGATCTCGTCCCAGCTCCGTCCCGAACGCCCCTGCAGGTTGGTGACGCCGGACTGCGCGCTGGTGGTGAGCGCGGTGAAGAACGCGGGCTCGGCGAGCCCCTCCTGGTCGAGGAGCCATCGGGTGAGCGCCCAGCCGCTCCCGTAGTATGAGAAGTCCGTCGCATCCCCCGTGCTGCCGAGCGGCGAGCGCGAGGCGGGGGCATCGAGGAACGCCCAGAGCCCCTCCACGTGCGGACGCAGCGCACGCGGCGTCCCGGCGCATTCCGGCGCCGAGGGGTCGAACGCGAGGAGCTCGCAGCGCAGCGAGATGGAGGCGTCGTGGTCGCCGCCGCGCACCGCGCCGGACACCGCGCGCGTGTAGAGCTCCTCGGCATGCCGTGCGGTCGCTTCCTCGAGCCACGCCTCCTCGAGGGGTTGGCTGCGCACGATCCGCTCGGCGTACGACGTCACGTGCTTCAGTTCGTGCACGAGGGTGGCGCGCATCTCGTATCGCCAGCGTTCCACCGTGCCGCTCCCCGCGCCGCCACCGAGCACGGTCGGGACCTGCGCGTACACGTACTCCCCCACGTTGCTCGAAGGGAACTGCGCCCGGGAGTAGAAGTCGCAGGTGACGACCGCGGCGAGGACACCGCCGCCGAGCGCGGCGTTCATCCGGGGCGTGAGCACGATCCGCACCCGCTCGTCGGTGTCGAGCCGGCTGTCCGAGACGAGGGGGTCGCCGAACTGTTGCAGGATCGGCCACGCGACGTCGTCGAGCTCGGCGCCGACCTCCGCGTACACCGCGTCGAGCTGGCCCGCGAGCGTCGGCGCCCCGCCGAAGGTCGGCACCGTGTCCTCGAGGATCGTGACGCGGGTGCCGGCGTACACCACGCGCGCACCGAACGTGGTGAAGCTCGTGCAGAAGTTCGCCTGGCCGAGCGCCGGGAAGCGGAGGTTCACCGATTCGCCGGCCTCGAGCGCGAGCGCCACGTGCGGCGCGCGCACGGCGGCGCCGGCGGACGGGCGCGGATGCGACCGGTTGGCCTCGAGGATCCTCGCGTGCCCCGCGGCGCGGGCGCGGAAGCGCGCGTCGAGCGGACGCGGCGGCCT
>CAZYUL010000098.1:0-9884 GCA_964650715.1 uncultured Gemmatimonas sp. | reverse complement strand
GAAGGCGCGGGCCATGCGGGTGAGCGAATCGAGGACGATGATCACGTCCTTGCCCTGCTCCACGAGACGGCGCGATCGCTCGATCACCATCTCGACGACCTCGACGTGGCGCTTGGCCGGCTGGTCGAAGCTCGACGCGACCACCTCGCCGACGCCCCACGAGATCGCCTCGCTGACCTCCTCGGGACGCTCGTCCACGAGGAGGATGAGGAGGGTCGCGTTCGGATGGTTGATCGCGATCCCCTCGGTGATCGCGTGCATCAGCATCGTCTTGCCCGCGCGCGCCGGCGCGACGATGAGGGCGCGCTGTCCGAAGCCGATCGGGGCGATGAGGTCGATCGCGCGCCGCGTGAGCTCGGGGCCGCCCTTCGCGGGCCGTCCCGTCTCGAGTGTCAGCCGCCGATCGGGATATGAGGCGATGAGGGTCTGGAAGTCCGGCCGGCGCAGCTCGGGATCGGGGGGGGCGCCATTGATCGAAGCGATCTCGGCGACCGCGATCCGACCGCGATGGTCGCGGCCGGTCTTGGCGACGAGGGCGTCGCCGCGCCGAAGGCTGAACTGGCGCACGAGATGCGGTGGGACCCACGCATCGCCCGGTTCGTTCAGGTAGCTGTACTCGGCCCGCCGGATGAAGCCGGCGTCCCGCGATGGGTCGAACCAACCGGTGGCCTCGCCGTCAACGACAAGGATGATCGGGGGGCCCGCGCCCGACTCGCCACGGTTGTCGCCGCGCGGCTCACCCGGTTCACCGCGGTGCTCGCGGAACTCCCGATCCCGTCCCCGCCCACGGCCCCGCTGCCGACGTCCGCGCCGGCCTCGTCCGTTGCGCTCAGGGCGGTCGCCCCGATCGCCTCGGTCGCCCCGGTCCTGCCACGGGCGCGGTCCCCCGGAGGGACCCTCTCGCGTGGACTCGCCGGGAGCGGGGTCGCGATCCGCAGGGCTGTCAGTCACGCCTTCCGGCGGTGGCGCCGAGGCGCCGTCGTCGTTGCGCGACTCGGGCGGGGGGGTCGGTGCATCGGGTGTCTCGAAGGCGCCGGGCTCGCCGGGTCCGCTGCTCTCGCGATACGGATCGGCGTCGGGAAAGGCGTCTGTGGAGGCCTCGTCGCGAGGGCGCGCACTGCGCCCACGACGGGGCGGACGACGGCGTTCGGTCATGCGTAGGGGTGATGGACCACGAGGGGTCGTTGCGGAAGCGCTGCCGCGTTCCAGCGATGTGAAGCGAGCGTCCTGACGTATCCGTCCAGGACCCGGCCGGTCTGCCGGGGATGCGCCGCGCGAAGGGCGCGGCGGGGGAGCGTCTATGGGCGCAACCGTCCGGGTGGCCACGCGAGCAACACACCGTGACGGGCGGTTGAATCAGTATGGCGCGGCCCGGCGCGCGGCGCAACCCACCCCCGCCCGGACCGCCCGGCCTCCCGGCTAGACCTGGGTCGGGGGGATCCGCTCCCGGACCAGCGCGATGACGCGCCGGGTGAGTCCGATCGCCCGCTCGACGGATTCCCGGTGCTCCGGCGCGAGCTCCTCGAGTTCGAGGAGCTGCAGCTCGGCGAGCAGCGCCGCGAGCGGGTTGTTGAGCGAATGCTGCAGGCCCTTCTGGCCTGGGGTGTTCTCCACGGGGTCCTCGGTGCCGCTAATGCGGCGGTCGCGATACTCTTCCCAGATGGTGAGTCGAGCCGGGGATGCGCGCACCGCGGTGGCGGCTGCGGTGAAGGAATACCGTTCCACCGCGGATATTCCAAGGCTGCTGGCCGCCCTCGACGCCATCTGCGAGGCCACGCGGGACACCGCCGAGCTGATTGCCGCCGTGTCACCCTATCGGGAGCTCCACGAGGTCGCGGGCCCGGTGTACGAGCGGGTCGTCGAGCGCGAGCCCGACAACGCCGCCGCGCTCGTCGCCCTGGCGAACGCCTACTGGCTCACCGGCCGGGGTCCGGATGTCGTCGGGGAGATCGCCTCGCGCGCCCTTGCCGCCGACCCCTCTGACCGCGCCGCCTGGCACCTCTGGGCGCTCAGCGAGGAGTCGCCGCGGGGTCGCATGTCGCGCTGGCAGCAGGTGACCACCCGGTTCCCTGACGACAAGCTGGCCCACGCGGCCCTCGCCGACAACGCGACCAGCGTGGCGAGCGCCGAGAACGATCCGGTGGCACTCAAGCTCGCGATCGGGACCTACGAGATGCTGCTCGCGACCGCGGGGGGGAGCGCCGAGCGCGACGCGCTCACGAGCGCACTCTCGACCCTGCGGCGCTGGAAGGCCTGAGGCCCGTCAGCCCGCGCGGTCAGCCCGCGCGGTCGCCGCGCCGGCTCCCGATCGGCGCGATGGCGTCGATCGCGTGGACCAAGTCGGTGCCGCGGAACGGCTTCTGCAACATCGGGCACCCAGTCTGGGCGACGATGTCCTCCGCCAGCGGCGTGATGTCACCGGTCATGAAGAGCGTTTGGGCCCCGAGCCAGGGTTGGCGGGCGCGCGCGAGGAAGTAGAACGCGTCCCCGCGCATCCCCGGCATCCTGAGGTCCACCAGCATCGCGTCGAAGCGCTCGTCGAGGAACGACTCCGCGATCCGCGCGTTCGCCGCGACGGTGACCGAATAGCCGGCACGAGACAACACCGCCGCGAGCGCTCCGGCGACCGCGGCGTCGTCGTCCACGAGGAGGACCCGTGGGGCCCCTCCCTCAGTCGTCGGTCCCGTCAAGTGCGGCATGGGCGGTGCCCGGCGCGGGCATCAGGCGTTCGGCGAGGAGCGAGACGAAGTCGTCCGGCGTCAGTCGGTCGCGCGCGCGCGCGGTCGTGAGTCCGCACGCCCAGCGCATCGTCTTGGTCAGGTGGTGCGGGCTCGAGAAGCGCAGGTGCGCCGCGACATCCTCGATCGCATAGTCGGACTCGCGGAGGAATGCGTAGGCGCGGAGGATCCGCGCGCCCGCCACCAGCTCCCGCGGCGACGCGAGCTCGGCACGCTCGCATTCGCGATAGATCGTGCGGCGCGAGACGTTTGCGGCGGCCGCGAGGTCGCTGACACCGTGGAATGCCGCCGGCGTGTGGACGAGGCGCTCGAGCGCCCGCACCACGTTCGGCGGCATCGAACGGAACCGCGGCGAGAGGCGCTCGAGCAGGCGTTCGGCGAGCGCCACGCCGGGCTGGCGTTCGAGGACGCGACGCAACTGCCGCGGATCGTCGTCCACGCCGTAGAGGACCAGGTGCTCCATCCCGTCCTGCCCGAGCTCCACCAGTGGCTTCAGGGTCTGCGCTGCGAGCACTGAGTAGATGACGAAGGGGACCGACCGGAAGCGCGAACGGAGCGCGCGGATGTTGTCGGTGCGCGGTTCATCGGATCCGAACTGGGGATCGACCACCATCACATCCACCGGCTGCCGGCGGATGATGCTGTCCGCATGCTCCCAATCGAGGGCGGCATGGACGCGATGGGACTCGCCGACCGCCCCCCGCAGCCGAGCCAGCTTCGCGGGTTCGACGCACGCTCCGACGATCATGCTTCCCCCGAGTGCGTAATAATCATTCAGCAGTCACAAAACAGGTGATTTTCGGCACAGAATAATACTTAATTATCCCCGAGAGATGTCCAGATTGGAGCCGGCACGACCCACCGTCCCCAAACCTGAGACCCACCCAATGCGCTCCATCCGCGTCCTGCTCATCGTCCTGCTCGCCACCCTGGCCATCGCCCCCGCGGCCTGCACCAACCCCGTTGGCCCGACCCCGTCGCAGGACGACCTGGGCACGACCAAGATCTGAGCGCGCGGGGCGACCGCCGGCATCACGCGCTCGCCAACGCGGCTTCCCGGAGCAGTGCCCTCAGGCCGGAACGGATCTCGTCCGGCGGTTCGAAGGTCCTGACGACAGGAGCCGTCGTGCGCGACGGCGGGGTGGTCGCGGCACGGTCGATCTCGGCGAGTGCGGCCTCGATCTGGAAGATCCGCTGGTTGAGTCCGACCGATTCGGCGAGGGCGAGAGCCTCCGTGAGCAGGGTGCGCGCCTGCGCGCGATCGCCGAACTCGGCGAGGCCCTTGCCCGCGTCGAGCAGGTACGACACGCGACGCGGGGCCGGCATCGGGGCCTCGGCGAGCTCCTTCCGGCGCTGGTGGAACGCGATCTCGTTGCCTGTCCGGCGCGCGAGGTCCATGAGGTTCTGCTGCGCGAGCAGGCGGGCACTCTTCTGTCGCGCGCTGAGCGCGATCAGCTGGAGCGCGTCGCGGGCGGCGTCCTCGGCCCCGATCCGACCCAGGAGCGTGGCCAGGTCCCACATCATCCGCTCGCGGTCGTACTCGTCGGTCGAGTCGTGGTACGCGCTCCAGATCAGGCGGAGCGCGCCCGGGAAATCCCCCGTCGCGTGTGCCAACCCTGCGCGCTCGTGGAGGATCAGCGCGACGAGATCCCTCGCGCCGGTCGCGCGCGCCTCGGTCTCGAGGGTGGTGAGAGCGGCCGCGGCCGCGGGGATGTTGCCGCGCGCGGCCATGATCTTCGCACGCCCGACGCGCGACGTCATCACCTTCTCGCGGTCGCGGATGCGCGCGGCGAGCGTCCCCGCCGTCGCGTACGCCTGGTCGGCCTGGTCGAGCTGACCCTCGTTGCGCAGGCAGGAGGCCATCCGCATGCTAGCGTCGTACGCGAGGTCGGCGTGCGCCGCGGCGTCCACGTGCCGCGCGACAGTCGAATACACATCGGCGGCCTGGCGCGTCCGGCCGCGCTGCTCAAGGAGCGATCCGAGTGCGAAGACGCGGGGCAGGACGGGCTGCGCATCGGCGTCGGAGAGTTCAGGGATCGCCGCGACGACGCTCGTCAGCGCAGCCCGGAGTTCCGCGTCGCCTCCGAGCGCGGCGAGCGCTTCCTGCGTGGCCGTCGTCGAGCGTTCGGTCGGCGCCCCACCATCAGCGCCGAGAGCGATCCAGTGATCGAGATGGCGCAGGGCGAGGAACGTCGCGCGGGCCTCGACATGCTCTGGGGAGGCCTCGGGGGCCTCTGACATCGTCTGAAGGAATGCGAGGTGTCGAAGCGCGGGCTTCGGACCTCGGGGTCGGCGGATCGGCATGCAGTCTCCTAGTGACGCCACGATACTGCCGAATCGTGCCGGAAACCGCAACCGTCGGTGTCACCTTGTGATACGTCGCACCCCAGACCTGAGTCGCTGTCTCACCCCGTGACAGCGGAGGCCCGCTACCCTCCGCTGAGCAGTCCGAGCGACGTTCGCCCCTCGAATCCCGGGAAGAGCCGGCCCGCGTCACCCGCACCGAGGTGAGTCGCGGCGACCTCGCTGAACACGGACCGGAAATCGGTCGTCAACGCGAGGTCCCGGCCTTCGAACAGCGATTCGCGTGCGAGACCGGGCCATCGTCCGTGGACGCGGCCCCCCGACACCTTCCCGCCGATGGCGAACATCACGCCGGCATGGCCGTGGTCGGTGCCGCCGTTCCCATTCTGTCGTGCCATCCGGCCGAACTCCGACATGGTCAGGATGACCACATCCTCCATCCGGTCGCCGAGGTCGGTCACGAGTGCGGCGATCGCCGCGCCGAAATCGGTGAGTCGATTCGCGAGCTGCCCGGTGGCGGCGCCCTGGTTGACGTGCGTATCCCAGCCGCCGACGTCGGCGAAGGCGACCTCGAGACCGACATCCGCCTTGATCAGCTGTGCCACCTGGCGGAGCCGCTGGCCGAACTCGCTGCGCGGGTAGCTCGCGCCGTTGGCCGGCGCGTAGCGCGCGGGGTCGGCCTCGCGCAGTCGCTTCACGGCATCGAAGGTCTCGGCGCCGGTCGCGTGCACGAGATCGGCGGAGCCCGTGCGGTACAGCGCCTCGAGCCGCTCCACGACGCCGCCCGCACTGCGCACCGTGAATGCGTCGATCGAGGTCATCGCCACCGCTGGCGCGGGACCCTGCAGGATGCGCGGGGTCTGGGGCGTCATCGCGACGGCGCGGAAGGGCGTCGCGGCCCGCCCCGCCTCGCACGTGTCACAGGTCGCGAGGTAGCGATTGAGCCATCCATCGCGCGTGGACTTCACGTCGGGAGTGCCACTCTCCATGTAGTCCTGCGCGTCGAAGTGCGAGCGCGTGGCGCTGGGGCTGCCGACCGCGTGGATCGGCGCGAGGAGACCTCGGTCGTACAGCGGCTTGAGGCGCGCGAGGGAGGGATGGAGGCCGAAGAAGCCGTCGAGGTCGATGGCGCCGTCGGCTCCCGCGCCGCGGGTGGGGCGGGCGATGCCGATCGTCGGTCGGAGGCGGTGATACTCGGGGTCGCCGTGCGGGACGACGATGTTCAGCGCGTCGGCGGCACCGCGCTGGAAGAGACACACCAACACCTTCCCTCGCGCGGATGCGGGAAGGTCGAAACCGTAGACTGCGCGGCGCAGGAACGAGGGGGAGAGGCCCATCGTCACCAACGCGAGGGAGCCGTGTTTCACGAAGGCGCGCCTATGCATCGGGGGATCCGGGATGCGGGTCGGTACAGGCGGTACGGGACGCGGGGTCGATGCGTGATGCGCGATGCGCGAGTCTCACCGTCGTTGGAACTCGGGTGCGCCGATCGCGAGGCCGACCAACTGCTGAAGGCTCGGGATGCGGGGGGGATCCGGGATGCGGGGGGGCTCGCGCTCCCCGAGGGGATTCACGCCACTCAGCAGGATCTCGCGTGTCTCCGGGGAGACGCGGCCGCCGAGGAAGGCCGCGATGACGGCGTCCACCCGCACTTCATGCGACGCGGCCGCAAGGGGTTTCGCGCCGGGCCACCCTAGCGGAGAGGCACCCGGGATGCGGGAGGCGGCGATCGCGGAGCCGAAGTTGATCCGGTTCAGGATCGCGCCCGTTCCCATCCATTCGGTGGCGACATCCGGCCACCCGTCGGGCGTCTGCCTCCCGTAGATCGGCTGGCCTAGGTTCGCGACGACCTGCGCCGTGCGCGGGGTCGCGTCGGGCTCCGCGTCGAGCGCACGGAGGGCGCTGACGACGACCTCGAACGGCGCCTTCACCTTCGCGCGGAAGGCGTCCTGCGAGAAGAACTCGGGGCTCGTGACGATCGTCCGGACCACCTCGCGGAGGTCGCCGTCGGTCCGAGAGAAAGTCGCCGCCGCGCGGTCCACGAGGTCCGCCGGCGGGTCGTCGCTGACGAAGCGCCGCGCGAGCTTGGTGGCGATGTGTCGCGCGGTCGCGGGATGGCGCGCGACGATGTCGAGTACCTCCTCGCCGTCCTCGATCCCGCGACCGGCGCGAAGCCGATGGCCGAGGATCACCTTCTCGCCGGCGTCGTGCACGCCCGGATTGAAGAAGAACGTCCCGGGCGCCGGCAGCCGTCGCTCGATCGCGCGCGCCGCCTGGCGTTGGCGGAGCCGGCCACCGGGTCCGGTTCCACGCAGGAGTTGCGCCATCTGCCGGTCATCGGGTCGCTGGGGGAGGAAGGTCCATCCGGTGAGCGCCCGCGATACATCCACGACGTCGTGCTGCGTGTAGCCGCCGTCCACGCCGAGCGTGTGGAGCTCGAGCAGCTCGCGTCCGTAGTTCTCGTTGAGTCCGCGCCGCATCGCTCCCGGCAGGCGCGGTGCGTCGAGGCGCGGGCGTCCACTGTCGGCCGCGCTCTGCCAGTTGTCGAGGTACAAGAGCATCGCCGGGCTCTTCGCGACCGCCCCGAGCAGGTCGCGGAACCGGCCGAGGGCGCGCGGGCGGATGACGCGGTTCTCGTACTCGGCGAGCATGTACCGCATCTGCACGTTCTTGCCCTGGAAGACGGAGAAGTGGTTGAGCCAGAAGTCGGTCATCACTTCCTCGAGTTGGCGCTGCGTGAGGAGCGCACGCCCGATGCGCGCGGCCTGCACCTCGGTGGTGACGCGGCGCACACTCTCGGCGACCCTTCGCAGCTCGGCTGAGTCCTTGGTACTCAACGAGTTGCGGTCCGCCGCCTGCAGTCGCTGGAGGGCCTCGGCGGGGCGTGGGTACGCCTCTTGCAACTCCGCGTAGGTCAGGTCGAGGGTCTCGAACTGCCCGAGCCAGGCCTCCAGGCGGTCGTCTCGGATCCGCTCGGGACGGAGTTGCTGCGCGATGAACGCATCGACTCCCATCTCGCGGACCCGCTCAGGATCCCCGGGGCGGGCGCCGAAGGTGAGGCGGCTCAGCACGTGCGCGATCTGTTCATCGGCGGTCTGTTCCCGCAGCCCCGGTGCGCTCGACGCGGAGGACATAAGCGGCGCCGCGATGTCCCGCGCCCCTTGGGGCGCGCATCCGGCGACCGCGAGCAGGAGGAGGGCGACGCTTCGGATCGGATGGCTCATGACGGGCCGACGAGTGAGGCGTCCAAAGGTTAAGGCCGCCGCGCTGCGGGCAAGGTGCCCGGGGCCTCCAGCGGCCGGGGGACGTGGGAGAACATGGTGAGGGCGGGCAGGTGGTGGGTGCGCGCCGGGCGCACGACCTCAACGGACTTCCCGGTGACGTGCCTGCTGCCTGCCCGCTGCTCACCGCCAGGCGATGTGACACTCGAGGTCACTTCGGGGTATGAGGGGCAAGACCACGCGACGCGGTCGCAAACCGCCGGGAGAGTCCGCGATGTATGAGGTGATGGTGCAGTGGGAGGAGGCGTCGGACGCACGGGTGTCCATCGCGCGGGTCCACTCGGTGGCCTCGCCCGAGACGCTCGAGACGCCGACGCGCGAGGTCGTCACCCTCTATGGCGTGCCGACCCCCGAGTCCCTCGCGCTCGCCCTCGCCGCGGCCGTCGAGACCCGCAAGGCGGCGTATGACCGCCTCGCGACGCGCGAGGTGCACATCTCCGAGACGGCGGACGCGATCGGCGATGCGCGCTATCACGATCGCGCGACGGGCGAGCTCATCAAGGACGACCTCGTCATCCCGCTGACCGTGTTGAAGGAGACCTCGGCTGACCTCCTGCGGGAGTGCGGCCAGGGGATCCGTCGGGTGCTGGCTCGGCTCCTGATGAAGGATTGGCCCGAGGGGACGCGCCGGTCGCTCACGCTCGAGCTCGCGGTGGCGGCGCCCGTGCGCTCGTCGGACGCGCTCGCGGCGATGCGCGAGGCCGACGCGGGGAACTTCGACGACGAGTAGCGCTGTTCCGATCGGTTCCCCAGGGGTGGGGGCGGGAGGGGGAAGTCCGCACGTGGTCTGCGGCTTCCCCCTTCTTGCGTCCGCTGCGCGGCGGATGCACTCTCGACTCCCCTGATGCGCCCGCCACAGGCGGGAGGAGGGTGTCCCGATGCGGGAATACAAGAGCGACGAGATCCGGAACATCGCGGTGGTTGGCCATGGAGCGAGCGGGAAGACCACTCTGGTCGACGCGCTCGCTTTCGTTTCCGGTTCGTCGCGACGGCATGGGACGATCAAGGAGGGAACGACCCTCACCGACACCTCCCCCGAGGAGGTCGCCCGCGGCTACTCGATCTCGCTCGGCTGCGCGCACGCCGAGTGGCGGGACACCAAGGTGAACCTGCTCGACACGCCGGGCTACGCGGACTTCGCGGGCGACGCCATCGCCGGCCTCGTCGCGGCCGACGGCGCGCTGGTGACCGTGGGTGCGACCGCCGGCGTCGAGGTGGGCACCGAGCGGATGTTCCGCGAGGCCGTCAGGCGCGCGGACCCCGTCCTCTTCGTCGTCGCGATGATGGACAAGGAGCACGCCGACTTCGACAAGGCCTACGCGAGCATCAAGGAGCGGCTCACCCCGAAGGTGGTTCCGGTGGAGATCCCGATCGGCGCCGGCGCAGGCTTCAAGGGGATCATCAACCTCTTCACGAAGAAGGCGCACCTCTTCAAGCCTGGCACCAAGGCGGGGGAGTACGAGGAGGTGGCGATCCCCGCGAGCGAGCAGGCGCGGTTCGAGCGATACCACGCCGAGATGGTCGAGGCGATCGCGGCCACCGACGACGCCCTCCTCGAGCG
>CAZYUL010000097.1:0-10358 GCA_964650715.1 uncultured Gemmatimonas sp. | reverse complement strand
GCCCCAACCGCGACGCGGTCGAGTCGCTGAATCCGGACATCGTCTTCAACCAGCTCCAGGAGATCCACGGCGAGACGACGTACGACCAGAACGTCGTCAGCTACCTCGAGCTCCTGAAGGTCCCGTACACCGGCTGCAACCCGCGTGGGATGATCCTCTCACGCGGCAAGGCGCTCTCCAAGAAGCTCCTCGCCTACCATCGCATCCGCGTCCCCGACTTCGCGGTGTTCCCGATCGGTCGCAAGGTGCACCGACCGCGTCGCCTCCAGTTCCCGCTGATCGTGAAGTCGCTCATCGAGCACTCGTCGGTCGGCATCTCCAAGGCGTCGGTGGTGGATTCCGACGAGAAGCTCGAGGAACGGGTGCGGTTCGTGCACGAGCGCGTCGGCACCGATGCCATCGCCGAGGCCTTCATCGAGGGGCGCGAGCTGTATGTCAGCGTCCTCGGCAACGACCGCCTCGCGGCGTTCACCCCGTGGGAGCTCGTGGCCGAGAAGGAGGATCCCGACCAGCCGCTCATCGCGACCGCGAAGGTCAAGCACGATCCCGACTACCAGCGCCGGAAGGGGATCGTGATCCGCGCCGCCGAGCAGGTGCATCCGGGCGCCGAGGAGCGGCTGATCCACGACAGCAAGCGCATCTACCGGATCCTCGAGCTCACCGGCTACGCGCGCGTGGACTTCCGGCTCGACGCCGAGGGGCGCACCTGGTTCCTCGAGGCGAACCCGAACCCCGACATCGCCAAGGCCGAGGAGTTCGCGATGGCGGCGGAGTTCGACGGGATCCCGTATCCCAAGCTGCTCGAGCGGATCCTGCGGCTCGGCCTGCGACAGCAGGAGTAGTGGCTGGCGCGTTATAGCATTGATATGTCTAGGGTTGCGCCACGTCCAACTACGACTGTAGAATCCGTGATGACTCAGTCCTTCCCGTCGCCCCGCCACTCACGCGCGGCCGCCCGGCGGCCTCTGCTCACCGCGCTGGCAGGCATCGCCATGGTCGGCGGCGCGCTCGCCACAGCCCTTGCCGGCGCTCCCGCGATCGGCGCCCAGCAGCCTCCGGCTCCCGCCGTCGAGCGGTTGCGCGTCTTCCTCGACTGCCGGACCGGCGGTTGCGACCGCGACTACCTGATCGAGCAGATGCCTTTCGTGGCGCTCACGCAGGATCGCGCCGACGCTGAGGTCCACGTTCTCATCACCGACCTGCAGACCGGCGCGGGCGGAAGCCAGCTCACCTTCGAGTTGATCGGACTCGGCCGGTTCGCGGCGCGTGTGGACACGATGGTCACGGCGATCCCGCCGAACACCACCTCGGACGCTCGCAGGCGCGAGGTCGCACGGATCATGAAGCTCGGGCTCGTCCCGTTCGCCGTGCGGACTGCCGCGATCGCCGACCTCGAGGTCGCGATGCGCGAGCGGGACGACGATGAGCGTCCCGCCGCGCTCGCGGGACTCGACGATCCGTGGAATTTCTGGCTGTTCGACCTCGACCTCAACGGGGACCTCGGAGCCGAGAGCAACGAGCGCGACTACGAACTCTCGCTCGACTTCTCGGCGGACCGCGTCACCGAGGAGGCGAAGACGGGGGTCAGCCTCGACTGGGAGTACTCAGGTCGCTGGGTCCGGCTCGCGGCGGACTCGACCCGCACTTCGGCCCTGCGCGAGGCGAGCTTCGAGGCGTACCACATCAAGAGTCTCGGCGACCACTGGTCCGCGGGAGGCTCTGGCGGGCTCGCGCTCGACGAGTTCCGCAACCAGAAGCTCCGCGGGGAGCTGAACCTCGCAGTCGAGTACAGCTTCCTTCCCTATCGCCTCGCCACCCAGAAGCAGCTCGTCCTCATCGGTCTCGTCGGCATGCGCCATTACGAGTACCTCGAGGAAACGCTGTACGAGCGCCTCAAGGAGACCCGTCCGGTGGTGAACCTCGTCCTCTCCGGGGAATCCCAGCGACCCTGGGGGTCGGCGGACGCATCCCTCTCGTACCTCCAGTACCTGCACGACGGGAGCAAGCACAGCCTCAGTCTCGACGCGAGCACGAACATCCGCATCACTCGCGGACTCTCGGTCAACCTCTCGGCCTTCGGTTCGAAGATCAACGATCAGCTCTACATCCCGCTCGCCGATATCGATCCCGACGACATCCTCGACGAGCAGCGAGCGCTGGCGACCGCGTACCGGGTGGGGATGAGTGTCGGACTCTCGTTCACCTTCGGCTCCATCTACAACACGATCGTGAACCCGCGGTTCGACCGCATCGACTGACGCGCAGAATCAACATAAGTGCGTGGGGCTGCGTAACTTGCACAAATGCCAGCCCCCACCATCGCGCTCCGCAGCGTCTTGACGCTGCTGGCGGGCGCCGTCGCGTTCGCCAGCCCGCTCGACATCCCGGCGCAGGACGCGCCGTCGCGCCGCCTCCGCGTCTTCCTCGACTGTCCTACCGGCGGGTGTGACCGGAGCTTCATCATCACCGAGCTCCCGTACGCCCTCTTCACCCAGGATCGCCTCGACGCCGACGTCCATGTCCTCGTGACCGGACTCGGCACCGGTGCCGGCGGCACCGCGTACACGATGGCGTTCCTCGGGCGCGACACGTTCGCTGCCCACTCCGACACGCTCCACACCAGCGTGGCGCCGAACAGCAGCGAGGACATGCGCCGCCGCGAGGTGGCGCGTGTGCTGCAGCTCGGGCTCGTCCCCTTCGTGATGCGCACCGCCGACGCCGCGCGCGTCTCGCTGCACTACGATGCGCCCGCCGAGGGCGGAGCGAGCGCCGGGTCGCTCACCGGCATCGCCGACCCCTGGGATTTCTGGGTGTACCGGACCCGCCTGAACGGGAGCGGGAACACCGAGAGTCGGTCGAGCAGCTATCAGGTCAGCGGGTCGTTCAACGCGAGTCGGGTGACCGAGGCCTGGAAGCTCTCGTTCAACGCCTACGACGAGTACCGCTCCAATTCCTTCACCCTCTCCGACGGCGGGCGCTCCACCTTCATCCTCCGGAGCATGGACCTGAGCGCGCGCGTGGTGCGCAGCGTCTCCGAGCACTGGTCGATCGGCACCCGCGTCGCCGGCGGCATCTCCGAGTTCCGCAACCAGGATGCGTGGGGCGCGCTCGACATCTCCGCCGAGTACAACGTCTTCCCCTGGCGCGATGCGACCTCCCGCCAGTTGATCGCGCTCGTCGCGCTGGGTGGCCGGCACTACGACTACGCGGAGGAGACCATCTATGACCGGCTCTCCGAGTCGCGGCCGGTCGCCCGGTTCATCGTCGCCGGCGAGTCGCGGCAGGCGTGGGGCACGCTCGATGGCGCGCTCCGGCACACGCATTTCCTCCACGATGCCGGTATCTACAACATCGGCGTGAACGCGCGGGCGAACGTGCGGATCAGCCGCGGCCTCTCCGTCGAGATCCGCGGTGATGCGGCCAAGGTCCGCGACCAGCTCTACCTACCGCGCGGCGATGCGAGCGACGAGGAGGTGCTCACGCGGCAGCGCGCCCTCGCGACCGGGTACCGCTATGGCGCCTCGGTCGGCCTCGCCTTCACCTTCGGCTCCATCTACAACACGATCGTGAACCCGCGGCTCGACGACCTCGGTACCTGAGCTCAGCCCGTCGGCATCGCGAACGTGACCGCGTTCCCGCCCGGCTCCCGCACGCCGATCTCGTCCATCCCGTAGAACGTCTTCCGGCGCGCGAACACCACCGGCGCTCCGGATGTCGCGGCCACGACCGCGTCGAGGTCCGTCACCTCGATGAACAGGAACGTCCCGCCCATCGGCGACGACGCGATCGCCGGGACATCCGCCAGCACGCTCGCCTTCGTCTGGTACATCACCTCGACGCTGTCCTTCACGAGGATCGCGAACCCGATCCGGTCCCCCTCCGGGACCTCGACCGTCTTCTCGAACCCGAGCCGCTGCCAGAAGGGGAGGCAGGGCTCGATCGCTTCCACCATCAGGACCGGCGTGATCCGCTTCACCGTGTTCGGCATCGTCAGTTCCCCGTGCGCATGGCCGCGTACTTCGCGGCGAGTCGGTCGAGCCCCTGCTGGATCTCGGCGCCGCTCACCCAGCGGCCGCGCACGATGACCCCGCTGCGGCGCGTCAGGTTCGCGAGGTCCTCGAGCGGGTTCGCGTCGAGGAGCACCAGGTCCGCCCACTGGCCGGTGGCGATCGTCCCGAACGCGCCATCCTGCCCGAGCGACTCGCGCACGTAACGGCCCACGTTTCGCGTGCCGCTCTCGAGGACCTGGTAGTTGGTGAGCCCGGCCTCCTTCGCCACCTGCAGCTCGCGGTGGAGCGCGAAGCCCGGCACGTTGAACATCTGCGGCGAGTCGGTGCCCATCAGCATCGGCGCTCCCGCGTCGGCGAGCGCCTTGAGCATCTGCCGTCGCAGCGCGAGATAGCGCGCGCGCCGCTCGGGCGTCATCCGCTGGTTCTCGCGCGCGAGCGTCTGGTTGCGCTTCTGGTTCATCCAGCCGTTCACCTGGTTGGGACTCGCGTAGCGCATCTCCGGGAGCGCGCCGAGCTCCTCCGGCGTGCGGTCGTTGTAGAAGTTCTCCCAGAGGTACATCGTCGGCACCTGCCAGACGTTGTGCTCGCGCGCCATCCGCGCGAGCGCGGGGAACCGCGCCGGGTCCACCGCCTCGATCACATCGCCGAGCGTGGTGCCGGGCGTCGCGAAGACCGCGCTGTCGCGCACCGAGGCCTCGAGGAAGCCGTCCACGTGGTCGATCGTCGCAATCCCGCTCCGCATCGCGTGCACGACGCCGACGGCCATCGGCACGTGGCCGCCGAAGGTCATCCCCTGCGCCTTCAGCTCGGCCACCGATGCGTCCCACGTCGCGCGGCTGAAGCCGGGATGGATCTTCATCAGGTCGTAGCCGGCGGCCTTGGACGCCTTCACGGCGGCGACCCCCGCCTCGGGATTCGGCGCCGAGTTCTGGTTGAGCGAGGGCGCCGCGGGGAAGAACCGTGGGCCGAGCAGCTCGCCCGAAGCGATCCGCTGCTTGAGCGCGACCTGGTACGGTGCGCCGAGCATCCCGCGGATCGTCGTGACGCCGTTGGCGATGTAGAGGAGGAGGATGTCCTGCAGCTGCTCGTCGGTCGGGCTCCCCGGCGGCACGTGCGCGTGCATCTCGGCGAGGCCGGGCATCAGGAACTTGCCGCGGCCGTCGAGCACCGTCGCGCCGGCGGGGACCGCGACGCTCGCTGCGGCGCCGACGGCGGCGATCCGTCCGTCGCGCACGAGCACCGTCTGCCCGGGGACCGTGCGTTCGCGATCCATCGGGATGACAGTGACATTGGTGATGGCGATCGTCGCCGACTGCGCCTCGAGTGCGGCGGCGAGGAGCGGCAGGAGCAGCAGGGAGCGAAGGGACATCGTGGGACCCCGAAGAGCGTGTCGGACCGCGCGGCGATGGGGATGGGGGCGCGCGATGCTGGGCGGTGTATCTTACGCGCGACGATGACATCCGTTCAGTCCCCCGAGCGGTCCCCCGAGCCCCGCGACGGCATCCTCGGCCTCACCTATCGCCAGCTGATCGCGATCATCGCCCTGGTGAACGCGCTCGTGGCGACGTACCTGCACCTCTGGAAGATCGGGAAGGCGGGGGCCCTGGCGTGCGGGGGCAGCGGGGGATGCGCAGTGGTCCAGTACTCCCGCTGGAGCTGGTTCCTCGGGGTGGACGTCGCGCTGATCGGGGCGGTGGGCTACACGACCGTGCTCATCGTGGCGCTGGTGGGGACGATGGAGGCCCGGGCAGACTCGCGGCGGATCGCGGTCGCCCTCGCCGTGCTCATCTGGTCCGCGTTCCTGTTCACGCTGCGGCTCAAGTATGCGGAGCTGATCATCCTGCGGACGTTCTGTCCGTGGTGCGCGATCTCGGCGGTGTCAATCACGGTGTTGAGCGTGATCGTGTGGTTGGAGGTGAGAAGGACGCGGCGGAGCAGCGCGTGAGGCGCGGACTCCTGACCCACTTCGCCAGCGGTACGCGCCTCCCCGCGCACAGCACGCGGCGCTCCCCGGTGTTCGACCCCGCCACTGGCGCCGTCACCGCCGAGCTCCCACTCGGCGACGCTACTGACATCCGCGCCGTCCTCGACGACGCCGCCACCGCCGCGCCAGCCTGGGGCGAACGCTCCGCTTCCGACCGCGCGCAGGTCCTCTTCAAGTGGCGCGAGCTCTGTCTCGCTGACCGAGACCGCCTCGCCCGCGCCATCTCCGCCGAGCACGGCAAGGTGCTCGCCGACGCCCGCGGCGAACTGCACCGCGGACTCGAGGTCGTCGAGTTCGCCTGCGGCATCCCGCATCTCATGAAGGGCGAGTTCAGCGACGGCGTCTCGAGCGGCATCGACATGCACTCCCTGCGCCAGCCGCTCGGCGTCGTCGCCGCGATCACCCCATTCAACTTCCCGGCGATGGTCCCGCTCTGGATGATCGCGCCGGCCCTGGCCTGCGGGAACGCGGTGGTCCTCAAGCCCTCCGAGCGCGACCCCTCCTGCCCGCTCCTCCTCGCCGAGCTCTGGACCGAAGCCGGTGGCCCTCCGGGCACGCTCAACGTGCTGAACGGAGACAAGGAGGCGGTTGATGCGCTGCTCACCGACCCGATCGTGCAGGGGGTGAGCTTCGTCGGCTCGACGCCGGTCGCGCGGCACGTGTACGCGACCGCCGCCGCGCACGGCAAGCGCGTGCAGGCGATGGGTGGTGCCAAGAACCACCTCGTCGTCCTCCCCGACGCGGACCTCACGCAGGTCACGGACTCCCTCATGGGTGCCGCCTTCGGTTCGGCCGGCGAGCGCTGCATGGCGATCTCCGTCGCGGTAGTGGTCGGCGAGGAGACCGCCGACGCGCTCATCGCGCGCCTCGCCGAGCGCGTGCGCGCGCTGCGCATCGCCGCGCCGACCGCGGCTGGCGACCCGGAGATGGGGCCGCTCGTCACCGCCGCCCATCGCGAGCGCGTGAGCGGCTACATCGCCGCCGGCGTCGCCGAGGGGGCTGAGCTCGTCGTGGATGGCCGCGATCACCCGATAACGAAGGGTCCCGGCTTCTTCCTCGGCGGCTCCCTCTTCGACCGCGTCACGCCGGGAATGTCCATCTACCGCGAGGAGATCTTCGGACCGGTGCTCGTCGTCGTGCGCGTGGCGACCGCCGACGAGGCGCTCGCGCTCTGCGATTCGCACCCCTACGGCAACGGCGTCGCGATATTCACCCGCTCCGGCGGGGCCGCGCGCGAGTTCGCGCACCGCGTGCGCTGCGGGATGGTCGGCGTCAACGTCGCGATCCCCGTCCCGCTCGCGTTCTACTCGTTCGGCGGCTGGAAGGAGTCCGCCTTCGGCGACCACAACCAGCACGGGATGGACGGCGTGCGATTCTGGACGCGCCTGAAGACGGTGACGTCGCGATGGCCGAAGGGCGACGGCGGCGGCGCGAGTTTCACGATGCCGGTGCTACGGTGAAGGGCGGCCGTACTTCCGCATCGCCTCCTGCACTCTCGCCGCTGGCAGCCCGTACACGCGGTTGTGGTTGATCCCCGTCATCGTCGGTGACATCAGCATCGCGTTGACGATCGCCTCCTCGGTGGCCTGCACCGTCGCGAGGAAGAGCGGCGAGATCCGCGCGTTCGAGAGCATCGCCACCGTCGTCGAGTCCTCGTTCATCGCGGTGTTGGCGTTCGCGGTGGAGAAGGCGATGAAGATGTCCCCCGATCCGTTGGACGCGTAGCCGCCCGTGCGCGCGATCCCGAGCGAGACGCGGGTCGCGATCCGCTTGAGTTGGTGCGGCAACAGCGGCGCGTCGGTCGCGACGACGGCGATGATGGAGCCGAGCTCGCGCTCGTTGCTCGGATCCGGAGCCTCTTCGTCGGCCCCTCCGGCACCAGGATCGCCGCTGGTCACGCAGCTCCTTCCATAGCGCTCGCCAGGCGTCCCCTCCGGCACCGGCGCGGCGACGCATCCGGCGAGGTCGGTGATCTCCTGCCCCACTGGGATGCCGGCGATGGAGAGATGCCGCTGGATCCCGAAGTTGCACTGCACCAGCACGCCGACGGTGTAGCCGCCCTGCTCCGGCGGGAGCTTGCGTGACGCCGTGCCGATCCCGCCCTTGAAGCCGAAGCAGACCATCCCCGTCCCGCCGCCGACCGCGCCCTCGGTGACGGCACCGCCGTGCGCGCCATCGAGCGCCTCGAGCACATGCTCGGGCCTCACGTGGAACCCGTTGATGTCGTTCAGCATCCCGTCCCACGTCTCGGCGGCGAACGGCAGGCCCCAGGGCTGCATCCCCGGCGTTCCCACCTGCCATTGCAGGATCGCGTCACGCACCACGCCGACGCTCGATGTGTTGGTGATCCCGATCGGCCCCTCGAGGATCCCACCCTCCTCGAGCCAGGTGGTGCCGGTCATCTCCCCGTTCCCGTTCAGCGTGAACCAGGCGCCGAAGACGGGGTCATTCGACCGCCGCCCGCGCGGATGGACCACGGTGACGCCGGTGCGCACGGGACCGACGCCGACGCGCAGCGGCCCCGCCTCGCCACGGATGATGGTGCTGTGCCCGACCTCGACCCCGCGCACGTCGGTGATGGCGTTGAGCGCGCCCGGAGTGCCGCCGATGAGCGGAGTGAGGCCGAGCGCGGAGGCGCGGGATTGCGCGCCGAGCGGGAACGCGAGAACAGCCGCTGCGAAGAGGAGTCGCCTCACGATGATGGACGGCGGTGAAGGGTGGAAGGAGGACGAGGCGCGTCGGGAACTTCGCCGCGCCGGAGGGAAGCCACCAGTGGCGCGCCGTTCAACCATTCACCTTCCACCTTCCACCATCCACCTGTCGTTACGCCGCCCGCTCGATCGCCCGCCGCACCTTCCCGATCAGCTCCTCGATCTGCCCTTCGCCGATGATCAGCGGCGGCGAGAGCGCGATGATGTCGCCGGTCACGCGGATGAGCGCGCCTTCGTCGAAGAACGCGCTGACGAAAGTATCATAGCCGCGCGCGCCTGGTGCCCCTGCGCGCGGCTCCAGCTCGATCCCGCCGACGAGTCCGAGGTTCCGCACGTCCACGACGTGGCGCGCGCCCTTGAGCGAATGCACCGCCTCTTCCCACACTGGCGCCAGCGACGCAGCGCGCTCGAACAGCCCCTCCTTCTCGTAGAGCTCGAGCGTCGCGAGCCCAGCGGCCGCCGCCAGCGGGTGCCCGCTGTACGTGTAGCCGTGGAAGAACTCGATCCCCTTCTCGGTCGCATTCACCACCGTCTCGTAGATCCCACCCCGCACTGCGGTCGCCCCCATCGGCACCGCCGCGTTGGTGATCCCCTTCGCCATCGTGATCATGTCCGGCGTCACCCCGAAGTGCTGCGCGGCGAAGGGCGCGCCGAGCCGACCGAAGCCGGTGATCACCTCGTCGAAGATCAACAGGATGCCGTGACGGTCGCAGGTCGCGCGCAGCCGCTCGAGGTAGCCGACCGGCGGCACGAGCACGCCCGTCGAGCCCGCCACCGGCTCCACGATCACCGCGGCGATCGTCCCGCCGCCGCGCTCGGCGATGATCCCCTCGAGTGCGTCGGCGAACTCGGCGCCGTGCGTCGGCTGACCGCGCGAGAACGCGTTCCGTGCGAGGTCGTGCGTGTGTGGCAGGTGGTCCACCTGCGGCATCAGCTGCGCGCTGAACGCCTGTCGGTTCGCGGGGATCCCTCCCACCGAGATCCCGCCGAATCCGACGCCGTGGTAGCCACGCTGACGCCCGACGAAACGGGTGCGCTGCGATTCCCCGTTCGCGATGTGGTACGCCAGCGCGATCTTGAGCGCCGAGTCCACTGCCTCCGATCCCGAGTTCGAGAAGAAGACGTGGTCGAGCCCTGTCGGCAGGAACCGGGTCAGCGCGGTGGCGAGCGCGAAGCTCGCGGGGTGGCCCATCTGGAATCCCGGCGCGAAGTCGAGCGTCCGCGCTGCCTTCGCGACCGCCTCGGCGATCGGCTCGCGGCAATGACCCGCATTCACGCACCAGAGACCCGCGGTCCCGTCGAGGATCCGTCGGCCGTCGTCCGCGGTGTAGTGCATGTCCTTCGCGGCGACGAGGAGTCGGGGCTTCGCCTTGAACGCCTTGTTGGCAGTGAAGGGCATCCACAGCGCTTCGAGGTCGGGCGTCTGGGACAGCGTCGCTGATGACATGGACTGAAGGTGGATGGAGAACGGGGGATCGGGGAGGGCTCGAAAACGAAGCGCCCGATCCGTCGGACCGGGCGCTTCCCCACACCTATAGAGTGGCCAGGGGCGGAATCGAACCGCCGACACGCGGATTTTCAGTCCGCTGCTCTACCATCTGAGCTACCTGGCCGGAGTCTCGAAACGTAGCGACCCCCCGCCCCCCTCTCAAG
>CAZYUL010000096.1:0-10410 GCA_964650715.1 uncultured Gemmatimonas sp. | reverse complement strand
GACGACATCGACTTCGCCAAGGTCGCGGAGTACGAGCGGCGCTTCCGGCACGACGTGATGGCCCACGTGCACGCCTTCGGCGACGCCGCACCCGCCGCGCGCGGGGTGATCCATCTCGGCGCGACGAGCTGTTTCGTCACGGACAACGGCGACCTCATCCAGATGCGCCGCGGCCTCGAGCTGCTCCGCGGACGCGTCGTCGCCCTCATCCGCGCGCTGGCGGAGTTCTCCCGCAGGTGGCGCGCCGAGCCGACCCTCGGCTACACGCACCTGCAGGCGGCGCAGCTGACGACCGTGGGCAAGCGCGCCACGCTGTGGCTCCAGGACCTCATCCTCGACCTCGCCGAGCTCGATCACCGCCTGGCCACGCTCCCCCTCCGCGGCGTGAAGGGGACCACCGGGACGCAGGCGAGCTTCCTCGAGCTCTTCGGCGGCGACCACGCGAAGGTCCGCGAGCTCGACCGCCGCATCTGCCAGGCGATGGGATTCCCGGGCTCGATCCCGGTGAGCGGGCAGACCTACTCGCGGAAGCTCGACGCGCAGGTGCTGGACGTCGTCGCGGGGATCGCGACGAGCGCGGCGAAGTTCGCCTCCGACGTCCGGATGCTGCAGTCCTTCGGCGAGGTCGAGGAGCCGTTCGGGAAGGACCAGATCGGTTCGTCGGCGATGGCCTACAAGCGCAACCCGATGCGCTCGGAGCGGATCAACTCCCTCGCGCGGTTCGTCCAGTCGCTCGCCGGCACCGCGAACCCGACCCACGCGGTGCAGTATTTCGAGCGCACGCTCGACGACTCGGCGATCCGGCGACTCGCCATCCCCGAGGCGTTCCTCGCGACCGACGCGATCCTCATCCTGATGGAGGACGTCGCCTCGGGTCTCGAGGTGCATCCGGCGCGGATCCGCGCGCGGATCGCCGAGGAACTCCCGTTCATGGCCACCGAGGTGCTGCTGATGCGGGCGGTGCAGGCGGGGGGCGATCGCCAGGCGGTCCATGAGGTGATCCGCGGCCACTCGATCGCCGCGGCGCGAGCGATGAAGGACGAGGGCCGCCGGAACGACCTGCTGGACCGCCTCGCCGCGGATGCCGCGTTCCCGCTCAAGGGGGATGCGCTCGACACGGCACTCGACGCCTCGCGGTTCGTCGGGCGGGCGCCGGAGCAGGTAGATGAGTTCCTCGCCGACGTCGTGGAGCCGATCCTCGTCGCCGCGGGCGAATCCGGACCGGCGCGCGAGGAGATCCGGGTATGACCCCGATGCTCGTCGGCGAGACGCTCCTGCCGCTGCCATTGGTGCGGCGCGGGAAGGTGCGCGATGTCTACCGCGTGGACGCCGAGCGCCTGCTCCTCGTGACGAGCGACCGGGTGAGCGCCTTCGACGTGGTGATGCGGGAGCTGGTGCCCCACAAGGGCGCCGTCCTCACCCAACTCACCGCCTGGTGGCTGCGACAGTTCGAGGCCGAGCTGGAGCACCACCTGCTGACGAGCGACGTGGACGCGATCCTCGCCGCCGTCCCCGCGGTCGCGATGCATCGCGACGAGCTCAACGGACGTGCCCTGCTCTGCCGGCGCACCGACGTCTTCCCGGTGGAGTGCGTGGTCCGCGGCTATCTCGCGGGATCCGCGTGGAAGGAGTACCAAGCGACGGGGACCCTCGCCGGCGAGCGCCTCCCGGCGGGCCTGCGCGAGAGCGACCGGTTCGACCCGCCGGTCTTCAGCCCGGCGACCAAGGCCGAGTCGGGTCACGACGAGAACATCACCGTCACGCGGATGGGCGAGGTGGTCGGCGCCGATGCGGCCCGCGAGCTCGAACGGCTGGCGCGCCACGTGTACGCGCGCGGTCGCGACCTCGCCGCGAAGCGCGGGATCATCATCGCCGACACGAAGTTCGAGTTCGGCCGCGCAGCCGACGGTCGCATCCTCCTGATCGACGAGGTGCTGACGCCCGACAGCTCCCGCTTCTGGCCGGCCGACCGCTACGAGCCGGGGCGCGCACAGCCGAGCTTCGACAAGCAGCCGCTCCGCGACTGGCTCGACGCGGAACGCCGTGCCGGCCGCTGGGACGGCAATGCGCCGGCACCGTCGCTCCCGGACGCGGTCGTCCTGGCGACCAGCCGCCGCTACCTGGACGCCTTCGAGCGCCTGACCGGCGCCCCCCTCGACCTCACCCGCCTCCCGTGAACTTCGCGCGCGAAGGATACCCGTTCATCCTCCTGGCCCTCGCCCTGACGGCCGCGGCCTACGCCGCGGCGCTCGCGCGGCGTTCGTGGCCGCTCTGGTTGCTGGCCTTCGTGATGACGCTCCTGGTGCTCTGGGTGGCGTGGTTCTTCCGCGACCCGGAGCGCACCGGCGAGCGCGGCGAGCACCTCGTCATCTCCCCGGCCGACGGCCGCGTCATCGACATCCAGGAAGTGGACGAGCCGGCGTTCCTCCAGGGCCGCGCCATACGTATCTCCGTCTTCATGAACGTCTTCAACGTGCACGTGAACCGGTACCCGGTCGGCGGCCTCGTGACCTACGTGCATTACAACCCGGGGAAGTTCCTCAACGCCGCGGCGGACAAGGCGTCCCTCGAGAACGAGCAGTCCTCGATCGGCGTGGAGACCGGACGGCACAGGGTCCTCTTCCGCCAGATCGCCGGGCTGGTCGCTCGCCGCATCGTGACCTACAGCCGCGTCGGCGACACCGCCGACCAGGGGGCGCGGATGGGCCTCATCCGTTTCGGCTCGCGCGTGGACGTGTTCGTCCCCGTCGGGAGCACCGTGCGCGTGCGGCTCGGTGACCGCCCGCTCGCCGGCACGACCGTGCTGGCGGAGCTGCCACGATGACCGCGCGCCGCCGGCGGTTCCCGCGCCCGTCGCTGGTGATGCTCCCGAACGGCTTCACGCTCGCGAGCCTGTTCTTCGGCATCTTCGCGATCGTCTCGGCCTCGCGAGGGCAGCACAACCTCGCCGGGTGGTACATCGTGATCGCGGGGTTCTGCGATGCCGTGGACGGGCGGATCGCGCGCGCGACGAACACCGGTACCGCGTTCGGCGAGGAGCTCGACTCGCTCGTGGACGCGATCTCGTTCGGGCTCGCGCCGGCGATGATCATGTACTTCGCCGTCCTGCGGCACGCGGGCTGGGACTGGATCCTCGTGTTCCTCTTCGCGGCCTGTGCGGTGATGCGCCTCGCCCGCTTCAACATCGAGCAGGCGGGGAAGCCGAAGGCATACTTCACCGGCCTCCCGAGCCCGGCCGCCGGCGGCACGCTCGCGACCTACTACTGGTTCAGCCAGACGCCGCTCTACAACGAGTTCTTCATCGACTGGCCGTGGGAGACCATCATGCGGTTCCTGATGGTCGCCCTCAGCTTCCTGATGATCAGCAACGTCCCCTACCCCGCGTGGCCGAAGTTCTCGTTCCGCACCCTGCACGGCACGATCGGCATCGTGGTGCTGTTCTCCGGCCTCTTCGGGCTGTTCTTCCTGCCACGGGAGTTCTTCTTCCCGGTCGGGGTGTTCTACGTGACCGTGGGGATCGTGCTCGCGATCCTCCGCGGGGTGTTCGAGGTGCCACCTCCCTTCGACGCGCCCGCGGCTGCGGACGACGACGAGGAGGACGACGATCCAGCCGAAGAGGCCGCTCGCCCGTGAAGCCATTCCGTGTCTCGGTCCACATCGTCCCCCGCAAGGGACTGCTCGATCCCCAGGGCAAGGCCGTCGCCGACGCCCTCCACACCCTCGGTTTCGCCGGGGTCTCCGACGTCCACGTCGGCCGGCACCTCGTGATCGAGACCAGCGCCGGCGACGCCAAGGCGGCAGAGGCCTCCGTCCGCGAGATGTGCGCGCGCCTCCTCGCGAACCCCGTGACCGAGGACTTCGAGATCGCCGCGGTGGTGGCGGCATGAGGGGCGGGACCAAGGTCGGGGTCGTCCGGTTCCCGGGCTCGAACTGCGACGAGGACGCGGTCCTCGGCGTCGTCGAGCACTTCGACGCCGAGGCGGTGCTCCTCTGGCACAAGGACCACGACCTCCAGGGCAGCGACATCATCATCCTGCCCGGCGGGTTCTCCTACGGCGATTACCTCCGGTCGGGCGCGATCGCCCGTTTCTCTCCGATCATGCAGGAGGTCGTCGCCCACGCGAAGCGGGGCGGCCCGGTGATCGGGATCTGCAACGGGTTCCAGATCGCCTGCGAGGCGGGGCTCCTCCCGGGCGCGCTGCTCCGCAATGCGAGCCTGCAGTTCCGCTCGATGCCGGTCACCCTCCGCGTCGAGTCCACCGAGACCGTCCTCACCCGCGCCGCCGCGAAGGACGCGCGCCTGACGATGCCGATCGCCCACGGCGACGGGCGCTACACCGCCGATGACGCCACGCTCGACCGGCTCGAGGGCGAGGGACGCGTGGTCTTCCGCTACGTGGATGCCGCCGGCAAGGCGACCGATGCGGCGAACCCCAACGGCTCGATGCGCAACATCGCCGGCGTGTGCAATGAAGGCGGCACCGTCGTGGGCCTGATGCCCCACCCCGAGCGCGCGATGGAACCGCTGCTCGGCGGGAGCGACGGCAAGGTGCTGTTCGAGTCGCTCTTCGCGTTGACGAAGGTGTGACCCTCCCCACTCCCCCTTCCTCCCCTCTCCCCATTCCCCGATGTCCACCGACAAGCCGTCACGCAACGAGGACGAGTACTTCGTCAAGCAGGATGCCGAGCTGATCAAGCAGCAGCGCGCGAGGCTCGACGCCGAGCGCAAGGCCGCCGAGCGCAAGTCCCACTACATGAAGTGCCCGAAGTGCGGCGCCGACCTCGTGGAGAAGGAGTTCCACCAGGTGCACGTGGACGTCTGCAACGAGTGCCAGGGGATGTGGTTCGACGGCGGCGAGATCGACCTGATCGCGCGCGTGCAGGACACCGCCGTCGGCGGCTTCGTCCGCGACCTGTTCAAGGGACTCCGCGGCAAAGGAGCCAAGTGAGCGCGACGCCACGCCCGGGTGACCCGGCGATCACGCCGGCGCTCGTCGCCGAGCACGGCCTCACCAGCGACGAGTACGAGCGCCTCGTCAACATGCTCGGCCGGACCCCGACCTTCACCGAGCTCGGGATCATCAGCGCGCTCTGGAGCGAACACTGTTCCTACAAGCACTCGCGGCCGGTGCTCAAGACCCTGCCGACGAAGGCGCCGTGGGTGCTGCAGGGTCCCGGCGAGAACGCCGGCGTGATCTCGATCGGCGACGGCCTCGCGGTCGCCTTCAAGATCGAGTCCCACAACCACCCGAGCGCCATCGAGCCCTACCAGGGGGCCGCCACCGGTGTCGGCGGCATCCTCCGCGACGTCTTCACGATGGGCGCGCGCCCGATCGCGATGCTCAACTCGCTGCGCTTCGGCTCACTCGAGACGCCGCGCGTGCGCTATCTCGTCGCCGGCGTCGTGAAGGGGATCGGCGACTACGGCAACTGCGTCGGCATCCCGACCGTCGCCGGGGACGTGATGTTCGACCCGGCCTACGAGGGGAACCCGCTGGTCAACGCGATGTGCGTCGGCCTGATGCGGGAGGAGGAGCTGATCCGCGCCAAGGCGGAGGGTGTCGGCAACCCCGTCATCGCCGTCGGCGCCCGGACCGGTCGCGACGGGATCCACGGCGCCTCCTTCGCGTCCGAGGACCTCTCCGACGAGAACGAGGCCAAGCGCCCGCGCGTCCAGGTCGGCGATCCGTTCACCGAGAAGCTCCTGCTCGAGGCGTCGCTGGAACTCATCCGCTCGGGACATATCGTCGCCATCCAGGACATGGGCGCCGCGGGACTGACCTCGAGCTCCGCCGAGATGGCCGAGCGCGGCGACGTCGGCGTGACGATCGACACCACCAAGGTCCCGGTGCGCGAGACGGGGATGACACCGTACGAGATCCTGCTGAGCGAGTCGCAGGAGCGGATGCTCGTCGTCGCGAAGAAGGGGCACGAGGCCGAGGTGAAGGCGATCCTCGGACGCTGGGACCTCGCGGCGGAGGTGATCGGCGAGGTCATCGCCGAGCCGGTGTATCGGGTCACCGAGGGGAGCCGCGTGGTCGCCGAGTTCCCGGGGACGCGCCTCGTGACGGACTGCCCGGTCTACCACCCCGAGGCGCGCGAGGGCGCCGCCGCCGTCGAGCGCCGGCAGCGTGACGTGCACGCCATCCCGGAGCTCGCCGCCGAGGGGGATCCGGCCTGGACCCTCGACCGGCTGCTGCAGGCACCGACGATCGCGAGCAAGCACTGGATCCATCGGCAGTACGATTCGACCGTGCGCACCAACACGGTGGCGGGCCCGGGGCACGCCGACGCCGCGGTGGTCCGCATCCGCGGGACGCGGAGGGCGCTGGCGCTGAAGACCGACTGCAACGCCCGCTACGTGTTCCTGGACCCGCGCGTGGGCGGGCGCATCGCCGTCACCGAGGCGGCGCGCAACGTCGCCTGCACGGGGGCGACGCCGAGGGCGATCACGAACTGCCTCAACTTCGGGAATCCCAAGAAGCCCGAGGTGTTCTTCCAGTTCCGTGAGGCGGTCACCGGGATGGGGGAGGCCTGCCGGGCGCTCGACACGCCGGTCACCGGCGGCAACGTCTCGCTGTACAACGAGAATCCGCAGGGCGCGGTGTACCCGACGCCGACGATCGGGATGGTCGGGGTCCTCGAGGACGCGCGGCACGCCACGCGCATGACCTTCTCGGTGCCGGGCGACGACATCGTGCTCCTCGGCGAGAACACGGACGAACTCGGCGGCTCTGAGTACCTCGCGTGGATCCACGGTGTCGTCGCGGGCGCGCCGCCCGCCTGCGATCCGGCGGCGGAGCGACGCCTCATCGACGCGCTCCTGCAGGCGATCCGTGCCGGTCACGTCCGGTCCGCGCACGACACCTCCGAGGGGGGCCTGGCGGTGGCGCTGGCCGAGAGCTGCATGGCCGACCGCGCGCATCCCCTCGGCGCGTCGGTGGACCTCTCGCACTGGGGATCGCTCCCGCGGCGCGCGCTGCTGTTCGGCGAGGCCCAGGGTCGCGTGCTGGTCTCGACCACGGATGCCGCGGCGGTCCTGGCGATCGCGCAGGAGCGTGGCGTCCCCGCGCGCGTCATCGGCAAGGTGACGCCGGCCGTGGACGGCGTGCGCATCGCCGGCCGCGGCTTCGAGCTGCGCGCGCCGGTGGAGCGGCTCGCCGAGTCGTACCACGAGGCGCTCCCGCGCGCGATGTCACGCGCGGCCGCCGAGGCGGTCGCGAAGGACCCCGCCCTCGCCGGAGGGACCGCCTGATGTGCGGGATCTTCGGGATCAGCGGTCACGACGCCGCCGCAGCGATGACCCACCTCGGTCTCTACTCGCTGCAGCACCGCGGGCAGGAGTCCGCGGGGATCGTCTCGTCCCGCAACGGGGAGGTTCACGCCATCCGGGCGATGGGCCTCGTCTCGGACCAGTTCTCCGACGCGAAGATGCGTGAGCTCGTCGGTGCGGTCGCGATGGGCCACACGCGGTACTCGACGGCGGGATCGAGCACCATCGAGAACGCCCAGCCCGCGCTCGTCCGGTTCAAGGGTGGCCACATCGCCCTGGCGCACAACGGCAACCTGACGAACGCGCCGGAGATCCGGCACGCACTCGAGGATGAGGGCTCCATCTTCAGTTCGACGATGGATTCGGAGGTCATCGTCCATCGCCTGGCGAAGTCGAGGGCCGAGCGACCCGAGGAGAAGCTCGCCGAGGCCCTCGAGGGCATCGAGGGGGCGTACTCGCTCCTGGTGATGATCGGCGACACCCTCGTCGCCGCGCGCGACCCCTTCGGCTGGCGCCCGCTGGTGATGGGACGCATCAACGGCGCCGTGGTGTTCGCGTCGGAGACCTGCGCCCTCGACATCACCGGCGCGACGGTCGAGCGCGAGGTGCAGCCCGGGGAGATCATCGCGGTGGCTCCTGACGGCGCGGTCCGCACCCTCCAGCGGGCCGCGGCACCGAAATTGCACCGCTGCGTCTTCGAGTACGTGTACTTCGCCCGGCCCGACTCGCGTGTCTTCGGCGGCTCCGTGGACCGCGCGCGCCGGGCGCTGGGGCGTCGGCTCGCACAGGAGCATCCGGCACCAGGGGCGGACCTCGTCTTCTCCGTGCCGGACTCGTCGAACTCCGCCGCGCTCGGCTTCGCGGAGGAGAGCGGCCTCCCGCTCGAGCTGGCGCTCATCCGCAACCACTACGTCGGCCGGACCTTCATCCAGCCGACACAGAGCGGACGCGACGCCAAGGTGAAGGTCAAGTACAACCCGGTGCGGGAGATCCTCGCCGGGAAGTCCGTGGTGATGGTGGACGACTCGATCGTGCGGGGGACGACGACGCGTGGCCTCGTGGCGCTGGTCCGCGCCGCGGGAGCGCGCGAGGTGCACATGCGCGTCTCGTCTCCGCCCATCACCGGCCCCTGCTACTACGGCATCGACACGCCGGACCGCGAGCAGTTGATCGCGGCGCAGCACAGCGTGGCGGAGATCGCGAAGCGGATCGGCGTGGACTCGCTCGGATACATCTCCCTCGAGGGGATGCTCGGAGCGGTCCCCGGCGGTCCCGACGGGTTCTGCCACGCCTGTTTCTCCGGGAAGTATCCCACCAAGCCGCCGAGCGTCCCGGAGAAGCTCCGGCTCGGCTAGGCGCCGCGCGGTCCAACGGAGGTCGCATCGTGCAGCAGTCCGTCTTCTTCTTCGGCAACGGCAAGGCGGAAGCGACCAAGGACGACCGCGACCTCCTTGGCGGCAAGGGGGCGAACCTCGCCGAGATGACGAACCTCGGCGTGCCCGTGCCACCGGGCTTCACGATCGCCTGCACGCTCTGCGACGCCTATCTCGCCGGGAGCGGCATCCCCGCGGGGCTCGACGCCGAGGTCGAGCGCGCGCTCGGAAGGCTCGAGGAGGCGTCCGGACGCCGGTTCGGTGACCGCGAGAGCCCGCTGCTCGTCTCGGTGCGCTCCGGCGCCCGCGTCTCGATGCCCGGGATGATGGAGACGATCCTGAACCTCGGACTGAACGACGAGACCGTCCTCGGGCTCGAGCGCCAGAGCGGGCGCGCCCGCTTCGCCTATGACTCGTACCGCCGACTGCTGCAGATGTACGGCGATGTCGTGCTCGGCGTCCCGATGACGGATTTCGAGCACCTGCTGACGGCCAAGCGCCTCACGTCGGGTGCGCGCACGGACGCCGAGCTCCCCGCCGAGGCGCTCAAGGCGCTTGTCCAGGAGTACCACCAGCTCATCCGCACCGTCACGGGGCGCCCCTTCCCCCACGATCCCCGCGCCCAGCTCTGGGGCGCGATCGAGGCGGTGTGGAGGTCCTGGACCCTCAAGAAGGCGGTGGACTACCGGCGGGTGAACGGCATCCCGGAAACGCCGGGCACCGCCGTGAACATCGTCGCGATGGTCTTCGGGAACCTCGGTGACGACTCGGGCACCGGCGTCGCGTTCACCCGCGACCCGTCCACCGGCGAGCGGCTCTTCTACGGCGAGTTCCTGGTGAACGCGCAGGGGGAGGACGTCGTCGCGGGGATCCGCACCCCGGAGCCGATCACCGCGATGGCCGAGAAGCTCCCGGAGGCGTACGGGGACCTCCTGCGGACGCAATCGCTGCTCGAGCGCCACTTCCGCGACATGCAGGACCTCGAGTTCACCGTCGAGCGCGGGAAGCTCTACCTGCTCCAGACCCGCATCGGCAAGCGCACCGCGGCCGCCGCGGTGCGGATCGCGCGGGACCTGGTGAACGAGGGGCTCATCTCGCGCCCCGAGGCGATCCAGCGCGTGCCCGCGCAGCAGCTCGACCAGCTGCTCCACCCGGTGATCGATCCCGGGGCCAAGTCGACGCCGCTCTGCATCGGCCTGCCGGCGAGCCCGGGTGCCGCCAGCGGGATCGCGGTCTTCGACGCCGACGAGGCCGAGAGCCGCGCGGCGCGCGGCGAGGCCGTGATCCTCGTGCGTGACGAGACGACGCCGGAGGACTTCCATGGGATCGTCGCGGCGCGCGCCGTGCTCACCGCCCGCGGCGGCATGACATCGCATGCGGCGGTCGTCGCTCGCGGCATGGGCAAGTGCGCGGTCGTCGGGTGCGGGGCGATGCGCGTGGACCTGACGCACCGCCGGTTCACCGTGGGGGAGCTCGAGGTCTTCGAGGGGAACTGGCTCACGCTCGACGGCGGCACCGGGGAGGTCTTCCTCGGGGACCTGCCGACGATGCCGAGCGAGGTGATGCAGGTGAACGCCGGCACGCGCGCCGCGGAGGACGCCCCCGTCTATCGCGGGTTCGCCGAGCTCCTCGGGTGGGCCGACGCCCGCCGGCGGCTGAAGGTGCGCGCCAACGCCGACACGCCACACGATGCGCGGATCGCGCGCGGATTCGGCGCCGAGGGCATCGGCCTCTGCCGCACCGAGCACATGTTCTTCGACGGCG
>CAZYUL010000095.1:0-10448 GCA_964650715.1 uncultured Gemmatimonas sp. | reverse complement strand
AGCGAGGGGAACCGCCGCTACGGGCTCCACTTCATGTTCTCCGACTCCTGCCGCTACGACGGCAACACCTTCCGCTCCAATGGGGCCGGCGTCGCCGTGATGTACAGCAAGGGGGTCGCGATCGAGCGGAACGGGTTCCTCGACGCGACCGGCAGCGGCTCCTACGGCCTGCTCCTCAAGGACATCACCGACGGCACGCTCGTGGGCAACCGGTTCGAGGACAACTCGACGGGGCTCTTCCTGGAGGGTGCCTCGCGCCTCGACATCCGCGACAACGACTTCCGGCGGAACGGCTGGGCGGTGCGCCTGATGGCCGACGCCGAGGACAGCCACTTCCGCAACAACACGTTCGCCGGCAACGCCTTCGACGTCGCCACGAACAGCCGCACACTCCGCAGCCACTTCACCGGCAACTGGTGGGACGGCTATCGCGGCTACGACCTCGACCGCGACGGCCGCGGCGACGTGCCCTTCCACCCGGTGCGGCTCTTCGCGCTCGTCGTCGAGAAGCACCCCGAGGCGCTGCTGCTGCTCCGCAGTCCCGTCACCGCGGTGCTCGACGCCGCCGAGCGGGTCTTCCCGGTGCTGACGCCGGCGCTCGCCGACCCCGCCCCCCTCATGAGGTCCCCGCGATGATCACCCTCGACGGCGTCCGGAAGTCGTATGGCACGCGGCCGGTGCTGGAGGGCGTCACGCTCTCCCTCGCGCCGGGCCGGATCACCGCGCTCGTCGGTCCCAACGGCTCGGGGAAGACGACGCTCATCAAGCTGATCCTCGGCCTCTCGCGTCCGGATGCGGGCCGCCTCTCGCTCGACGGCGTCCCGTTCGATGCCGACGGCCGCTACCGGGCCCGGATCGGGTACGCGCCCCAGGCCCCGCGCCTCCCCGAGCACCTGCGCGTGGGCGAGCTGGTCGCGATGCTCGAGGCGCTGCGTCCCGGCGAGGCGGTGGACGAGTCGCTGCTCGAGTCGTTCGGCCTGCGCGGCGAGTGGGAGACGAAGGTCGGGACGCTCTCCGGCGGGTGGCGGCAGAAGCTCGCCGACGCCTGCGCGTTCCTCTTCCGGCCCGACGTCCTGCTCCTCGACGAGCCGACGGCGGGACTCGACCCGATCGCCGCGGGGCTGCTCAAGGCGGAGCTGCGCAACGTGCGCGCCGCGGGGCGCACGATCCTCATCAGCTCGCACATCCTGAGCGAACTGGAGGAGATGGCCGACGACGTGGCGTTCCTCTGCGACGGCCGCCTCCGCTTCGCCGGCCCGGTGAGCGAGCTGCTGCGCGAGACCGGCACGCGGCGGCTGGAACCGGCGGTCGCCGCCCTCCTCCGCGGGTTGCGGGTGGAGGACGGCGGCGCGCGCGCGCCGGCGCACGCCGGGGCCCGCGCATGAGCACCGTCGCCCTCGTCCTCCGCGCCGGGGTGCGCGACCTCGCGCGCAGCCGATGGCTCCTCGCCTACGCCGCCGGCTTCTGGGCGGTGACCGAGGCGCTCTTCCTCTTCGGCGGCACCGGCGAGCAGGTGGTGTTGAGCCTGCTGAATGCGACGCTGCTCCTCGTGCCGCTCGTCGCGCTCGTGTTCGGGACCGCGCACGTGCACGCCTCGCGGGAGTTCACCGAGCTGCTCCTCGCGCAGCCGCTGGCTCGGCGCTCGGTCTTCCTCGGGCTCTACCTCGGGATGGCGCTCCCGCTCACCGGGGCCTTCGCCGCGGGGATCGGCCTGCCGATGCTGCTGCACGCGCGGACGTCGGGGGCGCCGCTCCACGCCCTCCTCCTCCTCGCGGTGGCCGGCGCGGCGCTCTCCCTCGCCTTCGCCGCCCTCGCGATGGCGATCGCCCTCGGCGTGGACGACCGGCTCCGCGCGATGGCCCGCGCGCTGGGCGCCTGGTTCGCGCTGACGATCCTCTACGACGGCGCCGTGCTCGCGCTCGTGAGCCTCCTCGGCGACTACCCGCTGGAGCGTCCCCTCCTCGTGCTGATGCTCGGGAACCCGGTGGACCTCGCGCGGGTGCTGGTGCTCACCTCGCTCGACGCGACCGCGCTCCTCGGCTACACCGGCGCACTCTTCCGGCGCGTCTTCGGGACGGCGCTCGGTCCCGCGATCGCCGCCCTCGCGCTCACGGCGTGGACGGTGCTGCCGGTGCTCGTCGCCCGCCGGCGCTTCCTACGTCGCGACCTGTGAGCGCCAGCGCTCGACCTTGTCGAGCACCTGCTGCACGGTGATCCGCGGCATCCGGTCGTAGCGGTTCTCCATCGAGATCGGGTACTCCTCGCCGGGGTCGCCGTACGCGTCCACCACGAGGTCGCGGCACCAGCGGTAGGGCCCGACCCGCTTGGGATTGGAGTAGCCGATCAGGCTGATCACCGGCCGGCGCAGCGCGACCGTCATGTGCAGGGGGCCGGTGTCGGGGGTGAGCACGAGCGCCGCGCCGTCGATGATCCCCACGAGTCCGCGGAGGCCCCCCTGGCCGAGCGCCGAGTAGGGCTTGGTGCGGGCGCGCTCGAGGATCACCCGCTCGGCGTGCTCCTCGCGGGGCGAACGGGCGCCGACGAGCACCGGGTGGAGGCCGAAGTCGTGGTGGAGCGCGTCGCAGACCTCGGCCCACCGCTCGGGGAGCCAGTCCTTCTGCGGCTTGCTCGTGCCGACGACGATCGGCGCGATCGGGCGATCGAAGCGCGCGAGGAAGTCGCGCTGCCAGGCGCGCTCGGCATCGTTCCACGGACCGAGGTCCCAGGTGACGGGCTCGTGCGGCACCTCGAGCCACTGGCAGAACTCGAAATACTGGTCCTGCACGTGCTGCATCGGGTGCGGCGGGATCCGGTGCGTGGTGAAGAGCCAGTTGGCGTCGCGGGCGCGGGCGCGGTCGAACCCGAGCTTCACCGGCGAGCGCGTGAACGACGTGATCACGCCGGCCTTGAGGTACACCTGGAGGTTGATGACGAGGTCGAAGGGCCGCTGCCGGAGCTCGCGGCGGATCCCGAGGAATCCGCCGAGTCCCTGCGTGCGGTCGAACAGCACGATCTCGTCCACCGCGTGGTGCCCGCGCACGAGTGAGGCGGGACCCGGCTGCAGCACCCAGGTGACGTGCATCGCCGGGTTATGGCGCTTGAGGGCGGTGAGCACCGGGAGGACGTGCACCGCGTCCCCCACGGCCGACATCATCACGATGCCGACCCGGTCCAGCGGAACGCGGCTCACGCGCGGCCCTCGGCGAGGGCGACGAGCCGGTCCACGTCCGCGTCGCCGAGGTCGAGGCCGGCGCGGGTGCGCAGCTTCCGCAGGGAGCGGACGAGTCGCGCGAGGTTCTGCGCGGCGACGTCCGGCGCGTTGGGGGCCCTGAACCGCACGCGGTCCACGTCGAGCACCCAGGCGTGCCACCGGTCTCCCTCGCGCGCGAGGTGGAGGTTCTTGGCGTTGAGGTCGGGGTGCTGCGCTCCCGCCGCCGCGAGGTCGCGGAGGAGGCCGGCCACCGCGAGGAGGAGGACCTCGCGCGTCGCGGTGTCGGCGGCGCCCCAGGCGGCCGGGAACTCCGCGCCCGGCGGGAGGCGCCGCGTCGCGACGTCACAGCGGCAGAACCCTGGCCCGGCGGGGTACAGCGCGAACGCGACGAGGTCGGGGGTCCGCACTCCCGCCTCCTGCAGGCGGAGCGCCGTCTCGAGCTCCCACGGGGCGCGGCCCGGCCAGACGAACCGGTCGCCGCGGATCGTGCGGAGGACGCCGCCACGGTGCGCGTGACGGACGACCACGTCTATCGCGCCGGGGAGCCTCACGCCCCACGCCGTGCCGCGTCCCTTGAAGGCCTGCGCCTCCGGCGCCGTGGCGGCCCAGGCGTGCAGGGTGGGGGAGGTCGCGAGGACCTGCCGCAGTCCGGTGACGGCGGCGGTGCGCGCGACCACCAGCGTCTCCCCGATGTTGAAGCGTTCGTAGCCGGCGGGTGCGACGACGGCCGTCGGGCTCACCGCTTGACGCGGAAGACCGGCAAGGGCTGGCTCTTCCCCTTCAGTTCCATGGGAGGGAGCGGGTCGAGGGGCGGCGGCGCCCCGAGCGCCGTGCGGAACGAGTCGCTCAACAGGATCTCGCCGGGGCCGGCGACGCCGCAGAGTCGGCTCGCGATGTTCACGGGGTCGCCGATCACGGTGTACTCGAGACGCCGGTCGGAGCCGATGTTGCCGGCGAAGACGTCGCCGACGTTGAGCCCGATCCCGATCTGCAGGACCGGCCGCCCCTCCGCCTGCCAGCGCGCGTTGAGGCGGTCGAGCTCCTCCATCATGTCGAGCGCGGCCTGCATCGCCCGGTCGCAGTCGTCGCGCTCGCCGATCGGCGCGCCCCACTGCGCCATCACCGCGTCGCCGATGAACTTGTCGAGCGTGCCGCCGTGACGGAACACGCACTCCACCATCTCGGTGAAGTACTCGGTGAGGAGCTTGGCCATCGTGTCGGGGTTCATCGTCTCGGAGAGCGCGGTGAACCCGCGGATGTCGCTGAAGAGGATCGCGACGAGGCGCTTGTCGCCGCCGAGCTTCACGGCGTCGGGGCTCGACGCGATCCGCGCCGCGAGGTGCGGCGTGAAGAACCGCTCGAAGTTGCTGCGGGCCAGCGCCTCGAACTTGATCCGCTCCGCGAGCTGGCCGTTCTCGATCGCGACGGCGGCGATCCCGGCGAACGCGATCAGGAAGTCGAGGTCGCTCTCCCCGAACCGCTTCATCGAGAAGTTGTCCACGTAGAGCACGCCGAGGACGCGGTTCTCGCTGCCGATCAGCGGCACGCACATCGCCGAGCGGACCTTCTGCAGCACGACCGACTGGCCGGTGAAGCGCTGGTCCTCGCCGGCGTCGTCGGAGAGCACCGCGACCTTGTCGTCCACCGCCATCCGGGCGATGGACTGCGGGATGTCGCTCGAGGCCTTCTCGCCGCGGCGGTCGCGCGAGATCTTCGGGTGGAGGATCCCGAAGTCGTCGGTGAGGAGGATCGCGCAGCGGTCGGCCTCGAGCACCTGGAAGGCGTACTCGACGATCTTCTCGAGCAGGGCGTTGATGTCGGCGGAGCGGGTGAGGCCCTTGGAGACCTCGAGGAGGATCGCGAGGCGGCGCCGGTCGCGGTCGGCGGGATCGGCGCCCGGCATCGAGTCGCCGATCTTGGGCTGGCCGCCGAGGGCGAGCGCCTCGCTGGTGCGCGGGATCTGGCGGACGATCGTCGCCCCGCCCCCCTTGAGCCCGCCGCCGGGCACGGCCGCCGGCTTCACCGGCAGGACCTTCTCCAGGCGGAACACGACCTTGCCGAAGGTGATCTCGTCCCCGGGGACGGCGAGCGAGTGCTCGATCTGCACGCCGTTCACGAAGGTGCCGTTGCTCGACCCGTTGTCGGTGACCTCGACGCCGCCCGGCGTCGCCTTCATCTCGGCGTGCTTGCGCGAGATCGTCGGGTCCACCACCGCGAAGTCGTTCGTCACGGCGCGCCCGACGCTGACCGGGGAGGTGCCCGAGATGTCGTAGGTGTACTGATTGCCGACGCCGATCAGCCGATAGTGCATTGGGGGAAATATGCCCTCCCGGTGCGGCGCGTGCGACTACCGCCGGCGCACGCGTCCGATGGCGGTCAGCATCGCCCGGGCCTTGTTCTCCGTCTCCTCCCACTCGCGGGCCGGGTCGGAGTCGGCGACGATGCCGGCGCCCGCCTGCACCGAGGCCTCGTCCCCGGCGAGGACGCACGTCCGGATCGTGATCGCGAGGTCGCTCCGCCGGTCCCCCCAGCCGATGTGGCCGAGCGCCCCCGCGTAGGGGCCGCGCCGTTCGGGCTCGAGCTCGTCGATCAGCTGCATCGCACGGACCTTGGGGGCGCCGGTCATCGTCCCGGCCGGGAAGACCGCGCGGAAGGTCCCGAGCGCCGAGCCCCCCTCGCGGAGCAGCCCCTCGACCTCGCTCACGAGGTGAAGGACGTGCGAGTAGCGCTCGACGCGCAGGTACTCGGTGACCTGCACGCTCCCATAGCGCGCGACGCGACCGACGTCGTTGCGGCCGAGGTCCACGAGCATCACGTGCTCCGCGAGCTCCTTGGTGTCGGCGCGGAGCTCGGCGGCGAGGCGCTCGTCGGCCTCGGCGTCGGCGCCGCGCGGCCGCGTGCCGGCGATCGGGCGCACCACCACGCGGTCGTCGGAGACGCGCACCAGCAGCTCGGGCGAGCTCCCGACCAACTCGAGGTCGTCGAGCACGAGATGGAACATGTACGGCGACGGGTTCAGCGCCCGGATCGCGCGATAGAGGTCGCTCCCGGTGAAGTCGCGCGGCACGCGGATCCGCCGCGCGAGGAGCGCCTGGAACACGTCCCCCGCGACGATGTGCTCCTTGATCCGCGCGACGTCGGCCATGAACCGCTCGCGCGTGTAGGTCGAGTCCCCGGTCGCCACCGTTGACGCGGGGTCGAGGTCGAGCGGCGGGAGCGACGGCCCGCTGCGGAGTCGCGCGACGGTCGCGTCCACCTCGCGCTGGGCGTCCTCCCAGGCCCGCCGGCAGGCGGCGGCATCGGCCGGGTCCGGGGACACGACGCCGACCACCACGCGCGCCTGCGCGCGGAGGTTGTCGAGGATCACCACCGCGCCGGTGAGCAGGAAGAGCGCGTCGGGGGCGGGGATCGTCCGCGGGGGCGGATCGCCGAGCCGTTCGATGTGGCGCGCGACATCGTACGAGAAGAAGCCCACGGCGCCGCCCCAGAACGCGCCGAGCGCGGGCACGTCCACCGGCGGATTCCGCGTGAGGATCCGGTGCAGGTCGTCGAAGGGATCACCGCGGCGCGCGCCGTGCCAGCCGAGCTCCGGCGTCCAGTCCTCGATGGTGCCGTCGGTGAGGCGCCACGCCGCGCGCGGGGCGGTGCCGAGGTAGGTGTAGCGCGACCAGGTCTCGCTGCCGGCCGGCGCGGACTCGAGGAGGAACGCGAACGGCGGCTGCCGCAGCCGGTGGAACGCCGAGACCGCCGTGTCGGTGTCGAGGAGCACATCGCGCCAGACGGGCACGAGCGCGCCACGCGCGAGGCGTCGCGTGAACGCCTCGTAGCCCGCGTCGCCGTTGTGACCGCTCGGCCCCGTCACGATCTTCCTCCGATGCGTTCGCTTCCCATCGCCGTGCTGGCTCTCCTCCCGGTCCTCGCCGGGGCGCCGACGCCCGCGGCCCAGGGCGCGGAGCAGGGCCGGTGGAACGACGAACGCACCCTCGAGCTCGTCCGCTCGGCGATCGCGCGCCGCGCCGTCCAGCTCGCCGACACCGGGCTCGCGGACTACACCGCCCGCGCCCACGGCTACGTGACCTTCCTCGCCCAGGTCGGCGACGGCTTCCCGCTGCCGCCGACCGTCATCAAGTCGGACGAGCTGATGGTCGAAGTCTATTGGGGCGCGCCGGACCGCAGCAAGCAACGCGTCGTCGGCCGGCGCGACACGCTGCTGCTCCCGACCGACATCGCGTACCATCGCGACCACCTCGGGATCGTGCAGAACAACTTCCCCGCGATCATCCGGCTCGGGGATGGCGACGAGGTGCGCGACGTCCCGCACCCGCTCTCGGAACAGGGCGCCGCGACGTACGACTACCGGATCACGGACTCGCTGAGCATCCGCCTCAGCGACCGCACCATAGACGTGATGATGGTCAGCGTGCGGCCGAAGGATGACCGCGCTGCGGCGGCGGTCGGCGCGGTGTACATCGACCGCGTGACGGCGAGCGTCGTGCGGATGACTCTCTCGTTCACCCGCGCCGCGCTCAAGGACCGGCAGTTGCAGGATGTCTCGGTGATCCTCGAGAACGGGCTCGTGGACGGCCGCTTCTGGCTGCCGCGGCGCCAGGAGATCGAGATCCGCCGGTCGGTGACCTGGATGGACTTCCCGGCGATGGGGATCATCCGCGGACGATGGGAGGTCTGCTGCGTGCAGGCCAACGCCGGCGTGCCGCCGCGCACCTTCGTCGGGCCCGAGATCGTCGAGGCGCCGCGGTCCGAGCAGCGGCGCTACCCCTTCGAGGGGACGGTGCTCGGCGGGCTGCCCGACGACATCCGGGCGCTCGACGACGAGACGGTGCGGCGGGTGCAGGAGGAGGCGCGCGCCCTCGTGCGCGCGGGCGCCCTCGCGCGGGCCGAGACGGCGACCCCCTCGGCGCGCGGCGTCTCGGACCTCATCCGGTTCGACCGCGCCGAGGGTCTCGCGCTCGGGCTCGGCGTCTCGCAGTCGCTCGGCGCCGGATTCAACGTCCGCGCGGGAGGGCGGTACGGCACCGCCGACCACACGTGGAAGGGTCGCGCTTCGCTGCGCTGGCGCTCGGCGGGCGGCGTGACCGTCGAGGCGAGCCTACTCGACGACTTCGCGCAGGCGGGGGAGGTGGCGGAGGTGAGCGGACTCCGCAACTCGATCGCCGCGCAGGAGCTGGGCTCCGACTGGACCGACCCGTACTCGGCGCGTGGTGCGCATCTCCGCGCCGAGGTTCCGCTCGGAGCGCGCTCCCGCGTCGCGCTCACCCTGTCCGACGAGCGCCAGCGACCGCTCGCGCTGCGCGCGGTCCCCGCGTCGGGCAGGTTCGAGCCGCTCATCGCCGCGGACTCGGTGCGATCGAGCGCCCTCGCGCTCGAGTGGCGACGTCGCTCGTCGGCGGCGCCGTCGGCATCGCGCTGGGACGCGACGGTCGGCCTCACGGGGGCGATCGCCGATCCGGAGGGCGCGGCGAGCGCGTCGCGCTACGCGCGGATCGCCGCCGACCTCGAGGCGCTGGCCGCCCGGGGCGACTGGGCGCTCGCCGCCCGCTCGATCGTCGCCGCGACGACCGCCGGCGTGCCGACGCAGGCGCTCGTGCGATTCGGCGGGCCGGTGACCGCGCCCGGATACCCCTTCCACGGTCTCGAGGGGACGGCGGGGATCAGCCAGCGCCTGGAGCTGCGACGTCGCGTGCCGTTCCTCGCGCTCGACCTCGGCCGCTTCGGGCGCGCGCCGTCATCGCTCGTGATCGCGCCCTACGCGCACGGCGTGCTCCTGCGCACAGGTGGATCGTGGCAGGGGGCGCCGTCGGTGGGCCTCGGGCTGATCGGCCTGTTCGACCTCGTGCGGGTGGACGTGGCGCGCGGTCTCCGCGACGGGCGATGGCTCTTCTCGGTGGACGTGACGCGGGCGTTCTGGGGGGTGCTCTGACGGGCGGACGCCGGGGAGCCTCGCGGGGCGCGTCAGGAAGACCCGGACAGCGGTCGAATGACGTGCCGTCGCCTCTGCCGCCGCGTATCTTTTCCTCGACTGGGCGGCCGAGCCGCCCCCGACCACGGGAGTGATGGAGACACCACCGAGGCCCGCGCGCGACGAGTGGCTGATGGCGACCCTGGAAGGCCTCCTCTCGGCCGACCAGCTCGGCGAGCTGTCGTCGAACCCGCCGGAGAGCCTCTGGGACGAGGTCGTCCGGCGTTCGTGGGCCTCCGACGAGCAACTCGTGAAGGCGGTCGCGGAACGGTTCCGGATGCGCGTCGCCGACGTCACGGCGGTGAGCCAGCAGGCCAAGGAGTTGGTGCCCGAGGCGCTCGCCCGGAAGTACCGGATCCTCCCGCTCAGCATCTCCGACTCGGTGCTCGACATCGCGACGTCGGACCCGCTCGACCTCGATTGCGAGCGCACGCTCGCCTTCGCGCTCGGCCGCACGGTGCGGATGTCCATCGGCGCGCCGCGCCGGATCCACGACCGGATCGACGAGGTGTACCGCCCGGAGAACGTGCTCGAGAAGATCCTCGAGAACGTGCAGGGCACCTACGACGTCGAGAACATCGGCGACTCGGTGGAGGACGCCGAGCTCGACCTCGGTGTCCAGCGCGCCGGTGAGCGGCCGGTCATCCAGCTGGTGGACCGGATCCTCGCCGAGGGGATCCAGTCGCGGGCGTCGGACATCCATCTGGAGCCGGAGGAGACCGGCATCTCGGTGCGATACCGCATCGACGGCGTGCTGCGGCAGGTGATGGTGCTGCCGAAGCCGGCGGGGGTGCCGCTGGTGTCGCGCGTGAAGATCATGGCCCAGCTCGACATCGCCGACCGGCTGCGGCCGCAGGACGGGCGCGCGCGGGTGGCGGTGAGCGGGAACCGCGTGGACCTTCGCGTCTCGACGCTCCCGGCGTCGCAGGGCGAGAAGGTCGTGATCCGCATCCTCGACCAGCGCTCGACGATCCTCTCGCTGGACTCGCTCGGGCTGCTGCCGGACGAGATGAACCGGATCCAGGAGCTGCTGCAGGCCCGCGAGGGGATCGTACTCGTCACCGGGCCGACCGGCTCGGGGAAGACGACGACCCTCTACTCGATGCTGCGGGCGGTGCAGGGGCGCGGCGTCAACATCGTCACGGTCGAGGACCCGGTGGAGTACCGGCTCCAGGGGATCGTGCAGGTGCAGGTGAACGAGAAGGCGGGGCTGACGTTCCCCGCCGCGCTGCGCTCGATCCTCCGCCAGGACCCCGACGT
>CAZYUL010000094.1:8928-10505 GCA_964650715.1 uncultured Gemmatimonas sp. | reverse complement strand
TCATCGGCTCGACCATCCGGATGGCCGTCCTCGCGCGCAGCCGCGAGATCCACATTATGCGGCTCGTCGGGGCGACCAATGGGTTCATCCGGGCGCCCTTCCTGATCGAGGGATTCCTCAAGGGCCTCGCCGGCGGCGTGCTCGCGCTCGTGCTGACCTGGGTCACGTACGCGTTCGTCGGGCAGTACGTGCAGCAGGCGACCTACTTCGAGGCTGGGCTCGCCGCGCTCGGCGTGATCGGCGGCGCGATGATCGGGCTGACCGGGAGCGCCGTCTCGGTGGGGCGTCACCTCCGGCGGGTGTGATGCGCGCCCTCGCGGTCGGCGCCCTCCTCGTGGCGCTCGCGGCCCCTCTCGCCGCGCAGGCGCGCCCCGGCCAGCTCCCCCCTTCCGCGCGCGAGGCCGCCGAGCGCATCCGGCAGGAGCAGGCCGAACTCGAGCGCCTCCGCAACGAGCGCGCACGTGCCGAGGCCGAGATGCGCCGCCTCCAGAGCACCGTGCGCGATGTCTCCGCCGAGCGGCGCAATCTCGAGCGGCAGGCCCAGGCGACATCGCGTGTCGTGCGGTCACTCGAGCAGCAGCTCGGGTCGTTGATCGAGGAGGTCGAGAACGTCAACGAGAGCCTCGCGCGGTCGCAGGACGAGCTCGCGATCAAGCGCGCGACCCTGCGCCATCGCGTGCAGGAGATCTACAAGCGCGGGCCGCTCTACACCTTCGAGGCCCTCCTCTCGGCGGAGTCATTCGGGTCGCTCGTCGCGCGCTACAAGTACCTGCACCTCGTCGCCCAGCGCGACCGCGCGCTCGTCAAGCGCGTGGAGACGTTGACCGACCAGATCACCGCCCAGCGGTTCCTGCTGGAGCGACTGCGCGGGAGCATGGAATCCAACCGCCAGCAGAAGGCGGAGGAGGAGGCGCGCCTCAGGCGGCTCGAGATCGCGCGTGGGCGCACCCTCGCGCAGCTCCAGCAGCAGGCGCGGCAGCAGCAGCAGCGACTCGAGCAGATGGCGCGGGACGAGCAACGGATGACCGCGATGATCGCCGCGCTCGAGGAGAGCCGCCGGCGGGCGGCCGCGCGCGGCAACGCGCCGGCGACCCCCAACACGCTCACCACCGCCGAGATCGGCCGCCTCGACTGGCCCGTCGAGGGGACCATCGTGTACCGGTTCGGTCGCGTCGTGAACCCCAACAACACGTCCATCAGCTGGCACGGCGTCGGGATCGGCGCGGCGCGGGGGACGGCCGTGAAGTCCGTCGCAGCGGGCGAGGTCGTGTGGGCCGAGCCGCACAACACCTATGGGCCGACCGTGATCCTCCAGCACGGCGGCGGCGCGTATTCCATCTATGGTTCGTTGCAGGCGATCTCGGTCAAGAAGGGCGACCGTGTCGCCAAGGGTGCGACGCTCGGGACCGTCGGCCAGTCTGACCCGGATCTCCCCCCGCGGCTACACTTCGAGATCCGACCCAACGGCGGCCCCGCCGTTGACCCCCTCGACTGGCTGAGACGACAGCGATGAGCGTGAAGAAGAAGCGGAAGGTCGCGAAGAAGAAGCCCGCGAAGAAGCCCGCGAAGAAGCCCGC
>CAZYUL010000094.1:0-8828 GCA_964650715.1 uncultured Gemmatimonas sp. | reverse complement strand
CCGCGGCCGTCTCCCGCGTTCCCCGCGCCGTCATCCCGACGCCCGACCCGCTCGCCCCCCTCGGCGCCCACGTCTCCACCGCGGGCGGCGTCGCCCTCGCCCCGGCGCGCGCCGACGACATCGGCGCGACCGGGATGCAGATCTTCACAAAGACGCCGAACCAGTGGAAGGAACCGGCGTTCGACGACGCGACCGTCGCCGCGTACCGGGCCGCGCTCGCGGCGAGCGGCCAGCGCTGGGCCTGCTCGCACGACTCGTACCTGATCAACCTCGCGTCCCCCGACGCAGCGCTCCGCGATCGATCCCTCGAGAGCTTCATCGCCGAGCTCCGCCGCTGCAACGCGCTCGGCCTCGACGTGCTCGTCTCGCACCCCGGCAACTTCCTCGACAATCGCGCCAGCGGCATTGACCGGAACGCAGACGCCATCACCCACGCCGTCGAGGAGGCGCCCGGCCCCACGCGCCTCTGCATGGAACTCACCGCCGGCCAGGGGACCGTGATCGGTTCGACCTTCGAGGAGATGGCCGCGCTCCTCGGTCGCATCCCCGCGCAGTTCCAGTCGCGGCTCGGCGTCTGCCTCGACACCTGCCATATCTTCGCGGCGGGGTACGACCTGGTGAATGACTACGACGGCGTGTGGGACCGCTTCGGCGATGTGATCGGCTTCGCGCGCCTCGGCGTGATCCATCTGAATGACTCATTGGGCGCACTCGGCTCCCACCGGGACCGTCACGCGCTGATCGGCGAGGGCGAGCTCGGCGACGCGCCGTTCCGCCGCATCATGACCGACCCGCGCCTGGCGGGCGTGCCCAAGATGCTTGAGACGCCGAAGTCCGATGACTTGGTCTCGAACGACAGGAAGATGATCAACAAGCTCCGGGGGTTCGCGGCGGGGCGGTGACGAGAGGAGGAGCGATGGCCGGCACCAAGCGGGGGAAGCGAGGGAGTGCCACGGGACGGACGCGCAAGCCATCGTCCGACTCGTCGAGCGGATCGTCACGCGATTCGTCGTCGGTGTGGGGCGCTCTCGAGGTCGCCGTGAACGAGGCCCTCGACGCGCTCGACCGGTTCGCCGAGGAGGTCGCCGGGGCGCTGGGCCTCAGGGACGACGTCGCATCGCCGAGCGCGACCCGCGCCACCCGCGCGCCGGGCGCCGCGAAGCGGCGGAAACGTCGCGCGAAGCGGGCGCCGACCGACAAACGCTCACCTTCGCCGTGACGCGGCGCGCCCTGTAGGGCATCAACGCATGCGGAGCCGGGTGACATCGCGGCCCTTCCGACGGGTGCGGGGCAACTCGATCACGGTGCTCGTTCTCGCTCTCGCCCTCGCGCCCCTCCTCGTCCAGGCGCAGCGCGGGGCCTTCCCCCTCCCGCTCCGTTTCGACGCCGAGGATCTCGGCTGCGTCCCCGTGCAGGACACCCTCGCATTCAGCGGGCTCGAGGATCCGCTCTGGCGATTCGGCGTTCCGGGGATCGTCCGCGGCGCTGCCGACACGACGACCGCGGCGTACTGGTGCTCGATGCCGACGGGGCCGAGCGAGACGTCGCTGGTCGTCTGGCGCCTCGAGCTGCGCGAGGCGCCGCTTCCCGGCGGCTGCAGCCGGATCATCCCCTACCGCGGTCGCCCCGGCGGCCTGCGGTTCGAGCGCCGCGGAGAGATGGCACTGCAGGACGCGTACGCGGTGGACGAGATCGGTCGCAAGGGCCCGCGCGTCACGGCCCGCGGCACCGTCTTCGTCTCGACGAACGAGACGCGGACGGTGCGGTTCATCTGCCACACGGGGCGGTGGTGGATGATCGAGCGCGCGGCGCCGGCGCCGAGCGGGGCGTCGCTGTCGCGCGCCCACGTGCTTGCACCCTTCGAGCCGCGGCGCGATCAGGGGTCCCGCGGCACCCACTTCCCGCGGCGATTCACGCGGTAGCAACGCGGTTCGCCCGCGAGCGCGCCGGCGGGCGTCGCCGCGACCACCCCGGCGAACAACGCGCACCGCTGCGGCGCGATCGAGTCCGCGCTCTCGGCGACGTAGCCCTCGGGAGAAGCCTCGCGCAACGCAAGCGACACCGTGCCGCGCCGGCCCAACGCGAGCGAGTCGAGCGTCGTGGCGTAGCGCCCCGTGCGCTCGCGGAATGATGCCTGCGCCTCGTGGAGGGCGCGCAGCGCGGCCCGTTGCGACGCCATTGATGGCCGGTCCCAGTAGCCGGTCCCGGCGACCACGAACGCACTCACGCCGAGTCCGAGCCCACCGAGGATCAGCACGCCGAGGGCGTGGACGGCGTATGCGCGGGCGTCGCCGCGGGGCGCCTGTCGCACCAGCCGCTCGTCCGCCGCGGTGGCGCCACTTCCGCGGAGCGCCTCGACCTCGCGGCGCGCGGCGCGGTACAGCCAGCGCGTGCCGAACGCTCCCTGCACCAGTCCGAAGACTGCGTACACGAGGGCGATCGAGAGTGGGATGTTCGTCTCACCGAGGTACCAACGCGTGATCGAGCCCGTCCAGGCGGTCGCCAGGATGAACAGGATGGCGGCGAGCGTCCCGATCCCCCGCTTGCGGTACTGCAGCCAGAAGGGAACGAGGGCGGCCGCCCAGTTCCACGCGATCGGTCCGCCGCCGCGGGCGAAACGCTCGAACCGCGGCCGGTAGTACGATGGCCAGTTCGGCCCGATGAACGAGGCGTACAGTGGCTCCTCGTCGCCGAGCGCTCCGGCCGTGTGCGCGGGCACGCGCCCCTCCCGTGGACTCAGTGGAATGTGATCCCCAGTCCGAACTGCAGCGCGTTCGGCAGCACCACCTCGTCGAGCAGGACATCGTTCGCCGTCGTCCTCCCGGCGAACGAGAACTGGTAGTTCACGAACGGGGTCAGCATGCCGGCACCGAACCGGACATCCCAGCCGATCCCCGCCTGCCCGAACAGCGCGTCGGTGAGGACGACGACGAGGTCGTCCTCGGCGATCGCGCGCACGCCCCCGAATGCCGACTTGACGTGGAAGCCGGGGCTCTGCGTCGGGTAGCCGAGCAGGACCAGCGACAGCGCCGCGAGCCGTCGGTGGATCGGGGGATCGTTCGCGATCCACCCCGTGAACTCCACCGCCGCGATGCTCCGCGTCGTGATCGCGCCGCCGCTTGCGCGCCGATCGGGACCGCGGGCAGGGCGCACAGCGCGAGCACCATGACCGTCGCGACCGACACGCGGGGCGACGTGCGGCGGGAACTGGGCGAAGCCGTCATCGTGACCTCCCTGGCGAGAGCGTGCACCGGCGCGCATCTCGCACCCCGGGGTCCTCAGTGCCAAAGGGTCGCCTCCCAAGCGCCGCGCGGCAAGCGACCGGCGGCGCCCCGCCCCGACGTTATGGCGTGATCGTCACGCTCACCGCGAACGGACCGAAGTCGTTATGCGCCTCCGCGATGTGGTACAAGCCGAAGTTCACGGCGACCGTGCCCCCAGCGGCGCCCGTGAGGGTCCCCGTGAACGCGCCCGTCCGCGCGAACGTGATCCCCGCGCCCGGAGCGACCGACACCTCGAACCCCTCGTCCTCGAGGTGATCGTCAGGCGCGCCGCTCTCGTCCAGGAACTCCACCGTGAACGTCGTCGGCACGCCAGCGGCGATCGTCAGCGTCCCGCTCGGCACGCCCGACGACGAGACCGTGACCGGCGCCTGTCCCGCGATCGTGATCCGCATGGACTCCACGTGTGGCTCGTGGTCGTCGGGGCCCGCCGGATCCTTGCAGGCGGTGAGCGTGAGTGCGGCGCCGGCGGCGAGCGCGAGTGCGCTGCGGCGGAGGGCGGTCGTGTGCAGGTGCATCGGTCATTCTCCGGTTGAGAGTGGGTCGTGAGGTATTCAGAACTGCACGCGGTAGAGCAGCGAGACGTTCCGTCCCGCTTCCGGCAGGATCAGCTTCGTGCGCGAGAGGTGGTCGCGGATCTCCGCATCCAGCAGGTTCTCCGCGCGGAGAGTGATGCTGTGCAGCCGTCCGCCGAGGAGGAGCCGCAGGCCGACGAACGCATCGGCGGTCGCGTACGCGGCGGTCGGCTCCTCGAAGTCGCCGAGCCGCTCCTGGCTGGCCGCCGCGCGCACACCGCCACCGAACGACCAGCGGGGCGTCTCGTGGCGCAGCCCCACGCGCCCATGCAACGGCGGCATCAGCGGGAGGTCGGGGGATTCGACCCGGTCCGGCTCCCCGTTCAAGCCGGGGATCGTGTCGCGATCGCCGCTGATCGTCCCACGCACGTAGGAGGCCGTCGCCTCGAACACCAGGTGCTCGCGCAGCGTCCACTCGATCTCGCCCTCGGCGCCGCGCAGCAACGCATCCTCGTTCTCGTACTGGAACTTCCATCGCTCGCCGACGCGCCCCAGCTCGCCGACGTTCCGCGGGAAGATGTAGCCGTCCATGCGATTCACGAACGCCGCCGCCTCGGCGCGGAACCGCGGCCGCTCCACGCGCACGAAGAGATCCGCCCCGGTGCCCGTCTCGCGCCGGAGCAGCGGGTTCCCCACGTCGTACGAGTACGCCGCGAGGTGCGGACCGTCCGAGTAGAGCTCGTTGAAGTCCGGCGTGCGGTACGCCCGGCTCACGCTCCCGCCGATCCGCACCCCGTTCTCGAACCGGCGGAGCAGGCCGACCGATCCCGAGACGGCGCCGAAGGTCCGGAGCGTCGCCGGGATCAGCGTGTCCCCCACCGAGACCGACGCCTCTTCCAGCGGCACGAACCGCGCGAGGTCGTAGCGCGCGCCGACCTGCAGGCGGAGCGGTCCCGAACCGAACTCCTCGACCACGAAGAGCGCCACCGACCAATCGGCGGTGCTCGGCGTGCGGAGGGCGCCGGCGGAGGTGATGTCGCGGTACTGCGCGCGCACGCCCGCCGCACCGTTGGCGAACGCTCCCGCCGCACCGTGGCGACCGACGACTTCCCCCGTCGTCATGAGCTGCTGGAACCGTGTCGCGATCTCCCCCGACCCCTCGATCTCGTCGTGCAGGTAATCGGTGAAGGTGAGCGTCGCCTTCACGCTCTCCCAATGCGCGTCGTGCCGGTGCCAGTCGGCCTCGCCGCGCACGGCGTGCCGTCGCATCGCGATGTCCACGCCGTTGGGGTGCCCGCCCACGAACCCGCCGGGGAGCCCGTAGCCATTGTCGTAGTAACGATACGAGAGTCCGGCGTACCCCCAGTCCTCGACCAGCGATGCGCCGACGCTCCCGCCGTACGAGAGCAGGTCGGTGTTCCCCATCGTACCGACCGGGGTGCGGAGGTCGCCGGCGCGTCGCACCGTCCCCTCGCCCCGCACCGCGAACCGTCCCAGCGGCGCCTCGATAGTCCCGCCGAGCGCGAGCCCGGCGTTGACCGAGGCGGCCTGGGCCGTCAGCGTGCCGTGCACGTGCTCAACATCCGCCATCGGCACCTCGCGGCGGATCAGGTTGACCACGCCTCCCAGCGCGCTCGACCCGTAGAGGAGCGACATCGGCCCGCGCACCACCTCGACGCGCCCCGCCGTGAGCGGGTCCAGGGCGACGGCGTGGTCCATCGAACTGCTCGAGAGGTCGCCGGTGCGTTGGCCATCCTCGAGGATCAGCACCCGGTCCCCCGACATCCCGCGAAGCACCGGTCGCGCCGTCGCCGGCCCGATCGACGCCATCGCCACGCCGGGGGTGCCGGCGATGGTGGAGGCGAGCGTGCCGTCGAGCTTCCGTTCGAGCCGCGCGTCGCTCAGCACCGTGGTCGCGGTGATCGCATCGGCTTGGCCCCGCTCGGAGATCGTCCCGGTCACGACGAGTTCCGCCACCTGCATCGGCGCTGGCCGCATCGCGAGTTCGAGCGGGGCGAGGCCGAGGGCGACATCCACGTCGCGGATGACCGGCATGTAGCCGAGCCGATGCACCGTGACGCGGTGGCGTCCCGCCGGCACGGCGCCGAGGGAGAACGTCCCGTCCTCATGCGTCCGCGTCTCGCGGTGCAGCTCGATGATCCGGACCAGCGCCGCCACGAGCGGCCCGCCGGTGCCCGCGTCGGTCACGCGGCCGGTGACGTTGACGGTGACCGACGCGCCCCCTTGTCCCGGCGCTGGTGAAGCCAGGGTGACGGACATCGCGAGCAGTGACGCGGCGCCGAACGCCGCGCGGAACGCCTTCATGAGGGCGTCTCCTGATTGTGGGTGACGGATGATGGACCGCGGGGCCGCGCCCTCAGGCGCGGCGGGTGCTCACGCCGTCGGTGGCCCGCGCGAACTGGGGCCCGAACTCCGGGCCGCGCTGACTGCGGCGCTGAGTGCTCCACCCAACTCCTCGCTCGCCGTGATGGTCGGCAGAGGCTGGACGGCGGCCGACGCCACCATCGGCGTCGAAATCACCTTGCAGATGGCGCAGTCGGACGGGCCGTGCACCGGCGGGCAGCCGGATCCACTGCCGTCCTCCACGTGCGCGACGACCTCCCCGTGCACCGTCGCCGCGTCCAGCACCGGCAGGATCGCGATCGTCAGACCGTGGAGGGCGAGCCACGCTCCCACCACCGCGCGCACCATTCCCCCGCGCCACGGCGCCCGCGAACGGGCGCGGCGACCTTGGCACTCGGTGGTCGGCTGTCGGGGGTCTGTGGCCACTCGGACGTTCATCCGGTCGGGACGGGGAAGGCGTTGCTCCGCCGCAATATACGCCGGAACCGGGCCGAGCGTTCCCCCGCCCGCCCCCTCCCCTGAGCCGCTAGATTCCCCCCGATGAAACGCGAGGACGCCCTCGAATACCACGCCCGCGGACGCCCCGGCAAGATCGCCGTCGTCCCCACCAAGCCCCTGACCAACCAGCGGGACCTCGCCCTCGCCTACTCCCCGGGGGTCGCCGAGCCCTGCCTCGAGATCAAGGCCAACCCCGACGACGCCTACAAGTACACCGCCAAGGGCAACCTCGTCGCCGTCGTCACCAACGGCACCGCCGTCCTCGGCCTCGGCAACATCGGGGCGATGGCCGGCAAGCCCGTGATGGAGGGCAAGGGCAACCTCTTCAAGCAGTTCGCGGACATCGACGTCTTCGACCTCGAGGTCGGCTCCGAGGACCCCGAGGACGTCATCAAGTTCTGCCAGCTGCTCGAGCCCACCTTCGGCGGCATCAACCTCGAGGACATCAAGGCCCCCGACTGCTTCCATATAGAAGAGACCCTCCGGAAGACCCTCAAGATCCCCGTCTTCCACGATGACCAGCACGGCACCGCGATCATCTCCGGCGCCGCCCTCCTCAACGCCCTCGAGATCGTACGCAAGGACATCGGCGCGATCACCGTCGTCTTCTCCGGCGCCGGCGCGGCCGCCATCTCCACCGCCGAGCACTACGTGCGGCTCGGCGTCAAGCGCGAGAACATCATCCTCTGCGACCGCAAGGGCGTCGTGTACGAGGGCCGCGCCGACTACATGGATCCCTACAAGTCGCGCTTCCAGACCAAGTCCAAGGCGCGCGATGTCGCCCAGGCCCTCGTCGGCGCCGATGTATTCGTGGGGTTGAGCGTGGCCGGGGCGATCACCGGCGAGATGGTCGCGAAGATGGCCAAGCAGCCGATCATCTTCGCCCTGGCCAACCCCGTGCCCGAGATCCTCCCGCACGAGGTCCGCGCCGTGCGCAGCGATGCGATCATCGCCACCGGCCGGAGCGACTACGCCAACCAGGTCAACAACGTCCTCGGATTCCCCTTCATCTTCCGCGGCGCCCTCGACGCGCGCGCCACCGAGATCAACGAGGAGATGAAGATGGCAGCGACGCGGGCCCTCGCCGCCCTCGCCAAGGAGGACGTCCCCGAGTCACTCGCCGCGCTCTACGGGCTCACGAACGTCAAGTTCGGCCCCGACTACCTGATCCCCTTCCCCTTCGACCCCCGCGCCCTGCTCCGCGTGGCGCCGGCGGTCGCCTGGGCCGCCGTCGCGAGCGGCGTCGCGAAGGAGTTCATCGAGCTCGACGAGTACCGCGACCGCCTCGAGGCCCGGCTCGGCCGCGCCCGCGGCCTCATGCGCGGGCTCATCTCACGCGCCCAGCACGACCCCAAGCGCGTGGTGTTCCCCGAGGGGGAGGATCCCAAGATCCTCCGCGCCGCGCAGATCCTCGTGGACGAGCAGATCGCGCATCCCATCCTGCTCGGGCGGCTCGAGAAGGTGCGGGCGATGGCCGACGACCTCGGCATCCCGCTCGACGGCATCGTGCTCGAGGAGCCCGGCGCGTCGCCGCGTCGCGAGAAGTACGCGCAGTACCTCTGGCAGCGTCGCCAGCGGAAGGGGATGTCACTCGTCGAGGCCGGCCAGCGCATCACCCGCGCGACCACCTTCGGCAGCGTGATGGTCGCCATCGGCGACGCCGATGCGTTGCTCGGCGGCATCGGCAAGCACTATCCCGAGACCGTCCGTCCCGCGCTCGAGGTGATCGGCGCGCACCCCAAGGTCGGCCTCGCCTCGGGTCTCTACCTGCTGGTGTTCGACAAGCACATCGTCTTCTTCGGCGACACCACCGTCAACATCGACCCGTCGGCCGAGCAGTTGGCGCAGATCGCGCGGTCGGCGGCCTTCACCGCGCGGACCTTCGGGATCGCCCCGAAGATCGCGATGCTCTCCTTCTCCAACTTCGGGTCGGTGAAGCACCCCGAGGCGGCGAAGGTGGCCGAGGCGGTACGCCTCTTGCGGCAGAGGGACCCGTCGCTCGTGGTGGACGGCGAGATGCAGGCCGACACCGCCTTCAGCGAGGAGGTGCTGGCGGGCCGCTACCCGTTCAGCGCGTTGAAGGAGGCGGCGAACGTGCTGATCTTCCCCAACCTGAGCGCCGGCAACATCGCGTATAAATTGCTCACCCAGCTGGGCGGGGCCACCGCGA
>CAZYUL010000093.1:0-10577 GCA_964650715.1 uncultured Gemmatimonas sp. | reverse complement strand
CGGACATCCCGCCGAGGAAGATCACGAGCACGATCACCTGCGCGTACGCGCTGTGACCGACGAAGAGGCCGAGGTAGCGGCTCCAGATGGACTCGTAGATGAGCCCGGCCGCGCCCGAGAGGACGAAGACGATCGCGAGGAGGAGCTTCACGCGCGCCGAATCTAGCGCGGAGGCGGTCGCGTCGCGCCCTCGTCCGGCCGCGCGGAGTCAGGGTGCGCCCCGAGGTAGCGCACGTCGAGCACCTGCTGTCGCTCGTACCAGCGGCGGGCGACCAGGGGGTCGCCGCGCTCGACGTTCTCGGCGACGGTCACGTACATCACCGGCACGTACGGGATCAGGTCGAGGTAGGTGATCTCCGTGGTGAGCCGCTCGAGGTGCCGCATCTGGTTCGGGATGCGCGTGAGCGCGAGGGTCGCGAACCGCAGGCGGAAGTCTGCGGTGTCGAGCCACACCGCGACGTTCACGTCGGCGTCACGGAGGCGCTGCGAGGCGACGATGTCCATCCGGAGCAGGCGCTGGCCCGCCTTCTCCTCGACCCCCGCGACGTGGAAGCAGTGATTGTCGAGGAAGGCCCGCGACGCGAAGTGTCGCAGCGTCGGGAGGCGCATCGCGTACGTCGCCGAGGAGAAGATCAGTCCGCGCGACTGCCGGCGCAGCACGGCGCCGGGGCGGTAGTCCCACCCCGGATCGCCCGAGACGAGGATCGTGTCCACCGATTCGACCGTCTCGATCTCGAGCCCGGTGCGGGCGCTGACCGTCCGTTCCGCGGTGTAGAGGAACGGATAGGTCCGGACCAGCAGGTCGAAGCGCTCGGCGTTCTGCCGGAGCTGCTCCACGACCGTCCATCCCTGCGGGTCCCGATCCTCCCGCGGGATCCCGGGCTCGGCGCAGGGCGGCCAGGCATCCACCCGGACCTCGTTGAGGCGGATGACGAGCCGCTCGAGCGCGACGACGACGGACTGGCTCGGCTCGGACGTCACGACGACCACCGTGTCCTTCGGGGTGAATCCGAGGCGCTTGACCGTGAGCCGGAGCTCCCCCGTCGGGGCCGCGAGGACGACCACGCCGCTCGCGCCCGCGAAGCGCTCGATCCCGAGCGCGGGTGCGGCGATCACGCTGTAGCCGACCGCCTCGCCCGTGCCGAACGCCACGACGGCGACCCTGACCTGGCGGGTCTCCTGGGCTCGCGCCGCGAGCGGGAGGCTCGCGACGAGCAGCAGGACGCCCAGCCCCCTCCTCACCCTACCGCCCGCGGGGCGCCGGCAGCGGGGTGCGCGGCATCGGCGCGTCGCGCATCGCCACGTGGTACGCCATCGAGGCGAGCACCATCGCCGAGCGCTTCAGGTCGTCCTCGAGCAGGAAACCCGCGCCGTCGAGACCGGTGTGGTGCGTGCGCGACTCATAGTCGATCGGGTCCTGGATGGCGTTGAACCCGGGGATCCCGACGCCCGTGAAGGCGATGTGGTCGGTGCTCCCCGAGTTCGCGATCGAGAGGGTCGTGGCGCCGAGGTCACGCCAGGGGGCGAGGAACTGAGCGAGGATCGGTCTCGCGTCCACGTTCCCCTGCAGCTGCCAGCCGCGGATGCGCCCCGTGCCGTGGTCCACGTTGAAGTAGGCGGACACCTTCGCGTGGTCGGGCTTGAGCCGCATCGTGGCGTGGTCGGCGTAGTGGTTGCGCACGTACGCAGCGGAGCCGATGTAGTCCTCCTGCTCCTCGCCATCCCAGAGCGCCACCCGGATCGTCCGGCGCGGCGCGGCGCCGATGGCCTTGAGGATCCGCAGCGCCTCCATCGCCACCGCCGAGCCGGCGGCGTTGTCGGTCGCGCCGCCGGCCGCGTGCCACGCGTCGAAGTGGCCCCCGATGATCACCACCTCGTCCTTGAGCCGCGGATCGCTCCCCTCGAGGTCGCCGATGACGTTGACGCCGATGGTATCGGCGGGGTCCTCGCGCGTTCGCAGCGCGAGCTCGAGCGTGACCGGTTCGCCGCGCTCGAGGAGGAACTGCACCCGCCGGTACTGCTCGCGGGAGACGATGAAGGCGGGCACGTTCACGTCGCGCGCGGTGATCGCGCTGTTGTACTGCGTCGCGAGGATCGTGAGCTCGCTCGGGCTCGGCTGCAGGATCGCGCCGACTCCCTCGCGCACCATCCACTCGAGCATCTCCCGCCGCTGGCGCAGTCCCTGCTCCCAGGGGTCGTAGTCCTCCCAGTAGCTGCGCGGCTCCCCGGGATCGGTGACGCGCGCGAGCGTGTCGAGTTCCTCCTCGGTGAGGCGCGCGGCACCCGGCGTGAAGCGCGCGCGCTCGTCAGCAATCGGACCCACGCGCCCGAGCATCACGATGCGGCCGCGGAGCCGGCCCGCCCATTCACGCCGCTGCGCCTCGGTGGCGAGCGCGGGGACGAGCAGCGGCGTGCCGCGGAGCGTCCCCGTGATCGGGAGGCTCCACGCCTTGGGGAGCGCGTCGAGCCGGAGGTAGAACGGCGCGGTCATCTCCGCCGACGTGTGCGTGAGCTCCCACGCCGGGCCCCGCGGGCCCCAGGGTTCCAGCTCGGCGCGCGTGGCGCCGAATCGACGCAGCTCCCCCACCGCCCAGCGGGCAGCGGCCGTGAATCCCGGCGAGCCGGCGAGCCGCGGCCCGAAGCCGTCCGAGAGCATGCGCGCCGTCGCGAGCACCTGCGACCGGTTCATCCCCTCGTCGCGGATGCGCGCGTTGACCCCGTCGTCCACCTGCTCGACGTCGGGATGGCCCCACGGGGCCGGCGGCGCCGCCACCGGGCGCGAGAGGTCGAACTCGACGCGGAAGAGCCGGTCGGAGTTCGTGCGGCGCAGCTGGTACACGAATCGGTTCCGCGTGAGCTCCATCGTCCAGATGTTCCACGCCGAGGCCGGCAGCAGCGCGGCGGTGAAGGAATCCGCCGCGAACTCGACGCGCGACGAGGTGATCCCCGGGCGCGAGTCGCCCCCGTACTGCGTGACGCGGTCCTCCGCGCCGTCGGCGTGGCGATGGTCATGCTTGAGGCGCAGTCCGGTCGGGGTCCGCGTCAGGACCCAGGTGCGGGAACGGTCGTGCCCCACGTGGAAGGGGACCCGCACCGTGTCGCCGCAGCCGCGCACGTGCATGACGAGCCGCGACCGGGCGATCGCACTGTCTTGTGGCTGGGTCGAGACGAGCCGCCCCTCGTAGGCACGGCCACAGTGCGCGCGGAGCCCGGCGAGGAGGGCGTCGGCAGCGCGCGGCTGGGCGCCGGCGACGGCGGGGAGCGACGACGCGGCGAAGAGGAGGAGGCGACGGAGTGCGCGGTGCGTCACGGGGCCGGATAGGCGAGGGGCGCGCCGGGTCCGAGTGGCATCCCGACGAAGTACCAGAGCGCGAAGAAGGCGCCCCAGCAGAGGAGGAGCGCGATCGAGTAGGGGAGCATCATCGCCACCAGCGTGCCGATGCCGGCGTCCTTCTGGTACTTCTGCGCGAAGGCGATGATCACGGGGAAGTACTGCATCAGCGGCGTGATGATGTTTGTGGACGAGTCCCCCACGCGATACGCCGCCTGCGTGAGCTCGGGGGAGAATCCGGTCAGCATCAGCATCGGCACGAAGACGGGGGCCATCACCGCCCACTTCGCCGACGCCGAGCCGATGAAGAGGTTGATGAAGGCCGCGACGACGATGAACGAGAGCAGGAGCGGGATGCCGGTGAACCCCGCGGCCTTGAGGCCGTTGGCGCCGTTGACCGCGAGGATGAGCCCGAGGTTGGACCAGTTGAAGTACGCGATGAACTGGGCCGCGGCGAAGGCGAGCACGATGTAGCTGCCGAGCAGCGCGATGCTCTCCGACGACATCCGCGCGACGTCCCGGTCGGAGCGCACGGAACCCGTCGTGACGCCGTAGGCGATGCCCATCAGCAGGAACAGGAGCATCAGCAGCATCACGATGCTATCGAAGAACGGGCGCAACTGCACGAGCACCGGCGCGTCGGTAGCCGCCGGGTCCCGCAGGACGGCGCCCTCGGGCACCGTGAGCAGGGCGATCAGCGCGAGCCCGCCGAGGAACACCAGCCCCGCGTTGCGCAGCCCGCGGCGCTCGACGGCGCTCAGTTCACCCATGGCGTCGCCGCCCATCCCCGCGGGGAGCGGCGGCGGCGCGCCAAGCCGCGGCTCGACGATCCGCGTCGTCACCACCGTGCCGATCACGGTGATCACGAACGTGGAGGCGACCAGGAAGTAGTAGTTCGCGGTCGGCTGCACCACGTACGCCGGATCGACGAGCTGCGCCGCCTGCGTCGAGATCCCCGCCAGCAGCGGGTCGAGCGAGGTGAGGAGCAGGTTCGCGCTGAACCCGCCGGAGACGCCCGCGAACGCCGCCGCGAGCCCCGCGAGCGGATGCCGTCCGACGGCCGCGAAGAGCAGTGCGCCGAGCGGCGTCAGGACCACGTACCCGGCGTCCACCGCGAGCGAACTCATGACGCCGGCGAAGACCAGGGCCGCGGTCAGGAGCGAGCGCGGCGCCGCCGCGAGCAGCCGGCGCAGCGCCGCGACGATCAACCCACTGCGCTCGGTGACGCCGATGCCGATCACGACCACCACGACCAGCCCGAGCGGCGGGAACGCCGTGAAGTTCCGCACCCCCTCGGTGAGCATCCGCCGGATCCCCTCGGCCGTCGCGAGGTTCACCGGCTCGATCGTCGCGCCGGTTCCTGGATGCACGGCACTCACCCCCACGGCGCTCGCGATCCACGAGGCGAGGATCACGCCGACGGCGAGCAGCGCGAAGAGGGTGATCGGGTCGGGAAGGGCGTTGCCGATGCGCTCGACGCGGTCGAGCGACCGCATCAACCAGCCTCGCTTCTCGCTCACGCGATGGACTCCGGGCCAAGGGTCGTGTCGACCCCGAAGCTACCCCGCGGTCAGCACGACCGCATCCGACGGACGGCCCGCGTTCGGGTCCGCTCCCTCAGCGCGCGGCGAGCCTGTCGAGGAAGAGCTTCCGCGCCTTGGCGACCTTCGGCGCCACCACGACCGCGCAGTACGGGTTCTGCGGGTTCCGCGCGAAGTAGTCGTCGTGGTACGCCTCGGCGGGCCAGAAGCGGTCGAGCGGTCGGATCTCGGTGACGATCGGGTCGCTCCAGTGCACCCCAGCCGCGGCCAACCTCTCCCGCGCGACGCGCGCCTGCTCGTCGGAATGGGTGAAGATCGCCGAGCGATACTGCGGCCCGACGTCGTTCCCCTGCCGATCCTTCGTCGTGGGGTCGTGGATCGTGAAGAACACGTCGAGGAGGTCGCCGAACGAGACCTGCGACGGGTCGAACTCCACCTGCACGACCTCGGCGTGCCCGGTCTGCTTGCCGCAGACCTGCTCGTACGTGGGATGCGGGACGTGGCCACCGGCGTAGCCGCTCTTCACCCGCCGGACGCCGCGGAGCATCAGGAAGACCGCCTCGAGGCACCAGAAGCAGCCGCCGGCGAGCGTCGCCAGCTCGGACCGCCCCGAGGAGTCCCCGTCCGCGCCGCGCGAAGGCACGGCACCGACCGGCGTGCTCACGCGTTCCCCTCGCTGGCCGTGAACAGAGCCAGGAAGCGGCCGTAACCCTCCGCCTCGAGCTGCGAGACCGGGACGAATCGCAGGGAGGCCGAGTTGATGCAGTACCGGAGGCCGCTCGGTCCGGGGCCATCGTCGAACACGTGACCGAGGTGCGAGTCGGCATCCTGCGACCGCACCTCGACGCGCCGCATGCCGTGGGAGGCATCGGCGTGCTCCGTCACGCGGGTCTCCTCGATCGGCCGGGTGAACGACGGCCAGCCCGTGCCGGAATCGAACTTGTCGGTCGAGGCGAAGAGTGGCTCGCCGGAGACGACATCGACGTAGATGCCGGCCTCGTGATGATCCCAGAACTCGTTCCGGAACGGCGGCTCCGTGGCACTGCACTGGGTCACCTGGTACTGCAACGGCGAGAGCCTCGCGGCGATCTCTGGGTTGTCGGGATTCCGCTTGGACATGCGCTTCAATCAGTGAAAAGGGTCGTTCAGGTGCAATCGGAGCCGGTCGTCGATGGTTCCGGGTATTGACAAAAGCGAACAAATCCCGAAGATATCCAGCCACATTTGAGGGCGACCCTCTTGGCCATCGCCTGAAACCGGCTCTGGAGCTGTTGCGTTGTAAGCAAGCATTCACTTGCTTATACTGCAAGCGACTACTTGCACAAGTTCCGATGACTGAACCGACACGACAGCAGCTCCTGGACGCCGCGGCGCGTGTGTACGCCGAGTCCGGCTTCCGGGGCGCGACCACGAAGCGCATTGCCGAAGAAGCCGGTGTGAACGAGGTGACGCTCTTCCGCCTCTTCGGATCGAAGGCAGCGCTCATCCAGGAGGCGGTACGCTGCTCGGTGCGCCCGCTCGAGGTGCCGCCGCTCCCCGACGTCCCCGTCGATCCGGTCGCAGAGCTCACCGCGTGGGCCGAGAGCGACCACCACTTCCTCCTCGAATGTCGCGGGATGATCCGCACCGCGATGGCCGAGGTACACGAGCGGCCGGAGCATGCGCCGCAGGTCGCCGGACATCCCAACGAGAACTTCCGCGAGCTGAGCGCCTATATCGGCCGGCTCGAGAAGCACCGCTTCATCCCCTCGGCCGCCGACGCGGCTCCCGCGTCGGCGATGCTGATGGGGACGCTGTTCGCCGACGCGATGGGCCGCGACATCATGCCTGACATGTTCCCACCTGTTGACAAGGCTCCAGCCACCTACGTGCGACTCTTCCTCCGTTCCCTCGGCGCCACGCTCGCGGCGCTGCTACTGCTCCTCCCGGCTGCGCCGCCCGTGAGCGCGCAGGCGCCGGGCTCGACGGCCGTCGCTCCCGCGGCGCTCTCCCTCGCCGATGCGTTGCGGCTCGCCGAGTCGCGCAGCGAGGGTGTGACGATCGCCGGCGCCGGTGTCACGCGGGCGCGCGGCGCGCAGCGCCAGGCGTCGTCTCAGCTCTATCCGCAGCTCAACGGGAGCGCGGGGTACCAGCGCGCGATCCAGAGCCAGTTCGAGGCGATCTCCGAGCGATTCGCCCCCGACACGGGCTCCTCGGGGGGCGGGCTCGAGAACTCACCGCTGGCGCAGATCTTCGCCGCGCCGAACACCTTCACGTTCACGCTCGCATTCCAGCAGAACCTGTATACGGCTGGTCGCGTGAGCGCGGCGCGCGCCGGCGCGGCGTCGGGACTCACCGCCGCCGAGATCGCGCTGACGTCGGCGCGCGCGCAGTCCGCGCTCGACGCGGCCCAGGCGTACTTCGATGCCGTCGCCGCCGACCGATTCCTCGCGATCGCGGAGTCGTCTCTCGTGCTCACCGAACGGACCCTCGCGGCGACGCAGCTCGGTCGCGAGGTCGGCTCGGTGGCCGAGTTCGACCTCCTCCGCGCGCGCGTGGCGCGCGACAACCAGCGCCCGCTCGTGATCCAGGCGCGCGGCGCCCGCAACACCGCCTACCTCCGGCTCAAGCAGCTGCTCGACCTGCCGCTCGCCGAGCCGCTGACGCTGACCACGCCGATCCGCGACGATTCGATCACCGTCGCCGAGCTCGGGGGCGCGATCCGGATCGCCGATGAGCGCACGCTCACCCCCGACACCGCCGTGGCGTCGCGGGCGACGGTGCGTCAGGCCGAGGCGCAGCTGGATGCCCAGCGCTCCGCGCTCCGCGCGGCGCGCCAGGCGCGGTTCCCCACGGTGCAGCTCTCCTCGACGTACCAGCGCTTCGCCTACCCCCCCGAGGGCACGTTCCTCCCTTCGGCGCTCGACCTCTATTTCCCCAACTGGAACGTCACGCTCGGGCTCTCCTTCCCGCTGCTGACGGGCGGACGGCTGCGCGGCGAGACGATGATCGCCGAGGCGAACCTCCTCGAGGCCGAGCAGCGCGTGCGGCAGAGCCGTGAGGGTGCGGCGCTCGACGCGCAGCTCGCGCTCACGCAGCTCGAGCAGGCGCAGGCGGCGTACCTCGCGTCGGTGGGCACGGACACGCAGGCCGAGCAGGCCTACCGGATCGCCGAGGTCCGGTTCCGCGAGGGGATCTCGACGCAGATCGAGCTCACCGAGGTGCGGGTACAGCTCGAGCAGGCGCGGCTGCAGCGCGTGAATGCGGCCCGTGACCTCGAGATGGCGCGACTCCGCCTCGCGCTCCTGAAGGACCTCCCGCTCACCGGGGGGCGTTGACCGATGACCGACGCACCGCTCATTCCCAACCCGAGGAAGTCCCCGATGTCCCGCTCGCTCGCCGGCGCCACGCTGCTCGTCGCCCTCACCGTCTCCGCCTGTGGCGGTGGGGACGCCGCGGCCTCCGATGCCCCGGCGGCCGCGCCGGTCACGGTCCAGGTCGGCCCGGAGGCGATGGCGATCGCGTCGCGCACCGCGCTCTCCACGGGCCCGATCCTCTCCGGCACGCTGGTGGCCGAGCGCACGGCGCAGATCCGCGCCGAGGTGCCCGGGTCGGTCGTGCAGGTCTTCGTGGATCCCGGGGCGCGCGTGGACCAGGGGACGTCGCTCGCGAAGATCGACGACCGGGCGATCAACGACGCGTACCTCTCAGCGCGCTCGGGGCTGACCGCGGCGCAGACCGCGGCCGACATCGCCAAGCGCGAGCTGGAGCGCGCCGAGCGGCTCTCGGCGGTGGGCGCGGTGGCCGACCGTGACGTCGAGAACGCGCGGCGCGGCGACCTCGCCGCGCGGACGATGCTCGATGACGCCAAGGCGCGCCTGGCGGCGGCGCAGAAGCAGCTCGACGCGACGAACGTCCTCGCGCCCTACGCCGGCGTCGTCGCCGAGCGCGCGGCCAACCCCGGCGACGTCGTCGCGCCGGGCGCGCCGCTCTTCACCGTGGTGGATCCCGCGACGATGCGGCTCGAGGCGGCGGTGCCCGCCGAGCAGCTCTCGCAGGTGCGCGTCGGCGCCGCGGTCCGGTTCTCGGTGACGGGGTATCCCGGCCGCACGTTCGAGGGGCGGATCTCGAGCGTGAACCCCTCGGCCGATCCGCAGACGCGCCAGGTGCGGCTCTTCGTGCGGATCCCGAATGCGGGCAACCAGCTCGTCGCCGGGCTCTTCGCCGAGGGGCGCGTCGCGAGCGACTCGCGCGAGACGCTCACCGTGCCGGAACTCGCGGTGGACGTGCGTGGCCTGACGCCGAGCGTGCTGCGCCTCAAGGACGGGCGCACCGAGAAGGTGGAGGTCCAGCTCGGCGCGCGTGACGACGCCAGCGAGCGCATCGAGGTCCTCGGCGGGCTCACCGCCGGCGACACGCTCCTCATCGGACCGGCGCTCGGCATCACCCCCGGGACGCCGCTCAAGGTGACGACGCCGAGCGACACCCGCACACCCCGGTAACCGCGGCAGCCGCCCGACCATCGACACTCGACCAGGGTCACTCCCTTGTTCATCTCCGATTTCGCCATCAAGCGGCCGCTGATCACCATCGTCTCGATGGTGGCACTCGTCGTGTTCGGCCTCTTCGCGCTCTGGCAGCTCGAGACCGACGAGTTCCCCGACGTGCAGCAGCCGATCATCAACGTCGCGATCCCCTATCCCGGCGCGTCGCCCGATGTCGTCGAGCGTGAGGTGCTCGACCGCGTCGAGGAGGCCGTCAGCGGCATCTCCGGCGTGGACCGCATCAGCGGCTCGGCGATGGACGGCTTCGCCAACGTGACGGTCTTCTTCGTCTTCGAGAAGGACCTCCAGCAGGCGTCGCAGGACATCCGGGACAAGATCAGCGCCGTCCGCGGCGACCTGCCGGTGGAGATGGAGGAGCCGATCCTCTCGCGGTTCGACCCGGCGGACATGCCGATCGTGCAGCTCTCGCTGAACTCGAGCACGCTCGACGCGCCGTCCCTCACGCGGATCGCGGATCCCGGCATCACGCGGGTGCTGCGGGGGATCCCCGGCGTGGCCGAGGCCACGGTGGTCGGTGGCGTCGAGCGCGAGCTGACGGTGGAGATCCGACCGGCGGCGATGGAGGCCGCCGGCGTGACCGTCGCGCAGGTCGTCGGAGCGCTCCAGTCGCAGAACCTCGCCGTCCCGGTGGGACGCATCAACGGGCCGATCGACGAGCGTTCGATCCGGCTCAAGGGGAAGCTCGAGACGCCGGAGGACTTCCTGCAGTTGGTGGTGGCCGAGCGCGGGGGCCGGGTGATCCGCCTCGGCGAGGTCGCGTCGGCCCGCGACGGCACCGCCGAGCCGCGCACCGCCGCGATCTTCAACGGCCGCGATGCCGTCGGCATCATGATCAAGAAGTCGAAGGGCTACTCGACCACCACCGTCGCCGACCGGGTGATGGCGGAGATCGACGAACTGCGGCCGTCGCTGCCGCCGGGGACGACGATCGACGTCGTGCAGAACTCCGGTGACCGGGTGCGCAATTCGGTGGCCAACGTGCAGAGCGCGCTGATCGAGGGCGCGGCGCTGACGGTGCTCGTGGTGTTCCTGTTCCTGAATTCCTGGCGCTCCACCGTGATCACCGGCCTCGCCCTGCCGATCTCGGTGCTGGCGAGCTTCATCGCGGTCTGGGTGTTCGGCTTCACGCTGAACACGATGTCGCTGCTCGGCCTCTCGCTA
>CAZYUL010000092.1:0-10939 GCA_964650715.1 uncultured Gemmatimonas sp. | reverse complement strand
CGCGGCGTGCTGATCAACATCACCGGCGGCAACGAGATGACCCTCGGCGACATCAACACCATCGCCGAGATCGTGAAGGAGGCGGTGGGCGAGGAGAGCGAGATCATCTTCGGCGCCGTCAACGAGCCGGCGATGCAGGGCGAGGTCCGCGTGACGGTGATCGCCACGGGCTTCGAGCGCGGCGGCCAGCAGAAGCTCGGCTACAACCGCGCGAGCACCCCGGTGATCCCGATCAACGAGCGCACGGTGCGCCCGTCGGGGGGCGTCCCGCAGAGCGGGAACGCGGTCCCCGCGCCGCGGCCCCGGCCCTCGCAGCAGCAGCGCCCGGTGAACGATCTCAGCGACATGGAGATCCCGACGTTCATCCGGAGACAGATGGATTGAGCCCGCGCGGCGTGAAGCTCCTGACGGGCGCGGCGGTCGCGGCACTCGCGATCGCCGCTCTGCGCTTGCCCGCTCCCGAGCCGGGACGACCGGGAGAGCTCTTCGCCAAGGCGCCGCGCCGCTGGTTCCAGCACGATACGCTCCGGCCGGGGGAGACTCTCTCGCACCTCCTCGAGCGCCGCGGCCTGAGCCGGCAGGACGCCGCGAACGTCATCCGCGCCGCCACCCCGCTCGACCCGCGGCGGATCCCCGCCGGCCTGACGATCGAGGTCAGCGGCGACACCGCCGAGACGCGGGCGGGGCAGGTGCGGTTCTTCATCGGGATAGACCGGATCGTCCGCGTCTTCCGGCAGGACTCCACCTGGCAGATGGAGGACGAGCGCCTCCCCTGGAAGACCGACACCCTGATCGTGCGCGGCGTCGTCCAGAGCTCGCTCTACGAGGCGGTCGAGGCCGGGGCGCGCGAGCTGCTCCCCTCGCGGGCGCGCCAGGAACTCGCGTGGAATATCGCCGACATCTACGAATACCGCATTGACATGTCGCGGGAGCTGCAGCAGGGGGACGAGGTCCGCGTCCTCTTCGAGCGGCACACCCTGCCGACCGGCGCGGTGCGGGTGGGGACGGTGCTCGCGGCCGGGCTCCAGCGCGCGGGCACCGAGGTGCAGGCGATCCGCATGCCGACGGAGAACACCCGCAGCAAGTATTACGACCAGACCGGCCGCTCGCTCGCGGCGTCGTTCCTCCGCACGCCGGTCTCGTTCCGCCGGATCTCGTCCAACTTCGGGCGCCGCAAGCACCCGATCCTCGGCACCTGGCGCGCCCACCAGGGGATGGACTACGCCGCGGACGCCGGCACGCCGGTGCGGACCATCGGTGACGGCGTCGTCGTCTTCGCCGGCCGGAAGGGCGGCTACGGGAACACGATCGAGGTCCGCCACCCCAACGGCTTCGTGTCGCGCTACGGCCACCTCAGGGGATTCGCGCAGGGGATGGCGCGTGGCACCCGCGTCGAGATCGGCAAGACGATCGGCTACGTGGGGATGACGGGGCTCGCGACGGGACCGCACCTCCACTTCGAGGTGCTGGTGAACGGCGTCCAGCGTGACCCACGCCGTGCGCTCACGCAGTCGGCGGGGCCGCCGCTGACGGGGAGCGACCTCGAGCTCTTCGAGCGCATCCGCGCGGCCGCGGTGTTCCAACTGGACCAGCCCGCGGGCGTCATCCGGCAACGCGGCAACTAAGCCCGCTGGCCGCGCGTAGATTCGCGGTCGGTCGTCCGGGTAGATTCGGGGCGGCCACAGCCTCCCGAATCGTTCATTGATCCTCTGGCTCATCTCCCTCGCTGCGGGGGCCTCCCTCGCGGTCCTGTCGTATCGTGCGCGTCCCACGGGCCCCGTGCTGCCCGTCTTCGGGCTGCGCGTGCTCGGGGCGACGATCGCCATCGCCCTGCTCCTGAACGCGCCGCTGGGCCCCCGTCGCCCCCTCGCGCCCTGGATCGGACTCGATGTCTCGGCCAGCTGGCGCGCAACGGGCGACACGACCGCCTGGCGCCGGGCGCTCGCGGTGGTGGACTCGGTACGCGACGCTGGTGCCGACTCCCTCCTGGTCTTCGGCGACTCGGTGCGTCCTGGCGTCACGATCCCGGGCGAGCCGGTGGATGGCGCCTCGCGCGTGGCGGCGCTCGTGGAGGCGGCTCTGGCCGTAGGCCGTCCGCTCGTGATCGTGACCGATGGCGCGCTGGACGATCCGGAGCGCGTGGCGCGATTGCCGCGCGGCTCCGCGATCCGCGTGGTCGCGAGCGCCGATACCGAGGATGCGGCGGTGAGCGTGCTCGACGTCCCGGGGGGCGCCCTCGGCGGCGACACGATTCAGGCCCGCACCGTGGTGAAGGCGGGCGCCGGTGGCGCCGCCGCCACCGTTGTCGCCGTCGCGCTCGACGGCCGGCTCGTGAGCGAGCAGTCGCTCCCCGCGCTCGACGCCTTCGAGGAGCGTGAACTCCGCGTGCCGATCCCCATCCCGGCCACGGACGCGACGCGGCGCGTCGCGGTGCGCCTCGGGACCGGTGGCGCCGTGGCCGGCAACGACACGGCGAGCGCCGAGGTGGTGGTGAGCGGGGCGGCGGCGGCGACCTTCATCTCGACCGCTCCGGACCAGGATGCCCGGTTCGCGCTGGCCGTGCTCCGCGGCACGCGCCGCGGGCCGGTGCAGGGGTTCTGGCGGATCGCTCCGGGTGAATGGCGCGTGGACGGCTCCCTCAGAGAGGTGAGCGAACGCGCGGTCCGCGATGCGGCGGCGGCGACGCCGCTCCTCGTCATGCACGGTGACACCGCGATCTTCGGTCCGCCGCGGTCCCTCGGCAACGGCGCGCTGGTGCTCTTCGCGCCCCCCGCGCCGGCGGAGGACTACTACCCGTCGGGGACGGGCGACTCCCCAGTGGCAGCGGCGCTGTCGGGTGTGCCGTGGGATTCGCTGCCCCCGCTGGACGTGGCGCCGATGCGCACGAGCGGGCGCGGGATCCACGCGGCGGTCCTCACGCGCCGCGGTCGCCGGTTCGAGGAGCGCGCGGCGATCGTGCTGGAGGATGCGGCGCGTCGGGTGGCAGTTGTGCCGGCGGCGGGTTTCTGGCGCTGGCGGCTCCGCGGCGGCCGGCCGGGCGACGCCTTCAACGCGATGTGGGGGAGCGTGTTCGACTGGGTGGGGGCTGATCCGCGGGCGGGGGCGGCGACGTTGGCGCCGCGCCGCGGGGTCAACGCGGAGTGGGTGCCGCGCCGCGCGACGGTGAGCGACGGTGCGGTCGGGGATGGCGCGGCCGTGGACCGCGCGCCTCGCGCCCTCGGCGCCAACGCCTGGTGGCTCGCGCTGATCGCCATCGCGGCGCTCTGCACAGAGTGGTTGCTGAGGCGGCGCATCGGGCTACGTTAGCGGGGATGTCCCGCGCCGTCGGAAACCCGCCTGCCGTAGCGCTGTCGTCGCTGCTCCTGCTCGTCGCCTGCGGCGAGCGGGGAACCAGCCGCGCAGTCGAGCACTGGACCCTCAGCGAGACCCTGCGGATCGGCACGATGGAGGAGGGGCCGGCCTCGTTCGGGCACATCGGATCCATCGCGGTGGACGACCGTGCGCAGGTCTGGGTGCTGGACCAGCAGGCGATGGAGATCCGCGTCTTCAGTCCCGAGGGCGCGCATGTCCGGAACGTGGGACGTGCGGGCGCCGGCCCGGGGGAGTTCGTGGCCGCCGAGGGGATCTCCATCGCGCCCGACGGACGCCTCTGGGTCCGCGACTTCAGTGCGGGCCGATTCTCGGTCTTCAACGCCGACGGCTCGCTGGACCGCACGTGGTCACCGGGCTTCTGCACGCGGGTGCGGCTGTGGGAGCCACGGATGGAGCCCGATCGGATCGTCGAGGTCGGCTGCATGGATGACTGGGACCGCGCGGTGGGCCGATGGCTGGTGGCGTACCACACGGACATGTCCGCCGTTGACACGATCCGTTCGGTCCCGGACTGCGAGACCTTCGCCGTGCGGGAGGCCGGTCGCTACGAGAGGCGAGCCGCTGGCGGGATCTCGGTTCGGGGGGTGCCGTGGGGACCTCGGGCGCTCGAGGCGGTCGGCGATGGGGGAAGCGTCTGGTGCGCGCCGAGTTCGGCACGCGCAGAGCTCCTGCGGTTCGGCCCGGACCCCGGCGATACGCTGCGCGTGACGGTCGAGGTGACGCCGAGGGAGGTGAGCACCGTGGAGCGCGACTCGGCGATCGCCGTCGAGGAGTCGCGCGGCCCGTCGGGGCTCGATGAGTCCCGCATCCCGAGGACCAAGCCGCTGCTCGACCGCCTCACGGTGGACGACGTGGGTCGGCTTTGGGTGCGGCACACCCTCGCCGACGGCACGGTCGCGTTCCACGTCGTCGGGCCGGACGGCCGGCCGATCGCCGAGGCACGCATCGAGGGTCACCGACCGGAGGTGACGGCTCCGTTCGTCGTCCGACAGGACGCTGTGTACGCGGTGACCCTAGACCACGAGGGCGTGCCGAGCGTCTCGCGATTCGACATCAGACGACCGTAGCGCGACGACAGCCACCACGCCCCAGCACGCGGCGCCCAGGGCGGCGTTGAACGTGAGCACCTCGCGTCCCACGTTGCCGATCGGATCGAGCACGCGCAGGCTCCCCGTGAGCGACGCGTGCATCAGCATCGCGAGCAGGACGCTCTGCGTGCGCTCGTACACGCGGACCATGAGGATCCGGTAGGGGATGAGGAAGGCGAAGAGGACGACCGGCAGGTAGATCGCGAGCGGTACGTCGCCGGCTGAGTTGCTTCCCCACCACGAGGCGACCGTGTGCCAGGCGCCCCAGATGACCCCGAGGATGAGCCCCGTCTGCGTCGTGGTGAAGCGCTTCCGCAGGATGGGGGTCGCGAAGCCGGTCCATCCGATCTCCTCGAAGAACCCTGCCGCGAGCCCGGTGAGGATGCCGAGCCCGAGATGCGTCAGGGGCGTCTCGGTGGTGGCGATGCCCGCGCGGTACGCCGGACTGAAGATGCGCAGGACGCCGAGCGCGACGCCGGCGATGAGTGGCGCGGTGAAGAGCGCGACCAGGTACCAGCGTGGCTCGATCCGCCAGGCGGTGGCGCGGCGCCAGAGGTCGCGCATCCCATCCCGCCCGCGGATCAGGGCCGTGGCGACGATCCCGCCGGCACTCGGCCCGAGCAGCATCACGACCACGACCGGTGCGATCAGTCGCCGGAAGTCCTCCTCGGTGCCGGGGAAGTTCGCGGGCCCGACGACGGCGATGACGCCGAGCCAGGAGATCGCGAACGCGAGGGCGAGGTAGGGCAGGAGCTGGTGGCGCTGGAGCCATTGATGACGCGCGAGCGAGGGCATGGGGACTCCGGTGGGATCGCTCCGACGATGCCGCCACCGATCCGGCGCCCGCCATCAGGCGAATCTCCCACGAGCGGTAGGTCTTCCCCCTCGGTATTTTCCCCGCATCCCGCATCGGTCCTCTCCGCATCCCGCATCCCACATCCGTCAGGTCCGGCTCCCGCATCCAAGCCCGACTCCCGCGTCCCGTACCGTCCTTGACCTTGCTCTCCCCGCGTCCCAGCGACGTCCCGCATCGCAGTCTTTGGCAGCGGATCAAGTCGTTGGCCCTCACCGACGTCACCGTACTCGCGCGCGGTGGCGTGAGCACGCCCTCGCTGGAGCAGCTCGAGCAGACGTTGATCGAGTCCGACTTCGGCGTGCCGGTCACGCTCCGGCTGGTGGACGCGGTGAAACAGCAGGCCCTGCGCGGCACCGTGAAGTCGCCGGAGCAGTTCCAGTCCGCGTTGCGCGACGCGATCACCGCGGCCTTGAAGGCCGGTCGCTCGGATCCAACGCTGCGGTTCGCACCGACGAAACCGACCGTGGTCCTCGTGCTCGGCGTCAATGGCGCCGGCAAGACGACCTTCATCGGCAAGCTCGCCGCGCGCCTCCGCGCCGAGGGTCGTTCCGTGATGCTCGGTGCGGGCGACACCTTCCGCGCTGGGGCGATAGACCAGCTGCGCGCGTGGGCGGATCGCACGGGGGCCGACTTCGTCGGAGGCGCACCGGGAGGCGACCCGGCGGCGGTGGCCTTCCAGGCGATAGACGCGGGTGTGGCGCGCGGAACTGATGTCATCATCGTGGACACGGCGGGTCGCCTGCACACGAGCGGGGCGTTGATGGAGGAGCTCAAGAAGGTCCAGCGCGTGGTGGAGAAGCGCCTCCCGGGGGCGCCGCACGAGTCGTTGCTCGTGCTCGATGGCACCGTGGGGCAGAACGCCCTGCAGCAGGCCAAGACCTTCGCCGCGGCGGTGCCGGTGACCGGACTCGTGGTGACGAAGCTCGATGGCACGGCGCGCGGCGGCGTGGTGCTCGCCGTACACGAGGCCGTTGATGTGCCGGTCAAGTTCATCGGCGTGGGGGAGCAGGCCGCCGACCTCGTCCCGTTCGACGCGGACGCCTTCGCGCGCGAGCTGCTGGAGGGGTGACGTCAGGGTCACGCGCGGGGGCCCGTCCGGGTGTGACGCTGGAGACGCCGGTGATGTACCTGCCGGGGGTCGGTCCGCGGCGCGCCGACCTCCTTAAGCGGCTCAACATCTTCACGGCGCGGGACCTCCTCTTCCACATCCCGCACCGGTACGAGGACGCGAGCACCATCTCGCCGATCGCGCGGCTCAAGGTGGGGGATGACGCGACCGTGATCGGCACCGTGATCTCGAAGGGGATCATCCCGACGCGGAAGGGGCTGCGCGTCTTCCAGGCGGTGGTGCAGGACGCGAGCGGGTTCATCGAGTGTGCGTGGCCGGGCCAGCCGTGGGTGGACCGGCAGGTGGAGAAGGGCGATCTGCTCCTTCTCGCGGGCCCGGTGCGGTTCTACCACGGGCGGCAGCTCGCGCCGCGCGAGCTCGTCAACCTGGGGGCGGCCGAGGCGTCAGCCGAGCGTGGATTGCCGAAGGGGATGGTCCTCGCGGTCTATCCCGCGACCGAGGGGCTGACCTTCAAGTTCATCCGGTCGCTCATCGAGCGGCATCTCGACGCCCTGTTGCCCCTGGTCGCGGAGTACCTGCCGCCGCCGCTTCTCGAGGCGGCCGGGGTGCCGGCACTCCCCGAGGCGCTACGGGCGGTGCATCGGCCGACGTCGGTGCGCGAGGCGCTCCGTGGGAGGTCGCGCCTCGCGTACGAGGAGCTCTTCTTCGTGCACCTGCTGCATCGGCGGGCGCGACAAATCGCGAGCGAGACGCGCGACGGGATCGCGTTCGAGAACCGGCGCGTCCTCACGACCAAGCTCCGGGCGGCGCTCCCGTTCATGTTGACACGCGCGCAGGTGAAGGCGGTGCGCGAGATCGTGATGGACATGGGACGGCCGTCGCGGATGCACCGGCTGCTGCAAGGCGACGTCGGCAGCGGCAAGACCGTCGTCGCGCTCTTCGCGGCGCTGCTGGCGATGGAGAACGGCTACCAGGTCGCGCTGATGGCGCCGACCGAGCTCCTCGCCGAGCAGCACGCGCGCACCCTCGACGCCCTCCTCGCGCCGCTCGGCATCATCCCCGTGCTCCTGACCGGGTCGCTCTCGGCGAAGGAGCGGAAGCTCGCCGCGACTCGGATCGAGAGTGGCGAACCGCTGATCGCGGTGGGGACGCACGCGCTGGTGCAGGAAGGGACCAGGTTCGCCAAGCTCGGCCTCGCGATCATCGACGAGCAGCACCGGTTCGGGGTGGAGCACCGGCGGGCACTGTCGAAGGGCAATCCCGACGTCCTGCTGATGTCGGCGACGCCGATCCCGCGGTCGCTCGCGCTCACGCTCTACGGCGACCTGGAGGTGAGCGTGCTCGACGAGCGTCCGCCGGGACGGAGGCCGGTGAAGACCGCCCTGCGCCCGGAGAAGGCGCGGGGGAGCGTGTTCGACTTCATCGTGCGGCAGGTGGAGGCGGGCCGCCAGGCGTACATCGTCTATCCGCTGATCGAGGAGTCGGAGAAGGTGCAGCTCAAGGCGGCCAAGACGGCGTTCGACGAGCTCGTGGCGGGTCCGCTCAGCGGGAAGCGCGTCGCGTTGCTGCACGGGCGGATGAAGGCGGACGAGAAGGATGCGGTGATGCGCGAGTTCGTCGCCGGCGAGCTCGACGTGCTCGTGAGCACGACGGTGATCGAGGTGGGGATCGACGTGCCGAACGCGACGGTGATGCTGGTGGAGCACCCGGAGCGGTTCGGGCTGTCGCAGCTGCACCAGCTGCGCGGGCGAGTGGGGCGAGGCGCGGAGGAGAGCTACTGCATCCTCCTGGGCGACGTGTCACCCGACGTACGGGGGCGGTTGTCGGTGTTCCTCGGGACGGAGGACGGCTTCGCGATCGCCGAGGCGGACCTGCGGATGCGGGGGATGGGCGACCTGTTCGGGGAGCGGCAGTCGGGTGTGCCGACGTTCAAGGTCGCGGACCCGATGCGGGATGCGGAGTTGTCGGAGCTCGCGCGGCGGGGGGCGGAGCGGGTGCTGGCGGGGGATGCGGAGTTGAGGAAGCCGGAGCACGCGCGGATGCAGCAGGTGCTGCGGCGGCAGTACGGGCGGGCGCTGGAGCTGTTCAGGGTGGGGTAGCCCCCCGCCGCGATCGGCGTCGATCGCCCCCGCCCGCGGGGTGCTGGTGAAGAAGCGAGGACGCCGGCGCTCGGGAGCGGCTCGGGTGAGCTGGGGTCGTGAGCGCTGCCTCAGATCTTCGGCAGGGTCACACCAACCTGCCCCTGGTACTTCCCCTTCTTGTCCTTGTAGCTGACCAGCGGCCCCTCATCCCCCTCGAAGAACAGCACCTGCGCGATCCCCTCATTCGCGTAGATCCTCGCCGGGAGGGGTGTGGTGTTGGAGATCTCGAGCGTCACGTATCCCTCCCACTCCGGCTCGAACGGCGTCACGTTGGTGATGATCCCGCATCGCGCATACGTGGACTTTCCCACCGTGATCGTCATGACGTTGCGCGGGATGCGGAAGTACTCCACGCTCCGCGCGAGCGCGAATGAGTTCGGCGGCACGATGCACACATCACCCTCGAACTCGACGAACGACTTGGGGTCGAAGTGCTTGGGATCGATCACCGAGCTCAGCACGTTCGTGAAGATCCGGAACTCCGGCGCGACCCGCATGTCGTAGCCGTACGCGCTCACGCCGTACGAGACGACACCCTCGCGCTTCTGGGAGCTCTCGAAGGGCTCGATCATGCCGTGCTTCAGGGCCATCTCGGTGATCCAGCGGTCGTTCTTGATGGACACGGACGGAGGATGGAATAGGGAAGATGGAAGGGAACGACTCCCCTTCGTGACCGGGGCAATGTAGTCCGGCGCGTCAGACCACGCACTGCAGGTGCGTCACCGACTTCCTTGATCCACCCGCTGGCGCGACGGCGGCGAGACTGATCCCCGAATCTCAATCTCGGGATTCCGCGCGCGTCCGCGGATCGCGGTTGCTCGCCCCTCGCCCCCCAACTACTTTCCCCTCGCATTCCTTCGCTCGTGAAATAATTCACTTGCACCCCCGCTGACGCCCTATCTAATGGAACGGACGTACCTCCCGGTCCTCCTCCTCGTCGGCTTCGTCATCGTCAACGCCGTCGGGATCCTCGCGCTCTCGCACCTCCTCACGCGATCGCGACCGACACCCGTCAAGCAGCAACCCTACGAGTCGGGCATGCCCGTCCTCGGCGACGCGCGCGAGCGCTTCTCCGTGAAGTTCTACATGGTCGCGGTCCTCTTCATCATCTTCGACATCGAGACCGTGTTCATGATCCCGTGGGGCGCCTACTATCGGCAGCTCTCCTGCTCGGTCCCTCTCGTGGACGGCGCCTGCGCCCCCGGCAACATCAGCTTCTTCGGCCTCGGCGAGATGATCGTCTTCATGATCATCCTCCTCGCCGGCTACATCTACGTCTGGAAGAAGGGAGCCCTGCAGTGGGATTGATCACCCAGCCCGAGGCCGCTGGCGCCCGCGCGGTCTCGTACAACCCGCAGGCCCAGGAGGGGTGGATCACCACCCGCTTGGACTTCCTCGTGAACTGGGGTCGGGCCAACTCGCTCTGGCCGATGCCGTTCGGCACCGCCTGCTGCGCGATCGAGTTCATGGCCACCGCCGCGTCGCACTTCGACCTCGCCCGGTTCGGCATGGAACGGATGTCGTTCTCGCCGCGCCAGTCCGATGTGCTCATCTGCGCCGGCCGCGTGCCGTTCAAGCTCGCCCCGGTCATCCGGCGCATCTACCAGCAGATGCACCAGCCCAAGTGGGTGATCTCGATGGGCGCCTGCGCGAGCTCCGGCGGAATGTTCGACTCCTACGCCGTGGTGCAGGGGATCGACACGATCATCCCGGTGGACGTGTACGTCCCGGGCTGCCCGCCGCGCCCCGAGGGGCTGATCTACGGGATCATGATGCTGCAGAAGAAGATCATGGAGGAGCGGATGTCGAACGCCGCCCTCCGTGACGAGCTGATGCCCGATCCCAGGTCGCAGCTCTACATCCCCCCGGACCGGATCGACGAGCTCTCGGAGCCGTTCGGCAACTCGGTCCACCAGACCCGGTCGGCGCCGTGAACAAGCCCACGCCGTCGCAGGAGGCCGCGCTCCCTAAGTTCGAGATCGTCCATCCGGGCCAGCCGGGGGACGCTCCCGCCACACCGAAGCGGCTGCCGCACCGTGGCGGCGCGGTGAATCCCTCGGTGGATGCGCTGCGCGCGAAGTTCGGCGCTTCGATCGGCCGGCACGACGTCACGTGGGGTGAGACCACGGTCCTCGTCGAGCGCAGCAAGGTCGCCGAGATCTGCGCCTGGCTGCAGTCGGATCCCTCGCAGTCGTACGAGTACCTCTCGGACGTCACCGCCGTCGAGTACCGCGACCACGGGCGGCCGATCGAGGTGGTCTGGCACCTTCGCTCGCTCAAGTTCCGCCGCTTCCTGCGCCTCAAGACCGAGCTGCCGAAGGACGGCAAGACGCCGCTCGATGTGCCGAGCGTGTGGGGCGTCTGGAAGGGCGCCGATTGGCTCGAGCGCGAGTGCTACGACATGTTCGGCATC
>CAZYUL010000091.1:0-11157 GCA_964650715.1 uncultured Gemmatimonas sp. | reverse complement strand
CGCCGCCGCGACGATCGGCGCGGAGAGCCGCTCCCCCATCGCCGCGACGGCGTCGTGCGAGCGCGGCGTGAGGTGGCCGAGGACCGAGAGCGCCTCCGCGAGATGGGCGAGCTCGTCGAACAGCACGCCCGTCTCCGCCGTCACCTCGCCGTGGCGCGCGTCGCCCGCGAGGAGTCCGTCCACGACCCCGAAGTGCCGCTTCCGGAGCTCCTCGAGTTGGGAGATCGCGACGATGAGCTGCCCGCCGGCGGAACGCTCGGCGATCTCGATCAGCGTGTTCGTGGTGCCGGCGAGCGCGGAGACCACGATCACCGGTCGGCGGGCGAGGCGGCCGCGGACGATCGCCGCGGTGCGCGCGATGGCGTCCGCGTCCCCGACGGAGGTGCCGCCGAACTTGACGACGATCACGCGCGCCCTGGGGGACGCCAGTCGAGCCGGCCGGTCGCGGCGAGCACCTCGGCATTGAGGATCGAGCCACCGGCGGCGCCGCGGATCGTGTTGTGCCCCATCGCCACGAACCGGAGGTCGAAGATCGCGTCCTCGCGGACCCGCCCGACGGTGACCGTCATCCCCTTCCCGGCCATCGCGTCGCGCCGTGGTTGGGGGCGGTCGGCGTTGTCGGTGACCGCGAGCGGCGAGGCCGGCGCCGACGGCAAGCCGCGGACCACCGGGTCTCCCGTCCACGCGCGCAACGACGCGAGGGCCTCAGCGACGCTCGGCCGGCGCTCGAAGCGCGCCGAACAGGCGACGGTGTGGCCGTGCTCGACGGCGACGCGGTTGGCGTGGGCGCTCACGACGAAGGGCGCCGCCGTCACGGCGCCATCGGTGACGCGGCCGAGCATCTTCTGCATCTCGCGTTCGAGCTTCGGCTCCTCGTCGCCGATGAACGGGATCACGTTCCCGAGGATGTCGAGCGACGGGACGCCGGGATACCCGGCCCCCGACACCGCCTGCATCGTCGCGAGGAAGACCTCCCGGAGCCCGAACGCGGCGTGCAGCGGCGCGAGCGCCATCGCCGCCACGGTGGCCGCGCAGTTGGCATTGGTGATGACCCCGCCGGTCCAGCCATAGTCCCGCTGCCGGTCGAGCAGCGCGAGGTGCGCGGCGTTCACCTCGGGGATCACGAGCGGCACGAGGGGATCCATCCGGAAGTGCTTCGCGTTGCTGAGGACGAACCGCCCCGCCGTGGCGAACGCGGGCTCGATCGTCGCGGCGGCCGCGGCATCGAGCGCCGAGAAGACGACCTTCGAGCGGATCGCGGCCGGGTCGCACTCCGTGACGACGAGGTCGGCGGTGTCCGACGGCATCGCGCCCTCGATCCACCGCGTCGCATCGCGATAGCGCTTCCCGGCGGACCGTTCGGACGCCGCGACCTCCGCCACCCGGAACCAGGGGTGACCCTCGAGGAGCCGGACGAACGTCTGGCCGACGGCGCCGGTGGCGCCGAGGACCGCGACGGCGAGGCGTGGATCGCTCACGGCGGCGGGAGGCGGAGGAGGGTCTTCACGAGGGTGACGTAGCTCTCGACGCTCGCGCGGAGCTCCGCTTCGTCCACGTACTCCTCACCCGTGTGCGCGACGTGGATCGAGCCGGGCCCGAAGAGCAGCGGCTTCCCCCAGTTCGTGAGGAGCGGGATGTCGGAGGTGTACGCGACCGGGGCGGACTCGAACCCGTCCACGGTGTGGAAGTGCTGCGCGGGGATGAACGAGCCGTACTCCAGCTCGGCGCGTCCCGCCGCCCACGCGTCGAGCGTCGCGCGGACCGGAGCCGGGTCGCCGACGAGCCGGACCATCATCTCCGCCTCGCAGGACCCGGGAACGATGTTCGCCTCGGTCCCGCCACGGAGCAGCCCCACGTTCACCGTCGTGCGGCCCAGCACCGGATCCTCCGGGAAGGGGAGCGTCTCGAGCTCCGGCAGCAGCTCGAGCATCGGCGCGATCGCCGACTCTCCGAGATGCGGATAGGCGGAGTGCGCCTCGCGCCCCTTGGTCCGGACGATCACGCGCAGCGCGCCCTTGCACCCCGACGCGAGGATGCTCTCGGTGGGCTCGCCATTGATGAGCCACCGGCTCGTGGCCGGCAGTTGGTTGGCGGCGCGGGCGCCATCGGAACCGCGCTCCTCGCCGACGACGAGGAGGAGGTCCACGCGCTGCTCCCCTTCCGTGCGCAGGCGCTCGGCGGCGACCATCATCGCCGCGGCGATCCCCTTGGCGTCGCAGGCGCCGCGTCCGTACAGCCGACCGTCGGCGCGACGCGGCGGGACGTACGGCGGCACGGTGTCGAGGTGCGTCGAGAGCGTGACGCCCCCGCCCTTGCGCGACGCCCACACGTTCCCGCGCCCCGGAGAGACCTCCTGCACGGTGACGTTCCAGTCGCGCGCGACGAGCCAGCGGGCGACGAGGTCCACCACGGCGCCTTCCTCGCGCGTCGTTGATGGGACGGCGAGCAACTCCGCGGCGAGCGAGACGACGTCAGTCATCGGCGTAAGATATCAGCCGAGCGCTTGCCCGTGCCGGGCGGCGCCGATAACGTTCGCGCAGTGCGGGAATAGCTCAGTTGGTAGAGCACAACCTTGCCAAGGTTGGGGTCGCGGGTTCGAGTCCCGTTTCCCGCTCTCTGAGGGGCTGATGGAGGATGGAGGAGGCGCGCCGGCGACCGCTCGGCGCGCCTCTCGCGTTCCGGAGCTATCGTTCCGATGCGCCGGGGTGGCGAAAGTGGCTAGACGCGACGGACTTAAAATCCGTTGGGGGGCAATCCCCATGTGGGTTCGACTCCCACCCCCGGCATCATGAATGCGACACCCTCAGCCGTCGCCAACATCGCCTGGGTCGCGCTCGGCGGGGCGATCGGGGCCGCCCTGCGCTATGGCGTCGGGGAGGGGGCGCGACGGATCCCCCTGCTCTCCGGCTTCCCTTGGGCGACCCTCGCGATCAACGTCGTGGGCTCCCTCGTGATCGGCTGGTTCCTGCGGTGGTCGGAGTTGCACGCCGCGCCGGCTACGATGCGGGCGTTCGTGGCCGTCGGGCTCTGCGGGGGCTTCACCACCTTCTCGACCTTCGCGTCGGAGAACGCGTCGCTGATCTACGGCGGCCAGCCCCTCCGCGCGCTGCTCCACGCGCTCGCCAGCGTCGTGCTCTCGGTCGCCGCGATCTTCGTCGGCTACGCGCTGGCGCGTCCGTAGCCCGCGGGCGCCCGCCCTCGCGCTATGGGCGCACGCCGTGCGCGTGAACGGCGTACCAGACCGCGAAGGCGAGGAGCCCGCTCAGCGCCGCATCACCGCCGTGCGACCGCGCCCGTCCCTCCTCATCCACGAGTTCGGCGGCGAGGCCGTGCCCGAGCGGCGCCCGGCGGAGCCATTCGAGGAGTTCCGCACCATCGGGGCCGAAGAGCCGCGCCACCTGCACCACGAGGCGTTCCGACGTCCCGATCCGCTTCGCGGTGCGGCGGTAGGTCGAGTCGGTGCGCTCGATCGCCTCCCAGAGCGGCAGCCAGAGCGCCGACCCCACCGGATCGTCATCCACGGTGCGCTCGCCGCGCAGGTCGGCGGTCGCGGCGAAGGTGGACTTCGCCTCCCCCGTCGCGAAGTGCCGCCGGAGCGCTGCCCGGACCGCCGCCGGATCCTGCACCTCCTTCGCCGCCTCCTCGTCGAGCGTCTTGCCGAACGCGTCGAGTGCGAAGGCGACCACGGCGTTCCCGTGCAGCGTGTACGGGAGCGGCGTGGGCCGCCGGTCGAGCGTGACCTCGGTGCGGTAGAGGGGATGCTGCTCGTCGCGACGCGAGGCGATGTCGTCGTGCGAGGCGTAGAGGGTATCGGCGAGCACCATCTCCTCGACGATCTGGTCGTCGCCGGTCTCGCGGATGTAGCGCTCGGTGGCGATCACGTACGAGGCCGCGCCCTCGAGCGTGAAGCCGGGCTCGAAGAGGGTGCCGTCGAAGTAGTTCACGCCGTGTCCCGGCGAGTAGCCGTGGACCTCGCAGGCGCGGAGGATGAGTTCGCGCGCGAGCGGCGGGTCGGCGAGCTGCACCGCGGGGACGGTCCAGGTGAGCGCCTCCCAGTCGCGGATCGTCACCCCCCACGCACACCAGGGGGCGCGGCTCCGGACGAGGTAGAAGTGCGCGTCGTCGAGCGCGCGCGCCACGCCGTAGAAGTACGCGAAGAGGAGGTTCCGGTTCAGCAGGGCATCGAGTGACTCGACGCCGGTGCCCTGCTCCAGCGTCCGGAGCGCCTCACGCGTCGCGGTCAGCAGGGCGCGCCATCCGCGCCGGCGCATGACCCCGACGGTCGCCTCGGCGCCGTCGCGCTCCGGCCCCGCCGCGATGAAGAATGCGACCTCGCCGCGCTCCCCCGGGCCGACCTCCACCTCGCGGGTGATCGCGTAGGCGGGCACCGCGCCTTCCTCGACGCGGACCGTCGCCTCGCCCTCGGCCGCGACCGCGAGGGCGCAGAGCCCTGGCGCATCGGCGCCGTCGAGGAGCACCACACCGTGGCGCGCCTGGGAGACGCGATGTGCATCCACCGACGGCCGCGGGGTGCGCACCCGGAGCTGACGGTGGCCGAGCACGCCGGCGAGCGAGACCGCGACCCGATGCCGGGCACTCCCGCGGTTCTCGAACGTCAGCGCATAGACCGCGCCCGCGATGTCGGCATCGCGGCCGAAGGGCGCGAAGATCGTTCCCCGGATGACGAGGGATCCGACCTGCGTCGTGAAGGTCGGCAGCCAATGCAGCGCGCGCTCCCACGCGATGCCGCCGCGGGCGAGCGCGACCGCGGCACCGTCCACCGCGATCTCCGGCCGAGCGAGCGGCGCCCCCGCGCCCTCGACGAACCTCGCGTCGCCCGCGAACTCGACGGCGGCGCGCGCACCGCGATGCAGCAACCCCACCGCGTGCACGGCGCCGTCCGCCGGATGGATGCAGGGGAGCGAGAGCCAGTGGTTGCCGGTCACCTGCCACGGGAGCGGCGGTAACGGCGCTGAGGAGGGATCGAGCGATGGGTCGGGCGTGTACACTTTACTCTGGCGTGGATTGGTGGCTAAACTAGCCGACCGACCGGGGCCGCGCGCCCCAGCCCCGTCCCGTTCCCCCACTCGTGCGCCCTCGTCCGCGACCTCGCCACCCCTCGACCCGGCCGGTGGCGTTCCGGATGTTCGTCGTCGTTGCGGCGGTCGTTGCGGAGGTGGTGGTGGCGGTCGTGACTTCTCCCACCGCGCTGGCTGCCCAGTCCGCCTCGGCGACGGACACCACGCCGACGATCCCGCGGCTCCTCCCGCTGGCGGCGGAGTCCGCCGCCACGCTGGCGCGCGGATCGCTGCGCATCGCGGTCGGTGGCACGCACGCCGCGGCGCGCGATCGCTACGTGGACGGCAAGCTCGAGGGGCTCGGCGGCCCCTTCTCCGCCGCCGCGTTCGGTCCGTCGCGGTTCTCCCTCCTCGGCAGCATCGAGGCGGAAGCGCGCGCACTCGGGCTCCCGGAGTTCGCCGCGTCCCTCGGCAGCGCGCGGCTCGATGCCCGGCAGCGGCTCTTCGTGACGCCACTCGCAGTCAGCTACGGCCTCACCGACCGCCTCTCCCTCTCGGTCAGCACCTCGCTCGTGCGAACGAAGGCCGAGGCCCTCTTCCGCCTCGACGGTTACGGCGGGCTCGCGACGATGGGGCGGAACCCGATCGAGCTCGGCACGGGAGTCGCCGCGGCCAACGCGGCGGTGATCGGCGCGCACGTCGGCGCCGCGGCGGACCTGCTCGCGGCCCGCGACGGCTGCGTGGCGAACGCCGCCGCCTCCCCCGACTGCCCGACGATCCTCGCGGAGCTCGCGCAGGTGGACGCGCTGATCGGTCTCTCGAGCGCGTTCGCGACCGGCCTCGAGTCGTTCTACGGGACGAGCGTCGGCGCGCACGCGCCCTACGTCCCGCTCGCCGGCTCTGCCGCCGAGGACGCGCTCCTCGCGCGCGTGGACTCGATGCGCGTTGCGTTCGAGCGCTACGGCGTCACCAGCATGCCGTCGGGGAGCGGGCTCCCGCTGGGCGCGCAGGCCCCGCTCTCCGCGGAGGACCTCGCCCACCTCGTCCGCGACCCCGTCGGCGGGTTCGGCGCCAAGGCGATCGACCAGGCCGGCCTCATCGCGCTCGGCGACGTGCAGTTCGCCGCGACGCTGCGCGTCCACGATGGCCTCCGCTGCCGCGGTGACAGCGGCTGCGTCTCCCCCGCGCGGGGCGTGCGCCAGTCGCTGCGCGTCGGCTACTCGCTCTCGACGGGCGCCCGTCGCCGCGCCGACCGCTTCCTCGACCAGGGCACCGGCGAGGGATTCGACGCCATCTCGTTCACCTCACTGACCGATGTCGCGCTCACGTCGTGGCTGAGCGCGAGCGCGACGATCGGGCTCACGACCTTCGTGGGTGCCGACGTGAGGCTCCGAGTCCCCTCGACGGCGGCGCCGGTCTTCCTCGAGTCGTGGCGCGAGGCGATCGTGCCGGTGAGCCCCGGGATGCGGATCGAGCTCGGCATCTCGCCTCGCGTCCGCATCAACGAGAGCTTCGTCGCCGGACTCGACTGGCAATGGCGCCAGCAGGCGTCCTCACGCCACGGGATCTCGACGACGGTGACGGATCCGCGCGGCGCGACGGTGCCACTGGAGGGCGGCGCCCTCGACGCGATGAGCGCCTGGAGCGAGCAGCGCGCCGGCCTCTCGGCGACCTACTCGTTGCTCCCGGCGGTGGCGCGCGGCCTGCGGCGCCTCCCGATCGACATCGCCTTCACGCACGCCCAGACCCTCTTCGGCCACTCCGGCATCGTGGTGAAGCGCTGGGAGGACCGCCTCCTGGTGCGCTACTACGCGCGCTTCCTCGGCCGCTGAGGGGAGCGCGCGGGGCGCATCGGCTCCGCGCGGTCCTCGGGACGTGGCGCCGCGGCGACGCTGAGCAGCTCCCGCGCGTGTTCGCGGCTCGTCGCGCTCTCGGCGTCGCCGCCCAGCATCCGCGCCACCTCGGCGACCCGCTCCTCGCCGGCCGCCACGGAGACATCGGACGTCGTCACCCCGCCCTTCGCCGCCTTGCGCACGACGATGTGGTGATGCGCCCGGGCGGCGATCTGCGGGAGGTGCGTGATCGCGAAGACCTGGTGGTGCGCCGCCACGTCGCGCATCGCATCCCCGACCATCAGGCCGGTGCGCCCGCCGATCCCCGCATCCACCTCGTCGAAGATCAGCGTCGGGATGCGGTCGAGCCGCGCGAGGATGGTCTTGAGCGCGAGCATCACGCGCGCGAGCTCGCCCCCTGAGGCGACGCGTGCGAGGGCGCGCGCGTCGTGCCCGACGTTGAGCGCCACCCGGAACTCGACGTCCTCGGCGCCGCTCGGCCCCGGTTCGGTGCGCGCCGTGAGCTGCACCAGGAACCGGCCGTCGGGCATGCCGAGCTCGGGGAGCCGCGCCTCCACCGCGGCGGCGAGCGCCTCCGCAGCCGCGCGGCGCTTCGCCGTTAGGCGGGCCGCTGCCGCGCTGAGGGCCTTCGTCGCCTCGCGGACGCGCGACTCGAGCCCGCGGAGGTCGAGCCCGGCCGTATCGAGGAGGTCGAGCTCCGCGCGCGCGTCGCGTCCCGCCGCCAGCGCTGCGGCCACCGAACCGCCGTACTTCTTGATGACGCGGAAGATCGTGTCGCGCCGGCGCTCGACCTCCTCGAGGCGCTCGGGATCCAGCTCGATCCCGCCGGCGTAGGCGCCCGCGGCGCGGGCGAACTCCTCCATCGCGTACCACGCGGCGTCGTAGAGCTCCTGCAGCCGCGCGGTCGAGGGGTCGATCCGCTGCAGCGCCGCCAGCGGCTTCTGCAGGTGGCCCAGGCGGCCCATCACCCCCGCGTCGCCGTCCTCCAGTGCGTCGGTGAGCTCGGCGGCGAGCGCGCGGAGCTCCTCGGCGTGGGTGAGGCGCCGGGACTCCTCCGCCAGTCGCTCGTCCTCTCCCTCGACCAGCGCCGCGTCGGCGACCTCCTTCGCGACGTGCGCGAGCCAGTCGGCGCGCTTGCGCGCCTCGTCGCGCCGCGCGCTCAGTGACGCGATCGCCCCGCGCGCCTCGGCGAGGGCGACGTGGGCGGCCGCGACCTCGCCCCGCTCCGGCTCGGCCCCGCCGAACGCGTCGAGGATCGCCTGCTGGGCCTCCGCGGCGAGCAGCGCCTGCGCCTCGTGCTGGCCATGCACGTTCACGAGGGAGCGACCGACCTCGGCGAGGACGCCGGCGGTCACCGGCGATCCGTTGATCCAGGCGCGGGCGCGGGCCCCTGCGGCCGCAGGCACCTCGCGCTTGAGGACCAAGGTGCCGTCGCAGTCGATCCCGCGCGCGTCGAGCGCCGCGATCAGCTGGGGATCCGCGGCGATGTCGAACACCCCCTCCACCGTCGCCTTCTCCGCGCCGGTGCGGACGAGGTCGCTCGTGGCCCGCTCGCCGATCAGCAGGCCCAGCGCCCCGACGATGATGGACTTCCCCGCCCCCGTCTCGCCGCTCAGCACGTTGAATCCCGCGGCGAGCGGGAGGTTCACGCTCTCGATGATCGCGAGGTTCCGGATGCGGAGCTCGGTCAGCATCCCGCCCTCCTCAGCGGTCGCGTTCGGCGAGGCCGCCCCAGCCGAGCTTGCGGCGCAGGCGCGAGAAGAACGTGTTCCCCTCGAGGCGGACGAGGAGCGTCGGTGTGGGGGCGCGCCGCACCACGAGGCTCTGCCCGGTCCCCAGCGAGGTACCGACCTGTCCGTCGGCCGTCACGAGCACCTCGTCCGCGGAATCGTCCACCTCGAGTCGGATGACGGCTCCCGGCGGGAGCAGCGTCGGGCGCAGAGCGAGGGTGTGCGGGGCGACCGGCGTGACGAGGAGCGAATCGAACGTCGGCACGACGATCGGCCCGTTGGCCGAGAGGGAATACGCGGTGGAGCCGGTCGGGGTCGAGAGCACCACGCCGTCGCCGGCGAATGCGCCGATCAACTCGTCATCCACGAAGGTCCGCATCCTGAGGACGCGGGCGAATCCTCCCTTGTGGACGACGACGTCGTTGAGTGCCCTCAGCTTCACGCCGATCGCGCCGCCCGCCGTCACGGTCGAGGCCTCGAGCGCCATCCGCGGCTCCACGGCGAACTCGCCGCGGGCGAACGCGACGAAGGCTGCCGGGAACTCCTCGTGATTGCAGGTCGTGAGGAACCCGAGCTTGCCGAGATTCACGCCAAGGATCGGCACGGGCGCGCCATCGAGGAATCGCGCCGCCCTGAGCAGCGTGCCGTCGCCGCCGAGCGCGAGCAGCACGTCCACCTGCTCGGGGCGCGAGAGGCGCTCCCCCTCCCCCGCCTGCGGCAGCAGCTCGGCCTCGTACGCGAGGCTGTAGCCATGCGCCGGCGCCTCGCGCGCGAGCACGCGCAGGACGGAGTCGAGTCCCTCGTAGTCCTGGTGGCCGATGATGCCGAGCCGGGTGGTCACCCGGCCAGCGCCTCGGTCTCGTGCAGGGCGCGCACGCGCGCGGCGATGCCGGCCGCGTCGAGTCCGCACTGCGCCAGCTGCCGGGCGCGCGACGCCGCGTATACGATGCGGTCCGGGACGCCGTGCGCGTGGACCTTCACGTCGGACTCCATCGCGCCCACCACCGCCGCCATGAAGGCGCCGAAGCCGTTCACGACCGTCCCCTCCTCGATCACGAGCAGGTGCCGGTGCGACGCGCAGAGCGCCGTCAGCGTCGCCTCGTCGTACGGCTTGAGGAAGCGGCAGTTCACGACCGTCACCGGCAATCCCTCGGCGCCGAGCGTCTCGGCGGCCTTCATCGCCTCGGCGACCATCGTCCCGACGGCGAGGATCGCCACTTCCTCGCCCTTCCGGAGGACCTCCCAGGTGCCATACGGGACCGCCGGCACCGCCTTCGCCGCGGGCACGAGGTCCGGCGCGACGTCACGCGGGTAGCGGGTCGCGAACGGACCCTTGGTGTGTCCGATGGCGGTCCGCAGGAGGCCGACGAGCTCGGCGCCGTCCTTCGGCGCGGTCACCGTCATGTTCGGCACCGCCAGCATGTAGGCGATGTCGTAGAGCCCCGCGTGCGTCTCGCCATCCTCTCCCACGAGCCCCGCGCGGTCCAAGGCGAAGATCACCGGCAGCGACTGGATCGCGACGTCGTGGACGATCGAGTCGTAGGCCCGCTGGAGGAACGTCGAGTAGATCGCCGCCACGGGGTGCACGCCCTGCGTCGCCATCCCGGCGGCGAAGGTGATCGCGTGCCCCTCCGCGATCCCGACATCGAAGAACCGCTCCGGGTGCTGCTTGGCGACCACGCCGGTGCCGGTCCCGCTCGGCATCGCCGCGGTGATCGCGATGACGTCGCGATGCTCGTCCATCAGCTCGGCGAGCGCCTTGCCGAAGACGGCGGTGTAGTTCGGGTTCGCGGTGGAGGCCTTGAGCGGCTTGCCGGTGGCCGGGTCGTGACCGGGCGGGAGCGCGTGCCACTTCTCGCCGTGCTCGCCGGCCGGGAAGCCCTTCCCCTTCTGCGTGATCACGTGCACGAGGCGCGGCCCCTTGAACGCGCGCACCGCGCGGAAGGTCTCGACCATCTGCGCGATGTCGTGCCCATCGATCGGCCCGAAATACCGGAATCCGAGCTCTTCGAAGAGCACCCCGGGGGTGAGGAACGCCTTGACCGACTCCTCCCAGCGGCGGACGAGGGTGCCGGCATCCTTGAAGAGCCCGGTGGCGTGGTCCGCCCAGTCGCCGATGGCGTTGCGCAGCCGGTTGTAGATGGGGTTGCGCTGCACCGACGTGAGGTACTTGTGCATCGCCCCGACGTTCGGCGCGATGCTCATTTCGTTGTCGTTGAGGACGACGATGAAGTCGCGCTCGGTGGCGCCGGCGTTGTTGAGCGCCTCGTACGCGAGACCCGACCCGAGCGAACCATCGCCGATGATCGCCGCGACCTTGAAGTCCTCGCCGTTGAGGTCGCGCGCCGCGGCCATGCCGAGCGCCGCCGAGATCGAGGTCGCCGCGTGGCCGGCGCCGAAGGTGTCGTACTCGCTCTCGCTGCGCTTGGGGAAGCCTGAGAGGCCCCCCTCCTGCCGGAGCGTGTCCATCCAGTCCCGGCGTCCCGTCAGCACCTTGTGCGGGTACCCCTGGTGGCCGACGTCCCAGACCAGCTGGTCGCGCGGCGTGTCGAACGC
>CAZYUL010000090.1:0-11369 GCA_964650715.1 uncultured Gemmatimonas sp. | reverse complement strand
TGTTGAGCTTGGTGTCGCCCCAGTGGACGGAGGTGTTCTTCGCGAGGATCGTGATGCCGCGCTCACGCTCCAGCGGATTCGAGTCCATCACGCGCTCGGCCACGACCTGGTTCTCGCGGAACGCCCCGGCCTGCCGGAGCATCTGGTCCACGAGGGTGGTCTTGCCGTGGTCGACGTGCGCGATGATGGCGATGTTGCGGATTTGCATAGCCCTGCAATATAGCGGCGCCACCCCCCGGATGCGGGAGCCCCCCGGTCCGCCGGCTCAGCGCCGCACGGGGGTCGTCTTGACCGCCGGGCTGCCCATCATCGGGGTGGCCCCGGTCCCGCCCGGCTGGTTGGTCGGGTCCTGCTCGACGAAGCCGGTGTCGTGCCCCTTGGCCTTGAGCTGGTTCACGAAGGCCGTCTTGTCGACGGACTTCATGTAGGCCTCCTTGGGCTCCACGAGCCGCTTGTCCACGAGTTCCAGCAGCGCGTCGTTCATCGTGACCATCCCGAGCCGCTTCGACGTCTGCATCATCGACGGGATCTGGAAGGTCTTCCCCTCGCGGATCAGGTTCGAGATGGCGGGCGTCACCAGCAGGATCTCCCGCGCGGCCACGCGGCCGCCCCCGATCTTCTTGCAGAGCACCTGCGAGACGACGCCCTTGAGCGACTCGGAGAGCATCGTCCGCACCTGCTCCTGCCGATCGGCCGGGAACTGGTCGATCAGCCGGTCGATCGTGCTCGCCGCGGTCGTCGTGTGGAGGGTCCCGAAGACGAGGTGCCCCGTCTCCGCCGTCTCGATCGCGATCGCCACCGTCTCGAGGTCGCGCAGCTCGCCGACCAGGATGATGTCGGGGTCCTCGCGCAGCGCCGCGCGGAGCGCGCTCTTGAACGACCCCGTGTGCACCCCCACCTGCCGCTGCGTGATGATGCAGTTCTTGTTCTCGTGCACGAACTCGATCGGGTCCTCGATCGTGATCACGTGGTCCGACCGCGACCGGTTCACGAGGTCCACCAGCGCGCAGAGCGTCGTGGACTTCCCCGAACCCGTCGGGCCCGTCACGAGCACCAGCCCCTTCGTCAGGTAGCAGAGGTTCTGCACCTCCTGCGTCACGCCGAGCTGGTCGGCGGTCACGATCGTGCTCGGGATGACGCGGAAGACCGCCGCCGGCCCCTTCCGGTCGCGCAGCACGTTCGCGCGGAACCGCGCCACGCCGGCGATCTCGTGCGCGAAGTCGGTGTCGTTGGTCTCGGCGAACTCCTTCTTGTTCTTCTCCGGCATGATCGAGGTCACCAGCGCGTGCATCGTATCGGCGTCGAGCTTCCCCTGCCCCTCGATCCGCTCCATCTCGCCACTCTTGCGCAGGATCGGCGGCTCGCCGACGCGGAGGTGGAGGTCCGAGCCCCCCTGCTCCACCAGCATCCGCAGCAGGCTCTCGATGTGCTCCCTGGCCTGCGAGGGATCGGTGCTGGCGCCGGTCGAGGCACGTGCCGGCGTCGCCGCGCTCGGTCGCGCCGCCGCCGCGCCCACCGGCTCGTCCGGCACCATCACCCGCTGGAACATCCCCGTGCTCCGCTGGAACTCCCCCTCGGCGTCCACCACGATCGCCACGGCGTACGCATCGCCCTGCAGCATCGCCCGGACCGCGAACACCGAGTCCTCGCTCGTGTAGCGGAACTTCGTCGGCTGCTTGGCGTCGAGCGCCTGCGCCGACGTCGCCGGCGCGATCTCCTTCAGCAGGGCGACGACCTGCGGCCCCGTCAGCGGCTTGGTCACCGGCCGCGCCTGCCCCTCCACCGTCAGCGACGCCGGCTCCCCCTCCTTCAGGTTGAGCGCGTCGGCGCGGTTGGAGATCATCACCGAGAGGAGGCGGTCGAGTTGCGCCATCAGCGGGTCGCCGGCGTGAGGGAGAGGGAGGGGACGCAACAATCGCCGAGGGCCTCGCCCTCGAGCTGGATCGTCGCGTGCTGGATGCCGAACCGCGCGACCGCCGCGTGCAGGTCGCGGAGCACGCGCGCATGCTCCGCCGGGTCGGGGGCCACGGCGTGCGCGCTCATCGCGACCACGCCCGAGGTCAGGGTCCACACGTGCAGGTCGTGGATCTCGCGGACGCCGGCGACGGCACTCATCACCCCGCGCAGCCGGTCGAGCTCGATGTGCTTCGGCGTCGCCTCGAGCAGCACGTCCACCGCCTCGCGCACCAGCCGCCATGCCCCGCGCACGATCAGCGCGGTCATCAGCAGCGACGCGATCGGGTCGGCCAGCAGCCAGCCGAACTGGCGCACCAGGAGCGCCGCGACGATCGCCGCCACCGACCCCAGCAGGTCGCTCAGCACGTGCAGGTAGGCGCCGCGCAGGTTGAGGTTCTGGTGCTGGCTCCCGTGCAGCAGCCAGGCACTCACCGCGTTCACGACGAGCCCGGCCGACGCCACCGCCAGCATCAGGGTGCCGACCACCGGCTCCGGTGAGCGCAGGCGCTGCAGCGCCTCCCAGATGATCCACGCCGACGCCATCAGGAGCACCGCCCCGTTGATCAGCGCCGCGAGGATCTCCCACCGCAGGTAACCGTACGTCTTGCGCGGCGTCGCCGGCTGGCGGCTGAACCACGCCACGAAGAGCGAGAGCGCCAGCGCCCCGACGTCGGTGAGCATGTGGCCCGCGTCGGCGAGCAGCGCCAGCGAGTTGGAGAGCCATCCTCCCACCACCTCGGCCACCAGGAAGAGCGCGGTGATCGCGAGCGCGAACGCGAGCCGGCGGGTCGAGTCCGCGCCGTGATCGTGCGCGTGATCGTGCGCGTGATCGTGCGCGTGATCGCGCCCATCGGCATGAGGATGCGGATGCGCGTGCGCAAGGGGGTCCGTCGGCTGGCGACCCATCACGCAATCGTCATAGCTTTCGCCCGTGCTCTCGCGCTTGCTCGCCATCGTCGCCCTGTTGGCCCTCAACGCCTTCTTCGTCGCGGTGGAGTTCGCGCTCGTGCGGGCGCGGCGCTCGCGGCTCGAGGCGATGGTGCGCGCGGGGGACCACTTCGCCCGGTTCGCGCTCACCGCGACCTCCCGCTCCAATCTCACACGCGTGCTCTCCGCCGGCCAGTTGGGGATCACCCTGGCCTCCCTCGGACTCGGCTGGGTGGCCGAGGGCACCCTCGGACACGCCCTCGAGGTCTGGTTCGTCGCCCTCCCCATCCCCATCGAGACCGGCATCCGGGTGGGCATCGCCGCCGCGATCGCGCTCACCGTCGTCACCTACCTCCACGTCGTCTTCGGCGAGCTCGCCCCACGCGCCCTCTCGCTCAACTATCCCGAGCAGTTCGCCAAGTGGCTCGCCCCGCCGATCCTCGCCTTCACCTGGGTCACCTGGCCCTTCATCTGGGTGCTGAACGGCTCCGCCCAGGTCTTCATGCGGATGCTCGGCCAGAAGGAGGTCTCGGAGGAGGAGACGCCGCACTCACCCGACGAGCTCCGGCTGCTGGTGGAGCGCGCCTCGGAAGGGGGACTCCTCCCCTCCACCGACGCCGAGATCCTCGGCGGCGTCTTCGAGTTCTCCGAGAAGAACGCGCGCGAGGTGATGACGCCGCGCACCGGCATCGTCGCGATCCCCGCCGACGCCACCCTCGATGAGGCGATCACCATCGTCGAGGAGGCGGGGTTCTCGCGCTATCCCGTCTTCCGCGAGACGATCGACGACATCATCGGGATGGTCCACTCGAAGGACCTCCTCCGCGTCCTCCGGCGTCCCCCCGAGCGCTTCACGCTCGAGTCCATCATGCGCCCGGTGCACGTCGTGCCCGGCTCGCGCGAGGTCGAGGAGGTGCTCGCCGACTTCAAGCGGCGCAAGGAGCACCTCGCGATCGTCCTCGACGAATACGGCGGGACCGCCGGCATGGTGACGATGGAGGACCTGCTCGAGGAGATCGTCGGCGAGATCCTCGACGAGTACGACGAGACGCCGGCCGCGGCCGAGGCCTCGGGACCCGGCGCGCGCGTCATCCCCGGCGACGCGAACATCAGCGAACTCAATGCCGAGCTCGGGCTCAGCATCCCCGAGGAGGACTACACGACCGTGGGCGGCTATGTCTTCGGCGTGCTCGGCCGATTGCCGGTCGTCGGGGATCGCGTCACCGGCGGTGGTGCGCAGTTCACGGTGAAGGCGGTGGACGGCCGCCGCGTGAAGACCCTCGCGGTCGAGGTCGGGTTCAAGGCCTGACGGAACACCCGGTGGGCGCGCCCCTCACCCGCCGGCGCGCATCCGCTCGACGATCCCCGCGCACACCCGCACCGCCTCCAGGAACGAGCGAGGGTCCGCGCGCCCCGTCCCCGCGATGTCGAGCGCCGTGCCGTGGTCCGGTGAGGTCCGCGGGAACGGCAGCCCGAGCGTCACGTTCACCGCCTCCCCGAAGCTCGCGACCTTGATCGCCGTCATCCCGACGTCGTGATACGGCGCGATCACGCAGTCGAACTCGCCCCGCAGGGCGCGCACGAACACCGTGTCCGCCGCGAACGGCCCGGCGAGCCCCGCCTCCCGCGCCGCCGGTGCGAGGATCCGGTCGTCCTCGTCGCCGAACCGCCCGTGGTCGCCGACGTGCGGGTTGAGCGCGCAGAGCGCGATCCGCGGCTCGGCCAGCGCGAACCAGCGCCGCAATCCGTCGCGCGTGATCCGCGCCGCGCGGACGATCGCCTCGCGCGTCACCGCGCCCGGCACCTCCCGGAGCGCCATGTGGGTCGTCGCGAGCACCACCCGGAGCCGCGGCGAGGCGAGCATCATCGCCGTCGGGGCGCCGGTCAGCGACTCGAGCATCTCGGTGTGTCCGGGATGCACGTAGCCCCCGGCATGGAGCGCCGACTTGTCGATCGGCGCGGTCACGATCCCGTCCACCTCGAGCGCCTTCGCGAGCGCCACCGCGCGCTCGATCGCGAGGCCCGCGAGCCGGCCGGCGTTCGCGGCGCGCACCAGCGGTCGGGGCTCGTCCAGCCGCGCCCCGGGCCCGCCGTCCCAGTGGCCCACCGACTCCTGCACCTCGACGCCGGTGCCGGTCGGCCCCACCACCCCGAAGCGGGCGGCGCCCGCGACCTCGGGGGTCGCGAGCGCCGCGCGCACCAGTTCAGGGCCGATCCCGCGCGGATCCCCGAGGGTGAGGGCGAGGACCGGCGGACGCGTCACAGCCGCAGGGACACGTACATCTCGCGACGCAGGTTGTCGAGCGTGCGCCGCGTCGCCTTCTCGTCGCGCAGCTGCTGCCGGATCCGCTCCTGGTACTCCTCGAGCGTGAACGTCCCCGCCTCCCGCAGTTCGGTCACCTGCACCACGCCCCACTTGTTGAAGCCGGTCGCGCGGTCGGGGAGCGCGAACACCGGGGTGAATCCACCCTCCGGCACGTCGCGCAGTGCCACCCGGTACTCCGCCGGCAGCGAGTCGCGGGGGTACCCTTCGGGGATCACCCGCTCCTCGGACCGGTCGTGGAACCGCGCCACGAGCGTGTCGAACGGCGTCCCGGCGCGCCACAGCATGAGCACCGAGTCGGCGCGGACCCGCGCCTGCTCCACGTCGCCGGAATCCACCGCCGGCTTGATCAGGATGTGCCGAGAGCGCACCTCCGCCGCCCGCACCCGGTCCACGCGCAGGATGTGGAACCCGAACTCCGTCTGGAAGACCGTGCTCACGCGCCCGGGCGGCATCCCGAACATCATCCGCTCGAATTCCGCGACCATCTCCCCGCGACGGCGCCAGTCGAGGTCGCCGCCGTCCGCGGCGCTCCCATCCACCGAGAACCGCTTGGCCGCGTCCTCGAACGTGATCTCCCCCGCCTCGATCGCGGTGCGGATCGAGTCGAGCCGCTCTCGCGCCGTGGCCAGCGCCTCCGCGCTCGCCTGCGGCTTCACGATGATCTGGCGGAACGCGACCGTCGCCGGACGCGGCGGGAGCTGCGCCTTGGCCTCCTCGAACGCCTCCGCCACCTCGCGCTCGGTCACGTTCGCCGGCGCGAGCCGCCCATTGGCCTTGAGCGAATCCAGCGCGAGGCGCTGCATCCGGTCGCGCCTCGCCCGCTCCATCGCGCGGCGGCGGTACTCCTCGGGCGTGCCGTACCCCTCGCGCTCGAGCGCCGCGCGGAACTGCTGCTCCGTCTGGAACTGCCCGCGGATCCGCTCGATGTTGCGGTCCACGTCGCCGGCGATGTCCACCTCCGGCACCTCGATCTTGTACTGCCGCGCCACCGCGACGAGCACCTCGACATCCACCATGTCGTTGAGCATCCGGCGCGCGACCTCCACCTGCCCAGCGCTGTCGGCCGGCAGCTGCATCCCCTGCGCCCGCGCGAAGTTGACCGCCTCCAGCACCTCGCTGAAGAGGATCGGGTGGGTCCCGACGACGGCGACCACCTTGTCCACCTCGATCCCGCGGAGTCCGCTCGGCGGGACCTGGCCACCCTGCGCGCCGAGCGCGGCGGCGCCGGCGAGCGTGATGACGGAGAGGGCGGCGACCGCCCCGCCGGCCACTGGCCTCATGGCTGCGGCGCGGGGAGCGGCACCGCCGAGGGCGGCTGGGTGGCGGCCCGCGTCGAGTCCGCGGTGGCGCGCAGCTTCTGCGCCGACGACACCGCGCGGTCGATGCCGGCGGCGGAGATCCGGCTCTCGAACTTGTCGCGGAGGACGATCACGAGCGGTTCCGGCACGTCGATGAAGTTCGTCTCGTTGCGGACGAGCCGCGTCAGGTATCCCTCGACCCGCTCGGCGGCGATCGACCGGCGCGCGGCCGCGTCGGTCGCGCTGTCCCCCAGCGACTGCGGCGTCAGGTTCAGCGCCTCCATCGTCGCCACCACCCCGCGATAGAAGGCGTCCTGCGACATCGCGACGTCGGCGCTGTCCACCGTGATCCCGGCCGAGTCGGCGGCCTTCACCATCAGCTCGTTCCGCATCACGTCGCCCACGAACATCATCACGATCGAGTCCGGCGCCTCGGCGATCTGCGGACGGAGACGGGCGCTCGACGGGATCCCCGCCACCCACTGCGCCAGCCGAGCCGCGGTCATGTTCCCCTTCCGCGACGTCGCGACGATCGTCCGGTCATCGCGGTGCATGTCGGGGTCGTTCGCGATGGACTTCACGATCTTCGCCGCCGCCGGCCGCACCTGCAGGTTGGCGCTCTCCGAGATCCCCGCCTGGTAGGTGCTCTCCGCCCGCTGGAGCGCGAGCTCCGGGTAGCGCTGGGCGAACTGGTCCTTGATCTCGTCCCACGTGTGACGGCGGATGATGTGGTACCCGTACTGCGTCTCGACCACGCCGGTGATCCCCCCCGGCTGCACCGAGCGGATCCCCGCGTCGAACTCCGGCACCATCGTCCCCGGCGCGAAGACGCCGTAGGTGCCGCCGTTGTCCTTGGAGCCCGGATCCTCGGAGCGCGCCTTGGCGACCGCGGCGAAGTTCCGCGCGTTCACCGTCGTCGCGAGCCGTTCGGCCTCGCGCCGGATCGAGTCGTTCGCGGTCGCCGAGAGCCCCTCGGGCTGCTTGGACAGCAGGATGTGCTGGGCCGCGAGGAGCACGCCGTCGTTGTACGCCTGCTCGAACTTGGAGGAGTCCTGGATCCCCCAGTCCTTGGAGATGTCCTGGTAGAGCTTGGCCACCCGGCGCTGGGAGAGCTGGAACCACATCCCCGCCGCCGCCTCGTCGGGCGTCGCGAGGGTGTCGCCCGCCGCCGCGGCGGCGCCCAGCAGCTGGTAGTTCACCCAGAGGCCGGCGATGCCCCGCACGTTCTCCGGCGTCAGCGGGATCTGCGACGGCGCCAGGAGCTCGGCCAGGCGGTCCACCGTGAGCTCCTGGGACTCGGCGCGGGCCACCACGTCCACGTGCGCGGTGAGGGCATCCCTCAGGCCGCCGCAGGCGGAGAGGGCGAGGACGACGAGCGGGAGGACGAGGCGGGAGCGGGTCATCGGGAGTGTGGGAGAGGAATGCTTTTACCGTGATTCGGGCGAGATGGTCCGCAGCGCCCGCACGAGGCCGTCCAGCAGCGTCGCGCCCCCGAGTCGCGTCAGCTTCAGCGACAAGGGCTGCACCCGCCGCACGTCCACCTGGAACTGCACATCGCGAAAGGCGGCCGCGAGCGGCTTGAGACGCGGGACAGCGTCCGCCCGGAAGCTAACACGGGCCTCGGAGCCGTGCACGAGGATCCCCTCCACGCCGAGGGGGGCGCCGAGCAGGCGCAGCCGCGCCACCGCGAGGTACGCCTCGGCCGGCGGCGGCAGCGGCCCGAACCGGTCCCGGACCTCGTCGCGCAGCGCTTCCACCTGCTCCACTCCCCGCGCCGCTCCGAGACGCCGGTAGAGGTCCAGCTTCACCTCCGCCGACGCGATGTACTCGTCGGGGAGGTAGCTGGGGACGTCGAGCGTCACCTCCGTCGGGGGCGGCGGCGGGGCGTCGTCGCCGCGGCGCATCCGGGTGACGGTCTCGTCCAGCAGGCGCAGGTAGAGGTCGAACCCCACCGCATGCACGAACCCCGACTGCTCCGGGCCGAGGAGGTTCCCCGCCCCGCGCAACTCCATGTCCTTGAGCGCGATCCGATACCCCGCGCCGAGCTCGGTGTGGTGCTCGAGCACGCGGAGGCGCCGCTCGGCGTCCTCATCCGTCTGCTCGGGGACGATCAGATAGCAGTAGGCCCGGCGGTGGGAGCGCCCCACCCGCCCGCGCAGCTGATAGAGCTGGGCGAGCCCCATCCGGTCGGCCCGGTTCACGAACATCGTGTTCGCGTTCGGCACGTCGAGCCCGCTCTCCACGATCAGCGTCGAGACCAGCACGTCCACCTCGCCGGCGACGAACCGCCGCATCACCGCCTCGAGCTCACGCTCCTTCATCTGCCCGTGCCCCACCGCGACCCGCGCCCGCGGCACCACCCGCTGGACGTGATCGGCCACCGCGGTGATCGTCTCGATCCGGTTGTGCACGAAGAACACCTGCCCGCCACGGTCGAGCTCGCGCGCGATCCCTTCCTCGATCAGCTCGTCGTCCCAGGGCTCGAGGAACGTGAGCACCGGCGATCGATCGCGGGGCGGCGTCTGCATCAGCGTCATGTCGCGCAGCCCGGCGAGCGACTGGTGCAGCGTGCGCGGGATCGGCGTCGCCGTCAGGGTGAGCACGTCGGTCTCGAGCTTGAGCTGCTTGAGCCGCTCCTTGTGCTTCACGCCGAACCGGTGCTCCTCGTCCACCACGATCAGCCCGAGCGACTTGAAGCTCACGTCGGGGCTCAGCAGGCGATGCGTGCCGATCACCACGTCAATCGTCCCCGCCGCGAGCTCGGCGAGCGCCGCCGACTGCTCCTTGCCGGTCTGGAACCGGCTCATCACCGCGAGACGCACCGGGAAGTCGGCGAAGCGCTCCCCGAAGGTCCGCGCGTGCTGCTCGGCCAGCACCGTCGTCGGCACGAGCACCGCGACCTGTCGCCCGCACTGCACCGCCTTGAACGCGGCCCGCACCGCGACCTCGGTCTTCCCATAGCCGACGTCGCCCACCAGCAGCCGGTCCATCGGCTTCGCTCCTTCCATGTCCCGCTTCACGTCGTCCGTCGCCTTGCGCTGGTCCGGCGTGTCCTCGAACAGGAACGAGCTCTCGAGCTGCTTCTGCCAGGCGCCGTCGGGATGGTGCGGCGCACGGCTCGCGATGTGGCGCCGCGCATAGAGCTCGAGCAGCTCGGCCGTCATCTCGCGGATCGCCGAGCGGGTGCGCTCCTTCTGCTGGCCCCAGCGCTTGCCGCCCAGCTTGTGCAGCCGCGGAGGCGGCACATCGTCGGAGACGTCGCCGGCGGCGCGGTACTTCTCGATCTGGTCCAGGCGGTAGAGCGGGACGTTGAGTCGGTCCCCGCCCTCGTACTCGATCACCGCGACCTCGATCGTCGCCTCGCCGTGGAAGACCGTCGTCATCCCCCGGTAGATCCCCACTCCGTGGTCGAGGTGGACCACGAAGTCGCCGGGCTTGAGCGCGGTCACCTGCTCGAGCGCCGTCCCCGTGATGTACTTGCGCGTCCGGCGGATGCGCCGCTCGCGACGGAAGATCTCGTGGTCGGTGAGGACGCGCAGGCCGTCGGGGGTCCCGCGCGGGGGGATGAGGAACCCGCCCCCGAGCACGCCGATCACCAGCGCCGCCGGCGAACGCCCCTCCCCGCGCGCGTCGAGCAGCTCCTCGAGCCGCTCGGCCTGGCCGCTGTTGTCGCAGAGGATGATCGTCGGCGTGCCGTCGCGGACCATCGCCGCGAGCCGCGCCATGTCGCGCTCCACCGGCTCCGGGACTCGGAGCGGGAACGCGACCGCGTCCGCTTCGGCCGCAGCGGCGTTGGTCACCCGCAGCGTCGGGAACGCCTCCAGCGCCCGCCGCGCCCCGTCCGGCGACTGGAAGAGCTCGTCGCGGGAGGCGACCTCCTCGCCGCGCCGCCTCGCGAGGTCGATGTGGTGCGCCGCCTCGTCCCACGTGCGCTTCATCTCCGGCTCCAGCGACGTCCCCTCCGGCACCACCACCAGCGTCCCCGGCGGGAAGAGCTCGGAGAGCGAGGAGCGCGCGAGGCTGGCGCGGCTCGTGTCGTTCGTGCGGCTCCCGGGCCCTTCGTCGTCCCCGCCGCGCACCTCCACCGGCAGGATCACCACCGACTCCGCCACCGATGTCGTGCGCTGCGTGGAGACGTCGAACCGGCGCAGTTCCTCCAGCTGGTCGCCCCAGAACTCGAGCCGCACCGGCTCGCTCATGCCGAATCCGTACACGTCCACGATCCCGCCGCGCACGCTGTACTGCGCGACGTCCTCGACGAGCGTCACCCGCTCGAACCCCACGCGGTCGAGGTGCGCCGCGAGGTCCTCGATCCGCCAGGTGGCGCCGCGGCGGATCTCGAGCCGCGCGTCGGCCAGTGCCGCCGGCATCCGTGTGCGCTCCTGCGCCGCGCGCGCCGTCGTGAGCAGCACCCGCACCCCGCCCCGCACCAGCGCCTCCAGCGTCTCCACTCGCTCGCCGGCCACCTCGGCGTGCGGCTCCACCTCGCCGAATCCCTCACGAGGCGGATAGAGCGCTACCCCCTCCTCCCCCACCACCGACTGCAGGTCGGCGAGCCAGCGCTCCGCCTCCGGAAGCTGGTCCGCGACGACGACGAAGAGGCGGTTCGGCTCCCGAGCCGCGAGCGCGGCGAGCAGCACCGCGTCCGCCGATCCAGCGAGTCCGCTCACCGCCACCTGACCGCGGTCGCGCGGCAGCCGGTTGGCGAGATGATTGAACGCCGCGAGCGCCGCGAGGCGCTCGACAAGCACCGGCAGGGCCATCAGGCCTCCTGCGGCTTGGCGGCCGTGCGACGCGCGACGAGGGTCTCGGCGAGCAGGAGCGCCAGCGCGAGCAGCAGGAAGGTCCGGTCGAGCACGCGG
>CAZYUL010000089.1:0-11399 GCA_964650715.1 uncultured Gemmatimonas sp. | reverse complement strand
CTGATGTCGGAGTCGCTGCGCAACGACGGCCGCGTCTGGGTCCCCAAGCGGCGCGAGGACTGCGCCAAGCCGCCCGGCGAGATCGCCGAGGGGGATCGCGACTATTACCTCGAGCGGAAGTACCCGAGTTTCGGCAACCTGAGCCCGCGCGACATCGCCTCGCGCGCCGCCAAGGAGGCGTGCGACGACGGTCGCGGCGTCGGGCCGGGCGGGCGCGGCGTGTACCTCGACTTCGCGGACGCGATCAAGCGGCTGGGACGCCGGGCGATCGAGGAGCGCTACGGCAATCTCTTCGAGATGTACCAGCGGATCACCGACGAGGACCCGTACACGCGGCCGATGCGCATCTATCCCGCCGTGCACTACACGATGGGCGGGCTCTGGGTGGACTATAACCTGATGAGCACGATCCCCGGCCTGCACGTGCTCGGCGAGGCGAACTTCTCGGATCACGGCGCCAACCGACTGGGGGCGAGCGCGCTCATGCAGGGGCTGGCCGACGGCTACTTCGTGATCCCATACACCATCGGCGATTACCTCGCGCGCACGGAGCTCGAGAAGGTGACAACCGACCACCCCGAGTTCGCGGCCGCCCGTGAGGCGGTGGAGGAACGCACGAAGCGGCTGCTGGCCATCAACGGCAAGCGCACCGTGGATTCCTTCCACCGCGAAATCGGCCGGATCATGTGGGACAAGTGCGGGATGGCGCGCGACGCGGCGGGGCTCAAGGAGGCACTGCAGCAGATCCCGCGGCTCCGCGAGGAGTTCTGGCGCGACGTGAGGGTGCCGGGGAGCGGCATCGAGCTGAACCAATCGCTCGAGAAGGCCGGCCGGGTGGCCGACTTCCTCGAATTCGCCGAGCTGATGTGCCTCGACGCGCTGCACCGCGAGGAGAGCTGCGGCGGCCACTTCCGCACCGAGCACCAGACGCCCGATGGCGAGGCGAAGCGCGACGACGAGCGGTACGCGTACGTGGCGGCGTGGGAGTACGCCGGCGAGGGGAAGGCGCCGATCCTCAACAAGGAGCCGCTCGCCTTCGAGAACGTCCATCTCAGCACGCGGAGCTACAAGTGAGCGCGATGGGCGCGACGAGCGCGACGGGCACGCGGCCCTCAGGGTCGGCCACCGAGCAGCGAGGGGGGATGGACCTGTTGCTGCACGTCTGGCGCCAGGCGGGCCCCGACGCACCGGGCCGGATCGTGGACTACCCGGCGACCGGGATCTCCCCCGATATGAGCTTCCTCGAGATGCTCGACGTCGTCAACGAGCGCCTCATCGAGTCGGGCCAGGAGCCGATCGCGTTCGACCACGACTGCCGAGAGGGGATCTGCGGTTCGTGCGGCTTGATGATCAACGGCGCCGCACACGGCCCGATGAAGCTGACCACCGCCTGCCAGCTCCACATGCGGAGCTTCAGGGACGGCGACGAGATCTGGATCGAGCCGTGGCGCGCGAAGGCCTTCCCGGTGGTCAAGGACCTGGTCGTGGACCGGGGCGCGTTCGACCGGATCATCCAGGCCGGTGGGTTCATCTCGGCGCCGACGGGGACGCCGCAGGATGCGAATGCCATCCCGATCCCCAAGACGGACGCCGATCTCGCGATGGACAACGCCGCGTGCATCGGGTGTGGCGCCTGCGTCGCGGCGTGCCCGAACGCGAGTGCCTCACTCTTCACCGCGGCGAAGGTCGCGCACCTCGGGGCGCTTCCCCAGGGTCAGCCGGAACGGCGCCGGCGCGCCCTCGCGATGGTCGAGCGGATGGACCTCGAGGGGTTCGGCGGCTGCACGCTCTTCGGGGAATGCCAGGAGGCCTGCCCCAAGGGGATATCGCTCGACGCGATCATGCGGATGAACCGGGACTACCTGGTAGCGAGCGCGACGCGGGTCGAGACGAAGGAATGGTCGGGGGCGGCGTGATCGTCGGACGCCGCGACCGCTAGGGCTCCAGCGCGGCGTCGATCCGCAGGAGCGCATCCGCGACGTGGATGCGCGTGTTGCGGTCACGGATCCCCCGACCCAGCGTGGCGCGGAGCTCTGAGCGGAGCAGCGTGAGCTGGTCCCGGATCAATGCGCGGATGTCCGACTGCGAGATCTTGAGATCCCCGTTGAGCGGCGGGTCGTCGTTGCTCCCGACCCGGAGGTCGCCGGAGCGCGGCGGACTCCAGCCGGCATTGTCGGCGACCTTGAGCAGGTGGTGCGCCTGCGCGAGGTATGCTCGCTGGAGGTTCCGGCGGTAGGTGTCCACGTCGCGCCCCGCCTTGGCGTCGCGCCATACCGCGTCGCGCGCGTCGTCGAGCATCTGCGTCGGGGTGTAGGTCGCGGCGCCGTGGAAGGCTTCGTGCTCGATGAGCCGCGCCAGGCGGGCGTGGTTCAGGAGTCGCTGCACGGCGAGCTCCTGGTAGGCGCGGATGCGCTCGACGGCGCCGGCGTGCTCGATGCGCCGGAGCACGTCGGCGTTGAGCGCCCACCGGGGCGTCGCGAGCACCTGCTCGTCGATGAATCGCATGGCCTTCCGCTGGTACGCGGGGTCGATGGCGGTGTAGACGACCCCGGGTTCGCCGTACCGCTTGTGATGCGTCCAGGACCCGCCGATCGCCGCCGCGGCGTGCTCGGCGTATCTGTTCCACTGCGTGAGCGCCTGCAGGTAGTGCGTCTCGACCTCGTAGTAGTCGTCCCCCTCGCGCAACAGCCACGGCAGCAGGCTGTCGGCCATCATCCGCAGGTTCCGCATGCCGAGTGAGGCGGCCTCGACGGGATCGTCGCTGATCCCTTCCGTCATGCGATAGGGATCCCACTCGACATCCATCCCGAATTGCGCGTCGGCGAAGCGGAACCAGGGCTTGTCGGCGCGCTCCGTGACCCACCGGTGCAGGGTCGGGGTCTCGTCCTCAGCCGACGCGGCGTCGATGATCGGCCGGTAGCCCCAATACACGGCCCAGCGGTCCCACACGCCGACGCGCCGCTCCGGCGGCACCCCGTCACCCGGCTGGGCGGCGTAGTTGAACCGCGTGCGCCCGACCGAGGAGCCCGAGTGGCCCATGCGGCGCACGAAGTCCGGGTTCCGGATCGAGTCGATGGGATAGACGAAGTTGGCGCGCTGGTTGTGCGGGAGTCCGACTGAATGCGCCGTCTCGTGCGACATCACGTAGCGGATCGCCTCGCCCATGAGGTCGTCGGGAAGGCGTGAGGTGCGGTACCGCTGGTCGTCCGCGGCCGCGGCGACCTGCGAGAGGAGCTGCCACCGCATCCGTTCCGCGACGGCCTCGTACAGATTGGTATGCGCGCGGAGCACCTCGCCGCTCCGCGGGTCCACGACGTCGCCGCCGGAGTTCGCCGACCGGGTGGTGGTCGGGACGTAGCGGACCACGGAGTACCTGGCGTCGAGGAGGGAGAAGGCTGGGTCCTCCGCGGGCGTGGGGGCGCGTCGCACCTGGATCGCATCGCGGAACCCGGCGCCCTCGAACGCGGCGTTCCATTCGAGGATGCCCGCCTCGACGTACGGGACCCACTTCTCCGGCGTGGCCGGATCGATGTACCAGACCCAGGGGTTCACCGGCTCGACGAGCTCGCCGCGAAGGAATGCCGCGGAGTCCCTCGGTTCGAGGCGGAACCGCCGGATGAAGCGCTCTGGACGCACGCCCTGGAAGTCGCGCGAGTAGTCGGTCCGCTGCACGCTGATGAACCCCACCCGCTCGTCCCAGATGCGCTGCCGCATCGGGACGGCGGGGAGGAGGATCATCGAGTGGTTGACCTCGAACGAGAGGGCGCCGCCGCGCGCGTTGCTCGGGGGCTGGTCGGCCGCGTAGCTCTGCACCACGCGGACCTCGATGTTCGTCGGGAAGGTCCGCGCGAACTCGAGCCAGCTCCGGTCACGTTCGTAGCGCCGGATCGCGAGCTGTGTGCGTTGCTGGCGCTGGAGGGTGAAGGCGGGGTGCTCGCCAAGGTAGAGGTCGGTCACGTTGATGACGGTCGACGACTCGCCGCGCGCCGCGACCGGGAAGTGCTGAAGGACCGGCGCGAAGTTCTGGTCCTCGACGGCGATGTGGCGGGCGGTGCCGGCATCGGCGGTGGTCTGGTGCGAGTTCGCGCGGAGGAAGACGCGGTCGTCACGGCGCTCCCACCGCACGACCATGTTCGGCGCCAGGTTCGCGCCCACCTGGGAGAACCCGTCCTGCACCTGGGCGTAGCGGGACATGATGATCATGTCCCGTCCGAGGAGGGAGTCCGGCAGCTCGAAGAGGAGGGTCGCTCCCACGCGATGCACGTCGAACAGTCCGCGCTGCGTCGTCGCGGAGGCGGGGACGACCTCGCGATATGGACGGCCCTGCGCGTGGGCCCGGACGGCAAGGAGGAGCGACGCCGCGAGGGCGATCGCCTGGAGGGGTCGAAGCGGGGAACGGGGCATCACGGGGCTCGACGAGTGCGGGTGGACGTGCCGATCGCGGGAACGTATCGCCGGACGTGGCGGGGCGACAGAACGGACGTCGCGGCGTGGCGCGTGCGGCGACTTGTCCGTACCTTCGGGCGGTGATGGCTCACGGTGGCGATCCCCTCGCCTTGAGAAGGCCGAGCATGTTCGTGCGAGCGGCAGTCGTCGTCGCGTCGCTGGTCGCCGCAATGCTCGCCGCTTGCGCTCCCGTGGGCGCCCGTGGTGCGGGCACCATGCGCTGCGCCGACCTTCCCGCCCACCCGGTCGACATCGCCGGCGACCTTCACGCACTATGGGGCGATGGTCCGCCCGCCTTCCACCTCCAGTGGGACGAGAGGTCCGCACTCGTGCTGGCGGATGCCCTCGGATTCCCGCGCGACTCGCTGCTCGCGCTCGCGCGGCAACGCGTGCGCGTGCAGGGTGTGGCGACGGCGGACACCGCGACGATCTGCGCGTCCGCGGTCGCCCTGGCCCGGCCGGCGAACGCCTGATGCGCCCGCCGCGCGCACGTCTCGGTCTCGCCGCGGCGCTCGCACTCTGCGCGGCGCTCGCGGCTCCGCCGGTCGCTGCGCAACCCGAGGTCGTCCGTGGCCGCCTTCACCTGGTCTGGGACGGCAACGCGGCCGGCGAGCGCGTGGAGTACCTGCTCACCGATCCGGCGACGGGGCGTACCACGCGACTCTCGGTGACGGATGCGCGCGCCCGCGAACTCGGCCTGCTCGCCCTCGACCGACGCCAGGTCGAGGCGACCGTCTCGCGCTCGGCAGCGGTCGCCCTCGCACCGGGGGCGGGCGCGGCGGACCTCATCTCGATCCGCGGTGTCGAGGGCGGCACGGAGGTCGCGGCCGCGTCGCCGGGGTCCCTCGACTTCGTGACGGTCCTCTGCCGATTCGCTGACGACGCGCGCACACCCGTGCTGCCCGGTAGCGTCGGCACGGTGCATGGCGGCGCGTATCCCGGGCTCGCGTACCACTTCCGCGAGATGTCGGGGGACGCGTCATTGATGTCCGGGAGCGTCATCGTCGGGTGGTACGACCTCCCGCTCCCGCGCAGCTCCTACGTGAGCGCGAGTTCGGCCAACTATGTGGGACTCGCGCAGGACTGCGCGGCACTGGCGCAGGCCGACGTGGACTTCACGCAGTTCCACGGGGTCAACGTCCAACTCAACGGCGCGATGCAGACCCGCTCCACGCCGCCCTATGACACGCTCTCGTTCGGGGGGAGCGCCACGCTCACGCTCAACGGAGTGACCCGCAGCTGGGGCGTGACCTGGCTTAGCGGCATCCACGCGACGAACTACGTCGTCGTGCATCACGAGGTCGGCCACGCCGTGGGCTGGCCCCATTCGTCGGGCGACTACGGGCAGGAGTACGACTCCAACTGGGACATCATGAGTCGCGGCTACCTGCGGTTCGAGGCGCCGTGGGGCTGGCAGGGCATCCACACGATCATGCCGCACAAGTGGTCGGAGGGGTGGCTCCCCGCGGAACGCGTGCTCGAACCTCCGCCCGGCTCGATCACCCGGGGCCGCCTCGCGCGCTCGGCGGTGCCGCCGGCCGGCGGCCACCTGATGGCGCGCGTGCCGGGCACCGCCGGCACCTGGTACAGCGTGGAGACTCGTCTTCCCTACGGTCTCGACCAGCCGCTCCCCGCGAGTGCGGTGATCCTGCACAAGGTGAAGTTCGGCATCAGGTCCTACGTGGTGGATCCCGACAACAACGGGAATCCCAACGACGAGAGCGCGCAATGGATCCCCGGCGAGGAGTTCGCCGACGCCGAAGCGGGATTCAGCCTTCGCGTGGACAGTGCCTTCGCGGATGCGTTCGCGGTGACCGTGACGCGCGGCTGGCGCGTGGACGCGCGCGTCGAAGGGACCGGGACGGTGAGCCTCGCGGCGCCGAGCCAGGATCCGGTGACGTGCACGGACCGCTGCGAGACCGTCGTCGGCACGCGCGGCAGCGTCGTCCGGATCGAGGCCGTCCCGGGACCCGATCGCGCGTTCGCTGGATGGCTGGGCGCCTGCACCGGTTCTGCGCCGTGCGACCTCGCGGTGACGCAGAACGCGGTCGTCACCGCGCGTTTCGTCAGCCAGCCGGTGCTCGCCTCGAGCGCGCTGGACGACGGCATCATGGGTGGCACCTACAGTGACGGGCTCGACGTGGAGGGCGACGGCATCGGCTACTCGTGGAGCCTGGTCGCGGGGACGCTGCCGCCGGGGCTCACCCTGGACGTCACGACCGGTCGACTGGCGGGGATCCCCGCCGCATCGGGGACCTTCGCGTTCACACTCCGGGTGAGCGCGGGGACGTTCAACGCGGAGCAGGCGACCGCGATCACGGTCACGAAGCCGGCCCTCGCGCTCGAGGATGTGATCACCTCTGCACTCGGCGGGGCGCCACTCACCATCGTCGGTCAGCGGTTCCTCGACCTGCTCGGGAACGCCAATGGCCGTGTGGACGTCGGCGACGTCCGCGCCTGGCTGCTCGATTCCGCCGAACTCTCGCCGCAACAGCGGACGGCGGCGGTCCGGGCGCTGGGCGTGCGCGAGGATCGCCGGTGAGCCGCGTCCCTCGCGCGCTTCGTCTCGTCGCCGCCGCGCTGGCGTGGGGCGTGGTCTCCGCCTGCTCCCCGGACGTGGTGGATCCGGGCCCGGCGGGGCCGGGAGCGCTGACGGTACGACTGGTGACACCCAACAGCGGCGACGCCGCCGTCCGGATCACGATCACCGGGCCCGGTATCACGGCGATCGAGGCGGAGGGCACCGCGCTCGCGTTCTCGCGCCAGGCCGCGACCACCGTCCACCACGTGATGCTCTTCGGCGAGATCTCCACCGGCGCCGTCCTGCGGTTCGACGTGCCGGAGCGGCGGGACATCGCCCAGTACGCGGTGCACCTCACCGAGGTCGCGGACGGCGCGAACGCGCTGCGCTCGTCGCTCAGCGGCTACTCGGTCGCTATCGAATACTGAACGCGCTGGTCCGGACGCCGTCCGAGCAGGAGACGCGCAGCGCCGACGGCAGCGACGCCGGGACCGGGATCGTCGCGGCCCGTGCCATCGCGCGGACGCGGCCACTCCCGACTTCTTGCACCACGATCGCCCGGGTGGCGGCGTCCTCGCAGCGGAGGACGCGGCCGGTCGGCGACGGTTCGCTCGAGACACCGGCGGGCCCCGAGCGGATCGAGGCAGCGCGCGAGGGAATCCGTCGGGCGGTGCCGGCGGGACCCGTGACGCGGATCGCCGCCACCGCGGATTCCGCTGCGGCGCTGATCGGGACGTGCACGGCGAACGGCCGCATCTCCGGCACGTGATCGAGCGTGAGCAAGGAGATGCGCTGTCGCGCGATGACGCGATCGTCGGCGGTGAGCAGCTCGACGACGTACTCGCCCTCCGGGTCATCCTCGCTCGGGGCGCCATCGAGAGAGACCGCGGGATCGATCGTCACCCCGTCCCGCGCGACCTGCCCGCGCACCATCATGACGCGGGTGACTGCCGGTGACGCCCGCAACGCGACCGGCGCGAGTCCTCGGAAGTTGTAGACGCCTTGGTAGGTGTACCGGCTGCTCCAGACCGGGCTACAGTATCCCATGATGTCGCCGACCGACGCGCCGATCGCCGGGGCGCCCGTGAGCGATCCCTCGCTCCACGCGAACACATCGTGTCCTCCCGTCCCGACGGTGCCGTCCGGGCGGGGGAAGCTCGGGTCCGGCGCGCCGGCGCCCCCGCAGGGCGCGTGCCGCCGGCCGAAGTTGTGGCCGAGTTCGTGCGCCACGAGTTCGCGCGTCTGGGACTCGCGATTGAACCACCCGAGTCGCACCAGCGCGGAGGTGCGCGTGCCCGCGGCGAAGGAGGTGCCGCTGGCCGGGATGTAGCCGATGCCGCCGAAACTGGTGAAGGTGAAGCCACCCGGCGGCGCGACGATGCCGATCCAGTGGGCGCTCGCGTTCGCTGCGTCGGCGACCCGCGCGACGTCGAGCTCGCTCAGCAGCGGCGACCAGAATGAGGAGCCGCCGCCGTTCGGTGGCGTCCCGAACGACTGCGCGGTGGCGTGCGGCGGCCCGAGCGTGACCTCGATGTCGCCGTGGGGATGGACCTGGCGGACGGTGCGGATGTAATCCTCGATCTGTCCCTCCGACAGGTCGGGCATCGCGCCACCGTGTGACAGCAGGATCACGGGAACGAGTCGGATCCGGAGAGGGGGCACCTCGACGACCGCGATCGGTGTCGTACCGGCACGCGGGAAGAGGTCGGTCGCAGTCGACGCATCCGGCAGCGCTGCGTCCGGGTCGCGCAGCAGCTCCCACGTGCGCCCGGCCACGAGGAGGTCGTTGGGAACGAGGAACTGCAGGTGGGGCTGCGCCATCGTGTTCACGGTCCCTGTCGGCACTACCACGGACTTGGTCTCGGTCCACGCGATCGCTCCACCGGGCTCGCGGATGCGGAGGATGACGCTCGATGGGGTCGCGATGGAGTAGTTGGCGGTCAGGATCACGTTCACGACGGCCGCGCGCCCGCCGCGGATCATCGGCAGCGAACCGTCGTCGAGCTGGACCCCTTGGGTCCATTGCGCGTCGGAGATCGCGATGTCGGCATCGGAGGGAAGGGTGTCGCTCTCGGTGACGGTGACCCAGACCGTGTCGGTGCGCCCCTCGCGCCCGCCGACGATCCGCGCGGCGCCGCCGCCGATGGCGCGGATGAGGCCCGTGCCCGTGACGGTCGCGACGCCGGGCGCGTTGGTGCCCCAGAAGATCTGCCGATCGGTGATCGCGGTGCCGGTGGAGTCGCTCAACACGAAATCGAGCTGGTGCGATCCGGCGCCCAGCGGGCTGATCTCGAGCGCGACCGAATCGGACGAGATCGTGAAGCTCGCGGCGGGGACGGCGAACACCTGAAGGATCGACTCCCCGATCGCGCCACGCGCGGAGGCCGCGATGACGCCCACACCCGGCTGCAACGCCGTGACCAGCCCCGTGGCGCTGACGCCGAGGACCGTCGGCGTCTCCGAGCTCCATTCGAACGTCACGCCGTCGATCGCGGTGCCGTTGGCGCGGCGGGCGACCGCTTCCATCTGCACGGTCGCCCCGCCGGCCGGCCCGACGAGGAGCTCGGCACCGAACGGGCTGACCTCGATCGTCGCGATCGGCTCCGGCGCGGTTGCCGACTCGCACGACAAGAGCGCCGCGACCAGGAGGGCCGCGACGCTTGACCTGCCTGCCCGGGGGCGGCGCGCGATCCTAGCGATAGCGGTCCATCAGCTTGTCGAGGGCGGCCTTGCCCGGACAGAGCTGCTCGAAGGGTACGTCCACCAGGGGGGTCGGCACGGTGCGCAGCGCGTCGTGCATGTCGGATCCGGACTCGCTCACGAAGAGGAGGCCGGTCGCGATCTCGCCGCGCTTCTGGCACGCGCGCACGTGTGCGTAGGCGGACTCGCGGTCGGTGGGATCGTAGTCGGGCGCGGTGGAGCGGAGCCGCACTCGGCCCCCATCGTGCAGCTCGACGACCTTGAGTTCCTCCCCGGTCTCCGGTACGGTGATCTCGCGCTTGAGCGGCACGAAGTCGGCCTCGACCGCCTCCACCTCGTGCTCGCGCGTGTAGGCGTAGCTCTTGGTGGAGCCCTCGTGGTCGTTGAAGCTCACGCACGGGGAGATCACGTCCACCAGCGCGAATCCCTTGTGGGCGATCCCCGCCTTGAGGATCGGGACCAGCTGCTTCTTGTCGCCGGAGAACGACCGGGCGACGAAGGTCGCACCCAGCGTCATCGCGAGGAGGACCGGGTCGATCGGGGTCTGCTCGTTCGCCTCGCCCTTCTTCGAGGTCGAGCCGACGTCGGCCGACGCCGAGAACTGCCCCTTGGTAAGGCCGTAGACGCCGTTGTTCTCGAGCACGTAGAGCATGTTCACGTTGCGGCGGATCGCGTGGCACATCTGCCCCAGGCCGATGGAGAGCGAGTCGCCGTCGCCGGAGATGCCGATGTAGATGAGCTCGCGGTTCGCCGCGTTCGCCCCCGACGTCACCGAGGGCATCCGTCCGTGCACGGAGTTGAAACCGTGCGACTGCTTCATGAAGTACGCCGTGGTCTTCGAGGAGCAGCCGATGCCGCTCATCTTCGCCGCGCGGTGCGGTGGGAGCTCGAGTTCCCAGGCCGCGAGGACCAGCGCGGCGGTGACCGAGTCGTGGCCGCAGCCGGCACAGAGGGTGCTCATCGCCCCCTCGTAGTCGCGGATGGTCAGGCCGAGACCGTTCGTCCGGAGGCTCGGGTGCTTGACCGGGGGCTTGGCGATCGAGGTCATGCGGGGACTCCCGAGAGATGCTTCGTGACGCCATTGACGACGACCCGGGCGGTCAGCGGCATGCCTGCGTAGTCGAGGATCGGGATCATCGAGTCGCGGGGGATGCCGAGCTCGATCGCGAGGAGCGACCGGAGCTGGGCGTCCCGGTTCTGCTCGATGACGAAGGTGTGCTCGTGGCGCCCCATGAATTGCCGGACCTCGGCGCCGAACGGGAATCCGCGGATGCGCATCACATCCACATGTACCCCTTGGCTGCGCAGGATGTCAGCGGCCTCGCGGACTGCGGCATCGCACCCGCCGATGGTGACCAGGCCGACCTCCGCGCCCGGCTGGTGGTGGATCGCCGGCCTCGGCATCGCGTCGGCCGCGTGCTCGAACTTCCGCCGGAGCCGGTCCACGACCTCCTGATAGGCGTCGGAGTCCTCGGTGTACGCCGCGTGCTTGTCGTGGCCGGAGCCACGGACGAAGTACGCTCCCTTGCCGCCGACGCCGGGGAGCGTCCGCGCGGCGATGCCGTCGCCCTCCTCGTCCACGTATCGCGAGAACCGCTTGACCTGCTCCAGCGCGGCGGCGTCGAGCACCTTGCCGCGGTCGGGACGGTATCCGTCATCCCACTCGAACCGCTTCACCATCCAGTCGTTCATCCCGATGTCCAGGTCCGACGCCACGAAGACCGGCGTCTGG
>CAZYUL010000088.1:0-11515 GCA_964650715.1 uncultured Gemmatimonas sp. | reverse complement strand
GCGGCGCGACCGCGGCCGCCGCCGCGACCGCGGCCTCGAGTGGTCCCGACGCGCGGGCATCCCGTGTGCGCACGACGCCCTGCACCGCATCGAGGGCGGCGCGCACCGACGCGTCGGTGGGGTCGTCCTGCAGCGCCGCGGTGAGGTGCCCCAGCGCCTCGTCGAGCCGCCCCTGACGGTAGCGCACCAACCCGAGGCCGCGGTGCGCGGTGCCGAATCCCGCGTCGATCGTGAGCACCCGCGCCCACTCCTCCTCCGCACGCGGCTCATCCCCCTGCGCGAGGGCGATCCGCGCGACGAGGTCGTGCGCGTCGGCGCGCTCGGGATGACGCGCCGCCCCGCGCTGGGCCACCCGCGCGGCGTGCGCGAGGTCCCCGCGCGCCAGCAGCGCCTCCGCGAGCGGCACGAAGACCAGGCTCTGCGGGTCGGCCGCGAGCTGCTCGCTCATCGCGCGGATGTCCTCAGCGGCCAAGCGGCACCTCCCGGTCGAGCACCGCCTGCAGGCGCACCGCGGCGTCGAGTCCCTCGCGGATCCCGGCCAGCCCGCCATAGGCCGTCGCCGTCGCGACGAAGGCCTCCCAGACGGCGATCCCCTCGGCGAAGTCCCCGCGGCGGAAGGCCGCCGCGCCACGCCGCACCGGTTCCGCCGTCGGGTCGAGCGGCGTCGAACGCCCGTCGCGCGACTGCGTCCGCCGCTGCGTAGGCGTCGCGTCGCTCGGGATCGGCGTCACCTGCGACGCGCGCCGCGGCTGGTAGAGCCGGATCACGCCGGTGGTCACGAGACCGTACACCACCTTCGCCACGTCGAAGTCGCTCATCGCGAGCGCCGCCGCGATCTCCCGCAGGTCGTGCTCGCCGTCGATCATCGAGAGCACCTGCCACTCCTGCGGCAGCAGGTCGAGCATCGCCGGGTGGTCCTCGTCGGCCGGCGAGAGCTCGGGGATCACCGAGAGGTTCGGTACGCGGTCGGCGATGCGCGACCACTCGTCGATGCGCCGCGCCCCCTCCATCAGCAGGGTCTCCGGCGAGAGCGGCACCACGGCGTCGCGCAGGAGGTCCTCCGCGAGGCCCTCCTCGAACCGGAAGTGCCCCTCGCGCCACGACATCAGCTCGAACACGACCGCCTCGATCTGCAGCTTGACCTGCCGCTCGATCTCCTTCGGCGTCACCATCCCGAGCGCGACGAGGATCTCGCCGAGGCGCCGCTTGTCCCCCTCGCGCTGCAGCTGCTGCGCGCGGGTCATCTCCTCGGCGGTCAGCCGCCCCGAGCGCACGAGCAGGTCGCCGATCCGGTGCGGGTTGGAACGGATCGCGGCGCTGATGATCCGCCCCTTCTCGAACAGCACCGTGCCGTCGTTGTCGCGCAGCTCCGAGACGACGCGCAGCGTCCCCGTCTTCCGGCTCAGGTCGAGCAGCTGGAAGACGTCGTGGATGCCGAGCTCGCGGAGCGGGCCTTCGATCGCCATCAGGCCCCTCCCCCGTCATCGCCGCCCTCGAGCCGGTGCTGGACCTTGCGCGACTCGCGGAACGCCCGGCGTGCGTACTCACTGTCGGGCTGCAGCACCGCGACCTTTCGCCAGCTCGCCAGCGCCTCGCGGAACCGTCCCTGTTCGGCGAGCAGCATCCCCTGGTAGAAGATCGCCCCGACGTGCGTCTCGTCGAACCGGAGCACGCGCGAGAAGGCGACCGCGGCGTCGGTGTGCTTGCCCAGCTCGAGCAGGAGCTCGCCGAGCGCGATCAGCCCATCGAAGCTGTAGGGGTCCCGCTCAAGGAACTCGACGAGCAGCAGCAGGGCCTCGTGGGTCCGTCCCCCCTGCCGGTACACGGCCGAGAGTGCGAGCGTCGCGTCGGCATACGTCGGCACCGACTCCAGCGCCGCGTGCAGCTCCTCCTCCGCCTCGGTGAACTCCCCGCGCTGCATCAGCAGGCGCGCGAGGTCGTAGCGCACCGCCGCGTAGTCCGGGTCGATCGTGAGGGCGTGCCGGTAGGCGGCGATCGCCGCGTCGAGGTCGCCGACGGCGCGGGTGATGTTGCCGATCCCGCGCAGGACGTCCGCGCGCTGCGGCGCCACCTCGCGCGCGTGGCGCAGCGCCGCGAGCGCGCTCTCGGCGTCCCCCGCCTCGAACCGCGCTGTCGCGACCAGCATCAGCGCGTCGGGGTCGTCGGGCGCGCCGGCGATCAGCGACTCGGCGACCCGCCCGGCCTCCTCGCCGCGACCGAGCATCAAGAGGGCCTGGGTCCGTCCGCGGAGGGCGCCGAGGTCGGCGGCGTTCCGGTCGCAGGCGTCCTCGAACCGCTCGAGCGCATCCCCCCACGCACCCTGCCGCCCCAGCGCCTCGCCGAGGAGGACGTTGCCGAGCACGGGGTCGGCGCCGCGGGCGAGGGCGCGACGCGTCTCCGCCATCGCCCGGTCGGTGAGCCCCTTGGAGAGGAAGTCCTGCGCGAGGCGGTACGGATCGCTCTCGAGCGGCGCGCTCTCGGGCTCGGCGGGTGGGGCCAGCTCGGTGAAGATCGAGTCGAGCAGCGTCGGGTCGAAGGTGAAGGTCTCCACCTCCTCCGTCATCCGCTGCTCGCCACCGAGGTCGGGGACCACCGAGAGGTCGGGGTCCTCGAACTCGAGGTCGATCGCGAGCGCGAACTTCTGCGCCACGTAGTAGGGATCCAGCTCCAGCGCGAGCTTCGTCTCGCGCAGCGCGCCATCGAAGTCGCCGAGGTTCGAGAGCGTGAAGCTCAGGTTGTAGTGCGCCTCGGCGAACTCGGGCTTCGCCTGGATCGCCCGCGCGAACGCGGTCTTCGCCTCCTCGAACTTCCGCAGCTCGGCGAGCACCATCCCGATCCCGTTCCACGCGACGGGGTTCTCCGGCGACGTCTCGAGCACCTGCCGGTAGGCCTCGAGCGCGAGCTGGTAGCGCCGGCCGCGGGTCAGGAGGAGGGCGAGGTTGAGCCGCGCCTTCACGAACGCCGGGTCCACGCGGAGCGCCTGGCGGAAGGCGTCCACCGCGTCGTCGCTCCGCCCCGCGTGGAAGAGCGCGACGCCGAGGTTGTTCCGCGCGAGGGCGTACTTGGCATCCACCTCCAGCGCGCGCTCGTAGCTCTCGGCGGCGGCGGCGTGTTGTCCCGCCTGGTGGAGCGCGACGCCCCGCTCGTTCCAGAGCTTCGGGCTCTGCGGTCGCTCGGAGAGCAGCGTGTCGTAGAGCTCGATCGCCGGCTTCGGGTCCTTCTGGAGGAGGTGGAGTTCGGCCATCGCCTGCATCACGAGGGCGCGGTCCTCCCCCTTCTCCAGCGCCATCTGGTACGCCTTCATCGCCTCGGCGACGTAGCCCTGCTGGCGGTACGCGAGCCCGAGCGTGTAGTGCGCCAGCGGCTCCCCCTCGGCGATCGCCATCTGCGCCTGCGAACGCCGCGCCTGCCGGCCGGGGAGCAGCTCCTCGTACTTCTTCGGGTCGTACTGGTCGAGCGAGAGGTTGGCCTGCGCGCGCGAGAGCGCGGGATTCAGCTGCACCGCGCGCTTCCCCGCCTGCTGCGCCTCCTCGTGCTGGCCCATGTCGCCGAGCACGAACGAGAGGAGGAAGTGCGCGTCGGGGTTGTCGGGATTGAGCTGGATCGCGCGACGCAGCTCGGAGAGCGCCTCCTCGAAGGCGCCCTGGTTGTAGAGCACCTCGCCGACGTAGAAGTGCAGGATCGAGCTCTCGGGGTCGATCTGCAGCGCCTGGCGGAACCAGGTCAGCGCGTCGGCCAGCCGCCCGCTCGCCTTCTCGGCGAGCCCGAGCTGGATCCGCGCCTGCACCTCGCGCGGCCGGAGCTGGAGGATCGCGCGGAACTCGGGGATCGCGTCGTCGTGCTGCCCGAGGAGCGCGAAGGCGCGCCCGAGCTCCCACCGCGCGTCACGGTCCTCGGGGCGCTGGCGGATCCGCTCGCGCAGCTCGGCGACGCGCTGGTCGTAGTACCCGGTGTTGAAGTACGCGATCTCCAGGTTGCGCTGCGCGACCTGCATCTTGGGATCCAGCTCCAGCGCCTGCGTGAACGCGGCGACCGCTTCCTGGTAGAGTCCCTTCGTGAAGTAGAGGACGCCGAGGTTGTTGTGCGCGCCGGCGTCGGCGGGGTCGATCCGGCGCGCGAAGGAGCGCAGGACCTCGCGGTCCCGTTCGCTGATCCTCGCGGCCGTGGGCGACGTCACGCGACGTGCACCGCCTTGAGCATCGCGCGGAGGCTCGGCGGGTCGGGGAGGAGGAGGAAGAACCCGCGCAGGCGCTCCCCGGCATCCTGCAGGTGGAACTCGCTCTCGACGCACACGACGTACTCCGCCCCCTGCGCGCTCTCGAGATACGTCGAGGTGAGCACGGCGTCGCTCATGTCCACCGCGAGCGACGGGGGCGACGGGAGCAGCGTCATCCGCATGAAGTCCGCGAGCGCGTTGAGGTACGCGGCGCTCAGGATGTTCCCCGCCTCCTTGATCGCCGACTCCTCGATGGCGCCGAGCCTGGTGACCGGCCGCCGCATCATCAGGCCCGCCACCTTGAGCGCGATCGGCTGCGGGAAGACGAGGAGGGTGAGGCCGGTGAGGTCGCCCTCCATCTTCATCAGCACCGCCGCGACCGGCTCCTCCGGTTCGGCGATCTGGTTCGGCACCGCCTCGAGCGGCGCGACCGTGAGCTGGGGCACGCTGATCATGATCCGCTGCTCGGTGATCTGCGAGAGCGCGGTCGCGGCGTGGCCGGCGCCGATGTTCGCGACCTCGCGCAGCGCGTCGAGCTGCGCCGGCGTCAACGCGCGCACGCCGTCCCCGGGGGTCGCGGTCACAGGAGGCTCCCGACGTCCACGATGAGGGCCGGCGCGCCGTCGGCGAGGATCGTCGCCCCGCTGAACATCGTCGCCCCGTCCTTCACCGCATCGAACGACTTCACCACGATGTCCTCCTGTCCGGTGAGCTCATCCACCACCAGCCCGGCGCGGCGGTCGCCGCGCTCGATCACCACGATCTCCCCATCGTCCTCGCCCGCGTCCGCGGCGGCGCCCGGCAGCTGTACCACCTCGCGCAGCCGCAGCACCGGCATCACCTCGTCGCGCAGCACGAGCACGTCGCGCCCCTGCACCTGACGGATCGTCGCCGGCGCGCGCTCCATCGTCTCGCGCACGTGCGTGAGCGGCAGCGCGTAGCGCTCGCCCCCCACCCGCGCGAGGAGCGCCCGCACGATCGCCAGCGTCACCGGCAGGCGGATCGTCACGGTCGTCCCGACGCCGGCCTCCGTCTGGACCTCGAACGTGCCGCCCAGCGACCGGACCTTGGCCTGCACGGCATCTATCCCCACGCCGCGGCCCGAGACCCCCGTGACCTGCTCCGCGGTGGAGAAGCCGGGATGCGCGATGCAGCGGATCATCGCGTCGTCATCGAGGCGCGTCGTGCCAGGTTCGACGAGGCCGAGTGCGAGGGCCCGCGCCAGCACCCGCTCGCGGTCGATCCCCCGACCGTCGTCCCGCACCACGATCGCGACCGAGGCGCGATCGCGCTGGGCCGCGAGGGTGAGCCGGCCCGCGCGCGGCTTTCCGGCCGCCTCGCGCACCTCGGGCCGCTCGAGGCCGTGGTCCACGGCATTCCGCAGGAGGTGCACCACCGGCTCACCGATCTCGTCGAGCACCGAGCGGTCGAGCTCGATCTCCTTCCCCTCGATCGCGAAGAGGACGTCCTTGCCGAGCTGTCGCGCGACGTCGCGCACGAGCCGCGGGAACCGGTCGAACACCTGCCCCACCGGCACGAGCCGGCTGGTCATGATCTCCTGCTGCAGGTCGGCGATGAGCCGCGTCGCATCGGCCATCGCCTCGTGCAGCGCCGGGAGCGCGGTCGCGTTCACGAGCGACTGCAGCCGGCCGCGCACGATGACGAGCTCGCCGACGAGGTTGAGGAGCGTGTCGAGCCGGGCGAGTTCGATCCGCACGTGGCGCGCCCGCGGCGTGGCGCCGCGCTCGACCGGCAGCCCGAGTTCGTCCACGCCGAACTGGTCGGTGATCCGCCGGCCGTATGACGTGGACGCGCGCGGCTCCGGCGCGTCCACGGGGGCTCCTGGCGCGGCGGGCGCCGCGGTCACCATCGGCGCCGGCGCCGCCTCGCGCCGTTCGACGGTGACCGCATCAACGTCCCCCGCGCTCCTCACCGCCTGCTCGACCTCCGAGGGGCCCGCGTTCGTGAGCACCCGCACACGGAACTGCTGGGGCACCGTCGCCGCCTGCAGCGCCTCCACCGACGGCGCGCACGCGGCGACCTCGCCGAGCGCGCGGAGCCGCTGGATGACCATGAACGCGCGCACGCCGGGCAGCAGCGACGCCGCGGTCTGCGTCACCCGGACGAGGACGCCGGGTCCGTCGAGGGCATCGTCGGCGACCGCATCCGGCGGTCGCGACGCGCGCGACGACGGCGCCGGCGACGCCGGCGCCGGCTGCTCCGAGGTGATCCGCATGACGTCGCTCTTCCGCACCACGCGGAACTCGGCGGTCGATCTCCCGCCGGCGATGTCATTGAGTCGCTCGAGGACGCGCTTCATCGGCTCAGTCATCGCCGCGTCCTCCCGCGCCTGCTCGATCCCCTCCTCCAGCGCGTCCGCCGCCGCGAAGAAGGCGTCCATCAAGTCGGGGCTCAGCGACTGCTCCCCGGCACGGACCTTGTCGAGCAGCGACTCGAGTTCATGCGAGAACTCGGCCACGCCCGTGTAGCCCATCGTCGCGCTCATCCCCTTGATCGTGTGGACGCCGCGGAAGATCGCGTCCACCGGCTCGCGCGACGCCTCCCCCTGCTCGAGCGCGAGCAGCGCGCGATTGATCACCGCGAGCTGTTCACGGCTCTCGGTGCGGAAGAGGTCGGCGTATCGCGAGGCGTCCAGGGGGCGCTCGGGGTGGGAGGCGTCGGGGGGAGCGCGGGCGTCAGCCGAGGACCCGCTGCACCGCCTCCAGCACCCGGCTCGGCTGGAAGGGCTTCACCACGAAGTCCTTCGCCCCCGCCTGGATCGCCTCGACGACGAGGGATTGCTGCCCCATCGCGCTGCACATCAGGATGCGCGCCTTGGGGTCGAACGAGGTGATCTCGCGGACCGCGTCGATCCCGCCCATGTCGGGCATGACGATGTCCATCGTCACGAGGTCGGGACGCAACTGCTTGTACTTCTCGACCGCCTGCGTCCCCGTCTCGGCCTCGCCGACGATCTCGAATCCCGCCTGCTGCAGGATGTCGCCGACCATCGTGCGCATGAAGATCGCGTCATCACAGATCAGGACTGTCGGAGCCACGCGTTCCCCCGAATTGAGTTGGACCTGCGCACCGTCATGCCGTCGCCAGCACCGACTTGAAGAGCGCCGCGGCATCCACCAGCGCCGCGGGGCCTTCCCGCAACCGGACCATCCCCGCCACCAACCCCTCCGCTGCCCGCGCCGCCTCGACGCCCTCGAGTGTGACCTCCTCCGCCGCCGCGACCGCGCGCACCCGGTCCACCCGGACGCCGAGCGACCTCCCGTCCAGCTCGAGCACAACCACCGACTCACCGTCGCCCGGCGGCAGCGAGAACCGCGTCGCGAGGTCCACCACCGTGAGCACGGTGCCGCGCAGGTTGAGCAGCCCGAGTACCCACGCCGGCGCTCCCGGGAGGCGTGTCACCGCGCGCGCCGGCACGATCTCGCGCACCGTCGCCAGGTCCCACGCCATCCGCTCCCCGGCGACCTCGGTCACGAGATAGCGCGCACCACCGGATTCAGTCATCCGCTCTATAGAAGTGAAGGTACTCCAGAGGATCGGAGTGGGAAAGCCACGACGGTTCCTCGGCGACGAGCGCGAGCGAGCGCTTCAAGTCATCGGGGAGGGGGGAGCGGAGGTCCATCGTGACGCCGGTCACCGGGTGTTGGAAGACGAGCCACGCCGCGTGCAGGAAATGGCGCTTCGGCGGGAGACCGACGAGCTTCCGTCCGCCGCCGCCACCATAGGTGTCGTCGCCGACGACGGGGTGGCCGAGCGACGCGAGGTGGACGCGGATCTGGTGCGTGCGGCCGGTGAAGAGGTGTGCGCGCAGGAGGTCGCAGGAGTCGAACCGCGCGAGCCGCGTGAAGCGCGTCTTCGCGGCGCGCCCCTCGGCGCGGACCGCGACCCGCTTGCGGTCGTTCGGGTCGCGCGCGAGGGGCTTGTCCACCGTCACCACGTCGGCGTCGAGGTGGCCCCAGCAGAGGCAGGCATAGCGGCGCGTGATCCGTCGTGCGGCCATCGCCGCGGAGAGTGCCGCGTGCGCGCGATCGGTCTTCGCGACGAGGAGGAGACCCGAGGTCTCCTTGTCGAGCCGGTGCACGAGTCCGGCGCGCTCCCGGCCGCCCCCCTCGGCGAGCCCCTGGCCGCGACCCATCAGCGCGTTCACGAGGGTGCCGCTCCAGTTCCCCGGCGCCGGATGCACCACCATCCCCGCGGGCTTGTCCACGACGACGATGTCGGCGTCCTCGAAGATGACGCGGAGCGGGATCTCCTCGGGGAGCACTTCGCGGCCCGGCGGCGTGGGGATCGTCACCGCGACCTGCATGCCGGACTCGAGACGGAAGCTCGCCTTCTCCGCGCGGCCATCCACCTGCACCCCGCCGGTGGCGATCAGCGTCGCGGCGCGGGTGCGGGAGTGCCCGGTGAGGCGCGCGACGGCGAGGTCGAGTCGCTCGCCGGCGATGTCGGCGCGGAAGTCGTAGCGGCCCGGCGCGAGCGGCTCGGTCACGGGGTCGCGCGGGGTCAGCGGCGCGGCTCAGCCACGCTCGGTCGCCACCTTCGCCTCCTCCTCGCGCCAGAGCACGATCGCGAGCAGCACCGCGCCGGTGCTCACCGCGATGTCGGCGATGTTGAACGTCGGCCACCGGTGCGCCCCGACGCCGAAGTCGAAGAAATCCACCACGCCGCGGGACGAGGCCACGCGATCGATGAAGTTCCCCAGCGCCCCGGCCGTCACGAGCATCAGCGCGCGCGCGCGCCAGTGCGCGCCCGGCGGCGTCGTGCGGTAGAGCCGCCACATCACCGCGACCGCCACGACCGTCAGCGCGATGAAGATCCATCGCGACCAGGGACCGAGGTGCAGGCCGAACGCGGCGCCCTTGTTGAACACGAGGGTGAGGCGGAACCACTCCCCCAGCACGGGATGCGGCACGTAGGCCGGCGAGAGCCGGTCCACCGCGATCAGCTTCGTGAACTGGTCCGCGAGGACGATCGCCGCCGCCGTGCCGATGAAGCGCGCCGGCGACATCACCTCGCCGTCACTTCTTCCCATCTTCCTCTCGCTGCTTGCACTCGATGCAGTAGCGCGCGTGCGGGAGGGCGTCGAGCCGGTCGAAGCCGACTTCGCCGCCGCAGTTGTGGCACTTCCCGAACTCCTCCGGGGTGCGGTACAGCCGGCGCAGCGCCTGGTCCACGTGCCAGAGGAACCGGCCTTCCTTGGACGCGAAGAGGAACGCCTTCTCGCGCTCCATCGCATCGGTGCCCTGGTCCGCCATGTGGAACGAGTAGGCACTCAGGTCGCCGTCGGCCCCCTGCGGCGTGTTGCCGAAGGTCTCGTCGTAATGGCCCAGCTCCTTGAGCACGCGCTTGCGCTCGTCCATGAGCCGCTTCTCGAAGTACTGGATCTGCTTCTTCGAGAGGGGCTTGAACTTCTTCTCGCCGCCGGGGGTCGATGCCATCGTCAACGGTCCTTGGTGAGGGCTATGCGGGCCGTCGGGCCGTCGAGTTCCACCTCGGCGACCGCGGGCCACGCGGGGGTCGCCGGCAGCGCATCGGCGACGATGCACTCCCGGGCCAGTGTCTCCTGCGCGATCCACTGCTGGTGCTGCCGTGCTGCATCCTGCACGTCCGACGGTCCGGCGATCGCGAGCCGGATCCGGTCGCTCACCGCGAGTCCCGACTCCTTGCGGAGCCGCTGCACGCGGCTGACGATCTCCCGCGCGATCCCCTCGGCGCGGAGCGCCGGCGAGATCGCGGGGTCGAGCGCGACCGACATCCCGTCCCCCTGCTGCACGACGAGTGCCGACGCGGCGCGGGCCGTGATGGTCACGCGCGAGGCCTCGAGCGCGAGCGGGCCGTGCCCCGGGACCTCGATCGTGACGGTGCCTCCCTGCTCGATGGTCCGGAGCTGGTCCTGGCCGAGCCCCTCGACGAGGGGCTTCGCCGCCTTCATCGCCGCGCCGAGGATCTTCCCGAGCACCGGGAAGTTGGGCTTCCCCTCCAGGCGCACCCAGTCCGCGGCGGAGTCGGCGAAGGTCACCTGCTTCACGTTGAGCTCGCTCGTGACGAGCGGCGCGATCGTCCCGTGCCACTCGCGGGCGATCCCGGGCGCGACGCACGTGAGGGACTGGAGCGGCTGGCGGACCTTGATCCCCGCGGCCTCGCGGGCGGCGCGACCGAGCGTCGCGAGGGTCCGCGCCGCGCCCATCGCCCCCTCGAGCCCCGCATCACGCGGCGCCGGCGCGGAGCGCCGGAATCCCGCGAGGTGCACCGAGCTCCCCGTCAGCTCCTGGTGGATCCAGTCGGAGATGAAGGGCGCGAAGGGAGCGAGCAGCCGACTCGTGACGACGAGCACCTCGTGCAGCGTCGCGAACGCCGCGTGGTTGTCGTCGCCTTCCACCTCGTAGAAGCGCGCGCGCGAGAGCCGCACGTACCAGTTCGCCACGTCCTCGGTGACGAACTCCATCAGCACCCGCGCCGCCGCCGTCGCGTCGAAGCGCTGCAGCAACGCATCCACCTCGGACTCGACCGCGGCGAGGCGGCTCAGCACCCAGCGATCCAGCACCGGCCGCTGCGGGACCGCCGGCGCGCCGGACTCCGGTGTCCACCCGAAGTTCGCGTACTGCGCGAAGATCCCGCTGTACACGTTCCGCAGCGTGACGAGGAACCGTCCCGCCGTCTCGCGGATCACGTTCTCGTCGAAGCGGCGCGGCACCCAGACCTGCGAGCTCGCCATCAGGAAGAGCCGCACCGCGTCGGCGCCGTGGCGCTCCATCACCGCCATCGGCTCCACGGTGTTGCCGCGCGACTTGGACATCTTCTGCCCGCTGGCGTCGAGCACGAGGTCGTTGACCACGACCGCGCGATACGGCGCGGCTCCCGGCCCCCCGTTGTCGGGGAGTGCGTCGCCGAGTCCGGTCGCGATCGCCAGCAGCGAGTAGAACCACCCGCGGGTCTGGTCCACGCCCTCGGCGATGTAGTCCGCGGGGAAGTTGCGCGCGACCCGCTCGGCGCTGCCGGCCCGGTGCGGGAAGCCCCACTGCGCGAATGGCATGGACCCCGAGTCGAACCAGGTGTCGATCACCTGGGGCACGCGCCGCATCGTGCCCTTCCCGCTCCGGGCCGGCCAGGTGTAGCCGTCCACGTGCGGCTTGTGCGGATCGAACTCCGCCGGCAGCGCCGTGCCGACGCGCGCCGCGAGCTCGGCGAACGAACCCAGCACCTCCACCTCGGAGGGATCGGCATCGTTCACCCACACCGGCAGCGGCGTGCCCCAGTAGCGGTCGCGCGAGATGGCCC
>CAZYUL010000087.1:0-11719 GCA_964650715.1 uncultured Gemmatimonas sp. | reverse complement strand
CGACGATCGCCTTGTCGGTGCCGTGGCCCTCGCCGGTGCGGGCGAAGGAGCCGTGCAACTCGATCAGCGCCGACTCGGGCGTTCCCGCGACGAGGTCGCGGGCGATCAGGCCGAGGCGACAGGCACCCGCGGTGTGCGAGGAGGAGGGCCCGACCATGACGGGGCCGATGATATCCAGTATCGAAACCATGGGCGGAAGGTAAGGAGCGAGGAGCGAGGGGAAAGAGCGAGGGTGGGAAGGGGGAGGGGGAAGGGGTGAGGGGAAGGGATTGGTGCAGCGCGGGATGCGGGGATGCGGGGCCTTTCGCCGGCAGGTACAGATTCGCGGCATGCCACTCCCACGCACCGAGAAACCCCTGCTCGCGGATCGGCTCGCTGGCTTCGGCGGGCGGGTGTGCGCCGTGGTCCGTCGGGTCGCTCGCGACCCGGTGCTGGACAACATCGTCCGCCAACTGGCGCGCGCCGCGACCTCCCCGGCGGCCAACTACGCGGAGGCGCGCGAGGCGACCTCGTCGCGCGACTACGTGTACCGGATGAAGCTCTGCGTGAAGGAACTCCGCGAATCGCTCGTCTGGCTGCAGATGGCCCACGGCGCGGGCGTGCGACACGACGAGTTCCCGGCGCTGATCAACGAGTGCCACGAGCTCATCGCCATCTGCGTCACGTGCATCAAGCGCGCGAGCGCCCGATCGAGTGCCCGCCCGTGACTCGTAACCTCCCCTTCCCCTCATCCCTTCCCCCTCCCCCTCCTCCCTCGCTCCTTCCCCTCGCTCCTCGCTCCTCCCCCTAGCTTGATGGGATGTCACGAGCCTTCGTGAACGAGGACCACGAACCGCCCCGAAAGACCGGGCGCTACGTGCTGCCGGACCGCTCCGATCCCGGTTTCGCGACTGCGGCGGCCAGGCTCCTCCTCGAAGCCGCCCGCGTGTCGGAGATCGACGATGCCGAGAAGGCGACCGGCCTTCGCTGGGGGGACCCGGCGTTCTCCGCCGAGGTGGAGCGGCACCGCGAAGCCGCGATCGCGGCGGGCGACGACCGGCTCGAGATCGTCGCGACGCGCTACCTGCGCGCGGCGAGCACCTTCGCCAGATAGGCCCCGGTGTGCGATGCCTTCACCTTCGCCACCTGTTCCGGCGTCCCCTCGGCGACGATCCTACCGCCCCCTGACCCGCCCTCGGGCCCCAGGTCCACGATCCAGTCCGCCGTCTTGATCACGTCGAGGTTGTGCTCGATGACGAGCACCGTGTTCCCGCGGTCCACGAGCTTGTGCAGCACCTCGAGCAGCACGCGCACGTCCTCGAAGTGGAGCCCCGTGGTCGGCTCGTCGAGGATGTAGAGCGTGCGGCCCGTGTCGCGCTTCGAGAGCTCGGTGGCGAGCTTCACCCGTTGGGCCTCGCCGCCGGAGAGCGTCGTCGCACTCTGTCCGAGGTGGATGTAGCCGAGCCCGACGTCATTGAGCGTCTGCAGCTTGCCGTGGATCCGCGGCTGGTTCTCGAAGACGCCGAGGGCGTCCTCCACCGTCAGCTCGAGGACCTCGGTGATCGAGAGTCCGCGGAACTTCACGTCGAGCGTCTCCCGATTGTAGCGCTTCCCTCGGCACTGCTCGCACGTCACATAGACGTCGGGGAGGAAGTGCATCTCGATCTTCACGAGGCCGTCGCCCTGGCAGGCTTCGCAGCGCCCTCCCTTCACATTGAAGGAGAAGCGGCCCGGTCCGTAGCCGCGGAGCTTGGCCTCGGGCATCTCGGCGAAGAGCTCGCGGATCGGCGTGAAGAGCCCGGTGTAGGTCGCGGGATTCGAGCGCGGCGTGCGGCCGATGGGCGTCTGGTCGATGTCGATCACCTTGTCGAGGTGCTCGAGGCCGCGGATGCGGTCGTGGGCGCCGGGCACGACGCGTGCGCGGAAGAAGTGGCGCGCCAGCGTGCGCTGGAGGATGTCCTCGACGAGGGTGCTCTTCCCCGAGCCGCTCACGCCCGTGACCGCGACGAAGAGACCCAGCGGGAACTCGGCGTCCACCTTCTGCAGGTTGTGCTCACGGGCACCCTCCACGCGCAGCACCCGCTTCGGGTCGCGCGCACGGCGGGCCGCGGGCATCGGGATCGTCCGCGCCCCGATCAGGTATTGCCCGGTGATGCTCCGCTTCTCGCGCTTCACCTCGGCGACCGTGCCGGCGGCGATCACCTCGCCCCCGTGCTTCCCCGCGCCGGGCCCGAGGTCGATCAGGTGGTCGGCCTCGAGGATCGTCTCCTGGTCGTGCTCGACGACGAGGACGGTGTTGCCGAGGTCGCGGAGCCGCTTGAGGGTCTCGAGGAGCCGCGCGTTGTCGCGCTGGTGGAGCCCGATGCTCGGCTCATCGAGGATATAGAGCACGCCCACGAGCCGTGAGCCGATCTGCGTCGCGAGCCGGATCCGCTGCGCCTCGCCGCCGGAGAGCGACTCGGCCGACCGGTCCAGCGTGAGGTAGTCGAGGCCGACGTCCACCAGGAACCGCAACCGCTCCTCGACCTCCTTCAGGATCGGGCCGGCGATGCCGGGGTCGAGGCCCGGCTTGCCATTGCCGCGCACCGGCACGCTCTCGACGAAGCGGAGCGCATCGAGCGCCGAGGACTCGGTGAACTCCCCGATGTTGCGGCCGTGGATCGTCACCGCGAGGGACTCGGGCTTCAGCCGTCGACCGTGACAGGTCGGGCAGGAGCCGATCACCATGTACTCCTCGAGTTCCTGCCGCACCGAGTCTGACGAGGTCTCCGAGTAGCGACGCTGCACGTTGGCGAGGATCCCTTCCCATCGTGCCTCCTCCTCGCCCTTCTTCCTCGCGGTGCCGAAGAGCAGCTCGAACTTCACGCGATCGGGGAGCTCGCCCCAGGGGGAGTTGAGCTCGAACCGGAGCTGCTTGGCGAGGCCCGGCAGGATCACGCGGCGCAGGTAGCCGTCGGGCTCGCCCCAGGGCAGGATCACGCCCTCGAGGATCGAGATGGAGTGGTCGCCGAGGACGAGCTCGGGGCTGGCGGTCCGCTTGGTCCCGAGCCCGCTGCACGTGGGACAGGCGCCGAAGGGCGAGTTGAACGAGAAGTGGCGCGGCTCGAGCTCCGGCATCGAGAGACCGCAGTCGGGGCAGCCATACTTCTCCGAGAAGAGCTGCCGAGTCTTGGAGCCGTCGTGGCGCACCACCTCGACCAACCCCTCGGAGAGCCGCAGCGCCGTCTCGAGCGAATCGGTGAGCCGGCCGCGATCCTCGGTCCGCACGGTGAGGCGGTCCACCACGACCGAGACGTCGTGATTCAGCTTCTTGTTCAGCTTCGGCGGGTCGGCGAGCTCGACCAGCTCGCCATCCACGATCGCGCGAACGAACCCCTGCTTGCGGGCGTCCTCGAAGAGGTCGCGGAACTCCCCCTTCCGTCCGCGCACGAGCGGCGCGAGGATCTCGATCCGAGTCCCCTGGGTCCAGCCGAGGACCACGTCGGCGATCTGCGCCGGCGTCTGGCGCGCGACCGCCCGCCCGCAGTTCGGACAGTGCGGCGTCCCCGCGCGGGCGTAGAGGAGGCGCAGGTAGTCGTAGATCTCGGTGACGGTGCCGACCGTCGAGCGCGGGTTCGCGCCGGCCGTCTTCTGCTCGATCGAGATCGCCGGGGAGAGCCCCTCGATCGCATCCACGTCGGGCTTCTCCATCAGCCCGAGGAACTGCCGCGCGTAGGCCGAGAGCGACTCGACGTACCGGCGCTGCCCTTCGGCGAAGATCGTGTCGAACGCGAGCGAGGACTTGCCGCTGCCGCTGAGCCCCGTGATGACGGTCAGGCGATCCCTGGGGATCTCGACGTCGATGGACTTGAGGTTGTGCTCTCGGGCACCGCGAACGATCAGGGCATCGCCGGACATGGACCATGCAAGTTCGGCGGCCGACAGGCTGAATGCTAGGTGGGAGGATGGACCGCGGACGACGGGGTGCTGGGGCAGGCGGGACGCGGGGTGGGCACCTTGGTAGATTTCGCCCGTGGGGCGCGGACCGGAGGGATGCACTCGCCCCCTTCCATCATCCATCATCCATCTGCCCTTGTCCGACCCCTTCGACAAGCCGGAGACGACTTCCGCCCCCGACCCCGAGCAGCTGCCGCTCGGGATGTTCGAGGGGGCGCCGCTCCTGCCCGTCGAGACCCTCGGCCCGGACGACGAGGTCGTCATCGTCCCCGTCCGCGAACCGCCCGTCTGCGGCGAGTGGTCGTATGATGACAGCGAGCTGGAGGAGCCGCGATTCGTCGCGAAGCGGATCGACGGCGTGGCCGTGCCGACAGTGAAGGCAACGCCGATCCACCCGATCCGGGTCATCATCGATCCCAAGCCGGCGCGCGCCGCCAAGGAACCTCCGAGCGAGGTGATGCGCACCACGGGTGAACTCGCCACGCCGGCGCGCGCCCTCCGCCCGACGCTCGACGCGCTGCGCCTCGCGTTCGAGCAGACCCCCGGCGACACGCGTCGCGCGATCGCCTATGCGACCGCGCTCGAGAAGAAGGGCGATGCCGCCACCGCGCTCACCGTCCTGGACCGCGCCGAGTCCGCGGGGGCCGAGGCGTTCGCCGTGGCCTGCGCGCGCGCCAGTGCGCTCGGCGCCCGGCTCAAGTACGGCGAGGCCGAGCAGATGATCCGCAAGGCGGCCAAGCTGCGCCCGGACGCCCCGGAAGTGGCGCTGCAGAAGGGGATCCTCTCGTGCCGTCGCGGCAAGTGGCGTGACGCGGTCGAGCCCCTGCTCGCCGGCGCGGCCCTCTCGCCGGAGAACGCCACGGCGCACTACTTCATCGGCGAGGCGCTCAACCACACCGACGACCTCGAGGGCGCGCTCGCGGCATACCAGCGGGCGGCGGAGCTGGAACCGGATCACTGGCGCGCGCTCAAGGGGGTCGGGATCGTGCTCGACCGGCTGGGGCGCTCGGGAGAGGCGGCCGTGTTCTACCGGCGCGCACGGGACGCGCAGCGCGCATGACCGGCTTCGTCCATCCCGCGCCCCGGCGGGGACGCAATCGGCGCGCGGTCGCGTCGCTGGTGCTCCTTGCGTGGGGCGCGGGGCTCGCGCTCCTCGTCCAGCGGGAGTTCTTCCGCGAGCGCTCGGCGGTCCTGGCGGAAGCGGCGATGCGCCTGGGACCGAGCACGAGCTTCTACGCCGTCGAGATGGACGGCAAGGTCATCGGGTACGCCTCGACGACGATCGACACCTCGACGACCTCGTTCGAGGTCGTGGATTACTTCACCGCCGATCTCCCCGTGGCGGGACAGGAGTACCGCGCCTCGGCGCGCTCGGTCATCACGACGTCGCGGTCGCTGGCGCTGCGCACCTTCGACGTGCGCGTCGAGTCCCCGGTCGCGCCGCTGACGGTCACGGGCAGCGCGGAGGGGGATTCGGCGGTGCGGTACGTGCTCGAGGCGGAGGGACAGGCGCCGGACTCGCAGCGGATCGCGGTCGAGGGGCCGATCCTCCTGCCGACGCTGATCCCGGCCGCCGCGATGCTGGTGACCGAGCCCAAGGTGGGCCGCCGCGTGACGGTGGCGAGCTTCGATCCGCAGACGCTCAGCGCGCGGGACCTCACGCTGCGGTTCGACGCGGAGTCGCTCTTCCAGGTGGTGGACAGCGCGGCCTATGACTCGACGGCGATGATGTTCGTGCCGGCACTGATAGACACCGTGCGCGCGTGGCGGCTCGTACCCGAGGGGAGCGACGGTGGGTTCAGCGGGTGGGTGGACGCGCAGGGACGCGTCGTCGAGGCGACGCAGGCCGGCGGGATACGGCTCCGGCGGATCGCGTACGAGATCGCGTTCGAGAACTGGCGGCGCGCCCGCGACGCACGGCTCGCCGCCGCCGGCGCGCCGCGCACCGGCACCGGTGCGATGGGCGACATCCTCGAGGGGACGGCGATCGCGGCAGGAGCGCTCCCCGGTCGCGGCGGACCGGACGCGGTCGCGGTGCGACTCACGGGCGTGCCCCTCACCGGCTTCGACCTGCAGGGAGGCCGCCAGCGCCTGCGGCGCGACACGCTGCGGATCGAGCGCGAGGAGCCGCAGGCGCTGCGCGCCTCGTGGCGTCTGACGCAGACCGATCCATCCTTCCGCCGGTTCTACGCCGCCGAACTCCAGTCCGAGCCGCTGCTGCAGGTGAACGACCCGGCGATCGTCGCGCTCGCGGTGCGGATCGCGGGCAACGAGCGCGACCCGCGGGTGGTGGCCGAGCGGATCAACCAGTGGGTGCACGACTCGCTGGAGAAGGTCGTGACCGTCAGCGTGCCCAACGCGGTGCAGGTGCTGCGGGCGCGCCGCGGCGACTGCAACGAGCACACGCAGCTCTTCACCGCCCTCGCGCGCGCGGTCGGGATCCCGACGCGGATCGCCACCGGGCTCGCGTACCTGGACGGCAAGTTCTATTACCACGCCTGGCCGGAGATCCACCTCCGCACCTGGGTCGCGGTGGATCCCACCTTCGGGCAGTTCCCCGCCGATGCCGCGCACCTGCGGTTCGTCACCGGCGGCCTGACCCGGCAGGGGGAGCTCCTCCGCCTCGTGGGCAACCTCCGGATCGAGGTGCTGGACGCCCGATGATCGAACTCCTGCAGCTCTCCAAGCGCTACGGCGACTTCACCGCGGTGGACGCGATCGACCTCGTGGTCCCGCGGGGGGAGCTCTTCGGCTTCCTCGGGCCCAACGGCGCCGGCAAGACGACGACGCTCCGGATGATCGCGGGGATCCTCAAGCCCACCGCCGGGACGATCCGCGTCGCTGGGGTGGACATGAACGCCGACCCGATCACCGCCAAGGCGAAGCTCGGCTTCATCCCCGACCGGCCCTTCATCTACGAGAAGCTGACCGGGGCGGAGTTCCTGCGGTTCGTCGCCGGGCTATACGACCAGCAAGGGGACGAGGTGGAGCACCGGGCGCGCGAGCTCCTGGCCCTCTTCGACCTCGAGGAGTGGCGCGACGAACTCGTCGAGAGCTACTCGCACGGGATGCGGCAGAAGCTGATCATCTCGAGCGCCTTCGTGCACCGCCCCGAGGTGATCGTGGTGGACGAGCCGATGGTGGGGCTCGACCCCAAGGCGGCGCGCATCCTGAAGGACCTCTTCCGCGAATACACGCGCCGCGGCCACACCATCATCTTCTCGACCCACACGCTCGAGGTGGCCGAGTCGCTGTGCGACCGGCTCGCGATCATCGTCAACGGGCGGATCCGCGCCTACGGCACGATGACCGACCTGCGGCGCGACCTGCAGGGGGGCGAGCGCGGGCTCGAGGAGATCTTCCTGCGGCTCACCGGCGAGAACGCCGCACGGAACCTGGTGGATGTCCTCGACGCCTGAGATCGCGCCCGAGCGCGCCCGGTCCGCGACGCCGGCGGGGATGTCGGCGACGCTGCGCGTGAGCGGGTCGAACCGCGCGGTCGCGGTCCTCCCCGACCCGCCGCTGCTGCACCTCCTGCTCCCCAAGTGGCTGACCGCGCGCTCGCGCACGCTGCAGGGGGAGAAGGGGCGCGGGGCGCGCTTCGCGATCCTCGGCTTCACCGGGTTCCTCTTCTGGGCGTTCGTCTTCGGCGTCCTCTACCGCCTCCTGACGTACTTCCGCGGCGTCGAGGAGATCGGCGCCCTCCTCGCGGGCAAGCTGCTCGGGCTGATCCTCCTCGGGTTCACGTCCATCCTCCTGCTCTCGAACGTGATCACCGCGCTCTCGAGCTTCTTCCTCGCGAAGGACCTCGACATGCTGGTGGCGGGACCGGTGGACTGGCTGCGGCTCTACGGAGCGAAGCTGCTCGAGACCGTGATCGCGTCGAGCTGGATGGTGCTCCTGGTCTCGATCCCGATGTTCACGGCGTACGGGCTCGTGTACGACGGCGGGTGGGCCTTCCCGCTGCTGGTGGTGGCGGTGATGCTCCCGCTGTTCATCATCCCGGCGGTGGTGGGGAGCGCGCTCACCCTCACGCTGGTGAACGTGTTCCCCGCGCGCCGCACGCGCGACATCCTCTCGGTGATCGCGGTGATCGCGGCCGGGGGGATCGTGCTCCTCTTCCGGCTCGTGCGCCCGGAGCAGCTCGCCCGCCCGGAGGGGTTCCGCAACCTGATGGACTTCATCTCGGTGCTGCGGACACCGAGCTCGCCGTTCATGCCGAGCGAGTGGGCGTCGAAGGTGACGATGGGGTTCCTCGGCGGCCAGATGGACTGGCTCGACCTCTATCTCCTCTGGAGCACGGCGGCCGCGGCGCTCGTGCTCGGCGCGCTGCTGCATCGCTGGCTCTACCTCACCGGGTTCAGCAAGGCGCAGGAGAGCGCCCAGCGCTTCGTGAAGGGGGGCGGCGTCCTCGCGGCGGTCGGGCGCGCCCTGCTCAGCCCCTTCGGGATCCTCCGGCGCGAGCTGGTGCTGAAGGAGGTCCGTCTCTTCTTCCGCGACACGACGCAGTGGTCGCAGCTCATCCTGCTCGCGGTGCTCGTCGTCGTCTACGTCTACAACATCAAGTTCCTGCCGCTGCGGGGCGAGGGGATCACCTTCTTCCTCGTGAACGTCGTGCCCTTCCTGAACCTGGTGCTGGCGGGCTTCGTGCTCGCCTCCATCGCGGCGCGCTTCATCTTCCCCGGCGTCTCGCTCGAGGGGCGCACGCTCTGGCTGCTGCGCTCGAGCCCGATGCGCGTGCGCGACCTCCTCTGGGCCAAGTTCTGGGTCGGGACGCTGCCGCTGCTGATCCTCGCGGTGGCGATCGTCGGCGTCACCGACTACCTGCTCGAGGTGAGCGACTTCATGTTCTACGTGTCCGTCGCGAGCATCACGATGCTGACCTTCGCGCTGGCCGGGCTGGCGATCGGCTTCGGGACGATGTTCCCGCAGTTCGAGACCGAGAACGCGGCACAGATCCCGACCTCGTTCGGCGGGCTCCTCTACATGATGTCGTCGGTGGCGGTGATCGGCGGGGTGGTGATCCTCGAGGCGCGCCCGGTGTACGGCTACCTCTCGGCCAAGGCGTTCGGCACGGCGCCCGACCCCACCGAGATGGTGATCGGGTTCGGGCTGGCCGGCCTGCTCTGCGTGGCGGCGACCGTCGTGCCGATCCGGATGGCGCTCGCGCGCCTCGAGGCGGTGGAGCGATGAGCGTGATGACCCGCATCACCCCGGCCAACGAGACGGACATCCCGATGCTCCTCTCGCTGAACAACCGCTTCGCCGCGTCGGGGCTGACCCTCACGCGGTCCCCGGAGTTCGCCGCGAACCACCTCGCCGACTACCGCGTGCTGCGCGACGCCACCGGCGGCGTGCTCGGCTGCGTCGCGCTCGACGAGTACTCCCCGTCGGTGGCGGAGATCATCTCCCTCGCGGTGGAGCAGGACGCGCAGGGGCTGGGGCACGGCCGCGCGCTGATCGCGGCCGCGGTCGAGCTCGCGCGGACGCGCGGCTACCTCGAGCTGTTCGCCGTGTCCTACTCCGACGAACTCTTCCTCTCCTGCGGATTCGAGCGCGCGCCGCTCACGACCTACCCGGAGAAGATCGCGCGCTACGCCAAGGTGGACCGCACCGAGCTCGAGGTCGGCGAGAAGCACTGCTTCGCGCGGCGGCTGGGATAGGCGCGCCGCGCGCCGCTCAACCCATGACCAGCTGCCAGACCCCCGGCAGCGCGCCGACGCACCAGAGCACGGCCGCCGCGCCGAACGCCTTCCCGCGCGGGATCTTCCCGACCACCGAGATCCCGATCCCGATCAGCACCGTGACCCAGATCGTGAAGAGGTCGATCCGGCCGACGATGCTGAGCAGGCCCATGTTCGTCGCATCCGGATCGAGGAACCGCCCGACGCCCAGCGAGAGCTGGTAGCGGCCGGTGAGGACGCTGGTGTCGATGAGCAGGCCCTGGATCGCGATCCCGATGGACTCCACGACCCGCGGGACGTAGGACCAGGTCGCGATCATCGCCGAGGCCCCGTACGTCAGCGGCGCCCCGAAGATGCGGCCGACGATCAGCACGCCGAGCCCGACGAGGAGCATCGCGATCGGCATCGCGACGAAGACGCCCACCGTGGAGAAGGTCTCCATGATGTTGCGCATCCCTTCCATCTGCTCGGCCGTCACATTCGGGTTCTGCTCCATCGCCGCACGGGTCTGCCGCGAGAACTCCCCGTCCATGATCCCCGCCATCACCCCGCGGTTCGCGAGGAAGAGCACGCCGACCAGCACGGTGATCAGCACGAGCGGGAGGAAGAACCCCGACTCGGCGCGGCGCGCGAAGACCTTCGCCGGCGAGACGATGATGTCAATGAAGTCCTCGAAGATCGAGGCCTTCTCGGGTTCGTTCACCACGGGGGCGTCGACGGTCTCAGGCATCGCGTGCACTCGGGGAAAAGGGAGGGGGGCCGCACGGAGAATGTGCGACCCCCCTGACCCCTCACGCAACGCCCTGCCTCGCGGGACTCATCCAGCGTCGGGGCGCGGCGGACGTGGCCGGTCGGGCGCCATCCGAGGCGCGGGCATCGGCCGGTCACGCATCACGCGCTCGCGCACGGCCCCACGGCGCGCCTGCATCTCGCGCGCCTGGCGCTCACGGATCGCCCGCTCGTACCCGCGGGCCTCGGCGCGCATCTCGCGCAGCCGCTGCCGCTGGGTCTCGGTGAGGATCCGCTCGGCGGCGGCCATGGTCGCGGAGTCGCGGCGGCGCACCTGTTCTAGCTGGGGCCGCATCGCCTCCGCGCGTTGCCTCGCGAGGGTCCGCAGTGAGTCGCGGCCGAGCCCGCGCAGGGCCTCGCGGCTCCGCACAAGGGAGTCGCGGCGCTGAGCCATGCGCTCCTGTTGCTGGCGCCGCTCGGCCATCTGGATCCGCTCCAGCGAGTCGAGCTGGACCAGCTGCCGGGCGGTGAGCTCGAGTTCGCGCCGGGCGTCGATCAGGCGGGATACGCTCGCTCCGGGAGCGCGGGTCGGCTGCCCCACGCGCGCCGGGGGCGGCCCGCCAGGGGCGGCCGGTCGCTGCGCCGACAGCACGGCGGGGAACACGATCGCCGGCAGGGCGACGGCGGCCGCGACGAGCAGGCGTGTGGGGATCGGGGTGTTGCGGGTCATCTCTTGCTCCGAGGTTCGGGTACGGTGGGGGCACCGTGACACCCCGTGGGACGCCGTCGCCCGACCGGCGTTAAGCGCGTGGCGCGTGCGCCGCCGGCCGCGGTATCTTCCGCCCTCGCGATGACGACCTTCCACGACCGGGCGCGCTTCCCCCGCGGCTTCCGCTGCGCCAGCCGCAACGTCGGGCTCAAGCCCGAGGCCAGGGACCTGACGCTCTTCGTGAGCGACGTGGAGGCGAGTGCGGCGGCCCTCTTCACGCGCAATCACTTCCCCGGCGCCCCCATCCTCCTCGGCCGGGAGACGATCCGCGGTGGCCGGCTCCGGGCGATCGTCGCCAACAGCAAGGTCAGCAATGTCGCCACCGGCCAGCGCGGCCTCGAGAACGCGCGTCGGATGGCCGCCGCGGCGGCGGCGGAGATCGGCACGACCCCTGACCGCGTGCTCGTCAGTTCCACCGGCGTCATCGGCGTGCAGCTGCCGGTCGAGCGCATCGAGTCGGGGATCCGCGGGATGTCGCGCGACCTGCAGGAGGATCCGCTCGTAGGCGCCGAGGGGATCATGACGACCGACACCCATCCCAAGGCGCTCTCCACGGCCGTCGGCGACGCGACGATCACCTGGGTGGCGAAGGGCTCGGGGATGATCGAGCCGAACATGGCGA
>CAZYUL010000086.1:0-11819 GCA_964650715.1 uncultured Gemmatimonas sp. | reverse complement strand
ATGTGGATCTCGCGGCTGCGCGCGAGGACGGCCATCCGGATGGTCGAGCCGATGATGATCACGGCCACGAGCGCGAAGGTCACACCCAATGAGATGGCGACGACCGACGCGACGTTGCGCAGACGGTAGAGGCGCTCGACCCACTCCTCGCCGTAGCGGATGTCATCGATGAAGTCATAGGCCTCGAGGCGCTGGGCGATGGTCCGCACGGTCGCTGGGTCGCGATAGCCCTCGCGCATGCGGACCTCGATGGACGCCGGGAGGATGCCGGCCTCCCAGACATCGTCGAACTCCTTGAGCTCGCGGCGCGCCCGCTCGAGGGCCTGCACCTCGGTCACGAGGCGGACGCTGTACACCTCGGGGAAGGCGGAGATGTCGCCTACGGCCGCGCTGGTGGCCTCGGGCGCGGTGCCCGCGGCGACGAAGCCGCGCACCTCGACACGCTCCTCGACCTGCGCGAGCGCGGAGCGGAGGTTGAGGGCGACGAGGCCGAAGAGGCCGAAGGCGAAGAGGGAGAACGCGATCGTCGTGATGCTCAGCGCCGAGAGCATCGGGGCGCGCTTGAAGGCGCGGAGGGCCTCCCGCCAGGCGAGGCTCACGAGGCGGCCTCGGGCTGCTCGACCGGTTCGTGATGCTCGACCGGCGCCAAGCCGAGGTCATCCTCGGGACCCGGTGCGCCGGAGTCGTACACGAGCTTGCCCCGGTTGAGCTCGAGGGTGCGATACGGATTGGCACGCACGAGGTCGAGGTCGTGCGTCGCCATCAGCACCGCGGTCCCCGTCGCGTTGATGTCGCGCAGCAACTGGAAGATCCCGCGGGTCGCGCGCTCGTCGAGGTTGCCGGTGGGCTCGTCGGCCAAGAGGACCAGCGGATCGTTCACCAGGGCCCGCGCGATGGCGACGCGTTGCTGCTCGCCGCCGGAGAGCTCGTGCGGCAGGGCGGTCGCCTTGGCGGCGAGACCGACCTGGGTGAGCACGCGCGCGACCTTGGGCCCGATCTGCCGCGCCGGGGTGCCGATCACCTCGAGGGCGAAGGCGACGTTCTGCTCGGCGGTGCGGTCGTCGAGGAGGCGGAAGTCCTGGAAGACCACACCGAGCCGGCGCCGCAGCTCGGGGACCTTGTTGGCCGTCATCAGGACGGAGCTCTGGCCCCCGATGCGGACCTCGCCGTCGGTGGGGCGCTCCTCGAGGTAGACGAGCTTGAGGATGGTGCTCTTGCCGGCGCCGCTGGGGCCGGTGAGGAAGACGAACTCACCGCGATTGACGTGGAAGGAGACGTCGTCGAGCGCCGGCCCGCCCTTGGGATACTGCTTCGTGACGTGGGTGAAACGGATCATCGGGTCATTTGAGGGCCTGCTCGAGGTCGGCGATGAGGTCATCGGGATCCTCGAGGCCGATGCTGAGCCTGAGGAACCCATCGGGGATCCCGAGGCGCGCGCGCTCGGCGGCCGTCATCTTCGCGTGTGAGGTGTAGCGCGGCTCGCTCACGAGCGTATCCACGCCGCCGAGGCTCGGCGCATGGGTGACGAGTCGGAGGCGCCTGAGGAAACGCTCGGCGGCCTTGCCGCCGCCGGCGAGCTCGAGGGCGAGCATCCCGCCGTAGCCGTCGAGGATCTCCTTCGCCGTCGCGTGGTCGGGGTGCGAGGCGAGTCCCGGGTAGTGCACACGCTTCACTTCCTTCCGTTCCTCGGCCCACGCCGCGACCAGTGCGGCGGTGGCATTGGAGCGCTGCACGCGCACGTCGAGGGTCTTGAGGCCGCGCTCGAGGAGCCAGAGTGCGAAGGGATCCGGCGTCTGGCCCCAGAGCATCTCCTTCTGCAGGACCTCCTCGATGTACGGCTGCGACCCGGCGACGACGCCGGCGAGCACGTCGTGGTGCCCGTTGAGGTACTTGGTCGCCGAATGGATCACGACGTCGGCGCCGTGCTCCATCGGGCGGAAGTTGACGGGGCTCGCGAAGGTCGAGTCCACGACGAGCGCCATCCCCTCGGTCTTCGTGAGGTACGAGATCGGCTTGAGGTCTATGACGCGGCAGGTCGGATTGACCGGCGATTCGACGAAGATCGCGCGGGTCTCCTTGCGGATCCGTCGGCGGAACGACCGCGGCTCGAAGGGATCCACGAGGGTGACCTCGATCCCCATCGCGGCGAACTCCTCGATGAAGAGGCGGTGGGTGCCGCCGTAGATGTACTGCGACGAGAGGAGGTGATCGCCCGGGCGGAGGAGGGCGAGGAGGGCGCAGGCGGTCGCCCCCATCCCGCTCGAGAGCACGAGGGAGGCCTCGGCCCCTTCGAGCAGGGCGAGACGCTTCTGCAATCGCTCCGCGTTGGGGGTGTTGCCGTAGCGGGTGTACCGGAGGCCGTCGGCGGTGCCGAGCGCCTGGAGATGATTGACGGACTGGACGAGCGGCTCGACGACGGGATCGCCGGGGCGATGGGACTCGCGGGCGCCGTGGATGGCGAGGGTGGCGAGAGCGGGGCCTTTGCGGGACTTGGCGCGGGGCACGGGAGACCTTCCTCAGGCGAGATTCTTGGTGAGCACCGGACGGTGATCCACGTCCATCTTCACGAGTCGCACGATCTCGGTGACCGCGATGCCGGCGATGTCGCGCACGGCGATCCCTCCCTTGGGCAGCGTCTCGTCGTACACCACGGGAGCGAGTTCGTGTCGGCGGGGCCCATAGACCCAGACGAGTTCGTTGTCGTCGATGAGGCGCCTGCGGGCGTCGTCGGGGCGGATCCGCACGAGGGGGCCGCGCTCGGCGTCACCGCGACGGGTCGCGATGAAGGCGACCACCTGCAGTGGGGCGAAGGCGCGGGACATCAGGACGCGGTGCCGAGGGGGATGAATGCGTCCTGGTCGCGGCGGAGGAGTCGGCGCTCGGCGAGGGACTCGAGCGTCGCGAGGGCCTCCTGCGCCGCGAGGCCCGCGGCGTGGGCGAGGCCGTCCACGTCGGCGCCACCGCCGCGCATCACGAGCTCCCACAGGGTGCGCTCGATATCGGTCACCGAGCCGACGAGGTGGGCGGAGCCCTCCGCGATCTGCACGACGAGGGCGAGCCCGTGCGCGGTCAGCACCGACTCGATGGTCTCGAGGTGCCACTCGCTCACCCCGTGGAGGACCACGTAGCCGTGGCGCACGGGGCGGTCGCCATCCGACGGGAGCATCAGCTTCGCGACGAACTCGTCGGCACAGGAGCGGTCGAGGACGCCGATCCGCGAGAAATCGAGGTAGGCGACACTGCCGTCGGCGAGGCCCGCGAGCTGGTGCTCGACGAAGGTGCGCACGGCGGCCCCGGTGCGGCGCGTCACGAGGTCGTGATAGGGCGCCTGCAGCGTCTCCTGCAACGCGGAGTGGACGTCGATGTGCGTCACGGCCGCGGCACCCGCTTGGGGATGATCACCTGGAGCTGCGTGCCGGCGAAGAACGGGAGCTGGTCCTGGCGCGGGAGGTCCTCGTCCCACTCGGGGATGATCGGCGCGATGCGGGCGCGCCCCGAGCGCACGGTGAGCTTGCCGTCGAAGCGGTGGACGTAGCCGCGGATCCCCTTGAGCCCCTGGCCACGGCCGGGGTCCTGGAAGCGGCTGACGGAGTTCATCACGCCGTGCTCGAGGGCGATCGCGTCGTCCCAGCGGTCGGCGAGGGCGCGGGCGCGGCTGGTCTCCAATGAGGCGCGGAAGCCGACGCCGGCGTCGCAGACGGCGATCTGCACGACGTCGCGGCCCACGCGACGCTTGCTCCAGTTGTAGCGCTGGACCATCACCCAACCGCCCCGTCCGGCGTGCTCGATGATGTTGGAGCAGGCCTCGGAGAGGGTCATCGCGAACCCCATCGTGGCGCGGGGCTCGAGGTCGAGCTTCTGCGTGAGGATCTGCGTCGCCTTGTCCTGGATGCGGCCGACGATCGCGTTGACGTCCTCGCTCTTGGCGACCGGAGTGACCTCGAGGAGGACGTCGGAGTCGCCGGTGTTCCTGGGGCGCGGCGTCGTGCCGCGCATCGTGTAGAGCTCCTCGGCGTAGCGGAAGAAGCTCGAACGCGCCCAGTAGCTGGCGGTGGAGTCGTCCTCGGGGGGCGCGAAGTCGGCCTTCTCGGCGCGGGACTGCGCGAGGCAGAGGAGGGAGGCGAGGCCGTAGGGGGTCGCGAACCGGCAGTGCCGCGCATCCACCAGGACCTTCGCGTCGGGGGCGAGGGGCTCGAGCTGTTCGATGACCGACTCGAAGCTCTGCTCGTCGAGCGACGCGGGGACGGTGATGACGGCGGTCACGGCCTGTGCAGTTCTCCCCGGAGGTGTTGGGCGAGTCCTGAGGCGCCCCGGTGCTCGACATTGCGCGCCGCCGCCTCGAGCGCGCGGCGGAGCGCCACCGACATAATATCACCCGCGAGCAGGCGTGAGAAATAGGTCGCGCCGAAGATGTCGCCGCAGCCGGTGGGATCGCCGGCGTCATCCACGCGCGCAGCGACGGCCGGGACGAGCGCGGTGCGGAGCGGTGCGCCCGCCGACGGACCCGCGCCCGTCGCCGCCCGAGGCGCAGCGGACCGCCACGCGCGCAGCTCGCCGATCCCGTCGAACCCCGCCTCGGCGAAGTACACGACGCCGCGCTTCCCGAGTGTCACGACGAGGTTCCGCACGCCGGCGGCCATCGCGGTCGCGGCGAGGGCCATCCCGTCCGGCGCGAGCATCGCGAGCTCGTCCTCGTTCACCTGGAGGAAATCGAAGCACTCGCACCAGGCGGCGACCGCGGGGAGGGGCCGGTAGGTCCTGAGGCCGTCGGCCTCGACGGCGAGCACGAGGGAGTGCAGGTCGCAGTAGATGGGACCCTTGAAGTGCTGGCGGATGAGCTGGGCGGTGGCGAGGTCGAGCTCGAAGCCGCTGATGAGGTTGATGTAGAGGGCGTCGAGGTCGCGGAGGAGGGGCTGGAGTCCGGCCCAGCTCCAGCCGGGGACGCCACCGGTGAGGACCTCGCTCCGGCGCTCGGCGTCCACGTAGAAGAGCTCGACGCGGTTGTTGCGGTGCGGGACCTCGATCGGCGCGGCGTCGCGGGCGACGTGCGTGAGCGCGCTCACGAAGCGGCGGGCCTGCGGGGCGAGGTCGGTGCCGACCTTGACGAGGGGGACGATCTCCCAGCCGTCGCCGATGGCCGCGTCGGCGGCGCTCAGGGCGTAGGTGATGCCGCCCCACTCCTCGACGGGCGCGCTGCGGACGTCGCGGCCGTGGATGATGTCCCAGACGAAGGTGCCGATGATCCCGAGTCGCTTCACTCGCGTTCCGCCGCTTCCTGCCGTCTCACCGCTGCTGCAGGAAGGTCGCGACCGCTCCGACGACGCCGGCGGTGCCTTCGAGGGCGCCGGGGACGATGCGGCAGGCGTCCACGGCGGGCTTGAAGGCGCGGCGGCGGACCTCGGCGCGGAGGGGCTCGAAGAGGGCGTCGCCGGCTTGGGTGACGCCGCCGGCGAGGACGACGACCTCGGGGTTGAAGATGTTCAGGAGATTCGCGACGCCGGCGCCGAGGAAGCGCGCGGTCTCGCGGACGACGTGGAGGGCGAGGTCGTCGTCGCGCCTGGCGGCCTCGTACACGAGCGCGGCGGTGAGCTTGGCGAGGTCGCCCTGGACCATCGCGGGCATGATGGACTCCTCGCCGCCGGCGAGGGCCTCGCGCGCGCGCTCGGCGATCGCCGGCCCCGAGGCGTAGGCCTCGAGACATCCATAATTACCGCAGCCGCAACGGCGGCCCGTGGAATCAATGGTCGCGTGGCCGAGCTCGCCCGCGACGTCGCTCGCCCCGTGGTAGAGCCTGCCGTCGAGGATGAGGCCGCCGCCGATGCCCGTGCCGATGGTGAGCCCCACCACGTCGCGCGCGCCCTTGGCGGCGCCGATCCACCACTCGCCGAGGGTCGCGCAGTTGGCGTCGTTGTCGAGGGTGGCCGGGAGCTTCACGCCGTCCTGCACGCGGTCGCGGAGGGGGAAATCGCGCCAGCCGAGGTTGGGGGTGAAGATCACGAGTCCGCGCTTGCGGTCGAGCGGGCCGGGGGAGCCGATGCCGACGCCGAGGAATCGGTCGCGCGAGGCGCCGGTGGCGGCACGGGTCTCGGCGATGACGCGCTCGATGAGCTGGACCATCCGCTCCACGACGCTGTCGGCGCCGAGTTCGGCGCGCGTGGGGATGGTGTGCATCGCGAACTGCGAGGCACCATCGGCGGACATGGCGCCGACGACGACGTTGGTGCCGCCGAGGTCCACGCCCACGATGTAGCGCGACGCGTCGCCTGCCGCCGTGCGTGACGCGCTGTCCAGTCCGTCGCCCACGCCTCCTCCGTTCGGCTGTCGGGGTCCCGTGGCGTCGGCTACATTCCCGCCGCACCTCCACGAATGTAACCCGACTGAATGCGCCTGTCCGTCGTCGTCACGACCTACAACCAGCCGGAGTGGCTCGAGAAGGTGCTCTGGGGGTTCGAGGCGCAGACGTTCCGCGACTTCGAGGTGCTGGCGGCGGACGACGGCTCGGACGCGCCGACGCGCGAGCGGCTCGACCGGCTGCGGCCCCGACTCGGCTTCCCGCTTCGGCACGTCTGGCACCCGCACGAGGGGTTCCGGAAGTGCACGATCCTCAACGCGGCGATCGCGCAAGCGGAGGGGGAGTACCTGTTCTTCACCGACGGCGACTGCATCCCGCGGCGTGACGTGCTGGCGGTGCACGCGGCGGGGGCGCGGCGGGGGCGGTTCATCTCCGGCGGGTATCTCAAGCTGCCGCTGGTGACGAGCGAGCGGATCACGAAGGAAGACGTGCTCGCGGGCCGCGCGACGGACCACGAGTGGCTCCGCGCGAACGGGACGCCGCGGTCGCGGCGGCTCTCACGGATGCGGTGGGGACCGATGATGGCGCGGCTGCTCGATGCGCTGACGCCGACGGGCGCGACGTTCAACGGGCACAACTCGTCGGTGTGGCGCGACGACCTGGTGCGGGTGAACGGGTTCGACGAGCGGCTCGAGTACGGTGGGCTGGACCGGGAACTCGGCGAGCGGCTCGAGAACGCGGGCGTGCGGGGCGCACAGTTCCGGCACCGCGCGCTCGTGGTGCATCTCGACCATCCGCGCGGGTACCGGAACGCCGAGGCGATGGCGCGGAACCGGGCGATCCGCGACGAGGTGGCGGCGAAGCGGATCACGCGCGCGGCGGTCGGGCTGGACCGTCACGTGGCGGCGCGATGAGCGACCGTCCGACCGCGATCGTCTTCCGCAAGCGGATCCTCCCCTGGTCGGAGACGTTCATCGCGGCGCAGACGGGGGCGATGACGCGCTACCAGCCGGTGCTCGCCGGCTACTCCCGCGATCCCGGCGGCGCGGCGTACATCGCCGGCCGGCCGTTGCTCGTGCTCTCCGAGCACAGCCGGTTCGCGCCGCTCGAGAAGCTGATGCTCAAGTCGGCGGGGCGGGTGCCGCCGCGCTGGCTCGCGGCGATGGCCGGGACGGAGCCGGTGGTGATGCACGCGCACTTCGGGTCGAGCGCGGTGCCGGCGAGCCACATCGCCCGCGCGCTGGGGATCCCGCTGATCGTGACGTACCACGGGATGGACATCACGGTGGCGGCGCGGAACGAAGCCGAGCGCGACCGACGGCGCCACGCCTTCGCCGCGGCCGACCGGGTGATCGCGGTGTCGGGGTTCATCGCCGAGGCGCTGCGGGCGGCGGACTGCCCCGAGTCGAAGATCACCATCCACTACATCGGGGTGGACACGTCGCGCTTCACCCCCGGTGACGCGGCGCGGGCGACGAACGAGGTGCTGTTCGTGGGGCGGCTGGTGGAGAAGAAGGGAGTCGCGCACCTCGTGCGGGCGATGGCGCGCGTGCGCGAGCGTCATCCCGACGCGACGCTCGTGGTGGCGGGGGACGGCCCGCTGCGCGAGGGGCTCGCGGCGGAGGCGGCGCGGCTCGGCGTGCCGACGCGCTGGCTCGGCGTGCAGACGCCGGAGCAGGTGCGCGCGCTGATGCAGCGCTCCACGGTGCTCTGCGGGCCGAGCATCGCCGACTCGCGGGGGAACGCGGAGGGGTTGCCGATCACCTTCCTCGAGGCGCAGGCGTGCGGGCTGCCGGTGATCGCGTCCACGAGCGGCGGGACGGCGGAGGGGATCGTCAACGGGGAGACGGGTCTGCTGTTCGCGCCGGGGGACGAGACGACGCTCGCCGGGCACCTCGAGCGGTTGCTCGCTGATGCGGACGCGCGGGGGAGGATGGGCGTCGCGGCGCGGCGGTGGATCGAGGAGCGGTTCGACCTCGCGCGGCAGACGGCGAAGCTCGAGGGGATCTACGACGAGGTGCGATCGCCGCGCGCAACAGCGACGCCGCATCGCGCGTAGAGACGGCACGATGAGGATGACGATCAGGTTGGCGACGATGCGCGCCGCCGGGGTGGGACTCGCGGCCGTGACGCTCCCGGTCGCCAGCAGCGCACAGGTGCCCACGCCTCCGCCGCGCGATACGGTGATCCAGCAGATCGAGCCTCAGACCGTCCGCGGCGAGCGGGGCGGCGTGGTGGTCGGCGGGGCGTCGTCGCTGGTGGTGTCGCTCGACTCGTCGCGCAGCGCCGTGTCGCCGACGCTCGCGGACATCTTGCGGACCGTGCCGGCGGTCGTCGTCCGGACCAACTCGCGCGGGGAGGTCGAGCTCTCGGTGCGCGGCTCGGAGAGCCGGCAGGTCGGCATCATGATGAACGGGTTGCCGCTCTCCGCCGGCTGGGACGGGCGGGCGGATCCGTCGCTGGTTCCGCTCACGGCGATCTCCCGGGTCTCGTACGTGCGAAGCACGGCTAGCGTACTCGGCGGTCCGAACACGCTCGGCGGGATCATCGAGCTCTCGTTCGAGGATCCGATGCCGGGTCCGGTGCATCCGCATCTCTCGCTGGGGACGGACCACACCGGTGCGCGGCTGGCATCGGCGACGGTCGCTGCGCGGCGGGAGACGGGCGGCTCGGCCGTGACCTGGCGCCTCGGCGGAGGCGTGCGCCAGTCGGACGGACTGGTGCGCGCGTCCGACGTGCCGGATCCCAACGGGGCGCCGTCACTGCGCACGAACACCGACTCGCGGCAATACGACTTCCTCGGCTCGCTCGGCTGGCGCGGGGGGAGCGGCGCGAGCGTGGGCGCGCTGGTGAGCGGGTACCGCTCCACCCGCGGCGTCGCACCCGAACTGCACCTCGCGAGTCCGCGCTACTGGCGGTATCCCGAGCAGTCGCGCGAGCTGCTGCAGCTCCGCGCGTCGTCGCCGCGTTACCGCTCGGCGCTGGGCACGACCGAACTCGAGGTCGGTGGCGGGATCCTCACCGGCACGACGCACATCGAGACGTTCGACGACGCTGGGTACTCGCCGGTCGCGAACACGGAGGACGGCGCCGAGCAGGTGAACAGCGCGCGGTTCGCGGTCACGCACCTGCTGCCGCGCGGGGCGCAGCTGCAGGCGGCGGTGACGGGGAACAACGTGATGTACTACGAGACGCTCGGCGCGTCGCCGACCGCGTACTATCGGCAGGACCTGCTCAGCGCCGGGATCGAGTCGAGGGTGCTGGTCGGGATGACGACGGTCGTGAGCGCGGGTGCGGTGCTCGACCGCGGCGTCACGCTCTTCGCCGGCGGGCGGCCGACGCTCGGCGCGAAGGGATTGGTGGGGTGGCGGCTCGGCGCCACGCGACAGCTGGGCGACGACCTGCGCCTGCACGCGAGCGCGAGTTCGCGCGGCCGGTTCCCGGCGCTGCGAGAGCTCTACTCGGGGTCACTGAATCGCTTCGAGCCGAACCCCGACCTCGAGCCGGAGCGGCTATTGGCGACGGAGGCCGGTGTCACGTTCGGCCGCGCGGAGGATCCGACCGGCTGGAACGCGCAGCTCACCGGATTCCATCATCACCTCGAGGATGGGATCGTGCGGATCCCGTACCTCACGACGGGGCGGTTCATCCGCGTGAACCGCGACCAGACGCGGAGCCTTGGTCTCGAGGCGCTGGTCGGCTGGAGCGGCGGCGCGACGGCGCCATCCGTCTCGCTCGACATCGTGGCCCAGCGGGTGCGGATCCGCGAGCAGGGCGCGGGGGGGCCGGGGCGGAAGCCGGAGCACATGCCGGGGCTGCGCGCGATGCTCGACGCGACGGCGCCGGTGTGGCGCGGGGTGACGCTCGGCGCGAACGTCGTGCATGTGGGGAGTCAGTACTGCGTGGATCCGGATTCGGGGAACGACATCGCGCTCGGCGCGGAGTCGCTGGTGGGCGTGACCGCGCACCGCAGCTGGTCGCTTGGCGCGGGGCGACTGTTCCAGTGGATGAGGGTGGTCGCGGGCGTGGACAACGTCGCGAATGCCGCGGTCTATGAGCAGTGCGGGTTGCCGAGGGCAGGGCGGACCTTGCGCCTGGGAGTAGACCTGCGATAGCGGGCGATGCGGGAGTGAACGGCGGTGAAGGGTGAACGGTGGACGGTGGAGGGTGATTCGGCGCGGCGAACACCTTCCACGTTCCGCCTTCCATCCGCCGTTCAATCCACCTGCAGCACCGCCAGGAACGCTTCCTGCGGGATCTCCACCGATCCCACCTGCTTCATGCGCTTCTTGCCCTCCTTCTGCTTCTCGAGGAGCTTGCGCTTCCGGCTGATGTCGCCGCCGTAGCACTTGGCGAGCACGTCCTTGCGGAGCGCCTTCACCGTCGTGCGGGCGATGACCTTCTGTCCGATCGCGGCCTGGATCGCGACCTCGAAGAGCTGGCGCGGGATCAGCTCCTTCAGCTTGTCGGCGACCTTGCGGCCCCACTCGTAGGCCTTGTCGGTGTGCACGATCACGCTGAAGGCGTCCACGGGATCGCCGTTGATCAGCATGTCGAGCCGGACGAGGTCGCTGGTGCGGTAGCCGAGCATCTCGTAGTCGAGCGAGGCGTAGCCGCGGGTCAACGACTTCATCTTGTCGAAGAAGTCGAGGATGATCTCGGCGAGGGGGAACTCCCACGCGATCTCGACGCGCGTGGTGTCGATGTAGTGCATCCCCTTGTACTCGCCGCGGCGCTCCGTGCCGAGGGTCATGATCGCGCCGATGTACTCACTCGGGACCATGATGCGGGCCTTCACGTACGGTTCCTCGACGTAGTCGATGACCGTGCTCGGAGGCATCAGGGCGGGGTTCTCGACGATGCTCTGCGTGCCGTCGGTGAGGTGGACGTGGTACTCCACGCTCGGGACGGTGGTGACGAGGTCGAGGTCGAACTCGCGCTCGAGGCGCTCCTGGACGATCTCCATGTGGAGGAGACCGAGGAAGCCGCAGCGGAAGCCGAAGCCGAGGGCGGTGGAACTCTCGGGCTGGTACTGGAGCGACGCGTCGTTGAGCTGGAGCTTCTCGAGGGCGTCGCGGAGGTCCTCGTACTGCTGGGTGTCGGTGGGATAGACGCCGGCGAAGACGAACGAGCGCACCGCCTGGTAGCCGGGGAGCGGCTCGGTGGCCTTGTCCTCGGCGTCGAAGATCGTGTCGCCGGCGCGGGTCTCCTTCACGGACTTCACGCTCGCGACCACGTAGCCGACCTCGCCGGCGGTGAGCGCGTCGGTGGGGACCTGCCGCAGCTGGTTGTAGCCGACCTCGTCCACCTCGTACACGGACTCGGAGGTGCCGAAGGTGATGTGCATGCCCTTCTTGAGGGTGCCATCCACGACGCGGACGCTGGGGATCGCGCCGCGGTACTTGTCATAGTACGAGTCGTAGATGAGGGCGCGGAGGGGCTTGTTGACGTCGCCGCGCGGGGGCGGGACGCGCTTGACGACGGCCTCGAGGAGCTCGGGGATCCCGATCCCCTCCTTCGCGCTGAC
>CAZYUL010000085.1:11510-11938 GCA_964650715.1 uncultured Gemmatimonas sp. | reverse complement strand
CCCCCTCGATCTCGGCCTTCGGCACCAGCGCCGCCACCGAGTCGATCACGATCACGTCCACCGCCCCGCTCCGCACCAGGATCTCGCAGATCTCCAGCGCCTGCTCACCCGTGTCCGGTTGCGAGACGAGCAACTTCTCGATGTCCACGCCCAGCTTCGAGGCGTAGTCCGTGTCCAGCGCGTGCTCGGCGTCGATGAACGCCGCCGTCCCACCCTGCTTCTGCGCATTCGCGACGACGTGCAGGCAGACCGTCGTCTTGCCACTGCTCTCGGGACCGTAGATCTCGGTGATCCGGCCCCGAGGGATCCCTCCTACACCGATCGCCGCATCGAGGTTGATCGCCCCGGTCGGGATCGCATCCACCCGCACCTTCACGCCATCCGCGCCCATCCGCTCTACCTGCCGGCACTGGTGCTGATCCTGCTCG
>CAZYUL010000085.1:0-11500 GCA_964650715.1 uncultured Gemmatimonas sp. | reverse complement strand
GGCACCCTTGCCGAACGACTTCTCGATCTGTGATACCGCGAGGCCAAGCGCCTTCGTCCGATCCGCCTGCTGTGCCGCCGTCGTGGCCATCGAAGCCTCGAAGTACCGCCTGTAGCGCCGGCGCGAAGCCGACTCGTGAAAGGGAATCTACCCCCACCCGAAGGCGGGGCCACCCCGAAGGAACCGCGAACGGAACAAGCTTCCGACCGACACCGAAGAAAGTACGAAGCGCGCGAGGAATCGCAAGTTCACAAATCTGGCGCGATCGCCATTCTCCACTTCAGCATACTCTGCAAGTGTCGAGATGTGGAACAGCCGAGCAACATCTTATGCCACAACACTTTACATGCGTGGATTCGCGCCAACGAGCGTGGAGAACTGTGGGATAACCTCCCCCTTCTCCACCGAGCCCCCGCCATTCAGCGGAGTCTGAACGCGTCCTCGACGTGCTTCACCAACACCCGCTCACCGTCCAGCAGCACCCCGACCACGTCGAACCGGTACTGCTCCTCGGATCGCCCGTGACGATCCATCCACACGTGCGCGCTCTTCGCCAGCTCGCGCTGCTTCCGATGGTTCACCGCCTCCACCGGATCGCCGAACTCGTTCCCCTTCCGCGCCTTCACCTCGACGAAGGCCACCAGCGCATCGCGCTGGACGACGAGGTCGATGTCGCGCCGACCGTTCGTGAAGCGGCGGTACACGATCCGCCATCCCTTGCGACTGAGCCATCGCGCGGCGATCCGCTCGCCCAGTTCCCCGAGCCGCTTGTTGTGTGCCGTCATGCGCGCAACGGTAGCAGCGGAGCGTCAGGGCGCCGTACCGGATCCACGCGATGCGGCGCGGATCATCGCGCCTCACCCTTAGGGGATTGCCGCTCGCGCGGTGGGCGGAGCCCCTATTCCCGCTCCCTCGCCCGACCGCCAACTTTGGGCCAAGAGACCGCACCTCACCCCCTCGAGGACCCCATGTTGCCCCGTGTCCCACGCACGCCGATCCTGGGCCTGACCCTCGTCGCCCTCGCCGCCACATTGGTTCCTCGCGAGGCCGCCGCGATCCCTCCCTTCGCCCGCAAGTACGGCGTCTCCTGCTCGCTCTGCCATCAGCCGGTGCCGCGCCTCACGGAGTTCGGCGAGACCTTCGCCGCCAACGGCTTCGAGTTCGCCATCGGCGAGCTCCCCCGCGACACGATCGGCACCGGCGACCCGCTGCTCCGCCTCCAGCGCACGATGCCGATCGGCATCCGCCTCGACGCCTACCAGCGCCTCCTCTCCAAGAAGGCGGCCGGTGAGGCCACCGTGGACCAGCAGCTCCCCTGGACGGTCAAGGTCCTCAGCGGAGGCCAAGTCACCGACAAGATCAGCTACTACATGTACTTCCTCGTCTCCGAGCGGGGCGAGGTCGCCGGACTCGAGGACGCCTACATCCAGTTCACGGACATCAAGGGGAGCGGCGTCTCGGTCATCGCCGGGCAGTTCCAGGTCTCGGACCCGCTCTTCAAGCGCGAACTGCGCCTCCCCTACGAGGACTACCAGCCCTATCGCGTGCGGGTGGGCGACACCCGCGCCGACCTCACGTACGATCGCGGGCTGATGGCCCTCTGGTCACCGCGCGAGGGCACCGACATCGCGCTGCAGGTGGTGAACGGACAGGGCCTCGAGCTCGCGAACGCCTCACGCCAGTACGACCGCGACTCGGACAAGTCGTATGGCCTGCGCCTCTCGCAGGACGTGGGACCGATCCGCCTCGGGGTCTTCGGGTACGCCGGCAGCGAGGGCGCCGATGGCGCACGCAGCCGCATCCGGATCCTCGGCCCCGACGCCACGCTCATGCTCGGCGCCAACACCGAGCTCAACCTGCAGCTGCTGCGACGCTGGGACAGCAACCCCTTCCTCGGCGGCTGCACCGTGCTCGACCCCTGCCCAGGCGGAGCGACCGCGTCGTTCAGCACGACCGTGGACGCTGCCCTCGCCGAGCTCACGTACGCGCCCCAGGGTCCCGCGGGCCGATGGTTCATCAACGGGCTCTTCAACTTCGTCGAGGCCGACGCGCCGGTGGTCTCGCTGCGGGTGGGAGAGCAGGACTCGCCGGACGGCTTCCTCACGCGCTATCGCACCGGGGCGGTGGGAGTGCACTTTCTCCTCAAGCGCAACGTCCGACTGATGGCAGAGGGGGGATGGAACGTGGATCGTGAACAGGCCCGGCTGCTGACGGGCTTCACCGTCGGATTCTGAGCGAGGTGGCAGCGATGTCGGCGATCTCGAAGGGAGGGGTCCTCACCACGTTGGCGGTCGTGGCGGCGATCGCGGCGACCGGTCCGGTCGCGAGGACCCTGGCGGAGCGCGGCCAGGCCCAGGCCCCCGCGCCACCGCCCGCACTGGTGGCCAAGGGGGACAGCGTCTTCCACGGCAAGCTGGGAGGTGCCATCTGCCACGTCTGCCACGGGCAGAACGCCAAGGGGATGCCGGGGATGGGGCCCGACCTCACCGACGGCAAGTGGCTGCACGGTGACGGCACCTGGGCGGCGATCGAGGCCACGATCCGCGCCGGCGTCGCGAAGCCCAAGCAGAGCACGACGGTGATGCCCCCCGGGGGCGGCGTGCCACTCGACTCGGTGCGCATCCGCGCGGTCGCGGCGTACGTGTACTCGCTGAACAAGCGCTAGGGAGGCCCGATGCTCTTCTCGACGCCGAGCCTCCTGACGATGCTGCACGGCATCGTGTTCAGCGGGGGCGCGCTGATCGGGCTCGGTGCCGCGCTCTTCGCCCTGCAGGCGATGGCGCAGCCGGAGGGGAGCGTGGTCGCCGAGCGTCCGGCGCGCCTCGTCGCGTGGCTCGCGATCGCGACGGCAGTGCTGCTCTGGTCCTCGGTGATCGGCGGCACCTTCATCGTGTTCCCGCTCTACCGCACGCCGGCACCCGAGGGCGTGACGGCGCTCGCCGCCTATCCCCGCGCGTTCCTGATGGCCGACCCCGAGACGCGCTGGCTCCACGCGTTCGGGATGGAGATCAAGGAGCACATGCCCTGGATCGCCGCGATGCTCACGACAGCCGTCGCGGCCGTGGCGCACACCCACCGCGGGAGCCTCCTCTCGAGTGGCGCGCTCCGTCGGGTCGCGTCCACGCTGCTGCTCGTCGCGTTCGCGCTCGTGTCGTTCGTGGCGCTCCTCGGCGTGTTGATCAACAAGGTCGCCCCGGTGCAATGATGACCACCTCGACGAACGGTTCCGCCCTCGCCGCCGTCCTCGCCGCCGGCATCGGCGCCGCCGCGATGGGACTCGCGGTCCTCCTCAACGAGGCTGGCATCTTCGCGGCCCCGTCGCTCTACGCTCCCGCTGGCGGCCTCTCCGGCCGCGCGGCGATCGCAGTGATCGCGTGGTTGATCGCGTGGGGGCTGCTGCACCGGCGGTGGAAGGGCCGGGAGGTCGCGGTGCAGCGCGTGTTCGTCTGGACGCTAGCGCTCGTCGGATTCGCCGTGCTCGCGACGTTCCCGCCGGTGTGGGGGCTGCTGTAAGGAATCAGCGCGCGACTATCGGCGCACATTCGTTGATGGGGACGCCGAGCGTATCGTGTGCCGTTGCGCAGCCCGCAATCACACACCGGAGTCGACTCATGAACCTGGACACCGCAAGCCGCGCGTACGTCCACGAGTGGACTGATGCGGCCCTCGCGCGGTTCCGCGCCGAGATCGACCGTCGCTTCGCGGAGATGGAGTCAGATCGCCGCTTCAGCGCGCACATGCGGAACCTCTACCTCCTGCTCGCGCTCGAGGTCGTGCTGATCGCGGGCCTCTTCTTGCGGTGACGCGACGCGCGCGCCGCCTCCGCCGAGCACGACGCGCGCGCGAGCGGAAGTGGGAGGGGCGGTCGAAGGGCAGAGCGGATCCTCGCGCGTAGCGAGAGACGCCGCGTCGTTCGCGGCGGCTCGAAGCGTGTAAGCGCGTGGATCCGCGACGCCCTCGACCGCCCCGACCGCGCAGACGCCGGTCAGATCACGCGGCCGTCCGCTCCCCCGCCACGCGGTCCAGGTCCTCGAGCCCGATCAGCACGTCACGCGGCTTCGACCCATCGGGCGGCCCGAGCACTCCCGCCAGGTGCAGCTGGTCGATGATCCGCGCCGCGCGACCGTAGCCGATCTTGAGCCGACGCTGCAGCAGCGACGTCGAACCCCCCTGGTGCTGCACGCAGACCTCCGCTGCCTCGCGGAAGAGCTTGTCCCGGTCGCCGACGTCCTGCTCCGCATCCTCGCCGCCGCCCGCCTCCAGCGCCTCGCGCGCGCGGACCGCCTCGAGGATGTCGCCCTCGTTCGCGTGGTCCTCGATCGCGATCAGCCCCTGCGCCTCCATCGCCGCCTTCCGCGCCGCCTTCCGGTCCGTGTACCACTTCATCAGGCGCTCGGTGTCGTCGTTCGAGAGGAAGGCCCCCTGCAGGCGCGCCGGCTCGCTCTTCCCCGGTGGGATGAAGAGCATGTCGCCGTTGCCCAGCAGCGATTCGGCGCCCATCCCGTCGATGATCGTCCGGCTGTCGATCTGCGACGCCACGCGGAACGCGATGCGGCTCGGGAAGTTCGCCTTGATGAGGCCGGTGATCACATTCACGCTCGGCCGCTGGGTGGCGAGGATCAGGTGGATCCCGATCGCGCGCGCCTTCTGCGCCAGCATCGCCAAGGGCGTCTCCACCTCGGCGGCGACGGTCATCATCAGGTCGGCGAGCTCGTCGATGACCACGACGATGTAGGGGAGCACGCCGGCGGTGTAGGTCCGGTCCTCGAACCCGACGTTCGGGTCCTTCGGCTTCCGCAGCTCCGCCCCCGCACGGACCTTCGCGTTGAAGTCCTGGATGTTGCGTGCGCCGTTCTCGGCGAGGAGGGCGTAGCGCTCCTGCATCTCCAGCACCGCCCACTTGAGCACCGACGCGGCATCCCGGTTGTCGGTGACCACCTTGTGCCGGAGGTGCGGCAGCACGTTGTACACCGAGAGCTCGACCATCTTCGGGTCCACCATCAGGAACCGCAGGGTCTTGGGCGTATGCCGGTAGATGAGCGACGTGATGATCGTGTTCACGCACACCGACTTGCCGGAGCCGGTCGCGCCGGCGATCAGCAGGTGCGGCATCTTCGCGAGGTCGGCGATCACCGCTCGCCCCTCGAGGTCCTTGCCCAAGCCGATCGGCAGCGCCATCGGCTTGTGCGAGTACTCGTGGCTCTCGAGCATGTCGCGGAAGGCGACCATCTCGGGGACCGGGTTCGGCACCTCGATCCCGACGGCGCCCTTGCCGGGGATCGGCGCGACGACGCGGATCGATGGCGCGCGCATCGCGAGCGCGAGGTCGTTGGCCAGGGTCGCGAACTGCCGCACCTTCACCCCTGGCGCGGGCTCGATCTCGTACTGGGTCACCGTCGGGCCGGTGGTGCGCCCGGTGAGGACGCCGTCCACCTTGAAGGTGCGCAGCGACTCGATGAGCTTCGCGCCCATCAGGTCGAGCTGGCTGCGGCCGGCCTCGAGGTTGCGCTCGGGCGCCGGGGTGAGGAGCTCGGGTGTCGGGAGCTCGTCGTCGCTGGGGATGTGAGGTGGGAGGTGGGAGGCGTGAGGAGCGACCGCGTCAGGCACCCCCCCCGACTCCTCCTTCTTCGACGACTTGCGGCCCGCGCGCTTCGCCGCGGCGGGCACCCCTGGTGCCACCGCCTCGTCCGCGATGCCGACGAGTTCGGTCTTGGGCGGGACGGTGTCCGCATCCGCCAGCGCGTCGAGCCCCATCAGCGTGAGGTCCACCGCGGGCATCTCCTTCGCGTCTGGCTCGAGCGTCTCGGCCTTGGTGAGTGCTGCCGCATCGGGCGCACCGGGGGCGCGGCGACCGACGTGCACCAGCGCGCGGAGCGGGTTCCAGCCGAGGGTGACCGCGGTGAGCACGCTCGTCGCGAGGACGATCACGAACCAGGCGCCGCCGCGTCCGAGCGCCTCCGCCACGTAGAACGCGGCGAACGACCCCCAGAGACCGGCCAACACGTCGGGCGTGCCGGCGGGGATGGTACCCAGTCGCGCGAGACCTGCCGCCACCGGCACGATCACGACCAGGCCGAATGGCAGGAGGTTCACCTGCGCGCGCTCGTCCGGCTGGATCCGCCCGAAGTGGCGGAGGGCGTGCGACGCCGGGATCAGCGGCACGATCACCGCGGCCAGCGCGCCGACGAGTCCGAGGATGGACCAGCGGATGCAACCACCGACGGGGCCGAACGCGCCGCCGGCATCGAGGCAGGACTCGAGCCCCGTGGGAGCGCGCCCGAAGATCAGCGCCCCGGCGATGAACACCGACCCGACGAGGAGGATGATCCCTCGGATCTCCGAGCGCAGGGGCGGCGCGATGCGCTCCGGAGCACCGGTGGGCGAGGCGTTCACCGGCGGCTTGGTCCCCGCGGGGTCCTCAAGCGTGCGGAACTCGGCCGACGGCCGCCGCACGCGCTTGCGCGGCGACGGGGCGAGTGGGGAATCAAGGAGGAGCGCGTCCTCCTGAGGCTGCTTGCGCGGCATCAGTCTCGAGGGTGATGGGCCTATACCCGAGACGATTCGGGCGCGGTTCGGGAAACCGAACCGCGCCCGTTCGCGCGAGAGGAGCCGGTGGTCGGCCGCTCAGCGCCTGCCGAATGCCAACCCGCCGCCGATGGAGAACGCCGAGACCTCCTGCTCGATGTCCCACACCAGGAACCGCTCGATCCGGTAGCCCATCAGGAGCGTGAGGGGGAATCGCGACCAGCTCCAGGCGAGCTGCGTCTCCCCCTCCCAGCCCTCGAGCTCCGGGCCCGGGTCCTCATCGCTCGGAATCGCGACGTAGTAGCCGGCGCGGAGTCCGACGGTGAAGCCGGTGTTCCCGAGGTTGGCGCGGGAGCGGAAGCCGCCGCGGGCGAACGCGTAGGTGGAGTCGAAGTTCGTGATCCCCACGCCGTCGGGGCTGTAGCCGTTGCGCATCTGGTATGCAAGGTCGAGCGAGAACCGGCGCGAGCCGATCAGCAGGCCGCCCTCCATGATCTGCGGCCCGTCGGTGCTCAGCATCCTGCCGTGCACGCCGATGCCGCCGTTGCGCGGTGTGAGGAGGAACTCGACGCCGCCGATGCTGCCCGAGGCGTCCTGCGTGGCGGTGCCGTTCGTGGTGCGCACCTCGGCGCTCTGCGTGTAGCCGAAGAGCAGGAAGTGCACCGGGGAGCGGCGCGGTTCCGGCGGGACGCCGGCGGTGTCGGCTGGCGTGCCCTGCGCCGCGAGCGGGGCCGGGGCCAGCGGGGCGAGCGCGACGAGCGCGAGGGCGACGAGCGCCGGACGACGGATGAGGGCGCGCATGTTAGCGGTCCTCCGGGGTCACACGCACCGTGACGCGGTACGCGGCGATCCGGCGCCGGTTCTCGGCCTCCGCGTCCATCATCGCGCGACGGTGGTCGTCACGCGCCCTCAGGTTGGCCGCCATCGCGGCACGGTCGGGCTCACCCTTGTCGAGGAAGAAGGTCGAGACCGTGGCGGCGAGCATCGCGCCGCTCAGGAGCATCGCGCGACCGTCGTTGTCGTAGAGGGTCTTGAGCGGCTCTCCCGCCCGCCCCTGCGACGCGATCGCGTAGGTGAGCCCGGCGAAGACGATCCCGGTGAAGACGGTCCGCACCCGCGGCGGCTTGGCGTATTCGGGGCGCAGCGTGCGCTCGTCGAACGCGGTGAGCGCGGTCAGTTGCGGCGCCTCACCCGTCGCGGTGCCGCGGTGCCGGATGGTCACCGAATCACCGGTCGCGGAGTCCACTGCCGTGACCAGCAGGACGTACTCGCCGGTCGCGAGGAGCGGCTTCTCCCCGTCGTGGGCGCGATACGAGAGCCGGCCGCGCTTGGCGGCGCTCGCGGTGTCGTGCACGATGGTCTCGCCGCCCGACGCCGGGGTGATCCGGAGGGTGAACCGGGCCGGCCGGGTGGTGATGACGTCCGCGAACCCGCGCCCGTCGGCGCCGACGAGGATGGACTCCTCCTGGTATCTCACCGCGACCGAGAAGGTGCGCGAGCGCGCGACCTCCAGCAGGGAATCGAGACCCGCCCACTTCACGTCGGCGGCGTTGGTCGCCTCGGGGTCGAGCTTCACGAGCTCGACGAGATGGGCCATCGCCGAGTCCGGCTGCTGGCCCTCGACCTCCTCGGGATAGAAGGCCGCGGCCATCACCTGCCGCAGCTCCAGGATCTGTGCCGGGGTCATCGCCGAGACGAAGGAGAAGATCTCCTGTCCGCGACGCACCGCCTCGGCGTACTTGAGGTCGTTGATGTCCGCCTTCACCCGGTCGATGAGGTCGCGGAACTGCGCCTCCGCCGGGGACGCGAACAGGACGAGGGCGGTGAGGATGGTGAGGGGCGTGCGAAAGCGTCGAGCGTGCATTCGTACCTCGGTTGGGGCGTGCGTGACTGCTACGGGCAGCGTGGCTGGCGCCAGCCGACGACGGTGAGCTGCTGCGGGATCACGGTGACGGTGGAGTCCCACTCCACGCAGTTCTCGGCGCGGATGGTCAACCGCGTCGGGCCCGACGGCACCTCGATGTTCTGGAGCCCGCGTGTGCCGCCGATCGGTCCCTGCACCACGCCATTGACGAGCAAGACACCGAGACCGACACGGCTGCCGATGCGGATCGAGCCAGGACCGGTGGGCACCGGCTCAGGCGGCGGGGGCGGCGGTGTCGCCACCATCAGCGTCTCGACCTTCACGACCGGCGCCGGTGGCTCGGCCGCCTTGGCGGGTGTCGTGTCGACAGGGGGCGGCGGCGTCTCGGCGACCTTCGTCTCCGGAGGCGGTGCAGCCTTCGTGGGCGCCTTGGTCGGCGCCTTCGTCGGCGCCTTGGTCGGCGCCTTCGTCGGGGCCTTGGTCGCGGCCGGAGGCGCCTTGGGCGTCGTGTCCACCACCGGGACCACCGGCGGCGGGGTCGCGGCTGCCGCGGCAGCGGCGGCCAGGGCGGCGCTATCCGGCTGCGTCGGGGGCGGGGGGACCACAACGGGCGCCTGCGCCACCTGCGGCGGCTGCTTGGAGGGCAGGCCGATCAGCTCCGGACGGAAGTACGCGACGGCCCCTCCGGCGCCTCCAAGGAGGAAGACGAGCGGCACGGCCCACCGCGCCGCCGACCGCTGCGGTGGCGGCGGTGCCGGCACCGGCCTCGCGGCGATCTTCGGCGTCGGGTCCCGCGGACCGATCTCCGCCGGCTCGCTCATCGCGGATGGCGCGCCGCGCGCGACCGTGCGCTGCGCGGCGGACTTGGCCGATCTCCGCGCCTGCGGCACCGGGCTCAGTGGCACGCTCATCCGCGGCTGGTTCATCGCGCCGCTTTTGGCCAGCGAGATGATCTGCGTTCGGACCTCGGCCTCCTCGGTCGGCGGCACCGCGCCGAATGCCGCGACCGCGTCGCCGAGCGACGGGAACCGGTCGGCCGGCGCCTTCGCCAGCATCCGCGAGATGCACGCCTCCAGCGCCGCCGGCACCTCGGGCCTCAGCTCGCGGATCGGCGGCACGTCGTCTATCAGGTGCCCGCGCATCACCTCGGCGATGGTCGGTCCGTGGTACGGCGTCTTCCCGGTGAGGAGTTCGTAGGCGACGATGCCGAGCGCATACTGGTCGGATGCGCCGGTGATCGCCTGCCCGTTGAACTGCTCCGGGCTCATGTAGTACGGGGTGCCGATCAGCGTCCCCGACATCGTGAGGCCGTGCCCGTCCTCCATCTTCGCGATGCCGAAGTCGGTGACGACGAGCCAGCCGTCCTGGTCGAGCATGAAGTTCGCCGGCTTCACGTCGCGGTGGACCACGCCGCGCTGGTGCGCGTAGTGGAGCGCCGAGCCCGCGTACGACATGATCATCTGGACGAACGGGATGGATTGCGCCCCGGACTCGCGGACCACCGAGTCGAGGCTCCGTCCCTCGATGTACTTCATCACGAAGTACGCGAGCTGCGGATCGTCGCCGACCGCGTACACGGGGATGATGTTCGGATGGCTCAGCGCGGCGGCGACCTTGGCCTCGCGCTTGAAGCGCTCCAGCGCGTCGGGGGAGTTCGTGAGCGCCGGGGACATGACCTTGATCGCGACCTTGCGCTCGAGCGCGAGGTCGAGCGCGAGGAACACCGACGCCATGCCGCCGGAGCCGAGCTCGGCGTACACGTCGTAGCGGCCGATCGTCGCGCGCCGGAGGCGCTCGATGAGCGGTTCCGCCCCTGTCCCGGTCGTCTCGTAGGTGTCCTGGCTCACCCGCTGCCTCCCTGCTACCGAGCGCCCAACAATGGTGACCTACGTCACCAACGTCAAGCGAATGACCCGCAGTGCAATTCGGCAAGAATCGCGCCCCGAACCCGCGGGTGATCAGTGGCCCGATGAATGTGACGCGCGGGGGGCGCCCCGGGTGACGCGGAGCCCGGACATCGCCTCGGGGACGACGGCGGCGGAGGAGAGGGTGGCGCAGGCGTCGAGGTCCCCCTCGAACCCCGCCTCGCGGAGCGTGGCAGCATGAGGCGATCCGTGCACGGCGCGAGCCGGGGAACGGCCGTTCGCCCCCCAGAGGGCCACCGCCCCGCGGGTCGCCTCGGACCAGGAGTCGGATCCCCCCAGCGCCTCGGCCAGCGCACCGGCGCAGGCGGTGTCCTCGGGGGTCGGCACACCGTCCTGACCGGCGGCGACGAGCAGGACGGGCCGGCCGGCGGCGCGCTCGGATCGCAAGCGTTCGGCGATGCTGGCGAAGTTCGCGAAGCACCCCACGAGGCGGACGGACGCTCCCTCGGTCTGCGCGAGCGCGTTGGTGCCGTTGGTCGTCGTCATCACGATCAGGCGGCCCGCGACGCGGTCCGGTGAGAACAGCCCCGGGGAGTTCCCGAGGTCGAAGCCGTCCGGGGGTCGCGCCTCGCGCTCCCCCGCGACGAGCGCTCGGTCGCGTCCGAGGCGGCGTGCCAGCGCGAGCGCCTCCTCGGGCGTGCGGGCGCACTCGATGCCATCGGCGCCGTTCCGCAGGGCCGTCGCGACGACGGTGGACCAGCGCAGGACGTCCAGCACGACCGCCACGTGCCCTCGGAGCTGCCCCGGTGTGAGGTCCTGCCAGCGCGTGACCGTCGCGATCGCGGGCGGCGTCGGCCGCGCGACCGGCGGGATCATCCCTTCGCGGCGTCCGCCGGCTTGAAGAGGTCGGCGCCTTCCTGCTCGAGGAACTTGGTGTGCACGTCGCCGGCGACGAAGCGCTCGTGGCTCATGAGCGCCCCGAGGAAGGGGATCGTGGTCGTCACGCCCTGCACGATGAAGGTCTCGAGGGCGAGGCGCATCTTCGCCAGCGCCTCGCCGCGGTCGCGCCCGTGCACGATGAGCTTGGCGATCATCGAGTCGTAGTACGGCGGAACGGAGTAGCCGGCGTAGGCGTGCGTGTCTATCCGCACGCCGTTGCCGCCCGGCATGTGGAAGACGTCGATGCGTCCCGGGCTCGGCTGGAAGTTCCGCGCCGGATCCTCGGCGTTCACGCGGCACTCGATCA